>NZ_BAAANE010000007.1:0-626836 GCF_039529635.1 Kribbella alba | reverse complement strand
CGGATCGACCCGCCGAAACTTGGACGACGGTTCGGCGGGTCGAGCCGGGAAGTCGGGTCGGTTCGGCGGGTCGAGCCGGGAAGTCGGGTGGGTTCGGCGGGTCGAGCCGGGAAGTCGGTCGTACGGGTCAGGCCTGGGTGAAGAAGCGGTCCAGGACTCGGGAGCCGAATTCGAGGGAGGCGGTGGGGACTCGTTCGTCGATGCCGTGGAACATCCCCATGAAGTCGAGGTCCGGCGGGAGTTGGAGGGGGACGAAGCCGAAGCAGCGGACGCCCAGGCGGCTCCAGGACTTGGCGTCGGTGCCGCCCGACATCAGCAGCGGCGCGGTGCGGCTCTGCGGGTCCTCCGCCGCCAGGCACGCCTTCATCGCCTCGACCAGGCCGCCGCTGAACTCGGTCTCGAGCGCGATGTCCTCGATCACCGTTTCGCGGCTGACCTTGTCGCCGAGCAACTCGTCGATCGTTGCGAAGAACTCGTCCTCGTAGCCGGGCAGGAACCGCCCGTCGATGTGCGCCTCGGCATCGCCCGGGATCACGTTCACCTTGTAGCCGGCGTTCAGCATCGTCGGGTTCGCGGTGTTGCGGATCGTTGCCCCGAACATCCGACTGAAGCTGCCGAGCTTGGCCAACGTCGCGGTCATGTCGTCGGGGTCGAGCTCGGTACCGAGTACATCCTCCAGCGTCTTCAGGAACTCGCGGACCGTCGGCGTGACCCGCAGCGGCCACTCGTGGCTCCCGATCCGGGCGACCGCCTCGACCAGGTTCGTGACCGCGTTGTCGGTGTTCACCATCGAGCCGTGACCCGCAGTACCGCGAGCCTTCAGGCGCATCCAGTTCATGCCCTTCTCGGCCGTCTCGATCAGGTAGAGCCGCAGGTCATCCTTGATCGTGAGCGAGAACCCGCCGACCTCGCCGATCCCCTCGGTGCAGTCGGCAACGGTTTCCGGGTGGTTCTTGATCAGCCACTGCGCGCCGTACAGGCCGCCGGCTTCCTCGTCCGCCGTGAACACCAGCCGCACCGGCCGCCGCGGCTTCACCCCGGCCCGCTTCCGCGCCCGGACCACCGACAGCACCATCGCGTCGAAGTCCTTCATGTCGACCGCGCCGCGTCCCCACACGCACCCGTCGAAGATCTCGCCGGCGAACGGGTCGACCTTCCAGTCCTTCGGATCGGCCGGTACGACGTCCAGGTGGCCGTGCACGAGCAGGGGGTCCGCGGAAGGATCCTCCCCCTCCCAGTGCGCGACCAGGCTGGCTCGCCCGGGCTCCGACTCGTAGATCGTCGACTCGATCCCGACCTCGTCGAGCTTGGCCGCCACGTACTCCGCGGCGCCCCGCTCGCCGTTGCTCCTACCATTGCCGTAGTTGGTCGTATCGAACCGGATCAGGTCGCTGCACAGGTCGACGACCTCCGCGTCAGGAGCGTACGACGGGCTGTCACTGGTGGTCGGTGAAGTCATGCCCCCATCCTCTCCCGGGCCGATGTGAATTTCACCCGTGGGGTTTGCTAAGGTTCTCCGGTCGGCGCCACTCCGAGGTTTGGAGTGGTGAGACCACTCGTCCGGGTGGCGGAATAGGCAGACGCGCTAGCTTGAGGTGCTAGTGCCCTTTACGGGGCGTGGGGGTTCAAGTCCCCCCTCGGACACCAGAGATATTCACAAGGCTCCGGGAATACGCCAACTCCTGGAGCCTTTGCATTTCCCTTGCACGCTCCTCCGTCGCGTGCGCCTGTCAACAGGCGGTCCCAGCTCGGTTCACTGGCGAGGTTTTACTCGCTTGGTCGGGATGGCAGTGAGTGGATCTTCCGGCCACGGATGGCGGGGGTAGCGCGCTCGCAGGTCGGCTCGGACCTGGGGATAGCCCTGTCTCCAGAAAGAGGAGAGATCGCTCGTGATCGCAACCGGGCGCCGTGCCGGCGACAGTAGGTGCAGAACGACTGGAACTCGACCGTCCGCGACGGCTGGAGTGGCAGTCCAACCGAATACTTCCTGCAGCTTCACTGCGAGGACCGGTGGCTCGACACCGTCGTACGCGAGTCGCACCTCGGAGCCCGACGGGACCTGGAGCCGTTCCGGTGCGAGTTCGCCGAACCGGGTTGCTGCGGGCCATGGCAGTAGTCGCCGGAGCGCCGAAGCCACGTCGATGTGGGCAAGATCGCGCGAGCCTCGCACCGAGGCGAGCTCGGTACCCAGCCATTCGTCGAGATCGGCCAGGAGCGTCTCGTCGTCGACCGCAGGCCACGGGGCTCCGAGGTGGGCATGGCAGAACGCGAGCCGCTCTCGCAAGGCGAGTGCAGCCTCCGACCAGCTCAGTACGGACAGACCGCTGCGCCGGATACCGTCGCGGACGGCCGCTTGGACGAGCAGCCGGTCGGGCCTTGCCAGCGGGACGTCGTTGAGCACGATCGCGCCGAGCGCCTCGACGCGCCGCGTCACGATCCGGCCGTCGTCCCAGCGGATCTGGTCGGTGGTCGAGACGAGGTCGCCTGCGATATCTCGCGCGGTCGGCTCATCGATCGGTGCCGCGGAACGGATCCTGGCGTCGGCGCGACCGGGTGCCCGGTCAGCAACCGCGATCGCCAGCCAGGTCGTGGTCCGCAACGGCGATTGCGGATCCAGCGCAGCACCCGTACCACCAGACATCTGGTACGTCGCCGAGTCGACCCCCCGGACCCGCGCAATCCGATCCGGATACGCCAGCCCCACCACAACCCCCACCGCAAGATCATCCGGTACTACGCGCGTCCCCCGACCAGCCGGCCCACCAACCGCCCGCCGCGCTCCACCTCCACCCAACGGGTCGCCGGTCGTCGTCCCTCGGCCGAGGCGCTTTGTTTCTTCTCGCCAGCGGGCCGTGGCTCCGCGGTCCTCGCCGCGGCGGAGGGCTCGCCAGCGGGCCGGTAGATCATCGCCGAAGTCGCGGCCGGAGTCGTCCGAGAGCATCGCGACGACCTCGCGTGCCCGGTCGGCGCCGACCCACGGTGTCCCGTCCAGCAACGCACGAGCCAATCGAGGATGCGCCCCGATAGCCGCCATCCGCCGTCCCCGCTCGGTAATCCGGCCGCCGTCGTCAAGGGCATCGAGGCGGCGCAGCAATTCGGTGGCCGCTGTCATCGCCACCACCGGCGGCGCCTCGAGCAAGGTCAGACCGTCACCAGCAGGCGCACCCCACGCCGCGAGGTCGAGGGCGAAGGCTGCCAGATCGGCGATCGCGATCTCCGGCGCCGCGTGATCGTCGAGATGTGAGTGGTCGGTGGCAGACCAGCACCGATAGACCCGGCCAGGCGCCTCCCGCCCGGCGCGCCCCGCTCGCTGGTCGGCCGAGGATCTCGAAACCCGGCAGGTCACCAACGCACCGAGGCCACGGGATTGATCGGTCCGCGGCTCCCGGGCAAGACCCGAGTCGACCACAACCCGGACCCCGGGCACAGTCAGCGAACTCTCCGCGACCGACGTCGTGACCACTATCCGGCGAGTGGCGGCCGGCGCCAACGCGCGGTCCTGTTCAGCCCTTGACTGGCGACCGAACAACGGCAGGACATTATGACCGGCCAACCGGCGAGTCACACCGTTGATCTCGGCCTCCCCCGGGACGAACACGAGGATGTCGCCGTCGTTCTCGGTCAGTGCACGCTGGACGACGGCCGCGACGTGATCCAGCAAGCGCGGGTCGACCCGCCCGCCGGGAAGCAGCGGCACGGGGACCGGCGGCGGGGCCCACTCGATCGCCACATCGAACAGCGCCGCAGACGCGGTGATCACGGGCGCCGGAACGTCCGAGCCCAATGCGCGACTCAGTCTGATGGTGTCCGCCGTGGCCGAGGTCGCAACGATCGCCAGGTCTTCCCGAAGATTCGCCCGGATGTCGATGCAGAGCGCGAGCAGTAGATCTGCATCGAGGTGCCGCTCGTGGCACTCGTCGATCACAATCGCGGCGACACCCGGCAACTCCGGGTTCTGCTGCAGACGCCGTACGAGGAGCCCTGTCGTCACCACCTCGACACGGAGTCCCTGGCCGCCGCTGCGTTCACCGCGCATCGCGTAGCCGATCCGCTGCCCGAGCGGTTCGCCGACCAGCATCGCCAGCCGGATCGCAGCCGCGCGGGTTGCCATCCTTCGCGGCTCGGCGACGATGATCGTGCCCCCGAGCGCGTCGCCCAGCGCAAGCGGCAACAGCGAGGTCTTCCCCGATCCAGGCGGCGCAACCAACACCGCCGTACCGCGCGAACGCACCGCATCGACCGTGGCCGGCAAGACCGCCCGGACAGGCAGATCCGCCCCAGGCACCGACGACTCAGGCAGTAACACACCCCGACGCTAACCGACCGCCACCGCAGAACCCCTCACCCACCCGCAAGCGGATTCACCCAAGCCGCCGACTCGGAGTCGACCGAACCAGGCTCTTGACGCAATTGGAAGGTGCGCATGGCAGCAGGAGGCGGGAGCGCGGAACAGGTAACGTCAGCAACGCCCCCGGATACGGGCAGAGCGTCAGTGTGGACCGTCCAGGGAGCCGAGGATGAGTGACAGTGGGGTACGGCGACCGTCGGTGAAGGATGTGGCGCGGGAGGCCGGGGTTTCGTTTCAGACGGTGTCTCGGGTGCTGAACGGCGGTTCCCGGGTGGCGGAGTCGACGCGACAGCGGGTGCTCGAGGTCGCGGCGGAGCTCGGGTACCGGCGCAACGACAACGCGCGTGCATTGGTGATGCAGCGGTCGATGACGATCGGCGTGATCGCCGACGGCTCGCCGCGGTACGGTCCGGTCAGCACGCTCGCCGCGGTCGAGAAGGCCGCCCGCGACGCCGGTTACAACGCCATCGTCACGACGATGAGCAACCCCAGTCCGGACGACGCGATCCAGGCCTTCCACGAGTTCTCCAAACGGGCAGTCGAGGGAATCGTCGTCATCGCCCCCCGGATGCCGATCGCCGACGTGGTCCGCGTGGTGCCGGTGACCGTCCCGGTGGTGCTGCTGGCACCTGGGGAAACCAGTCACGACAAGTTCACGGTGTTCTTCGAGGACCAGGAACTCGGCGCGCGGCTGGCCACCAGGCACCTGATCGATCTCGGGCATCGCGAGATCGTCCACCTGGCCGGCAGCCAGGACTGGCTGGACGGGCAGGTCCGACTCCGGGGCTGGCAGTCCGAGCTGGCAACGGCCAGCCTTCCCGCCCCCGCGGTGCAGTACGGCGGATGGACCGGTGACAGCGCATATGCCATCGGTCGCAAGCTGCTCAGCGAAGGGCTGCCGTCGGCCGTCTTCGTCGCCTCGGACCTGATGGCGCTCGGGTTCATGCGAGCGCTCTACGAAGCCGGCATCTCGGTGCCTCGCGACATCTCGATCGTGGGCTTCGACGACAACGAGTTCGCGCCCCAGACCTTCCCGCCGCTGACCACGGTCCGCCAGTCCTTCGCCGTGGTCGGGGAACGGTGCATGGAGATCCTGCTCGGTCTGGTCCGCGGTACCCCGGTCGATGTCACGCCGGCGGTCCCGCAGCTGGTCGTCCGCCAGTCCACCGCCGCACCACGCTGAATCACGCTGGATCACGCTGGATCACGCTGGATCACGCTGGATAACCGCGCCCGGTCGGGCTTTGGCAGCTGAACGACGAAGTTAGGCGAACGTTCGCCTGAGGTCTTGACCGGCCTAGGGCGAACGTTCACACTCTCGTCAGACGACGGCACTTGAACGCCTGTCAGTCGTGCAAGGCGTCCGTCGCACCGACCGAAGGAGTTGGTGATGTCCCACCGACCGATATCCGGCATCGTCGCGGCCGCGGGATTAGCGGCCACACTCGTGCTGGCAGCCTGCTCGCCGAGCTCCAGTGGCTCGGCCGCCGCGGATCCGGGGGTCTCCTCGAAGGCAGATCAGGCCCTGGCCGCACTCGAGGGCAAGGTCCTCAGCAAGGGGCCGCACGCCGAGGAACCCGCCGCCGCCAGCAAAGCGGACCTGTCCGACGCGGACGTGACGAAGGTCAAGGCGCTGGGGGCGACCGCGGCGATCGTCATGCATTACGGCGGCAACGACTGGGCGAACGCCCAGCTCTCCGGCCTCAAGGACGAGTTCGGCAAGCTCGGCATCGAGGTGGTCGCGACCACCGACGCCAACTTCAAACCGGACAAGCAGGTCTCCGACCTCGAGACCGTGCTGACCAAGAAGCCGGACATCATCGTCTCGATCCCGACCGACCCAGTCGCCACCGCCGGTGCGTACCGGAAGGCCGCGGCCGCCGGCGCGAAGCTCGTCTTCATGGACAACGTCCCGCAGGGGATGACAGCGGGCAAGGACTACGTCAGCGTCGTCTCGGCGGACAACTACGGCAACGGCGTCGTCTCGGCGCACCTGCTGGCCAAGGCGCTCGGCGGCAAGGGAAAGATCGGGGTCGTCTTCCACGAGGCCGACTTCTTCGTCACCAAGCAGCGGTACGACGGCTTCCGCACCACGATCCAGCAGGACTATCCCGACGTACAGATCGTGGACTCGAAGGGGATCGCCGGACCTGACTTCGCGGGTGACGCCCAGGCGGCCGCGAACGCGATGCTCAGCAAGCACGCTGACCTGGCCGGCATCTGGGGCGTCTGGGACGTGCCCGCTGAGGGCATCATGGCGGCTGCCCGGGCCGCGGGCCGTACCGACCTGAAGATCGCGACCCAGGACTTGGGCAAGAACGTCGCCATCGCGCTGGCGAAGGACCAGTTGGTCGTGGGGCTCGGCGCCCAGCGCCCGTTCGACCAGGGCGTGACCGAGGCGAAGCTCGCGGCCGGTTCCTTGCTCGGCAAGACGGCTCCGCCGTACGTCGCCCTCAGCGCCCTGCCCGTGACACACGCCAACGTCCTCGAAGCATGGCAGCAGGTGTACCACTCCCCCGCGCCCGACGACCTGCGGAAGGCGTACAAACAGTGACTCCGGTCGTTGAGCTGCGGGGCATCTGCAAGAGTTTCGACGGCGTGCCGGTCCTCCTCGGCGCGGATCTCGAGGTCGTCCCGGGCGAGGTCCATGCCCTTGCCGGAGGCAACGGAGCCGGCAAGTCGACACTGATGAAGATCCTCCAGGGCGTGTACGCCAAGGACGCCGGTGAGATTCTGGTCGCCGGTAGGCCGGTCGTCCTCGCCTCTGTCCAGGACGCGAAGGCCGCGGGCATCGGCATGGTCTTCCAGGAGTTCAGCCTGGTGCCCAGCCTCACCGTCGCCCAGAACCTGTACCTCACCACGGAGGCCACGAGCCGGATCGGCCTGATCAACGACCGCGATTCGCGGGAACGGGCCCGCCGGGTCTTCGCCGAACTGGAGGTCGACGTTGACGTCGACGCCACGGTCGCCGACCTGCCGACCGCGTACTGGCAGCTGGCCGAGATCGCCAAGGCGGTCGCCCAGGACGCCCGGGTCCTGATCCTCGACGAACCGACGGCCAGCCTGGCACGAGCCGAGGTCGACGCACTTTTCGCGCTGATCCGCCGGCTCCGGACCCGCGGGATCTCGATCATCTACATCTCGCACCGGATGGACGAGATCTACCGTATCGCAGACCGAATCACGGTCCTGCGAGACGGGCGCAGCCTGTTCACCCGGCGGCTTGACGACGTGACGCCGGCGGAGATCGTCCATGGCATTGTCGGCCGTCCAGACAACGGAGTACTCAGCAACCGGCCGCGCGAGTCTAACGGCGGCGAAGTGTTGCTGGAGGCAATCAATCTGTCGGCCGGACCGCGGGTATGCGGAGTCTCGTTCCAGCTGCGAGCCGGTGAGATCCTCGGCATAGCCGGGCTGATGGGCAGCGGTCGCTCCGAGCTGGCCCGGTGCCTGTTCGGCATCGACCGGCTCGATGCCGGGGAGGTGCGGATCCGTGGCCGCCGCATTGAGCTGCGCAGTCCACGCGATGCCCAGTCCGCGGGGATCGCGCTGATCCCGGAGGACCGCCGCGAGCAGGGCCTCGTGCTGGAGCACTCGGTGGCCGACAACCTGCTGCTGCCGCAGCTCGCCACGATCCGCCGCGGTCCCCTGCTGGACCGCCGGGCCGCGCGCCGCCTCAGCCAGACGCTGATCGACCGATTCGCGATCAAGACGACCGACCCCGACCAGCCGGTCCGGCGACTGTCCGGTGGAAACCAGCAGAAGGTCGTCATCGCGAAGTGGCTCGGCACCCAGCCCGAGGTGCTGATCATGGACGAACCCACCGCTGGCGTGGATGTCGGCACCAAGGCCGAGATCGTCGCCATCATCCGGCACCTCGCCGGCACGGGCGGCGCGGTCATCGTCATCTCGTCGGAGTTCCCGGAGCTGCTCGCGGTCAGTGACCGCGTGCTGGTGCTCCGCGACGGCGCGGTCGCCGAGCAGCTCGACCGCGCCGCCATCCCCGACGAGGACTTCCTCCAACTCTCCGTCCAAGGACTCCGCCCATGAAGTCTCGGACAAGCCATCCGGACGCAACCGGCCCAGCGATGCCGGTTCGCAGTACGGCGGACCTCGCCCGCAGGCCGGCCGGTCTCGACTGGCGACGGTACGTCATCTACATCGCCTTTGTGGCCATCTTCGTGCTCTTCGCCGTACTGCTGCGCCATGACGGCTTCCTCAGCAGCAACAACCTGCTCAACATCTTCCGGCAGACGGCCACGATCACCGTTATCGCCGTCGGGATGACATACGTGATCGCCTGTGCCGAGATCGACCTCAGCGTCGGCTCGGTCGCCGGGCTCGCCAGCGTCTGCTCGGCGATGGCCATCACCCACTACGGCCTGGTCGCGGGGATCGCTGCCGGCCTGGCCGTCGGGCTCGTGGTCGGCACGGTGAACGGCGGCCTGGTCAGCCGGCTCGGCATCCCCTCGTTCCTGGTGACCCTCGGGATGCTCGGTATTGCCGCCGGAGTCGCTCAATGGATCACGGCGTCAGCTCCGCAGCCGATCTTGAACGACACGTTCAACCTCACCTTCGGCGGTGGCGATCTCGGACCCGTTCCCGGTCTGCTGCTCTGGATGGCGGTGTTCGTCCTGATCGGCGCCGTGACGCTGAGCCGCACCAGATTCGGCCGGCAGGTGCTCGCCACCGGTGGCAGCCGGACGGCTGCGGAGTTCACCGGGATCAACACCCGGCGGATCAAGTTCCAGGTGCTGCTCATCTCGGCGACCGTCGCGTCCATCGCCGGAATGCTGTACGCCGGACGGCTGCAGTCGGGCCGGTTCCAGTGGGGTGCCGGCGACGAGCTGTCCGCCATCGCCGCGGTGATCCTCGGCGGCACCAGCCTGTTCGGCGGCCGCGGCACCGTGGTGGGCACCCTCTTCGGCGCTCTGCTGATCGGCATCGTCAACAACGGCCTGATCCTGGCCGGGCTCGACTCGAGCCAGCAGCAAGTCATCCGCGGCGTGATCATCATCGCCGCGGTCGCTCTGGCCCGGAAGAAGTAGCGACCCATCCGACCCTGCGCAAAGAGAGGAGCAGCCTTGTCTGCTTCTGCTGACACATACCGCCCCGTCGCACTGACCGACGGCGCCCTGACCCTGCACGGCGAGAGGGCAGCGCTGTACGGCGGCGCCGTCCACTACTGGCGGCTCGATCGGGACCGGTGGGACTCCGTGCTCGACGCGGTCCGCCGGATGGGGTTCACCATGATCTCGATCTACATTCCTTGGGAGGTGCACGAGATCGAGCGAGGCCGGTTCGACTTCGGACAGGTGAACCCCGCCAACGACATCGATGCCTTCCTCAGCCTGTGCGAGGCCAAGGGATTCCGCATCGTGGTCCGCCCCGGTCCGCAGATCAACTCCGAGCTCACCTACTTCGGTTACCCGCGACGCATCCTCGCCGACGAGCGACTGCACGCGCGCAGCGCGATGGGATCGAAGGTCGTGCTCACCCAGGTGCCGAAGCCGATTCCAGCGCTCAACTACGCCGCCGAGGAGTTCTTCGCCGAGACCGCACTCTGGTACGACGCCATCTGCGCCATCCTGACCAAGCACGCCTACCCGCACGGCGGGATCGTCGCCGCGCAGGTGGACAACGAGATGGCGTACTTCTTCGGCGTCAACGCCTACGCCGCCGACTACTCCGACGCATCCGTGCAGGGCTACCGCCGCTTCCTGCTCGGCAAGTACGGCGACCTCGCCGGCATCGACGCGGCGTACTCCACCGCGCACGCCAACCTGGACGCCGTCGAGCCGCCGCGCCGGTTCGACGCCACCAGCAGGCAGGAGATCCCGTGGTACGCGGACTGGGCGGACTACCGGGAGCGCTACCTCGTCGACTCGATGGCGCGGCTGGCCGGCATGATGCGCGAACGCGGGCTCGGCGGGATCGCCTTGTTCCACAACTATCCGCACCCGCTCGGGCCGGGCGGCGCCGTCTCCGGATTCACCGCACCGTACAACCTGGCCGCACTCGAGAAGGAGCTCGACTTCGTCGGGTTCGACATCTACTCGCGCAAAGAACTGTACGCACACGTCAAGACGATCGCGTCGTACGTCGTCGGCACCAGCCGGTTCCCCTACATCCCCGAATTCATCGCCGGCGTCTGGCCCTGGTACCTCGATCCTGGCGACCTCCGCGACGAGGAATTCGTCACCAAAGCGGCGTTGATGCACGGTATCCGCGGCTTCTCCCGCTATATGCTCGTGGAGCGGGACCGCTGGCTGGACTCACCGATCCGGCGAGACGGCCGCGAACGACCGGAGAAGGTCGCGATGTTCCGCAACGTCAACGCCATGCTCGACGCCGGCGACTTCGTGAACCTCCGCCGGCGCGAGGACGTGCTGCTGCTGGCCAACCGCGAATACGACCGGCTCGAGGCCGCCTCGGTCCTGGTCTCGTTCCCAGGCGACTTCCTGGAGACTCCGTCTGGCTTCTCCGAGTACGCCGGTCCGTTGACCATCAGCGAGGACCTGCTGGGGTTCGACGAGCCGATTCAGCTGATCAAGTCCACCTGGTTCACGGCGTTCGCCGACGCCTGGACCAGTACGGGCGCCGGCTACCTGCTGTCCGACACCGCACTGGCACCCGAGCGGTGGCGCGAGCACAAGGTGCTTGTGCTCACGACTCTCGACTACCTCGACTCTGGGCTCCAGGCGGCACTGGTCCAGTATGCCGAAGCCGGCGGGACCTTGGTGATCGGGCCCAAGACGCCAACACTGGACAGCACAATGCGGCCGTGCACCCTACTAGGGGACGCCGTGGCGGCCGGCGTACCGCTGGAGAACGGGGCGACGCGGGTCGGCTCGGGACGAATCGTGCTGGTGCCGACGCTGGACGCTGTACCCGGAGTGGTGGCCGAGGTATGCCGGCAGTCGGGTCTGCGGATCATGACCGCCAACGACCCCCGGCTCGACGTCACCGTTCACGACACGATCGGTGACCCCAAGACCAAGGTCGTGTTCGTGGCCAACCCGACCGCCGAGCCGATCGACGCCGCGATCGAGATCGGCGCCGAGCTCCACACCGTCCGCGAAATCTGGGCCGGCCGCGACCTCGGCACCACCGGACCGACCATCGCCGACCGGCTACCGCCGTACTCCATTCACATTTACCGGTGCGTCTTCAACGCCTGAGGAGCTTCCCATGCTGCACGAGAACGTCCTGATGGCCGACATCGACGTCGACCAGTGGCGCAACGCCCAAAACCTGCTGCTCCGATCTGCCAAGGCGTCCCGACGACTGGTCGTCATCCACGACAACGGAATGGTCGTGAAGTTCAGGCACACGGCCGGGACAGAGGTCAGCGGGCGCGTCGACGTCGTAGCCGATCCGCACGTGCTCGCACGTGAGCTGTACGACGCCAACCAGCACCTGGTCGACTTCGTCGTCGTCATGGAACGCACAGCCGTCGACCGGTACTTCGCAACCGTTCAAGACGGCTGGACGATCGACGCCGACCTTGATGCGTACGTCCGCGAGACCTATGCGACTCTGGACGCTTTCGCCGACGGGATCGTCACCCACCCCGGCCCTGCCCGTTCGAGACTCGGTCTCCAATGGAAACTCGGTGCAACGTACGACGAGATCCACGCCGCAGTGAGCGCGTACGTGATCCCAGGGTCGACCGCGATCCTCGGAGTGGAGGCTGACGGCAAACTATGGACATCCCTGCTCCTGGACTTCGACCACGACCTCCGCATCACCTCAATCACCACCGCCGATCCCTCGATAGTGGACATCCGCGGAACCATCCCCCGACTGGCGGAGAACCTGGCCGCCTGGGCCGAAGGAACAGGCAAGACAGTCTCACTCGCGCTCGTGCTCCGGCAAGAAACCGCACGGAACGTCCTCGCCGCCGCAGGTCCAGAGAAACTCACCATCCTTTTCACAGCACTCGCCGCCGGCAACGCCTCAGCCAGCCGCGGCAACCTTCGACAGCCTGTACCCACTCGCCTCGACCTCTGAAGCAGAACATGCCAATCAGCTGACTGTTCATCGACCTGCCTCGAAGTGCGCGCGCCTGGGGGTTGGCTGAGGTGGCACGCGCCAACCGCCAGCCATGGACGGACAAGTGTGAGGCGCTGACCTGGTCGATCGCCTTGTTCTTGACGGTCAGGCCGGCCAGCACCTCGCCCTTCGCGGTGGCCGTTTCCGATGTGTGGAAGTACATCTCGCCGGGCTTGGCGGCGCGGCCAAACTGGATCTCGGTTACGCCGTCGTAGTTTCTTCGGTAGCTCGATACCCTCCTGGCAGCCAGAGTCGGAGGCGTTGAGCGTCGGCGCGCAGTCCTCGCCGGCGGGCACGCTGTGGAGGTGGTTCATGTCGTGATCGTTCCGACCACTGAAGCTCACCATTGTGCCGACGAACGGCGGGCTAACCGCGACGGCGACGACGGTCAGCTGCAGACCCCAGCTCCTTGAACTCGGCGTTGTAGCGCTTCGGGTGGGCGTTCGGGTCGACCACGCGCTCCTACAACAGTTGCCACGGGCAATCATCGGCGCATCGGGCCGGACGCTCAGCACCTCCTTGCCCGACCGGTATCGGTATTTCTGCCGATACCGGTCTCCTGCCTCGCTGGCTGTAATGGAGACACAAGCTCGAGGGCGTAGACGCATGCGACGAGGAGGAAGCATGAAGGCAGTTGTGTACGAGGGACCGAGGCAGGTCAGCGTCAAGGACGTGTCGGACGCGCGGATCGAGCGGCCGACCGATGTCCTGGTGCGGATCACCTCGGCGAACATCTGTGGCTCTGACCTGCACATGTACGAGGGCCGAACCGATTTCGAGCCCGGCCGCTGGTTCGGGCACGAGAATATGGGCCAGGTGGTGGAGGTCGGCGATGGGGTCGACAAGGTCCGGGTGGGCGAGTGGGTCGTTCTGCCGTTCAACATCGCTTGCGGACACTGCAAGAACTGCGAGCGTCAGTTCACGAACTACTGCCTCACGGCTCAGCCTGAACCCAAGCTGGCCGGCGCGGCGTACGGTTTCGCCGACATGGGCCCGTACGGCGGGGGCCAGGCCGAGCTGCTGCGCGTGCCTTGGGGTGACTTCAACTGCCTGCGCCTCGGTGAGGACGCCGAAGAGCGTCAGACCGACTACGTGATGCTCGCCGACATCTTCCCGACCGGCTACCACGCCACCGAGATGGCCGGCGTGGTGCCCGGCGACCAGACGGTCATTTACGGCGCCGGGCCGGTCGGACTGATGGCCGCACTCTCGGCGACCATCCGGGGCGCGGGCAAGGTGATGGTAGTAGACCGGCATCCCGACCGGTTACGACTGGCAGAGTCGATCGGCGCGATCGCGATCGACGACTCGAAGGTTGATCCGGTGCAGGCCGTTCTCGACGAGACGATGGGACTGGGCGCGGACAACGGCTGCGAGTGCGTCGGTTACCAGGCACACGACCCCAACGGCGAGGAGCAGCCCAACCTGACGATGAACCGGTTGGTCGGCTCGGTGCGCTTCACCGGCAAGATCGGATGCGTCGGCGTCTTCGTGCCCGAGGACCCCGGGGCCCGCGACGAGCTTGCCAAGCAGGGCAAACTCGCCTTCGACTACGGCATGTTCTGGTTCAAGGGCCAGCACATCGGCAGCGGCCAGGCACCGGTGAAGAAGTACAACAGGCAGCTGCGAGACCTGATCGCCGGCGGGAAAGCCGAGCCGTCGTTCATCGTGAGCCACGAGTTGCCCCTGGACCGGGCGCCAGAGGCCTACGACCACTTCGACAAGCGGGACGACGGCTGGACGAAGGTCGTGCTGCATCCCACGATGGCGGGGGCCTGACCTGGCCACAGAGTGGGACGGTCAACCCCGACAAGCTGCGGATGGAACCCGCCGCGGTGGAGTTCGTCCGGAATTTCGTCCGTTCGGGCAAGCCGGTCGCTTCGATCTGTCACGGGCCGTGGAGCCTCGTCGCGGCCGATGTCGTGCGAGGCCGCCGGCTGACCTCATGGCCGAGCGTACGCACCGATCTGCGCAACGCCGGGACGGAGGTGGCGACGAGCAGGTCGTCACCGACGGCAACGGCACCCCTTGTTCGGGTCGTCACCGCCGCCGTAGCGGCGTGCACCCGGGAGCGGAAGGGATGTAGCAACCTTCCCGCTCAGCCCGTACGGCGGCCACCGTCCTCGTCGGCGCCTCCAGCTTCGCCAGTAGGTGCTCGACGTGGGCGGCGACGGTCCGAGGGGCCACGGCCAGTGTCCTCGCGATCTGCTGGTTCGAGCGGCCCTCCACCAGAAGTCCCAGTACTTGGAGTTCACGTGGGGTGAGGCCTCGGGACTCGGCTGCGGGCGCCAACAGGAGTACGCCCAGCACGAAGGCCGGCGGCTCGGTCGAAGCCAGCACGGTCATCCGGACGTGGTCACCGGCTCCGGGGCCGTCACCCACCGGCCACAGGAACGACCGATAGATCTGGCCGGCCAGCAGCGTTCCCCGCGCGATCTCCATGACGGAGGACTCCGCCACCAGCAGAGCATGGTCCTCGAGTCCTGGAAGCGGGCAAGTCGTGCCGTCCTGGAGCAGGACGGCACCCGCCGTGGCACCTTGCACAATGCGCGCGGTGGCGAGGAGCGAACGCATCGGGGACAGCGCCCGGGCGATCAGTGGCGCGAGCCGGCCGACGCGGTCGCGGATCGCTGGAGACGGTGGCTCCCCGCTGGAGTACAGCAGGCCAAGGAGCCCGACGTGAACACCACCTGGCTCGAACAGTGCCACGCCCAGGCACTCCCGGAAGCCGGCCGGAGTGAGGCACTCCACCCAGGTCGGCAGCTCGTCGACGGCGATCGGCAGCTCGGCCAGGCTGACCGGCGGCTGGTCGCGATTGAGCCCGGTCAGCTCGATCTCCTGGGCGACCCGCGGCCGGTCCAGGTACTCGGTGACGGACCGATCCAGCCCCGTACTGCCGACCGCCGCATAGACGTTCGACCGCGGATCGGACACCGCCAGCCATGCGGCGTCGAACGGCACCACACGGTCGAGCCCCTGCAGGAGGCCTCGTGCTCGTTCGGGCAAGGAGGAGCTGAAGGCAGCAATCTCGATCATCTCGGCGACCGGCGGATCGACCCGCATGGCAACTCCTCCCACAGCCGCGGAATCAGCGGCGGATGACGCTCCGGGCAGATCGAACGCTCACGATCGGCCGTGGTCCCCGCCTACTGAGGAGGCGTGTGAGTACCCCCTGAGGTACCGGCGAAACCGATCCGGCGATGCCCGCGCCGACCGAGATTCCCGAAACAGATGACCGCCGGGGCCCGCTCGATGGCCGGGACGCCTGGAACATCACCGTTGTCAGGGAGCCGTTCACCACCAGTTCCGAGGACGTCGACGCAGCGGTGGGCCGGCTGCAGGACCATGCTCGCCGACAAGACTGGGACCTCGTGGTCGCCCTGACCGAACTTCCACTCCACGACCACGACGGCCGAATCACGCCGTCGATCGCACACGTGTGGTGATCCGCGACTCGTCGTAGTGTCCGTACCTGGCTTCTCCATTGGCTGCTCGACGCAGAGCTACAGACAGTGATCAAAATGTCGCCAGGCTCGTCAGTGATCTCGGTCTACTCCAAGCGGCTATCCGCAGGAGGTCATCACCAGCGACACCGCCGGCCAGCGCCTAAACCAGCACACGACGAAGGATCAACCGTCGTACACCACGCCGCGGGACTTGCCCAATCAGGTGGACTCGCAGATGCAGAGTTGAAGCGGCGTATCCACGGCAAATGGTCGACCGGACCAGTCGCCGAAGCGCTCGACGAGCCGAAGGCCGCCGAGCGAGACGAGCAGTGGCAGCTCCTGCGGGAAGATGCTCCTGATCTCGAGCGGTGCGACGACGAAGTCGGGCTCGGAGTCAGTCGAGAGGTACCACGTCCCGCGGGTAACTTGCGCGGGCGCATCGTAGATCTCTGCGACATCGACGCTGACGTTGCCACGGTCAGGATCCATGAACGACAACGACTCCCGGGTGCGCCGCACGCCGTCGGCTTCGGCAAGGAGGCGCACGCTCGGGTTGAATACATCGAAGACGAACCGTGCTCCAGGTGCCAGGTGTCTTCGGACCGACCGGAAGCAGCTCACCAGATCCTCAGCCTCCTGCAGATGCAGTAGGGAATTGGCTGTGATGAACACGAAGTCGAATGTGCGGCCCAAATCGAAGGCCCGCATGTCGCCCTGCAACCATTCCACCGCTACACCGCGCTCGTTCGCCTTACGCTGAGCCTCAGCCAGCATTTCTGACGAGAAGTCCATGCCGACGCACGGATGCCCGTCGGACGCGATGGGGATCAGCTTGTGCCCGGTGCCGCACCCGAGTTCCAATACGCGCCCGCCTTGCCGATTGACGTCGGCCCGGTAGAAGTCGACTGCGGGCCCGCCGCCCGGGAACATCAGGTCGTACAGCCTCGCGTGTGAGTAGAACGTTTCACTCATCAAGGCCCTCCTCCTTACCGACTCAATCCGCAGCTGGCCGTGGTGGCCTGCTGATTCAAGCGTGTGCGCCGGCGGCGTGTCTGCTGGTGGCTGCATAGCAGGGTACGGGCCAGCTGGTGCCGGTGGTTGTGGTAGCCGCGTCAGACCCTTGCTGACGGCAGCTTTCAGGCTGAGCTCCCTCCGCGCCGATCGGTGAATCACCAGAATCCGGTGATGCCACCTCGCCCCGACTGCGGCAAGACTCCCAGTGAGCGGCAGTCGGTCTTCCCCGCCGGCGTCGGGGTCGACGAACAGCGGCAGCGGCTGCGGGAGTTGCCGCTCAATAGACGAAAGGAGCCTGACATGAGTGATTGGAACAACCAGACCATCACGGAGTTCCGAGCCAATGAAGGCAAGGTCGGCGGCCCCTTCGAAGGCGCTCCGATGGTCCTGGTGCATCACCGCGGGCGCAAGAGCGGGCGGGAGTACGTGACTCCGACGATGTACCTCGCGCACGAGACAGACCCGGTGACCATTTACATCTTCGCCACCAAGGGCGGCGCCCCCACCAACCCGGAGTGGTACGTCAACCTCGTGGCCGCCGGCGACGCCACGATCGAGCGTGGCACCGAGACATACGACGTCACCGTCCGCGAGGTAACCGGCCCCGACCGAGACAGCATCTACAGCGAACAAGCCCGCCGCTATCCCGGCTTCGCCGAGTACGAACGCCAGACCGCCGGCATCCGCACAATCCCCGTACTCGAACTCAGGCGGTCCTAGTCGCATCCGCCAGTTGGCATTCGAGCAACCGGATTGACCCGAACGGGATGCTCACGCCAGAGGAGGCCAGTCGGCTGTCCGACTGGCCTCCTCAAACGGGGAAGAACTCACGACTCAGATCATTCGCCGGCTGGCCTTTCCGTGGCGTGAACTTGTCTGACTAGTGGTGACCGGGGCCATCGTCCGAGGACTTGCCTGAGCCCGACTTGCCCGAGCCGGATTCACCGTGGCCGCCCTTGTCGTCGCCGGGCTCCGCGGTCTTGCGCGATGTTGAGGTGCGCTGACCGCCCTTGTCGTCGCCAGGCTCGGTCCTACCAGAGGACGGCGTCCGTAGCCCGCCCTTGTCGTCGCCAGGCTCGGCGGTCTTGCGCGCGGTGGGGCTTCGGAGGCCGCCCTTGTCGTCGCCAGGCTCGGCGGTACGAGGGGACGGTGTCCGTAGGCCGCCCTTGTCGTCACCGGGTTCGGTGGTCTTGTGGGTGGTGGGGTTGCGTTGGCCACCCTTGTCGTCACCGGTGTTGACAGCAGACCAAGCGGTCGCGCCGCCGGCCACGACGCCGGTCGCGGCAGCGACGGCGATCACGCCGATGCCTGCCCAGGCGAAGTACCGGCGCGGCCTGCGCCGCGACACGATCGGCTGCTGGTTCGAGTCTTTGTTCTGCTCGTCAGGTTTCATGGTTCGATGCTGACCCAGCGAGGCGGACAGCGGCTATCGGACCATGGTCGTAGTACGTACGGTCCAAAAGTATTCACACGCGGGGCTTCTTCCGACCGCCATTCCCCCGTTGGCGCTCCCACTTACCCGTGGTCGCAGCTCCTCTGTTGTCGCTCCCTAACCCGACCGGGGCGGTGGACGACGGCTCGGAGCGGGATGCCGCGTTTGGCAGCTCTGGGGAGCGGCGGTGGGTCGGGGCTTGGCTTTGGGGGGGGGGAGGAACGCGGCGTCGCCGGAGCGGGGCCGCGTTCGTGGTGTTAGAGGTCGGGTTCAGTGCTCAAGCGTTGTTTCGCAGGTTGAGGGCGGCGACGGCCTCGGGGCGGAAGCCCTTGAACGTCATCCAGATCCCGACACTGAGCTCCCAGGCCGCGATGGGCAGGGTCAGGAAGAACGAAGCCGTTGAGGTCTGGTGAATTGCACCAAAGAGGACAGCGATGAAGGCGGCGAACAGCAGGGGCGCGCCGATCAGCCCGATGGTTGGGATGACGCGGGGAACCAGGCGGGACTTGTAGAGCAGGGTGCCGAAGAGCAGCGCGTTGAAGACAGGCATCAGGCCGGGGCCGAACAGGAAGGTCCAGTTCCGGACGTCGACGAGGGCATCGGCCGTCACCGTCAGCGACGCGGCGTCGGCGCCCGAGCCGGCGAAGTCCTGGCGCATCGTGACGACCGCGAGCAGGCTGACAACTCCGATCATGATCACCGCTGCCTCGACGAGGCGGGAGGTCACGAAGCCGAGGGCCATCGATCCGTTCTGCCGCTTCACCACCGAGTACGCCGCGACCGCGGATCCGACCGCTGTCAGGGCGTTCACACTGTCCAGCAGGCAGCCCCACAGCACGCGAGTGTCCTGGCCGGCGCCGGTGACGTACGCGGCGTCGTTCAGCACCGGTCCGATCAGGATGAGTGCCGGGATCGAGGACGCGAAGGTGAGTAGGTAGAAGATGCCGGCGGCGCGGGCGTGGCTGCGGGTGGGATCGCGGCGTACGGCGGGGATTGTGGCGGCGGATGCGGTGGTGGTCATGTCAGGCTCCTGTGGCCGGGTGGTGAGGTGGGCGCGATGCGCCATGGGTCTCGACTTGCCGGACCGAGACCAGTGGCAGGCCGATATCGCGCAGCTGGTGCAGGACGCCGTACAGAGCGGCCTGGTCGACGACTGGTCCGGCGAGCACGGTGAAGCCGTCGCCGGTGGTCAGGTTCATGCCCTCGAAGCGAGCGGACCATCGGGGGTCGAGGCGCCCCTGGAGGCGGATCTCGTACCAACCGGACCCGTCCGGTTTGGTGGCTGCGGTGTTCATGTCCCGCACGCTAGGAGCCGAAGTGGTGACCGGGGATCACATCATGTGGTGAGCGGGATGGTGATCTGCACCGTTTGGTCCCTCAGAGCAGCCCGAGCTCGCCGGCGCGCGTGACCGCGGTCCTCCGACTGTTGACGCCGAGCTTGGCGTAGATCTTCTTCGTGTGCGTCCGCACGGTGTTGAGCGAGACGTGGAGCCGACGCGAGATCTCGGGCCCGCCGAGGTCGGTGGCAAGGAGCCGGAGCACGTCGAGCTCGCGCTCACTCAACGGGTCGACGAGACCCTGTTC
Source organism: Kribbella alba (assembly GCF_039529635.1). Taxonomy (NCBI): domain Bacteria; kingdom Bacillati; phylum Actinomycetota; class Actinomycetes; order Propionibacteriales; family Kribbellaceae; genus Kribbella; species Kribbella alba. The sequence goes on along the minus strand of NZ_BAAANE010000007.1, from coordinate 606,957 downwards.
GACCGGTCGGGCTGGTGCACGATCGAACGCCGCTCGCAGACCCCGCGGGTAAGCCCAAGAGGGGTCCCGCCGGACGAGAGCCTCCAGCAGTGTCGCCATCGGCCCACCTTCACCGACGAAGACCCGCACGTAGCCTTCCGGTTCCGCCAATCGCAGTGCCTGCTCAAGCGGAGCGACCGCACCCGGTACGTCGTGTCGGCCGTGCTCGCCGTGGTGCGCGAGCGCCTGCAGGGTCAGGATCTCGATCAGTGTGCCGATCCGTCCGCCCCCCTCTGCGGCGGTCTGAAGGCGCTCGAGCAGGCGGTGCGCGGCAGGCCGGGTGCGTTGCTGGTGGATCAGGATCCGGGCGAGGGTCAGGTGCTCGTACTCGCGGATGTACGCCAGGTCGTCGTCCGGGTCGAGGTGCTGTGCGCGAGCCCATACGAGGGCCTCGGCGATGCGGCCCTGCGCTACCAGCACCCGCGCACGCTGGGCTGCGACGGGCTGCACGTTCGGGGAGTAGTCACCGACATAGACCTGCTCAGCCTCTTCGAGCAGAGCCACCGACCCGCTCAGATCTCGCTCGGCTTCGCGCAGCCGCGCGCGGGCGACCCGCCATCGGTAGGGGAGCTGGGGCAGACCGAGACGTTCGCCCAGCGCTTCCACGCGCTTCAGGTGCTCGGCCGTCGCAGCCAGATCGTTGCGCTCGAAGGTGATCTGGCTCAGACCGACCACCATGTCAGCGGTCCCGCGCAGGGGTCCGTCGGTGTCGTGGGCTGCGGCGAGCCGGAGAGCGTCCTCGTAGGTGCGCAGGGCGTCACCGAGCCGGCCTTGGGTGACCCGGATGTCCCCCAGAGTGATCGAGCAACCGAGCACGTCGGCGATGTTCCCGGCTCGTTCCAGCCCTTTCACAGCAACGGAGTAGCCGTGGTGGGCCGCCTCCAGATCTCCGCTCCCCCACGAGGCGAGCCCGGCCAGGGCCGACGCGGCCGAGACGGTGAGGTCGTCGCCAGGCGCGGCTTTGGCGATCGCCAGGTGGGCGTGGGCGACGGTGTCGGCCGGATCGCCGGCGACGAGCGCGAGGGCTGCTCGATAGGTCTCCGTCGCCCCTGGCACGCGCGCCAGCTCAGACTCGTCGAGCACCACCATGTCCGCCCGTGGGCCGGCCAGCAGCCGCTCGAGATCGTCCAGCCGGTCTCCGACCGTCTCGAAGTCCCCCCGCGACATCAGCGCCCCGATGAACCCCACGGCGAGAACAGGGCGGCGTCGCACCACGTCGTGCGGGATGTCGTCGAGCCAGCCTCGGACCGTCGCCTCCTGCCGCTGGCGCAGCAGTTCGATGGACGAGCGCTCCATGAGGTCGGCCGCCTGCCCGATGTCCCCGGCCGCGAGCGCATGCCGGACGGCGGTCACCGGCTCGCCCGCGACGCCGTACCACTCGGCGGCGCGCCGGTGCAGGTCGGCGATCTCGTCCGATCTCTCGTCGAGCAGGTGCGCACGCAGGACGTCGGCGAAAAGGTGGTGGTAGCGATACCACTGGCGACTGTCGTCGAGGCTCACGACAAACAGGTTCGAGCGCTCCAACGACTCGAGCATGGCCTTGCCGTCCATGCCACCGGTGACGGCATCGCAGAGCGAGCCGCTGAGCCGGTCGAGGACCGAGGTCTCGAGCAGGAAAGTCCGTACAGCGTCGGGCTGACGGCCGAGGACCTCCTCGACGAGGTAGTCCACGACGTACCGGTCGTCCCCGGCGAAGCCGGCGATGAAGCCCGCTGCGTCCTCACGTCCTTGGAGTGAGAGGGCAGCCAACTGCAGCGCCGCGATCCAGCCCTCGGTCCGCTCCTCCAGGGTGACGATCTCAGAGGGCTCGAGGTGGAGCCCGAAGACCCCGTTCAGGTATGCCGTCACCTCGTCCACCGTGAAGCGCAGGTCAGCGGCACGGATCTCGACCAGCTCACCCCGCGCCCGTAGCCGAGCCAGCGGAAGGGCAGGGTCGGCACGCGTGCTGATCACCAGGCGCACCTGAAGGGGAAGGTGCTCCAGCAGGAACGCGACCTCGCCGGCGATCTCGGGGCCGTCGGCGAGGTGGTAGTCGTCCAGGACCAGGTCGACGCCGTCGGCCAGGGCACCGAGCTCATTGAGCAGGGTGGCGAGAACCGACTCCATCGGCGGATGCGGAGCCCGCAAGAGGGGCAGTACGCCGGTGCCCACACCCGGCGCCGCAGCGTCGAGGGCGGTGACGACGTGGGTCCAGAAGGACGCGGGCTCCTGCTCTGTCTCCTCGAGCGATACCCACGCAACCCGGCACCCCGCTTGCCCAGCCCACGCCGCCAGCAGGGTCGTCTTTCCGAACCCCGCCGGGCCGGAGATCAGTGTCAGCCGCGGTTTCGCACTCCCACCGAGCCGATCAGCCAACCGCGGCCGCGGCACCACGACATGTCGTGCTCGGGGAACGTGCAGCTTGGTCCAGACCAGCGGACTCGGCATGCCCGCTCCCCTCAATTGCCTCCGTGCCAGATCATCTCGACAGTAGAGCACGAAGCGGCTGCCCCCTGGCCCGACAGGATCTCGGGTGGGCTACTGCCATTGCAGACACTGCCTCGCCACGAGGTGTCGGCGTCACGTGGCATGCTGCGTCGGTGGCCCTGTATCTACACCGCGCCGAGCGAACCGACCTGCTCGCCGACGCGTTGGGTGACGTGCTCGCCGTACCGCTCGCCGACCCGTTCACCGAAGAGCTCGTCGTGGTGCCTGCGAAGGGTGTTGAGCGCTGGCTCTCCCAGCGCCTTGCGCACCGGTTGGGCGCCGCGCCGGGCCGCGGCGACGGGGTGTGTGCCGGAGTACGGTTCACGACGCCGCGCTCGTTGGTCGCCACGGTTCTGGGGCTCGCGGATGACGACCCCTGGGCCGCCGATGCGATGGTGTGGCCGCTGCTCGCTGTGCTCGACGCTTCGCTCGACGAGGGCTGGTGCGAGCCTGTCGCGCGACACCTCGGTCATTTCGATACCGGCGCCGAGGCGGAGCTGCGCCAGGGACGCCGGTACGCTGTCGCGGCGAGGCTGTCCCGGCTCTTCGCCGCGTACGCCGTACAGCGGCCTACTGTTCTGGCGGACTGGAGCCGAGGTCACGACACCGACGGCCGCGGGGCTCCGGTGGATGACGATCTGAGCTGGCAACCCGAACTCTGGCGGCGTCTCGTCGACCGAATCGACGCACCGCCTCCGAACGTTCGCCACGTCGAGACACTTGCCCGGCTTCGCGATCAACCAGATTCTCTTGACCTGCCGGCGCGACTCTCGCTGTTCGGGCACACCCGGCTCCCGGTCACCGAGATCGAGTTGCTGTCCGGGCTGGCCAAGCACCGCGACGTACACCTATGGCTCCCCCACCCCAGCAATGTGCTCTGGGCTCGCCTGGACGCAGCGGTCACCACCGCCGGCGACCGGGCCTGCGACACGAGCCACCAAGCGGCCGACCACCCACTCCTGGCCACGCTCGGGCGGGACAGTCGTGAGCTGCAGTTGTCCCTCGCCGTTGCGCCGGCAACTGATCGCCACCTTCCTTCGCCTGCGATGCCCGACACTCTCCTCGGCTGGCTACAGCACGACCTGCGCAGCAACACCGTCGAGCCCGAAGGCCGCCACCTGGCCACCGACGACCGCAGCGTGCAAGTGCATGCGTGCCATGGCACGGCCCGACAGGTCGACGTACTGCGGGAGGTACTGCTGGGGATGTTGCAAGCCGACGCCACGCTGGAACCCCGCGACATTCTTGTGATGTGCCCCGACATCGAGACGTACGCGCCCTTGATCAGCGCTCGCTTCGGCCTCGGAGACCTCCGCGCCGATGGCCACCCGGCGCATCGGTTGCGGGTCCAGCTGGCCGACCGGTCACTCACCCAGACCAATCCCCTGCTCGGGGTCGCATCCCAACTGCTCGGCGTGGCGGGCAGCAGAGCCACCGCCAGCCAACTGCTCGACCTCGCCCAGACCGAGCCGGTCCGCCGCCGCTTCCGGTTCACCGATGACGACCTGGACACCATCACCGACTGGGTCCGCGAGTCGGGCGTGCGGTGGGCGTTCGACCAGGACCACCGCGCACCGTACGGGCTGGCCGACTATCCACAGAACACCTGGCGCTTCGGCCTCGACCGGATCCTCGCCGGCGTGACGATGTCGGCCGACGCTCACGCCTGGATCAACACGACGCTGCCACTCGACGATGTCGGAAGCACCCGGATCGAGCTGGCCGGCCGGTTCGCGGAGTACGTCGATCGGTTGCAGGCGGCAACCAAACGACTGGACGGCACGCGTCCGCTGACGGACTGGCTCGACGCGTTGCGCGCGGGGATCGATCAGCTGACCCGGGTCGTCCCCGACGACAGCTGGCAGCTCAGCCAGGTCCACCGCGAGTTCGCCGAGGTCGCCGCCGACGCCGGCCCATTGGCCGAAACACCGTTGAAGCTCCCCGATGTCCGGGCCCTCCTGTCCACCCATCTGGCCGGCCGGCCGAGCCGCGCCAGCTTCCGGACCGGCACACTGACCGTGTGCACGATGGTGCCGATGCGATCGGTCCCGCACCGCGTGGTCTGTCTGCTGGGACTCGACGACGGCGTGTTCCCGCGGTTCGGCCTGGCCGACGGGGACGACCTGCTGGCCAGGACCCCGATCACGGGCGAGCGCGATGTCCGCAGCGAGGATCGCCAACTCCTGCTGGATGCGATTCTTGCCGCGACCGAATCCCTGGTGATCACCTACACCGGTGCCAACGAGTACTCCGGGCAACGGCGGCCGCCCGCGGTACCGCTGGGTGAGCTCCTCGATGTCCTTGATCGCACCACCGAGAGGAACGTCCGGGATGCTGTCCTGATCAAGCACCCGCTCCAGCCCTTCGACCGTAAGAACCTCGAAGCCGGCCGTCTCGGTACTCCGGGACCTTTCACGTTCGACCCGGCCGCGCTGGTCGCGGCACGAGCCGCCGCAGGATCCCGGCCGGCACGGCCGGAGTTCCTGGCCGGACAGCTGGCCGTGGCGGGCGACGAGGACATCGCCCTGGCTGACCTCCTGGCGTTCTTCCGGCACCCCGTGAGGGGATACTTCCGGGCGCTCGACCTGACCCTGCCGTGGGAGGTCGACGGCGTCTCGGACGTGATGCCGGTGGAGATCGACAACCTGCAGAAGTGGTCGGTCGGCGACCGGCTGCTCCGCGACATGCTGGCGGGGGTCAATCCGAACGACGCCCTGCAAGCAGAGTGGCGACGAGGCACGCTGCCACCGGGGCGACTCGGCTGGCGGACCGCGACCGACGTACGCGATGAAGCCAAACAGCTCGCGATCAGTGCGCATCCGCACCGGCAGGCGAGTCCCAGGGCCTTCGATCTGGATATCGATCTCGGCGGCGGCCGGCGGCTCACCGGCACCGTGCCAAGTGTGCACGGCTACCGGCTGGTCTCGGTCGGCTTCTCCCGTCTCGACGCCAAACAGTTGTTGTCCTGCTGGATTCAGCTGCTCGCCCTGTCCGCCAACGACGACGACCACAACTGGACAGCGCTGGCCATCGGCCGGGGCCGGAACAGCCCGGCGAGCCGGCTCTTCGGCCCGGTCGGGTCGGAAGCCCGCGCCTTGCTGGCCGACCTGGCCGCGATCTACGACGCCGGTCGACGCGAGCCACTTCCGCTTCCGCTCAAGACCTCGTTCGCCTGGTACGAGGCACGCCGTACCGGCGACGATCCGGCCACCGCGGCCGGGCGACGCTGGCGCCCGGCCGCCTACGACGGGGAGAACGCCGACCCCGCGCACGTCCGTGTCTGGGGCCCCTACAGCCGGCTCGACGACCTGCTGGACCCGACCCGACCCGATGAGGAACGCCCGGGCGAGCCGACTCGGCTCGGGGCGTACGCCGCCCGGCTCTGGGAGCCGATGCTTCGCTTCGAGCAAGGAGCGACGTGATGGAACCCTTCGATCTTCTCGGTGAACTCCCCACCGGAACCGTCGTGCTGGAGGCGAGTGCCGGCACGGGCAAGACCTATGCGCTGGCCGGGCTGGTGACCCGCTTCGTGGGCGAGGGCCGCGCCAGGCTCGACGAGATGCTGCTGATCACCTTCGGCCGCGCGGCCAGCCAGGAACTCCGCGAGCGCGTACGCACCCAGCTACTTGAAGCCGAACTCGCACTGGCCGACCCGACCGCTTGGCGTGACGACGAAGGCCTTCTCGGTCACCTCGTCAAGGGCAGCTCCGACGAAATCGCGGTGCGGCACCTGCGTCTTCGCGACGCGCTGGCCAACTTCGACGCCGCCACCATCGCCACCACGCATCAGTTCTGCCAGCTCGTACTGCGCTCGCTCGGCGTCGCGGGTGACACCGACGCCGGCGTCACCCTGGTCGACGACCTGGGAGAACTCGTCACCGAGGTGGTCGACGACCTCTACCTCAACCTCTTCGGGAATTCGGCGGACCAGCCGCCCATCACCCGTGGTGCCGCACTCGAGATCGCGCTGAAAGCAGTCGGCAACCCGCACACCCGTCTGGTTCCGGACAAGTACGCCGAGGCCTCGCCGGAGGGCGTCCGGATCGAGTTCGCGCGCGCCGTACTGGCCGAGATGGAGCGTCGCAAACGCCGCCTCGGCATCCTTGGCTACGACGATCTGCTCACCCGCCTCGCGGCCGCGCTGGAGGATCCCGACGCTCCGGCCCGCAAGCAGATGCAGCGTCGGTGGTCGGTGGTGATGGTCGACGAGTTCCAGGACACCGATCCGGTGCAGTGGAAGGTGATCGACGCCGCCTTCAACGGGCCCAGCACCCTGGTACTGATCGGCGACCCCAAACAAGCCATCTACGCCTTCCGCGGCGGAGACATCGCGACCTACCTCGCGGCCGCGGCCACCGCCGGACAGCGGCGCACCCTCGATACCAACTGGCGTAGCGACCAGCCGCTGGTCGACTGCCTCCAGGTCGTCCTGGGCGGAGCCCAACTCGGTCACCAGGACATCGTCGTTCACCCGGTGGCCGCCCATCACCAGGGCAGCAGGCTCGCCGGAGCACCATCCGACGCGCCTTTCCGGCTCCGGGTCGCACGGAAAGAGCAGTTCGGCTCGGTCAGGCGCAAGAGCATCCCGATGGACGAGCTCCGCGACCACATCGCTCGCGATCTGGCGGCCGACATCGGCCGCCTGCTGGCCGCCGGCGCGACGTACGCCGGTCAACCGCTCCGCGCCGGCGATGTCGCGGTGATCGTCGAGACGCACAAGGACGCGCGCGTCTGCCGGGAGGAACTTGCCCGGGCCGGCATCCCCGCCGTCTACTCCGGTGACCTCGACATCTTCGCGTCGCAGGCCGCCCAGGACTGGCTCTGCCTGCTCGAGGCGTTCGAGCAACCGCACCGCTCCGGCCTGGTCCGCGCCGCCGCGACCACGATGTTCTTCGGCGAGACGGCGGCGAGCCTGCGGGCCGGTGGCGAGGGGCTCACCGACCGGACCGGGCAGACGCTGCGCGCCTGGGCGGACCGGCTGCGAACCAGCGGCGTCGCGGCGGTCTTCGAGGCCGCGCAGGCTCACGGGATGACCCAGCGAGTACTGGGCTGGCGCGGCGGCGAGCGCGACATGACCGACCTCGCGCATCTGGCCGAGTTGCTCCACGAGACCGCGCACCGCGAGGGCTTCGGGCTGCCCGCCCTGCTCGACTGGCTGCGCGAGGAGTGCCACGGCAGCGGACGCACGGCCGAGCGGACTCGTCGGCTCGACAGCGACGCGGCGGCCGTACAGATCATGACGGTCTGGGTCAGCAAAGGCCTGCAGTACCCCGTCGTGTACCTGCCGTTCGGTTTCACCCGCCACGTGGTCGAGGAGACCGAACTGCTGGTCTTCCACCAGGACGGAGAGCGGCGCCTCGACCTCGGCGGCAAGAGGCACCGCGGCCACCGTGCCAACCAGAAACTCTGGCGCGCCGAGGAGGCCGGTGACGACATCCGCCTCACCTACGTCGCGTTGACCCGGGCTCAGTCACAGGTCGTGGCCTGGTGGGCGCCGTCCTGGGACGAGATCAACGGAGGGATCTCGCGGCTGCTGCGCGGTCGCAAACAAGGCGAACCGATCGTGCCCGACACACTGGACAGACCATCGTCCGACGACGAAGTACTGATCTGGCTGCGGCGCTGGCAGCAGGCCGGCGGCCCGGTGGTCGAGGACTCGGTCATCGCCGAGCAGGTCGAGCCCGTCCCCGAGGAACTCCCCGGTGGGCTCGCGGCCGGGATCTTCTCCCGCGAGGTGGACCTCGCCTGGCGCCGTACGTCGTACTCGGGTCTGATCCGTGCTGCCGACCAGCAGGTGGGCGGTGTCGCCAGCGAACACGAAGAGAGTCAACTGGAGGACGAGTCCGTAGATCCGGTACCGACGCCTGAGGCGGCTCCGACCGATGCGGTGCCGTCTCCGATGGACGGGCTGCCGGCGGGAGCCACGTTCGGGTCGCTGGTGCACGCAGTGCTCGAAGAGGCGGATCCGCAGGCGCCCGACCTGCACGCAGAGTTGGCCGGAAAGGTCCGCGAGCAGTTGCGATTCTGGCGAGTCGACGTGACCGCCGATGCCCTGGCCACGGCGATGCTGCCGCTGCACACCACGCCGCTCGGTCCACTGATTCCCGGGCTGACCCTCGGCGATCTGGGCCGCGCCGACCGGCTCCGCGAACTCGACTTCGAGATCCCGTTGGCCGGCGGCGACGAGACGGTTGCGACCGACGTACAGCTCGCCCAGTTGGCGCCACTGTTGCGCACCCACCTGTCAGCCGACGATCCGCTTCTTCCGTACGCCGACCGGCTCGAGCAGCCGCTGCTCGGCCGGCAGAGCCTGCGGGGCTACCTCACCGGTTCGATCGACGTCGTACTGCGTGTCCCGCACGGCTCGGGCCATCGCTTCGTCGTGGTCGACTACAAGACCAACCGGCTCGGCGATCCCGAGCAACCCGCGACCTCCGCGGAGTACGGTCCTGAGCAGCTAGGTGTCGCCATGCTGCACTCCGACTATCCGTTGCAGGCGATGCTCTACTCGGTGGTGCTGCACCGGTACCTCCGCTGGCGGCTGCCGGGCTACGACCCCGAGGTACAGCTCGGTGGGGTGATCTACCTCTATCTGCGCGGGATGTGCGGACCGGGAACGCCTCTCGTGGACGGGCACCCGGCAGGGGTGTTCAGCTGGCCGATGCCGACGTCGCTCGTACTGGCCCTGTCCGACCTGCTCGACGGGAGCACGCCATGACCGCGACCGTCGACGAGTTCGACTCGACCCTGGCGCTTTCCGCGACCGGGATCCTGCGCGACTTCAACAGAGCCGGCGTGATCCTGGCCGCCGACGTCCATGTGGCCTCCCGGCTCACCACGTTGCTTGCTGAAAGCAACGAATCGGTGGCGCTTGCCTGTGCACTGGTGGCGCGGGCCGTCCGCGCTGGATCCATCTGCCTCGACCTCACCGAGGTCCGTGACGAGGTCGGCGACGACGGCGCTGAGCTGGCCTGGCCGGACTTGGACGGCTGGCTCGCGGCGCTGGCGGCCAGTCCCCTGCTCGCTGCGCCGCACCCACTCCACCTCGAGGACACTCGCCTGTACTTCGATCGCTACTGGCGAGAAGAGGAGCAGGTCGAGCTGGACCTTCGCCGCCGGACCGGCCGACCCGCCCCGGAAATCGCTGACGAAGCAGCCCTGCTGGCAGGGCTTGACCGGCTCTTTCCCGGTACTCCGTACATCGAGCAGCGGACGGCGGCAGAGACTGCGGCTCGCCAACTGACGACGGTTCTGACGGGTGGGCCTGGTACCGGCAAGACCACCACCGTCGCAGGCCTGCTGGCCCTCCTCGCGGAACAGGCGGAGATCGCCGGGGATCGCCGTCCGTGGATCGCACTGACCGCTCCCACCGGCAAGGCCGCCGGCCGCCTCGAAGAAGCAGTACGGCGCGAAATGAAGGACCGCCTCGAGGCGAAGGACAGGGAACGGCTCGGCGACTTCCACGCCAGAACCCTGCACATGTTGCTCGGCGGGCGTCCTGACTCGTCGACCCGGTTCCGCCACGACCGGAACAACCGCCTGCCGCACGACATCATCGTCGTCGACGAGACGTCGATGGTGTCGCTGACGATGATGGCGCGGCTGTTGGAGGCAGTCCGGCCAGAGGCGCGGTTGATCCTGGTTGGCGACCCCGACCAACTGGCCTCCATCGAGGCAGGGGCGGTACTCGCCGACCTGGTCGACGGACTGGTCGCCGGCGGGCACATCGAAGCAGCCGAACTGCGCACCTCCCATCGGTTCGGAAGCGAGATCGGCGACCTGGCGCTGGGCGTCCGGGAAGACCGCCCCGAAGACGTCCTCGCCGTACTGCGCGGCGGTGGTGACCGGGTGCAGTTCGTCGAGGACGACGACCCCCGCGAGACCCTTCGGTCCGCGCTACTTCCCGACGTGCTCGCAATCCGGAGAGCCGCCGAAGCGGGAGATGCCGATGCCGCCCTGGCAGCACTCGACCGGCACCGCCTGCTCTGCGCCCACCGGGAAGGTCCCTGGGGCGTCAACCACTGGAACCGAACCGTCGAGCGCTGGATCACCGAAGAAACCGAAGACCCACTCTGGGACACCTGGTACGTCGGCCGACCGGTCCTGGTGACCGCCAACGACTACGCCCTCGGCATCTACAACGGAGACGTCGGCGTCACGATCCGACGCCCGGACGGCTCCTTGCGCGTCTGCATCGACAGCTCTCGCGGCCGCCTCGACTTCGCCCCCAGCCGACTCGGCAACATCGAAACCCTCCACGCCATGACCATCCACAAAGCCCAAGGCAGCCAGGCCACCGAAGTCACCGTCCTGATGCCAGGCGAAGAGTCCCGCCTCCTCACTCGCGAACTCTTCTACACAGCCGTCACCCGCGCCCAAGACCGAGTACGCGTCGTAGGCACTGAAACCGCCGTCCGCCTAGCCCTCAGCCGCAGAGCACTACGCGCCACCGGCCTCCGCCAACGGCTGACCGGCGGCAACTGACCGGCACGATCCCCACGTTTCGCCAGGCTTCCAAGCCTCGCCGAGCGCGCCTATCCGCCCAAGCGCGCGTGGAGCAGGTTCGAGATCTCGGGCGGGCAGTCATCCCGGCGCGCCAACCTGAGGCTGACAACGCCACGGGTACCGGCCTCGACCACTGACACGCATTCCGCTATCGCTGCCTTGTTGGAAGCCGAGGAACGCTCCCACGCATCCTCCAGCCGAGGCAGCACGAGAGGCTGCTCGGTCACGACACCAATCAGCATGATCCCCAGGCTCACCCGGGGCTTGCCTGCCATGTCGGTATCGGGTTTCCTGCGCCAGACCACGGCGGCCGAGTCGATCGTGGTCAGCACACTGACCACGAGGTCGCCCAACTCCTCCGCCGTGAGGTGATGCATCCCCAGCATCGTGATGGCGTCCAGCAGCCGGGCGTAACCGGCCGAACCCGCCCGGGCCTCCGCTTCGGACGACGAGACGAGGGCACGCCGGACAGCCTCGAGATACGTCTCGAGAATCGTCGCCACGTCTCCGGTGCTGATTCCGGTCGCGCGGTCGATCGCCGCGATCAGCCGGATCACGGCGGTCTGGACCTGGGTGTCCTCGCCGGCAACGACCGAGCGCACCAGCCTGTCGACGAGGATTGGCGCCCACGTCCCAGGCAGCGGCAGAGTCCTGCTCCGCTTCTCGACCAAGGCCGCCAAGACGGTGACGGCGTACGGATGTTCCGACTCGAGCAGCCCAAGCACCCACGGCAGACCGACCTGATCGAACTCTTCGGACTCCCAGTCGTCCAGCGAGTCGGCTACTGCCTTGGTCGCGGCTCTCCCTACTTTCATCCGGGTGCGTTCGAGTAGTTCCGCCGAGATCCAGTCCCGAGCCGAGGCCGAGACAGGGGTCAACCGACCCTGCAGACGAGCCATCCGCTCGGCATCGGCTGGATCCGGGGACGAGCAGAGCGCGCTGAGCTCCACTTCGAGTTCGCGGACGACGGCCGGGCTCGCCGAGGACAGGATCGCGTCAAAACCCCGCCGCACCGTTGTCCGTCCATGCATCAGCTCGTCCGCGTTGCCAGCGGAGAAGCGGGTCAGCCGGTCGAGGTACTCCTGCAAGCGGGCAGGGTTCTGGCCGGCGAGCTTGATGACGACCGGCCAGATCCTGTGCGGGTGGTCGGACAGACGGCTTTCCAAAGCGTCGGCGAGCTCCAACCGGGTAGCAGCGTCCAAGTGGCCGGCAAGGTGGCTCGCGACAGTGGCCAAGGTGCCCAGCACCGGGTTGGAGGTTGTGTCTGATGTTTGGAGGACAGCCTGCGCGACAAGGTTGGGGGCGTCGACGGCGAGCCAGATGACAGCGTTCGTGTACGAGGTCCGCTCGATCGAGAGGTCCGGATCGAACGCCACCGCCAGCAGTTCCCGGGCAATCTCGCGATTTGCGCAGAGCCGGCGCATGAGCTTCAGCTGGCAGGAGACCCATCGATCCGGCAGTGAAGCACTCAGCATCGACTGCCAGTCTGACCAGCCACCCGCAGTTTGAACGCCAGGGTCTTGCCAGACGTCGGCCAGCACCGCCACGGCGTCATCCACAGCTCCAGCAGGGCAGCGGTGCCGCAGAGCTCGTGCGATCACGTCGGCCTTTAGTCGCGGATCGGTTCCTGCGCGCCGCGCAAAGGTCAATACAGCTGCCCGGGCAGTCTCTGGCAGTCTGCTGTACCGATCGACAAGCACCCGTACGTCGACCTCGGTCGTCCCGGACATCACGGTCTGCTCCAGCAACCGCCGGACGACAGGACCCATGTCTCTCCTGCCGTCGATGCCCAGGCGCTTGAGACAGAGCCTCAGGGCAACTTCGAAGGCCACCGTCTGGTGAACAGGTTCGGCTGCGTTGATCAGCGACCCGACTGTCATCGCGACCCTCGAGAAGCTCGCGCCTTCCGCGCGCTTCAGGCACCACACGGCGACCTCTAGCGCAGGGCCGACGCAGCTGCCGGTCGCCAACTCCAAGACGTCGACACTTGCGATGAGGAGGGCAGGATGACGTTCTTTCAGATCGGCGGCCAAGCGCTCGACCAACGGCCCGTCGTCTTGAGCGATCGCGCTCTGGAAGTGGATCCGGATCCCCTCCACCGAGTCCTTCGGCACGTGCGCAGACAACTCCTGGAGCCGAACCCGGTCGATCTCCAGCATGAGCAGGTGCTTGGCGATCCCCCAGTAGCCGGGTACTGCGGCCCGCAGCCCGCCTTCCAGCCGCACGAGGTCAGCCTTGGTACCACGGATGGCGAGGTGGCGTCCGACTGCGAACTCGGTATAGGTCTGGTGGAAGAAGGCGTACCGCCCACCGGTCGATTGGACGATTCCTTCGCTGAGCAGGTTGTTGAGACCGGCGGAGGTCATCGAGTCGTTCTCGGGGACGAACTCGGCCAACCGGCTGCCGCTCGCCTCCCAGACCGAGGCTGCCAGTGCCTCGGCGGTGCGGACCTGGTGTGCGGCCCGGTCTGCTCGCCGAGCGCGCCGGTCTCGGGCGATCCGGCGCTCCCAGTAGGAGTCGTACAGGCGGGTGACCGTGAGGCCTTCAGGAACAACCCCGGCTGCGGCATAGATATCACAAGCCATCGCGAGGCGCAGTGGCGAGGAGAAGACGTCTCTGACGGCCGTCCCGGAGACGCGCAGATTCAAACTCTTCGCGAACGTCTCGCGAAGAGACTGGGGGATGTCACTGGCCTGCACATAGGCATCAGCCCATTCGCGGATCTCGTCCGGCGTCAGGTTCGGTAGGCGATAAAGCGCACCCACCAGGTCGCGCTCCGGCTCCAGATAGCTGTGCCACTCCTGGTCCCGACAGGTCATCAGCAGCAGGGCTCTCCGCGCGACCTGGCGCAGTACGTAGGAGATGTCGTCCGCGTTGTCCTCGGTCAGGATGAGATCGAGGGTGTCCACGATGACGATCACCTGCGAAGTGACCGGCGCCGCGGCCAGGATCGCGGTCAGCGGAGCCGCCTCCCGAACTCCGGAGGCGGCCTGTCCGAAGGCGAGGTCCACCGTGGCCGCGCTGACGAGTTCGGCAGAGGCCGGGATCCGGGTGCACGGAACGAAGACCGCCGCCGTGTCACCCTCCGACTCGAACCGCCCGAAGATCTGACCGGCAAGCACGCTCTTGCCGAGTCCCCCTTCGCCGATGATCATGAGGGCCTTCGAGTGCGCGGCTACCGGTCCCACCGCGCGCTCGAGGGCGGCGAGCCGGTCCATGCTTGGCAGGATCTCCGGCTGCGCGCTCTGCCGCGCACTCGCACCTGCCGACCGGACTGTGGCCATGGTGTCGCTGGTCGCCGCCACACTATTCGGCTGCTGATCTGCCCTCTGCAGCTCGAGCACCTCGGCTATGGCCCTCTGCAGCAGATCTATGCTGATCAGCATCTCCGCGATTCCGGCCCGCTCAGCCTGTCCGGACCGATTTGTTCGGTGGACCGTCAGCGAGACGAATCCGCAGGTGAGGTCGAGGAGGCGATCGAAGTACCTCTGTGCGTCGTCGGACAAGAGGCCGGTCCGGCGCTTTCGCCCGCCTCGGTCGTCGAGCAGGTAAGTGCGCAGCGCCTCGCCGCTGCGCAGCGCGTGGCTCAGCGTTTCGCGCTCTGGCGCGGACGCGAGCAGTTCCTCGAGTGCAGCCTCCGCGGAACTCAGATCCCCGTCTGCCGCGTGCCGGAACTCGTAACCGGCCTGGCTCAGGACATTCGCGGCCAGCTCGGCGGGAACCCCGGAGAAGTCACCGGACGCCCCCGGCGTTCCGTCGGAGAGTTCCTTGGCGGCGTCGGCGATCCTGCTGGCACCGGCGAGATGAAGAACGGCCCGGACGATGTTCGACTTGCGCACCAAACGCGCTCTCGGCCAGTTCGCCGCCACTCGACCTCCCCAGTAGTCCTCAGCCAGTATGGCGGTCGCAGCGTGCCGTGGAAGCTGCTCGGCTCTTGAGCGATGGCTGACCCGGATGCCGTGGTGATCAGAAAGCTTAACGTCGCACGTTCCCCCGTAACGCCCTCTCTTGCCCCGTTCAGGCCACGAAGCTCGGCTCGACTGCGTGATGCCCAGACCGAAGCGATCGCGCAAGGCACGCCGCAGTGGCTCCGCCGGTGCTCAGCACTGGCGAGGTAGGAAGAATGAGCGGCATGACCATGGTGAAAGACCTCGATGTCCGCGGGTTGCAGCACTGTGAGACGACGGCGCTAGGCGTTCATACAGGCCGGCTCCATCCTCCACGAGCTCTCGCGTATCGAACGCGATGCGATGCAGGCACTCAACATGCTCTAGCGGGCCTGTCCGGCGGGTCGGGTGATGAGGCAGAGTCCGATCGGCCCGGCGGCTAGAAGATCTCGAGGCTGACGGACGCGACGGGCCAGCTGAAGGCGACTGTGGTCGCGGACAGGGCACCGGGAGTGTTTTCGGTGACTCGGCCGGTGGCGGCGAACTCGGCCAGCGAGCGACCTCCCAGGTAAGCCGCGGAGAGCTCGTTCACCGACAGCGAGAGATCGGAGGTGGACTCGGTGGGTTCGCAAGTGGCGTGCTCGGTGTCGCCGGTCAGCCGGAATCGGCCGTTGTTGGCCTTGATGAGGTCATCGGTCACCTCGATCACCACGTCCGTACCGATGGCATAGCGACGCTGGGCGAGGGCGCGGGGGACGTCGGTGAGCCGAACCCACAGCGACTCGGTCAGCCGCCGGTTGAGCGCGACCGGGTTGCTCACCAGCTGCTGCAGCGGTTCGTCCACCGCGGCGTTGCCGTACTCCAGTTTGGCGGCCAGATCGAGAGTCAGCAGGTGATGCCATAGCGCGTGGTACGCCGTCGGCTCGAGAGCGACCACTTCCTCCACAGTCACCTCGTTGGCCGGACCGGCGGGTCCCCAGCTCAGCTTGCCGCGCCACAGCGCGTACCCGTTCAGCGCGCCGGCTTCATCGCGATGCACCAGGATCTGCCGTGCGGTCCTACCGCCGCGATTCTCGGGCTTGTCCTGGAGCTGCCTGCGCCAGACCTGCTCGGATCGACCCGACACGCCCGGACGCTTCGCCTGCAACTCCCGAAGCATGGGTGCCAGCTGAGCCGGTGCGTCGTCGGCGAGCACCTCCTCGATGCGGCCGGCACCGCCGTACACGGGATGCGGCATGACTCTCCGCAGGTCGACCTCGTACGAGACGCCCCAGGCCGCCGGGGCGTAACCGAACCGACCGTAGATGCCGGGCTCGCTCGCCCAAAGCACCGCCAGAGCTTCCGGTACTTCGCGCAACTGCCGGCTCATCAGCCTGGACAGGATCCCCTGTCGCCGGTGAGTCGCACGGACGCCGACCGCGGTGACGTGCGCCGCAGGAATCACCGCTCCGGGGACCGACAGATCGCGACTCATCGCCTTAGCGGTACCGACGAACTGGTCACCATCCACAGCCACCAGCGCCCGCTCTGGCTCGAACAGCTCCCGGTCCAGGTCGGTCGGCGTGCTCTCGAACATCATCGCCGCGGCGAAGAGACCCACAAACCGATCATGCTCATCAGCCGTCGCCGCCCGCAGTACATACTCGGAGATCACCATGACGGCATCGTCACACGCGCCTACGACAAACCGCTTTGAGGACGCCACAAACTGGAGGTCTGCTCCTCGGACACAGACATGACGTCGTCGTCGATCTGACTGGCCGGGGCGGTTCTCAGGCAGTCGCCGCGACCACAGATCGCACCGTGCGAGGCTGGACCAAGCTGGTTTGTCGAGCACATCCAGCAGGCCCGAACCGGAGGGTGACCGTGACTGCCGAGTCAGCACCGAATCACCGCGCGCTTGTGTGCATCGGCGACCTGGTTGAAGACATCGTCGTCTGGTCGGACGGTCCGCCGCGGTCCGGAACGGACAACCCGGCGCGAATCCACCGCGCCCGTGGCGGCGCAGCCTCCAACGTTGCCGCATTTGCGAGCAGCCTCGGTACTTCGACCCGGTTCGTCGGCCGGGTCGGAGACGACCCTGTCGGCGAGAGCCTTGTGCGGGACCTAGCCATGGCAGGGGTCGACACCAGGGTCCAGAGACAGGGACGAACTGGCACCATCGTCATCCTCGATGCTTCTTCGGTCGATCTCATCGACTCTGTCGGACCCGCGACCTTCTGTGCCTTGATCAGAACACTGCAGCCCAGGTACGTCTTCGCGAACGGAACCGAAGCTGACACTGGTTCCCTCCGAGAGCTCGCCAGTCCTTGCACGACGGTTGTGGTCAAGAACGGCATGGAACCCACCGAGGTTCATTTCACCGACAACAGGTCGGCAACCGTGCGGGTGCCCCCGGTCGAGGACGTGCGTGATACGACCGGCGCCGGCGACGCCTTTGCGGCGGGCTTCCTCTCCGCCATCCTCGACAACGCCGAGGACCTCGAGGCAGTCGAAGCCGGCCACGATCTCGCCAGAAGAGTCCTCACCGAAGCTGGCGCCACCCTGACCACTGACGAAATGGGAGTTGTTCGTGACTGACGATGCCAAGGCTGTCCGGCCGATCTTGTCTGATGACGTGGCTCAAGCTCTGGCCGGAGGTGGAGCGGTCGTCGCGCTCGAGTCGACCATCTTCTCGAATCTCGGGCTGCCCGCCCCCGCGAACGCCGAGGCACTCGAACTCTGCAAGCAAGCAGTCCACGACCAGGGCGCCACCGCGGCCGTGGTCGCGATACTCGACGGCCGGCCACATGTCGGCCTCTCGCAGGACGATGAGCGGAGAGTGCTGCAGGGCACGCGGAAGGTCGCCGAGCGGGATCTCGCGGTGGCACAAGCACAAGGATGGGACGTCGGCGTCACCACGGTCTCGGCCACGGTCGCTCTGGCCCACGCGGTGGGGATCTCGGTATTTGCCACAGGTGGCATTGGAGGGGTCCACCGCGGATCAGAACTCAGCGGTGACATCTCGGCCGACCTCGACGCCATCGCCAACCACCCGGTCATCACCGTCTGCGCCGGCGCCAAGGCATTCCTCGACCTACCGCGAACTCTGGAGTACCTCGAGACTGTCGGCGTACCGGTTCTGGGCTGGCACCACGACTGGTTCCCGGCCTTCTACACGCGATCGAGCGGTTTGCCGGTTCCTCACCGGGTCGACGACGAACAAGTCGTCTGCGACGTACTCCGCCTCCGAGCCCGGCCGGCCACCGGTGTTCTGCTAACTGTCCCGATCCCCGTCGAAGACGAGATCCCAGAGTCCCGCATCGACGCCGTACTCACCGCCGCCCTGGACTCGAGCGCTCGTGCGGGAGTCACCGGCCCCGCCGTCACGCCGTACATCCTCGAACGAATCGAGAAGGAAACAGAGGGCCAGAGCGTCCCAGCAAACCTCGCCCTAGCCCGAAACAACGCCGCGGTCGCGGCCCGCATAGCCGTCGCACTTGTGTCCGCCGCACCGCCACCCGCCCAGTGACCGACCTCGCGCGCTCGGCAGCGGGGAGCACTGCCGAGTGCGGTGGCGGTGGGTCAGGTTCGGTAGCGGAAGATGATCCGGCCCCTGGTGAGGTCGTAGGGGCTGAGCTCCACCAGAACGCGGTCCTCGGGGAGGATCTTGATGTAGTTCTTCCGGACCTTTCCACTGATGTGGGCGAGGACCTTGTGGCCGTTGGTGAGCTCGACCCGGAAGTTGGCGTTGCGAAGGCACTCGACGACGATGCCTTCGACCTCGATGCCGCCTGCTGTCCTGGCCATCGTTATGCCTTTCCCTGACGGCGGACCAGTTCCAGGTTGCTCCCAGTACGACGAGCGCCGAGCCCCTCGAACAGCGCCATCGCGGCCACGTTGGCCTCATTGACCTCGGCCGAAGCCGTTTCGACCCCCGAGCGGTGCAGCCCACCAAGCACCTGACTCAGCAGAGCCCGGGCGATACCGCGACGCTGCTCGTTGGCCAGGACCGCGACCAGCCCGATTCGCGGCCGGCGGGTCATCGTCGCCAGCCGGACCAGGCCGACGTACTGATCGCGCAGTACCGCGACTGTGTACTTCGAAGGGTCCATCGGCCTCGTCCCGCCTTGCCAGGGCAGCACCTCCGCCGGCATCGTCTGCCAACCGACACTGGCCTCGACCTCGGCGCGAATCGCCTGGTCCAGCTCGCGAAGCGGATCCTCGGCAACCTCACCGGCGGTCGCGATCACCACCCCTGGCGGCAGAGGCGCCGGACCGACCCGCAGATCTGTCGGTACGACGAACTCCCACTCGCGGCGCCAACTCGCGAATCCGGCCCGTTCCCAGCTGGCCGCCAGGTCTTGATCGGTCTCGTCGACCACCGTGTACAGCGGTTCCGGCCGGTCGGCCACCATCGCGCCGGCGAGCAGGTCGAAGACCGCGCCGCGCCAGGTGTCGATACTGAGGAAGGTGCGGCCGTCGAGCCGGCGCGAAGCGTGACCGCGGCCGACCACCAGGTCGTTCTCCACCGCGTGCCACTGGTTGTCCGCGACGCGCGAGATCGTCACTGCGTGGGCGCCAAGGCCCGGAGTGAAAGGCAAAGAGTTCATAGGTGTGTTCCTTTCGGGAGTGCCGAACTTCTCGAGGCGCTCCCGGCGACACCTACGTCAATCGCCCGCCCGTGACCACGGGGAAGGGAGCACCCACTGCGCTACAGCGTTCATGGGGTCTCACCTCCAAGCGTGATGTCACGGACCACGGCACGGTACCAACCCGGCCACCGTGCCTGCCAGCCATTTTACGGCTGGCCTAGAGCTCAGGGTCGTGACGAAACATCGCCCATCACTCCAAATCCCCTGACCGCGGTGATCGCGGTGTTGAGCTTCGCGTACTGCTCCTGAGGGGGCGGTTTTCGCCGATCGGAGGTTGCCCGGTTAGGGTCTCCACAATGTCCACTTTCGATGTCGCCGCACCAGACCACGAACTGCCGGATGTAGAGGAACGCGCTTGGCGCGATGTGTCCGATGTCGGCGTCGCCACCGCGCGGATCGAGTGGGCGGGCGCCGCGCGGGAGATACTGCTCGCCGCAGCCAAGAAGTATCAGGCGCTCGTGCAGCACAAGGACATCGCCACCGGCGTACAGGAGCTGACCGGCATCCGCACCAAGCAGCCGGCCCGGCAGTGGATCGGTGGCGTGCTCGCCGAGGTGTCCGCGGAGAGCCTGCGGCGGGGTGAGCCGATGTTGTCGGCGCTCTGCGTCAACCCCGACGAGAGCGTCTTCGACGGGTACGCCGCAATCGTGGGTGCAGCAACAGGTACCACTCCCCCGGACGCGGATGTACATGCCTCCCACGAGCGCCTCGCCAGCTACCGTCACTTCGAGGCGGCCGGCCTGCCGGCCGGTGGTGGCAGCGTGATGATCCCGCCGAAGCTCGGCGCCGCCCGGGCGCGAGCCCGCAAGGCCGCGATCGCCGAGCGTCCGATCAACAAGTGCCCGATCTGCAACCTGCAGACCCCAGCCAACGGGATCTGCGACACCTGCGACTGAAACCTCGCCGGCCGGTACGACTAGTTCGTCGTACCGGCCGCCTGTTCTTGACTATGAGTTCCAGACCTGGAACTCGGAGAGCTGGCCCGCCGCCCAACCCGTGTTCGCCGTGATGTTCAGCCGAACGTAGCGCGTGGTCGTCGTGGCGAAGGTGATGGTTACCGTGTTGTTGCTGCCAGGGGCGAAGGAATAGCCCGCGGAACCGACGATCGTGCTGAAGGTCGTGCCGTCGGTGCTGCCGAGGACAGACAGCGTCTCGGTGCGCGCGCCCCAGGAGGCGGGCAGTTGCAAGACGATCCGGCTGGCGCTGTTGGCAGAGCCGAGGTCGACCTGTACCCATTGCGGGAAGGCGTTGTTCGCGCTCTCCCAGTACGTCGCCTGGTTGCCGTCGGTCACGTTGCTCGACTGGTAGACGTCCACGTGGCTGGACTCGCTGGTGGGCTTGCCCGCGGCGAGGTTGGTACTCGTGGCGCCGGCGCCGGTGCCGGACAGGGCGACGGTGGTCGGGCTGTTGGTCGCATTGCTGTTGATCGCCAACGTACCCGTGCGGGTCCCGGACGCGGTCGGCCGGAAGCTGACGTTGACCGTGCAGGAGGCGTTGACCGCGATGCTGGTGCAGTTGTTGGTCTGCGTGTAGTCACCCGAGGCCGTGACGCTCGAGACCGAGGCGGCCAGGCTGCCTGTGTTGGTCACGGTGATCGCCCGGGCGGCACTTGTCGTGTTCAGCGTCTGCGACCCGAAGGTGAGCGAGGACGGGCTGGTACTCAATATCGGAGCGTTGATCGGGGTGCCACCGCTCGGGTACACCTCGAACTCCGACACCTGCCCGGCAGGCCAACCACTGTTCGCGGTGATGTTGACCCGCACATAGCGGGCGTTGGTTGCCGGAACGGTGATGTTCACGACATTGGTGGGCGACGTGAACGTGTACGTCGCGGACGCGACTGCTGTGCTGAAGGTGGATCCATCGGTGCTCGTCTGGACCGACAACGTCTGCGTGCGCGTGCCCCACGCCGTAGTCGGCGGCAGCTTCAGCGTCACCTTGCCGACGCTGCGTACTGCTCCGAGGTCCACCTGCAGCCACTGCGGGAAGGTGTTGTTGACACTTTCCCAATAGGTGTTCGCGTCGCCGTCCGTTGCCAGCGCAGGGGTCTGCGTGCCGTTGACCTGGCTGCTCGCCGAGGCCGGCTTCCCACGGGCGAGGTTGGTGTCGGTCCCGATGCCGTTGCCCGTCAGGGAGATCGAGGTCGGGCTGTTGGTGGCGTTGCTGGTCACCGTCACGCCGCCGGTACGCGCTCCCGACGCAGTCGGCCTGAACGTGACCGTGACCGTGCAGGACGCGCCGACCGCGATCGTCGCGCAGTTGTTCGTCTGACTGAAGTCGCCCGAGGCGGACACACCGGACACGGTCGCCGACGTCGTACCCGAGTTGGTCACCGTGACGGCCTGAGTCGGCGAGGAACCTCCTGCCTGGGTGTCCGGGAAGGAGAGGCTGCCTGGGTTCGGGGTGAGAATCGGCCCGGGTGCGACGCCCGTGCCCGAGAGCGGGACGGTGCTGGTGACACCGGCGGCGGTGACGGTCAGGTTTCCGGTGCGACTGCCCGCCGCTGTGGGACTGAAGGTGACGTTGGCCGTGCACGAGGCGCCGGCCGCGATGCTGGTGCCGCAGTTGTTGGTCTGACCGTAGTCACCGCTGATCGCGACGGAGCTGACCGGTGCCGCCGCGGTGCCGCTGTTCGTGACGGTGACGGCCTGCGGCGCGCTCGACGAACCGGTCGCGACGGAGCCGAAGCTGAGCGCGGTCGGGCTGATCGAGATCTGCGATCCGTTGTCCGGTAGGTACGGCGGGAACGCCGGCGCAGTGATGTTCTGACACACCCCAGGACCGAAGATGCCCGAGTTGCCGCCGCCGTCGGTGAGCGTGAAGCCGACGCCACAGCTGTAGATCGGTCCGGGCGCCTGGGTACCGGTGGCGGTGCTGTTGGTGATGGTCGCCGAGCCGCCGACCTGCTCCTGGACCACCCAGGTTCCGGTGTTCTGGATCGTGGCGTTGTTGATTTTGACATTGCTGATGTTGGAGCCCGACACGAATTGGATGGCCTCGAAGGGACTCTGCTGGATGAGGATGTTGTCGACGTTGGTCAGGCCGGACATCGCACCGTCCCGCGCGTCGAACCACAGTGCCCCGACCCCGAACTGCCAGTTGGGGTCCAGGCCCCCCGACCGGATGATCGTGTTGCGCAGAACGTCCGTGCGCCCCAGCGCCGTCGAGTTGAACCGCTGCGCGACGTGGATTCCACCGCCCTGTGTGAGGCCGGCGTCGATCACCCGGTTGTCGGTGACGAAGTTGTCGTGGCCGCCGTAGATGGCGATGCCGTTGGCAAGGATCGGGTACTGCACCGTGTTGTGGTCGAACGAGTCTCCTGCGTCGGCGTTCTGCTCCGACCAGGTCGCCAGGCCGTCATCACCGAGGTTGCGCAGATCGCTGTTCGTGACCTTGGAGTTGGTGACGCCGTTGTGGAAGTTCACACCGTCGGCCGTCACGTTGCGGATCCGCATGCCGTTGAAGACGAGGTTGGTGAACGGGCCGTCCATCCAGGCGCCGACCTTCTCGTGCTCGATCCACAGCCGGTCCACGGTGGAGTTGTTCAGCGCGCCACCGATGCCGTTCACCTGGGCGCCGTCGTTTCGCTCCTGGACGTCGCCGAAGATGGCGAAGTCCGACAGGTGTACGCCGCTGCTGCCGTTGGGAGCATAGTTGCCGTAGAACCCGGGCGCCGCGCCTACGACTGTCGAGCGCCACATGCCCGCGCCCTTGAAGGTGATGTTGTTCAGGATCAGGTGACCCGGGATCTTGAACGTCCCCTCTGGAATCCACACGGTGCCTCCGGCGCCGGCCGCGGTCATCGCCGAGTTGAACGCCGCCGTGGAGTCCGCGGCGCCCGTCGGGTCGGCGCCCTTGCTGGTCACCGAGACCGAGCCGGCCGGCTGGGTCAGAGCGCCCGCGACGTTCTCGAAGTCGGCGAAGTCGATCGTGTACGACGAAGCGGTGTCCTCGGCGTCGACCTGCAGCCGGAACTTCGTGCCGGCCGGGTAGGTGGTCGGGAACAGCCGGTGGACCTCATCGTAGAAGTGGTGCGGGTTGCTCCCCGGCGAGTTCGTGAACGGGTAGCCGCCGTAGTACCAGCTGTACGCGTTGGTAAGGGTGAAGTTGGGTGCCTTGGTCCCGTTGATGTAGAGCGACAGCTGCGGCGTGTAGACGGACCCGGACCCGGTGTCCGGAATGCTGTAGCGGAAGACGATGGAGTTCGTCGCCGAGGGCGTCGTGAACTCGACGAACTTGCCGGTGCCCTGCAAGGTCACTGCCTTGCGATAGGACGACTCGGCGGCAAGCGTGTTGTAGTCGGCGCTCGGGCCGATGACCGTCCCATTGGTGGACGAGTTCTCGGCCTGCACCTCAACGTACGGCAGGGTGGCGCCGACACCGCCGGACGCAGCGGCCCACGCCGGTACGGCCGCCACGACGGCAAGACTGGCGGCGACCAGCGCGCCACAGGCGGCGAGCGCGCCGACGCGGGCACTCCC
Source organism: Kribbella alba (assembly GCF_039529635.1). NCBI lineage: Bacteria > Bacillati > Actinomycetota > Actinomycetes > Propionibacteriales > Kribbellaceae > Kribbella > Kribbella alba. The sequence goes on along the minus strand of NZ_BAAANE010000007.1, from coordinate 582,945 downwards.
ACTCCAGGATTTGATTGACCGGAACATGCGCTGCTCTCTCTCGACAGGGGGCGGACAGTCGATCGCACAGTCCTGATGGACCGCGGCGCGGTGGAACCAGGTGGTGATGGGGTGCGGTGCTCAATCGCGGAGCGGTAGGGACGGTGGTGGCCAGACCGTAACCTGGCAGACACATCCATGCAATATCTGGATTGATTTTTGCAAGAAATGGACTCACCTGCACTCAGGCGGTCAGCCACCGGCGGGGTGGGAAACGGCGTCAGGGTCGGGTCGGTGACAGGTTCTCAACCAGCCATCGAGCCAGCGGGCGCACCTGGGAAAATGCGGAGACCACTCGGTCGGCCGCGGCAGGTGTGTGAATCCAGTCGTCACAGCCGAGTGGCCGGGTTGCGATGACTGACCGATGCCTCAGCAGCTGCGCCCGCGGGTGATCAGCCGGATACCCTCGCAGCGGCCGCTTCAGCAGGTCACCCGAGATCTCGAACCCCTCCCGCTCGAGCTTCCGGACGATGCCGGTCAGCCGCCGCCCGGAACCGGAAGCCGCCACCGCTGCCCGGTACCGCTCGATCTGCACCGCCGGCGCGTACCACCACGCCACGCCGATCTCCAGACCGTCGAGATCGAACCGGATACCCAGTTCGACGTTCCGAGCCAGCCGAACAATCGCGTGCTGCCGCTGCCATGCCTCCACCAACACGTCACCGTAGCCCCAGACTGAGAAGTCCTCGTACTCGGAATCCGCGTCAGCCACCGCATTGAGCAGCTCGATCATCGGACGGCGAACCAGCTCCTCCCGGTCTCTCCTGCATCGTCGCCTGACATCAGCGGAAGGATCACCGTCAAGCTGGAGCAGCACATCGAAGGCGGCCCGCGGCCACCCTTCGAAATCACCGATCACGACTGACAGCCTAGCGAGCTCGCGCAGCGGCAACCCCTCCTCCTTGCTCAGCATCACGGCGGCTATCAACTTGCGGAAGTCGGAGTGGGTCGTCAGCGCGAATGGCAACGAGCTTCTCGTCTCGTTGCTGGACGCCAAGTACGCCGTCGATCGCGGCGTTCACCTCCGCCTGCGGTTGCCCTCGGTCGTACTCCTGACTCGGACCACTGCGCTGAGTCCAGTCGACGCCCCCGGCGGTTCCCTCCAGCTCAGTTGACAAGAACCACCTTCATCGCTGACTTCTCGTGCGGATTCCCGGTGAGGCGGACCCGCCAACCATCACCACCACTTACCGCGCCGGGAGAGCGCGTCGGGAGTCTGGCCGGTGGTGTCGAGGGCGTCCAGGGCGGAGACGGACGCTGCGTCGAGTTCGAAGTCCAAGACGTTGAAGTTCTCGTCGATGCGTTCGCGGTGGGTTGACTTGGGGACGACCGAGAGTCCCTTCTGGATCGCCCACCTGATCAGGACCTGAGCCGGTGTACGTCCAGTGGCAGACGCGATCCGCTCGACGACTGGATCCCTGAGGTGCCGCCCGGTTCCCAGTGGGCTGTATGCCTGTGCGACCACGCCCGCGTCCTCACACGCGTCGACCAGGGCCCGGCGATACTCGAACGGGCTGAACTGGATCTGATTGACCGCCGGCTGGATCTGGCTCGTCTTCAAGACCTCATGGAGCTCTGCGGCGCTGAAGTTCGAAACTCCGATGCCCCTCGCCAGGCCGGCCTCACTCGCCCTCTCCATCCCGGGCCAGGCCCACGTCGGCCCTCCCTGCGGCCAGTGGATGAGGTAGAGGTCGACGTACTCGGTGCCGAGCCGCTCCACGCTCTTCTCTGCCTCGGCCAGCGGGTCCTGGCTTCCCGGGTAGAACTTCGTGGTGAGGAAGATTTCCTCTCGGGGGATGCCGCTGCTCCGGATCGCTCGCCCCACACTGGACTCATTCCGGTACGCCTGCGCCGTGTCTATCAGCCGGTAGCCCCTCTCGAGCGCCCAGGCGACCGCCCGCTCACATTCCGGGCCGTCCTCCACCTGCCAGACCCCCAGGCCCAGCATCGGGATCTCCGCACCATTCGAGAGCGTTCGGGTCAACTGAGAGCTGTTCGCAGTCATGCACTCCCTTCTACCACGTCAGTCGGTGAACGCGTTGCGTATCAGTGAATCCGGCCACGGGCCGCGAGACACCCCCTCGGTCAGAGTCAGGCGATGTCGGCCAGGGCCCGGTCCAGGATCTCCAGCCCGAGGGACAGCTCATCTTCGGTGGCGGTCAGGGGCGGTGCGATCCGGAACACTCCGCCCATGCCGGGAAGCTGGACGATGTTCATGTGCAGCCCCAGTTCGAGGCAGCGCCGGGTCACGCGGGCTCCCAGCTGGTCGGCGCCGTTCGCGACCAACTCCAGGCCGACCAACAGACCCCGGCCGCGGATGTCACCGACGATGGGATGCCGGTCGGCCAGCGTGTCGAGTCCCTGCCGGAGGAACACCCCCAGTTTTGCGGACCGTTCGTCGAGCCGGTGCCGGATCAGGACGTCGAGGACGGTGTTGCCGACGGCCGCGACCAGCGGATCCGAGACGTGGGTTGTGAAGAAGAGGTAGTCGCGGTCGTGGGCGGCCGCCTCGATCTCGGCGCTGGTGATCACGGCGGCGATCGGGAGACCTGCCCCGAGCGTCTTGGACAGCGTAAGGATGTCCGGTACGACGCCGTCTCGCTCGAAGGCATACCAGCTTCCGGTTCGGCAGAGCCCGGTCTGCGCCTCGTCGATGATCAGCAGCATCTCCCGCTCGCGGCACTTCTGCTGCAGCGCGGAGAGGTAGCCGGCGGGTGGTTCAAGGATCCCACCGGAGCTCAGGATCGGCTCCACGATGCACGCGGCGAGGCTGCCGACGGACTGGGCGTCGATCAGGTCGAAGCCGAAGTCCAGTTGCCGTTGCCAGTCGAGTTCGCCGTCGGCGTCGGTGAAATCGGGCCGGTATGTGTTGGGCGCCGGGATGGCGAAGTTGCCCGGCCCGGCGGGCCCGTAGCCCTTCCGGCCGGCACTGTACGTGGCGTTGGCCGCCGCCTGGGTCATGCCGTGCCAGGACCGGGCGAACGAGACGATCTCGTGTTTCCCGGTGACCAGCTTGGCCATCCGGATCGCGGCCTCGTTCGACTCCGCGCCGGTCGTCAGCAGCAGCACCTTCTCCAGCGGCTCGGGAAGAGTGTCGGCGAGCCGACGGGCCAGATCGACGACCGGGCGGCTCAGCATCCCGCTGAACAAGTGGTCGAGGATGCCGATCTGGCGCTGGACCGTAGCAACGATCTCGGGATGTGAGTGCCCGAGGATCGCGCTCATCTGGCCAGAGGTGAAGTCGAGGATCCGGCGACCGTCCTCGGTGAACAGGAAGCTGCCGGCCGCGCGGTCGATGATGTCGGGGCTGAACTCTCCGGGTCCCGCATAGCGAACCAGGTGCCGGTCGATGTCTGTCCAGATCGTCATGCACTCGACGCTAGAGTCCGTTCGAACATCACGTCCAGCACACATTTCCGCACTTGCTGTTCGGGAGATCCGTACAAGAATGCCGGTATGACGCTCAACCCCTGGCGGCTCGGGCTGCTGAACCAGCTGGCGGCCCACGGCACGATCCGCGCTGTCGCCGCGGCTCTCGATCTGAGCGCCTCGAGCGTGTCCCAGCAGCTCGCGTTGCTCGAAGCGGAGACCCGGACCAAGTTGCTGGAGCGCGCCGGGCGGCGGGTCCGGCTCACCCCGGCCGGGCTGATCCTGGCCCGCCGGGCGCAGGCGATCCTCGATCACATGGACGCGGTCGAGGACGAACTGCGGACTTTCGGGACGGAGCCGGCCGGGCAGGTCCGGCTCGGTGCGTTCCAGAGCTCGATCCACACCCTGGTCACACCCGCGGTGATCCGGCTGGCCCGGTCGTACCCACACCTCGAGATCCAGGTGCTGGAACTGGAGCCGCACGAGAGTCTGGCCGCGTTACGGAGCGGCGACGCCGATCTGATCATCACCACCACGGACTTCGTCGAGGAGCCACTCGGACCCGACCTCGATCTCGTCCCGCTGACCACCGACCTGATCGTGCTCGTCGTCCCACCCGAGCATCCGACCGCGGGCCGGGGACCGGCCGACCTCGCGGCCTTCGCCGACGAGCCGTGGGCGTTCGACAGACCCCAGTCCTACATGGCCAACCTGACCACCCGGCTCTGCCGCCAGGCCGGATTCGAGCCCAGGGTGGTCGGCCGGTTCAGCAACTACTCGACGCTGCTGCGGCACGTCGAGGCCGGCCTGTCGGTCGCGATGCTCCCCAGCCTTGCAGTGGATCCCCGCTACAGGGTCGCCACCCGGCCCCTCGTCGTACCGGTCCCCCGCGCGATCACCGCCGTCGTACGCCGAGGCGCCCCACCCCGGCCGGCCATTCTCACGGTGCTGGAGGCGCTCCGCCGAGTCGAACCAGAGCACTGACCAGCTGCACGTGTCCGAGGAGCGGACCGCAAGCTGCGCGGGTTCCTTCGCTCAGCCGTTGAGACTGACGTGTGTCACTAAGGTGCGTGTCCCTCGTCGGACGAGGTACTTGTCCACACGGTCGGACAATGGGCCGACCCCAACATCGAGGACGCGACTACTACGTCCGCCTCGACACCAATGACTACTCGGTCGACCCGACGCTGATCGGCCGGATGGTGGACGTGGCCGCAGACCTCGAGCGGGTGCGTGTCCGGGCAGAAGCCCTCGAAGATTGCGTCGGCGTCTCACAGCCGCTCGGCCAGGGCAGCCGGCTCGCCTCAGTTGGCACGCAGGTCGGGCTGTCGGGCTGTCGGGCTGCCGGGCTGTCGGGCTGTCGGGGCAGAATCACCGTGTGAAGAAGCCCGAGACCGACCCCGTGATCGCGCGCAACCGCAAGGCTGCCCACGACTACCATCTGGGCGAGTCCTGGGAGGCGGGGATCGTGCTGCAGGGTGCGGAGGTGAAGGCGCTCCGTGCCGGGCGGGCGTCCCTGGTCGGCGGCTTCGCCGCTGTCGAGGACCGGGAGATCTGGCTGCACGCCGTGCACATCCCGCAGTACTCCCAGGCCCGCTGGTTCAACGACGGCTCACGCCGCAAGCGGAAGCTGCTGCTGCATCGTGCCCAGATCGACAAGATCGAGCGCAAGGTCAACGAGAGCGGGCTGACGATCGTCCCGGTGACCCTCTACTTCAAGGACGGTCGCGCGAAGGTGGAGATCGCCCTGGCCCGCGGTAAGAAGACCTGGGACAAGCGGTACGCGCTCGCCGAGCGCGAGGCGAGCCGGGAGGCCGAGCGTGCGGTCAGCCGCCGGCTGAAGGGTCGCCCGGACTGATCAGCGGCCCCGACCAAGAGTGGGGACCTGGGACAGGTAGTCGGGGCCTTGAACACGTTATTTCGTGTCCGCGGTCCCTGGTTGGTGTTCAAGGTCGCCGCTTCGGGACCGCTGGCAGTCCGGGCCCGTCCCCGCAACATCACAAAGTCCGGCTGTACTTCTAGGACAGAGCACGGATCACGACCCCAACTCGCGCTCGTATATGCGCGCGGGAACAGCCGTGGGAACACCCAGGTGATCTCGCAGGCTCACAGAGCACAATGCGCGGAGTCTGCTGATGTGTCGCTGATGCCTGCAGCGTGCTCGGAGAGCCGCTGCTCGCTCGAACGTTCCTTCCTCGGCGATAGGAGCCATGGTCCTAAGGTGGCGCAGCTCGATGTCAGCCACGAGCCATAGCATCGCCCTTAGCGATCAATTCGATCGCAAACCATCGCTTTTCTCAATGTGCCACCGAACATAGTGTCATTGGTATGACGACGTACTGCACAGTCGGTTGGCTACCCGCGGCAGACCGTCCCGGCCGGCGCTTGGGACTCTCAAATCCTGGTCTTGGGCCTTAGCGGCGGCTACTCACCAAGGAGGTGTACATGGCGGAGTTGGAGCCGACTCCCGAGCAACTGTCCACCCCTCTCGGCACACCTCTGACAGCGCTCAACTGGGCGGACGTGCAGACGCGCGTGGCCAAGGCGGGCGACTTCCTGCTCGCAACTACCGACCCGGATGGGCGGCCGCACGTGGTGCCGGTGCTGGGTGTATGGCTCGAAGGAGCGGTCTGTTTCGTCACCTTCCGGCAGGCCCGCAAGGCCCGCAACCTCGCGCGGAACAACGGCTGCGCGGTCACGGTGCCAGGTCATGAGGTCGACTTGGTTATCGAAGGCGCCGCCCATCTCATTCGGAACGCAGCCCGACTACAGAAAGTTGCGGACCTGTTTTCGGCCAAGTATCCGTGGTGGCATCCGTTCGTCAGAGACGGCGAGTTCTACGATCCAGCCGACACCGCCCTCAATGATCCTCGGCACGTCTACACGGTCGAGCCGGCACAGGTGTTCGCCTTCGGTAAGGAGAACGGGTTCAGCGGTACCCGCTGGCGCTTCTAGATGCTCCGACCGCACTTGGCCTAGCACCCCCTAGCTGCCGACGACTGGTGGTCCGCGTGCAGGCCCGCGGCAGAACGATCGTGACTGTCGCGAGCTGAGCATGTTGGTGGCGCTCCGGGTTGTGGTGCGTCCAGCTGTGGTGGGCCCGCGCGGAGCGAGGGCAGGGGCAGCGCGGGTGCCTGCAGGTGCCGCCCACGTGGAAATCGCAAGATCGAACGAAAGGAAACACGCCAATGGCAACAATGACCGCCGCAGAGTGGCGATCCTTCGTCACAGCGGGAACAAGGCTTGCCCACATAGCCCTCACCCGTGCTGACGGGCGACCCCATGTCACCCCGGTCTGCTTCATCCTCGACGGCGATGAACTCGCCTTCGCCCTATCGCCCGGGAGCGTCAAAGGCAACAGCCTGGCGCACGACAGGCGCATCGCAGTCTGCGTCAGCGACGAGCGGCAACCCTACAGCTTCGTCGCCATCGAAGGACATGCACGAACCTCTGCGGAGCCAGACCAGATCAAACACGTCGCCGCGGGCATCGCCGACCGCTACTACCCCGCTCAACCCGCAGAGGAATTCGCTGAATCATTCGTACAGGAAGGCTTCACCGCAGTTCGCATCAGCATCACCAACGTCATCGCCCGATCCGGCCTCGGCTGACATCTCCCACACCCGAGCCATGGGTGACAGGTGCCTGCATCAACGAATCGACGGCGACCGCCGATCCGAGCATCTCGTAGGCGACGGTGAACACTTGTCGGGCCCGCCAGGAGAAGCCTCAGCTGCTCGTGAGGTCGGCTGAAACCTCGGCGGCGATCTCGGTGGCGATCTCGGTGGCGATCTCGATCGCTCGCACGGCCAGTGGGGACTGGGAAGATGCGGCCGGCCAGTGGAGGTAGATCCCGCGGGTCGGCACCGGGCGTAGTTCGTGGATCGCGAGCCGGTCGTCGGACCGGGCCTCGGCTCCGTGGAGGGCGAGCCGCGGCAGCACCGCCCACCCCAGTCCGGCTCGCACCATCGACAGGATCGTTTCGTTGCCTGGGGAGCGGAAGACGATCCGCGGTCGCGCACCAGCATCGGCGAGGGCCCGGTCCATCCACACCTGGTCGCAGGTTGGATGGCAGCCCACCATCGGTCGGTCATCGAGGTACTTCAGTCGTACCGGGCCGTCAGGAAAGTCGCCGGGTCTGGCCACCAGCAGGTAGGGATCGTCGATCAGCTTGACGTGCTCGAGGTCACCGTCGACTGGTCGGTCGTAGAACAACAGGTCCAGGTCGCCGATCGGCGGATCCGCCGGCACCTCGGAAAGCCTGATCTCGCAGGCGGGGTGCTCGTCACGCAGTCGCCGTACCACCGATGGCAGGATCACGCTGGACACGCTCTGGAACGTGCCGATGTCGATCCGGCCATCGCCGGCCTTGAAACGCTCAACGGCATCGGCGAGTGCATCGGCCCTCGCCAGCAGGTCGCGTCCCTGTTCGAGTACTACGGCGCCGAGCGGCGTGATCCGTACCGGCCTCGGACCGCCCGGCCGCTCGAACAGCGCGCCGCCGACGGACTTCTCCAACGCGGCGATCTGCTGACTGATCGTCGATTGCGTGTAGCCGAGCCGCGCGCCCGCGCGCCCGAACGTGCCCTCCTCGACGATGGCAGCCATCGTCGCCAGGTGCCGCAGTTCCACATCGACCATGAACCCAAAGTATAGGTGAAAGCGATCGACTCGACCGAAGCCAATCGCTTTTCACGATGCGAATGCGATTCTAACGTCAGCCACAGAAGCCCGCCCGAGCACAGGGTCCCCCAGCCAGGGCAGTTTGTCGGGGCTCGCGGGTAGTGTCCTGGGCCGTGGACGTTGGGGAGCGCATTCAGGAGCTTGCTGATCAGATCGTGGTACTGCGCGATGCCTACTACCGAGGTTCGCCGGTAGTGGCCGACGCGGAGTACGACGCGATCGAGGACGAACTGCGGACACTGATCGACGCCAATCCGGAGCTGACGCCCGACCCGAATCCGCTGGAACAGGTCGGTGCGCCCGCAGTGCTGCACGCGCCGATCCGGCACTCGCGGCCGATGCTCTCACTGGAGAAGGCGACCCGCCCAGAACAGGTGGAGGCCTTCTTCAGCCGCTTTCCCGGCCAGTCGGTGGTAGTCATGCCGAAGCTGGACGGACTGTCACTGGCCCTGGTCTACGAGAACGGGAAACTGGCACGAGCGATCACTCGCGGCGACGGGACGACCGGCGATGACGTGACCCCGCTGGTGCGTGCACTCGCCGACGGCGTGCCGGACCGGCTCGACGTACCGGGCCGCATCGAGGTCCGCGGCGAGGCAGTCATGTTGCGCTCCACCTTCGTCACCTACAACACCGCCCACCCGGACAAGCCCCTGATCAACCCGAGGAACGCAGCGGCCGGCACCCTGCGCGCCAAGGACCCGGCCACCGTCGCCGAACGGCGCCTGCAGTTCCTCGCCTTCGACCTGCTCAGCGACCCCGACAACACGGACGCCGATCTGGACCGCGCGCTGCGGACGCTCGGATTCACCGTCGCCGACATGCGGCACTGCGACGACGCCGCCGCGGCGCAGGAGGTCATCACGACCATCGAGCAGCAGCGCAATGACCTGGACTACGACCTGGACGGCGCCGTACTGCGACTGGCCGATCGCGACGCCTTCGCCGCCGCCGGCACCCGGTCCAGCTCGCCGCGCGGCGCGCTGGCGTTCAAGTTCGCCGCCGAGGAGAAGACGACCGTGCTGGCCGACGTGGTCTGGGATGTCGGCAAAACCGGCAAGATCGCGCCGGTTGCCTGGCTGGAGCCCGTCTTCGTCGGCGGTACGACGGTCACCCGCGCGACGCTGGCCAATCAGGAAGTGATCCGCGCCCGCGGCATCAAGATCGGCGACACAGTCCTGGTACGCCGCGCCGGCGACGTGATCCCGTTCGTCGCCGGCGTACTGGACGCCTCCAAGCGCACGGGCGCGGAGCGAGACATCGTGCCGCCGACGGTGTGCCCGTCGTGCGAGCAGCCACTCACCGAGCAGGGCAACAGCCGCGAACTGTTCTGCACCAACGTTGCCTGCCCCGCCCAGACCGTACGGCGGCTGATCCACTGGGCGTCCCGGGCGGCCGCCGACATCGACGCCATCGGCGGCGTCTGGATCGAGCGGCTGGCCGAGGCGGGGATCCTCGAACACCCGTCGGACTTCTACCGGCTGACCAAAGAAGGGCTGCTGGAGTTCGACCGCATCGGCGAGGTCTCGGCTGCCCGCATGATCGACTCGATCGATGCGAGCCGTCAGGTCGGCCTCCGCCGGGCGCTGATCGGGCTCGCGATCCCGATGGCCTCCGAGGGCACCGCGGCCAGAGTGTGCCGAGCGGGATTCGGCTCACTGGAGGAGGTCGCCGACGCAGGCGTCGATGGCCTCGTCGCCGTGGAGGACATCGGGCCGAAGGTTGCCGCCTCGCTGATCGAGCATCTGACCAGGCTGCGGCCCGAGCTCGAGCGGCTCCGCGCGGCGGGCGTCTCGCTGGACGTGCGCGAGGAAGACCTCCCGCCGGTCGTCGCGGCCGGTGCACCGTTGGCAGGCAAAACGGTGGTGGTCACCGGCGCGATCAGCGACCCACGCTCCGGCGAGAAGGTCGCACGCCCAGCCTTCCAACGACTCTGCGAGAAGGCAGGAGCGACCATCGCCTCGTCGGTCTCAGCAAGCACTGACCTCCTCATCACCGGCGCCGACGTCGGCGCCGCCAAACTGACCAAGGCCGAAAAGCTCGGCGTCGCCGTCGTCGACCAGTCCGAGATCTGGCAACAACTCCTGGCCGCCGACCTGCTCGGCCGCTGAGCTCACGCGCACCTCATTCGAAGCCGCCTCGACTTTGGTGCACCCAACTCATAAATCCCGTGGTCGCGCCGCCGGCCGAGGGGCAGGACACACTTCCAGGCTGATGAGAGATTTGTGCTCGTGTCCGCCGACGATTGGCGCGTAGTGTCTGCAGGGACGCGATTCGTTCCGAGGGGGGACCGACCGTGAGCCAGCCAGCCACCCAATCCGACTACCCCGACCACATCGATGCCGCCGTTCTGAAGATCGCCGGTGTCGTGGTGTTGGGGGCGATCATGTCGATCCTCGACATCACCGTGGTCAACGTCGCTCTGCCGACCTTCCAGGACGAGTTCGGCTCGCCCGAGAGCCCGGTCGCCTACTCCACCGTCGCCTGGACGGTCACGGCGTACACGCTCGCGCTCGCGACCGTGATTCCGCTGACCGGATGGGCAGCCGACCGCTTCGGCACCAAGCGGCTCTACATGACCGCGATCTTTCTCTTCACCGCCGGGTCCGCCCTGTGTGCTACCGCGTCGAGCATCGACACACTCATCGGTTTCCGCGTCCTGCAGGGGCTGGGCGGCGGCATGCTGATGCCGCTGGGCATGACCATCATGACCCGAGCCGCCGGACCACACCGGATGGGCCGGCTGATGGCCATCCTCGGCGTACCCATGCTGCTCGGCCCGATCCTGGGACCGATCCTGGGCGGTTGGCTGATCCAGGTGGCCAGCTGGCACTGGATCTTCCTCATCAACGTGCCGCTTGGCGCGATCGCGCTGGTCTACGCCTGGTCCGCCCTGGCCAAGGACAACCCGCAGCGGTCGGAGTCGCTCGACCTCCTCGGAGTGGCGCTGATGTCCCCCGGACTCGCGTTGTTCCTCTTCGGCGTCTCCTCGCTGCCGGTTGAGAACGGTGACTTCGGTGCGCCGCGGGTCTGGGTCTCGATGCTGGCCGGGGCGCTGCTGATGGCGACCTTCGTCTGGCACTCCTTCCGGCCGGAGCACCCGCTGCTCGACCTCCGGCTGTTCCGCAACCGCAACCTCACCGTCTCGATCGTCACGATGTTCTTGTTCGCCGCCGCGTTCTTCGGTGGGCTACTCCTCGTGCCGACCTACTTCCAGCAGATCCGCGGTGAGTCCACACTGCACGCGGGCCTGCTGGTGGCGCCGCAGGGGCTCGGCGCCATGGTGACCATGCCGATCGCCGGGAGGCTGGTCGACAAGGTGCCGGTGGGCCGGATCGTGCCCGTCGGGATCGCGCTGATCGTCGTCGGCATGTTCGGACTGACCCAGATCACCTCGACCACGCCGTACCTCCTGATCATCGGGATGCTGGTCGTGATGGGCTTCGGGATGGGGGCCACGATGATGCCGCTGTTCACCTCGGCGCTCAGGACCCTCTCCGGCGCTCAGGTCGCGCGCGGCTCGACCCTGCTCAACATCAGCCAGCAGATCGCCTCGTCCTGCGGGGTCGCGACGATGGCGGTCATCCTCACCAATCAGCTCAACAACTCGCCGATCATCCCTGGTACGCAGCGCGTCCCCGGGCTGGGCAACGGGCTCCGCGAGACCCAAGCGGCCATCCTGTCCAACACCCGGCCGGAGAGCCTTGCCCCGCTCCACATCGACCCCGCCGCCATCGCTCGCGGGCTGGTCGACGCCGCCACGGCGTTTTCACACACCTACTGGGTCGCCTGGGTGCTGGTGGTTCTCACCCTGGTACCGGCCCTGATGCTCCCCCGCAAACACGAGGAGACACGCCTCGTCGACGAAGGCGCGCCGCCCGCGGTGGTCGACTGACCCTTGCGCCCTGCCTGAGCCCACAACCAGCAAATGTGGACGGTTGCGCTCGCCTGAAGGACCAGCTGCCGATCCCGATTCTGGTCGAAATGATCTATCCAGCGCGCCCGGCGGCGTCCGTTGTGTGCGTTGCGTGACGCCTCGATGCCGGTCGGTCCGGGGGGCGAGGCCGGTGGGCCAGTACGGTTCTCGGTATGGCCAGGGTCGCAGTCTGTGAGGATGACCGCGCGTTGCGCGGGTTGCTGCGGCGAGCCCTGGAGAGCGACGGCCACTCGGTCGTTGCCACGGCGAAAGGCTCCGATCTTCTCGCCCGGCTTGACCCGACCCCCCATGTCGTGATTCTCGACATCGGTCTGCCCGACGCCGACGGCCGGGACGTCTGCCTGGCATTACGCGCGCATGGGGTGGACGCTCCGGTGCTCATGCTCACCGCGCTGGGCGGCATGCACCACAAGGTCAGCGGCTTCGAAGCCGGGGCCGACGACTATCTCACCAAACCGTTCGACATCCCGGAGTTGCTGGTGCGGATTCGCGCTCTGCTGCGCCGGACCACGGTCGCTGTCACCGTCGACGAGGTGGTGCTCGACCCGACCAGCCACGAAGTCCGCCGGGGCGGGGCCGCTGCGGCGCTGACGCCGACCGAGTTCCGGCTGCTTGGCCGACTGATCTCCGTCCCCGGGGAGGTCGTACGCCGTCATGCTCTGCTGGCTGCGGGCTGGCCGCACGGAGCTTATGTCAGCGAGAACACACTGGATTCCTACCTGCGGCGACTTCGCGTGAAGCTCGACCGGCTGGGGATCGCCGACCGGGTCGCGACCGTGCGTGGGGTCGGCTACCGATGGGACTGACCGGTCTCCGGGGTCGGATCGTCTCGCTCGCGGTCCTGACCGCGACATTGGTCGTCGCCGTACTCGTGGTGCTCAGCCATGTGCTGCTCACCCGGGCGACGGAAACGGACACCCGAACGCTGGCGCGCACACGGGCCGAGGCTGTCGCAGCGACGGTCCAGCTTGACAACGGGACAGTGAGGCTCGTCGAGGGCACCGGCGATGCCTTCGACGCTGTCGCCTGGGTCTTTGCCGACGGTCATCTCATCGACGGAGTTCGTCACTCCACCGTGGCCGAGGTCGTCGACCAGCTGGGCACAGCCGGCCGGGACGAGTTCCGGACGACGAGTCGCTACCTGCTGTACGCCGTACCGCTGCCGGTGCAGGGGCACCGCGTCACCATCGTCGTGACCGTGGACCTCGCGCCGTACGAACACTCGGAGCAGCGCAGCATGATGATGTCACTCGTGCTCGGCGCTCTCGCCGTCGCGCTCGCAGGCTTCGTCGCCTACCTTGGTGTCAGCCGAGCCTTGCGCGTCGTCCACCTGATGTCCGCCCTCGCCGACGAGTGGGGGAACCACGACCCGGGCCGCCGCTTCGGTCTGGGACCCGCCCGCGACGAGCTCGGCGAGCTGGCCAAGACCTTCGATCGGCTCCTTGACCGGGTCTCGGACACCATCGCCGACGAGCGGCGGCTGACCGACGAGATCGCCCACGAGCTGCGTACGCCGATGTCCGTACTGCGCGGTGAGGCTCAACTGGCCGAGCTCTCGGGAACCCAGGTCGACCCGCAGCTCGTCCTCGCCGAGACGGACCGGCTCAGCACCGCGGTGAGTACGATCCTCGATGCCGCCCGGTCGCGCATGCGCGGAGAGGCGTCCTGCCGGCTGGCGGCTGTGCTGCGACAGGTTTCCGAGGGCCGCGAGGTGCAGATCGACACCCCACCCGACATCGAGGTGGCCGTCCGCGCTGACGTGGTCGCAGCCGTCTTGGCCCCCCTGCTGGACAACGCGACCCGGCACGCGAGAACGACTGTGTCCCTCCAGGCAGAGGAAGCCGGCGACAGTGTCCTCGTCCATGTCCTTGACGACGGGCCGGGCTTCGGCCCGGACGATCTCGAACGCGTCTTCGCGCCCGGTCACAGCGGCACGGACGGGCACGGGCTCGGCCTCGCCGTGGTCCGCCGGATCGCGACCGCGACCGGCCTCGGCGTACGGGCGGTGGCCGACGGTAGCGGACACGTCGAAGTCCGGTTCCCACGGGCCTGACGGCGGCAGTCAGGTTGCGTGCAGGTGCTCCGCGCAAGGGTGACCGGCATGACAACCAATACCGCATCCCGTACAGCCGCACCCCGGGTGCTGCTGAACAAGGTGCCTGAGGTCACTATCTGGTTCTGGCTCATCAAGATCCTCTGCACAACCGTCGGGGAGAGCTTCGCCGACTGGATCAACATGCAGCTAGGCGTCGGACTGATCGCTACCGCGATCATCTTCACCGTGGTCTTCGCCATAGTCCTGGGCTGGCAGCTGAGCACATCCCGGTACAAGCCGGCCGCCTACTGGCTCACCGTCGTGGTCGTCAGCGTCACCGGCACGCTCTACACCGACATCCTCACCGACCAGCTCGGCGTGCCTCTATGGATCAGTACCACTGTGTTCGCCCTGGCACTTGCTGTCGTGTTCGGCATCTGGTGGGCCCGCGAACGGACTCTCTCCATCCACAGCATCGTCAGCCGGCCCCGCGAGAGCTTCTACTGGCTGGCCGTCCTGGTCACGTTCGCGCTCGGTACCGCGAGCGGCGACTGGACCCTCGAGCTGACCGGCTGGAGCCCTGGCGTGTCGGTTCTCCTTCCGCTCGCGCTGATCGCGATCATCGTCGGCTGCTGGCGACTGGGCGCGAATCCCGTCCTGGCCTTCTGGCTGGTGTACATCCTCACCCGTCCGCTGGGCGCGAACCTGGGCGACTGGCTGGCCGCTCCCAAGGTCCCCGACCAGGGCCTCGGCCTCGGGACGCTGGTCACCAGCATCATCTTCCTGAGCGCGATCCTGGCGACGGTCGTCTACCTGACCCTGACGAAGACCGACGTCATCGAGGGGCACCAGCACCGCGAACGGACGGCGAAGTACCACCAGCCGCGCCGCGAATGGCCACTGGTCGGCGTCATGACAGCCGCCGCCATCGCGGCCGGCATCCTGCTGAGCTGGGCGTCCGCACAGCCGCACGCGAACGCGGCGGCCGAGGGCGAGGGCCCGAACCCGGCGGAGGCGAACGTCCATATGACCTCGGCGCAGGCGACAGCGAAGTTCCCCAAGCCTGACGTAGCTCGGTTCCGCACCTTGATCCGCGGCATGGACGCCGACCTCGTCAAGGGCGACCAGGCCGGGCTGAGCAGCGCCGTCGACGCATACGAGAAGGCGTGGGACGACGACCAGCCGAAACTCGAGAAGCTCGATGGGAAGGCCTGGGGCTTCATCGACAGCCAGAACGACGCGCTCTTCACCTCGGTCCGGGGCACCAAGGATCCGGCCGCCGAGAAGAAGGCGGTCCAGGCACTGCTGAAGACGCTGGGCTGATCCGACAAGTGCCGTTCCCGCGGGTATCCCGGGAACGGCACTTCGTTGCACCGTCCCCCAAAGTGCCCTGAGCCAGTGGTCGGGTCAGGGGATTCCACGGCAGCGACCAGGGTTCTGATCGCGCAGCATGGAGCGACGACACCATCCAGGTGCTGGTGTTCAAGAGCGAGGACCCCGATTACTTCCGGATTGTCGTGGCAGCGGCGATGCCGCGAGCTTCGATCACCCGGACGGTGTTGTGGAAGGCCGAGCCCAAGACGCGCTTGCCGAAGAAGGCGAAGACGAACGCGAGCAAGCGGCCCTTGAGGTTCTTGCCGTCGCGCACAATCACGACGTCGATCTCGGTCGCGCCGTCCGCCCGCCGCGTAGCCGGGTCCCTGGGCGTGCACCCTTGAGGTAGTCGTCGTGGCTGTTGGCGAAGAGCTCCGAGCGACCAGGCCCGAAGTCCGTGAGCCCGGCAACGAACTGCTCGGGCGTCGAGGTGGTTACCTCGGTGCGGGCGTGGCGACCAAGCCGGCCTGGATCATTCGCTCACGCCTCTGCTCAGCATCACGGCAGCGATGAACGTGCGGAACAGTTGAAGTGGGTCGTCATTGCGCATGGCAACGACCTTCTCGTCTTGTCGCTCGACGCCCCGCAGTGCGCACGCCAGTTCCGCTAGCGCACGGTTGTGGAACCGGACGGTCAGCTCGGCCGGCAGCGTAATGTCCGGCAGCTGGAAGTCGGTCACCCGGTTCAGTGCGCGTTGCGCGCCCTCCCGGATCAGCTCACGTGCCACGTCTGGATGCAGGGACAGGGCGGCATTGTGCGAGACCGATTCCTTGACGACGACCGCCTCGACATCGGGACAGAACGGCTGCGCCTCGTCGATCGTCAACCGGTCGCCCGAAATGAGTACCACCGGAACCCCGTGGGCGAGAGCCACCAGCGCGTTGACCCCTGCCTCGCCGGCGATCGCGCCGTTGAGGCGGACTTCGGCGATGGCCCGGGGGTTGTACGTGTGGTAGAGGACCGACGACGTGGAGTTCGCCGACCCGTGGTAGGAGACGAAGAAGGCCGCGTCGAAGGAATCATCGAGGCCTTCCATCATGTACAGAGGCTTGTGCCGGCCGGACAGGTAGCTCGCGCGGCCATGGAGCTCGTCCGGGCGAAGATTCTGCATCGTCGAATGTGAGTCGTTGACCAGGAACTCGGTCGCGCCCGCAGCAAGTGCGCCGTCGATCGCGGCGTTGACCTCCGCCTGCAGCTGACCCCGGTAGTACTCGTACTCCTGGCCCGGACCGCGGCACTGACTCCAGTCGACGACCCCGGCGGTTCCCTCCATGTCAGTCGACAAGAAGACCTTCACAGCTGACTCCTCCTCTGCATCTACGGCTCAGTCGGTGAACGCGTCGCGCATCGCTACCAGGTCGATGCCTCGCTCCTCGATCGTCTTGCGGATCTCGGAGTCGGTCACGATGTCCTGGTCCCCGAGCCGGTATTCCTCGGCCCATCGGTAGGTCTCGGTGCCGGGCGCGGTCAGCGCAGCGAGTTCCGGTCCCGCGACGGCGCAGTGCGTGACCAACAGGTGTACGCCTGGCGTCAGGCCGGCGATGTAGGCGAGCATCCAGGGCTTCTTGGCAGACCCTTCCCGGTCGCTCAGAGTCTCGATCGAGGCGAACCGTCGCGACTCCACGGGGCCGTAGATGTATGGCTTGCCGACGGCGTTCGAGATCTCGGCGTACGCCTCCGGGGCGCTCTCGCCCATATGGACGTCCAGGTAGTCGATAGTGAGCCCCTCCGCGGCGAATTTCGCCGCCTGAGCCGACAATTCGCGGACGGCGTCGACCCGTGTGACTGAGGCCCGGGCCTCAGCGACCGTCCGGAAGAACGTTCCATCATCACCCACCAGCGAGCGTCCGTCGGTCAGCGGCCGCCAACGCAGAAAATCCCACTCGCAGGTCAGGGTCTGATGTACCCCGAGCGGAATTCCGGACTCTCGCGCCAGTGCCGCGGCCTCGGTGAACCAGGGGCACGCGGCCATGGTGGACGCCTGCGTCAGGATCCCCTCCCGAAACGCCTGCATGGTGCCGACATTGACGGCATGACACATGCCGAAGTCGTCACCTTGAACGATCAGCCTGATATCACCAGCCACGCCCACTCCTCCGATCAGCGGAACCGGAAGACGACCGTACCTCGGGGCGACGGCCAACTCGTGCCGCGCCCAGATCGCAGACCTCCAGTCCCACCAGTGACTCGGTGGGGGCGTCTCGCGGTTAGAGGGACTTGCCGAGATGGTTCGTGGAGAAGTCGGTCAGCTTGGCCACCGCGGGTGCGACGTACTCGTCCTTGTCGTACGTGTCGTTGTGTGTGGCGCCGTCGATCCAGACCAGCTCCTTCGGGCCGCCTGCCTTCTGGAAGGCCTCGACGCTCATCCAGGAGGTGACGGCCTCCCGTCCGACGATCATCAACAGCGGCCGCGGCGCGATCAGGTCGACCGCGCGGAACGCGTCGAAGGTGACGACGTACTCGAAGGGACCGATGGCCACCGACATCGCACAACTGATGCCAACGCTCGGTCACGGAAGAGCGTTGCTACTGACAACGGAATGACGGAGATCCCACGCCCGGCGGCGAGCGCGGCGGCTCAGCGAACCGTCTGGGTGAGGCGGGTGCGAAGGAAATCAACTACGCGATCCATCAGCTCGGTGCTGTTCCACATCTCCGGATTGTCTGACAGCTCGCCGTGCCCGCCGCCCTCGAGGACATAGCGGGTGCTGTCGACTCCGGCCGCTCGCAGTGCCTGGTGAAGGCGAGCCGTCTGGGTTGGCGCGATGATGCGGTCGTCATCGCCGTGCAGGATCAGGAAGGGCGGGGTTCGGGCGGTGACGCGGCTGGCCGGGTCGGCTCGGCGGATCTCTTCGGGATGATCCGCCGGCGAGCGGCCCGGCCCCAGAATGTACGCCGGAACGGCGGATGTGGGACCCGTGTAAGCGGCTACGGTCGCCGGGTCGAATCCTGCGGCGACTTCGGCGAGGTTTGACGCGCCGAAGAGGTCGACCACAGCGTTGATCCTGTTGTCCGGTTCGGTCGCGGCCATGGCAGCCATATAGCCGCCGGCTGATTCACCCCAGACCGCGACCCGGCCAGGGTCGATGCCGTACTCGGCAGCGTGTTCGCGCAGGAACTGCAGCGCGGCAGCGACATCGATGAGCCCGTCGCGGTAGGTGGCGCCGACGCTGGTGGTGCGGTAGTCGATGCTGGCGACAACGAATCCGGCGTCCGCGACATAGCGGCGCGGCTTGGCCGCCATCCCTCGACGCGCAGACACGAATCCACCACCGGGCAGGTAGAGCACCAGCGGGTGCGGACCCCGTCCTTGCGGTGTGAGGACGTCCATCCGCAGCTTGCGGGAGTGATCGGCGTACGCAATGCGCTTGTGGGAGCGGCTACCGCGGCTGGGGCTGATCTGCGCGCGGGGATCCGGTTCGATGACGACGCTGTCCGGGTCGTTGTCGGGGGCCGCGATGCTGGACAGGCGGATCGGCTGACCGCGCAGCGCGGCGAGGGCGGTGATGACCCGCATGGTGAAGTTCACGTCAGTGTCCTTTCGACGAGTGGTCGCCACGGACGCGCCCAGATCGGCGAGACAGCGGCCCCCTGGGCAGCGAGCAAGCACACGGCCATGACGTTCAGAGTGCCACCACTGAGCGGCGTTCGAAGCGAACACGAGCCCGTGCCGAATGGCCGACAACCCCAAGCCGTCGTGGAAGTCATAGCTGGACCCGCCGATGGAGAGGAACATCGCGACAGCGGCGAATCCCAACATGAGGGTATAGCCAGTGGAGGCCGAATCGCGCAGTCCAAGAGATCTTGCTGACTTGTCGGGATAGGTCAGCTTGCTCCGATCAGGCCGTGTGCGAGTGCGAACAGAACAAGTTCGGCTCTGGTCTCCAACTCGAGTTTTCGCATCAGGTGGGCTCGGTGTGTGTCGACTGTGCGCACCGAGATGTGGAGCTTCCTGCCGATCTCCTGATTCGTATGGCCGAGGGCGAGCAGGTAGAGCACGTCGCGCTCGCGGTCAGAGATCGGCTCGAGTGCCGGTATGCCGTCGGCGACCACCAGTTGGGCGCCGAGATCGGGATCGACGTAGCGCTCACCGGCCGCGATGCGGTGAATCGCCTCGATCAACTCGGTGTCGGACGCTCGTTTGGGTACATAGCCGTGGGCGCCGGCGGCCAGGGCCCGCCGTACGGACGTCGGCTGAGCCAATGACGAGACGACAAGGATCCTCGTCGACGGAGCTTCCTTGAGGAGGTCCGGTATGGCGTCGGACCCGCTCCGCCGCGGCAGCACCAGGTCCAGCAGGACGACATCGGGTTGCAGTGTGCGTGCCGCTTGGATGGCCTGCCGGACAGTTCCCGCCTCGCCGACAGGCGTCAGGTCGGGCTCGCGATCGAGTCGGGTCCGCAGCGACGAACGGATCAGCCCATGATCGTCGACGAGCAAGATCCTGATCATCCGCTGCGCCCGATGCTGACCATGGCGCGAGCTCCTCCGACAGTCCGGGGTTCGAGCTCGATGACGCCGTCGAATCGGGCGACCAACCGACGGCACAAGGTGAGACCGAGCCGCGTGCCGGTCGCGTAGCCCCTGCTCGCGCCCGGCCCTACCCCGTCGTCCTCGACGACGAGGATACTGCGGTCGCGCTGCACTCGGGACCAGACATGAAGGCGGCGTGCACCGGCTGCCGCGGCATTGGCCACGAGATTCCTGAGCACAAGCCGGAGAACGCCTGCCGGGATCGGCAGGTCATCGACCGGCCCCATGATGACCTCGATCCGGTGTCTGCTGTCGGCGACGGCTTGCCGTACGCAGTCCACCGTCAGTGCGGTGCTGTGGCCGGGATCCCCTTCGGCGTGCACCGCCTCCAGGATGGAGTCGACCAGCTCGATCGCATGGTTCACACCCAGGCGCAGGTCATCGCTGTGGAGGGCGGAGAGGAGCGACGACTTGACCTCGTGCGCAACCAGGGCCGCATGATCCTCGAGTGCCTCGGTCGTCCGGGCAAGCCGGACAGCGTGCTCCGCCAGACGCTCGGCGGTGGCGCATGGACGCCGGGCCGTGGTGACGGCCCCCAGTGGGAGTCTCTGCAAGGGGCAATGTTGATCGAGTGTCGTGGTCGGTTCCCTGTCGATCATGTCAGTACGAGACGGCCAGCCGGTCGTTGACGTTGGTTACGCCGGGGGCAGCCCAGGCAGCCGCGAGGGCCGCGTCGTGCTCCGACCAAGACCGCACACTGCCGCTGAGGGTCACCGTTCCGTCCGAGGCTGCCACGGTGAGATCGTCAGCATCGATCTTGGCGTCACGCTTGAACGCCTTCTGGATGGCGTCCGAGACCCCGCTGATCGTGCGGCCGGCACCGCCCACCAGGATCTCGTTGCCGACGCCGGTCACGCCGAGAATGTTGCCGGCGACGAACGTCGCCTCGTCACGCTGGTACTGCCAGTCGACCGTGCCGGACAAGGTGACGTACCCGTCCTCGACCGTGGCGTCGACCGTGGTCGGGATCAGAGAGTCGAGCAGCAACGCCTGCAGGACATCGCCGCGCAGGTCGGCATCGGCGCGCCGGCCATTGGTGAGGATCCGTACCGTCAGGTCGTTCTCGACGTACACGACGCCGTGGACACGTTCCGCGGCCTTC
Source organism: Kribbella alba (assembly GCF_039529635.1). Lineage (NCBI taxonomy): Bacteria > Bacillati > Actinomycetota > Actinomycetes > Propionibacteriales > Kribbellaceae > Kribbella > Kribbella alba. Next base: position 561,873 of record NZ_BAAANE010000007.1, on the reverse strand, counting down.
TTGGCGTCCCGCTTCTGCCGGAAGCTGCCGACGGTCCCGCGGAGCATGATCGTTCCGTCGTCCGCGGACACCGCGATCTCCTCGCTGTCCACCTTCGGGTCCCAGAACAGTTCGTCCTTGACGCTCAGGGCCAATGCCTCGTCGGTCATGTCTACTCCTCAGGATGGGGACCTTGGCCAGACGCTTCGGCCTGGCAGGCGCTGATGATCACCACGCTAACCGCGGGTCCCGCGGAGGACTGTGTTCTCCGTGCACTGCCCCTTGCTGCCCGTGCCGAGTTGACTGGCCTCTTGTCTGCCTGCCGATTCCGCGGAGCCCATCCCCGTCAGATACTCGGTCGACTCTTCGTCTCCAGGGGTTGATGACTCGCGCCGAGGGCACCCCACTCGTAGACCCGTCCAGCGGCGACCCTCCGCCTCATCCAGGAAGTCCCGACGCGGCGGAGGAGGGTGCGGATGCTGACGTCGGCGCCGACCAGGCGGATCTCGTCGATCCTGCACTCCAGGACAAGATCGGACACCCGCACGGTCGTGACTCCATCGGCGGCCAGAATCCGGCGATCGAGCAGGTCGCCGGCCAAGGCGACCACTCTGTCCTGGTTGGGGAGCGGGTGCGGCTGGAGACCGAAGGAGGTGAGATACACCTCCCACCGGCAGATGCCCGCGATGGCCGTGTAGGGGATGAAGACGACGTCGCGGCGGGTACGGACGAGGATGCCATGCAGCGGCGGGTACTCACCGTCATTGCCTAAGGCAACGATCAGGTCATGCACCCGGCCGACGCGATTGCCTCTGCGGTCATAGACCGAGCGTCCGACCAGACCGGCGAGAGACACCAGGATGGAGTGGGGCTGGGCCGGCAGCCGCTGGTTGAATGCCGGCTTTCGCCGCCCGAAGCGACGCGGAACCGGACGGCCTGGGATCGAGGTCATGAACACCACCCGGAAGAGAGCACGGACGCAGAGCCACGGCCGCAGGTGACGCGTGCTGCCGGCAGCCCGGGCACGGGCGGCGTCGTGGCGCCGCCCGTGCCCCGGTGAGGTGGTCAGTACTTGATCGTCAGGTCATCACGGACGGACGTGACACCCGGCGCCGCCCAAGCCGCCGCGATCGCCTCGTCGTGCTCGGACCACGAGCTGACCTTTCCCTTGACGGTCACGGCCCCGTCAAGGGTCGAGATCCGAAGCGCGTCGGCATCCAGGGCGGCATTGCGCTTGAACGCCTTCTTGATCGACTCCTCCGTGTCCGCGGCGTTCGGCGTCGGCTGCGTGATCTCGATCTCGTTGAAGACGTCGAGTGCGCCGGCGATGCTCGAGGCGACCAGGTCCGCCTCGTCGCGCTGGTACTGCCAGTCCACCGTGCCTGTCAGCGTGACGAAGCCATCCGCCACCTTGGCGTCGACCGTCGCCGGTACGAGGCTGTCCAGTGTCAGCGCTTGCAGGACGAAGCCGCGCAGTTCGGAGTCGGCGCGCCCTTGGCCGTCCATCAACCGCACCTTCAACTCGTCGTCGACCCAGTTCACCCCGAAGACTCGCTGCGCCGCCTTCCGTGCCTCCCGCTTCTCCCGCAGACTGCCGACAGTGCCACGAAGCGTCACCGCGCCATCCTTCGCGGACACGGCGATCGCAGCGCTGTCCACCTTCGGGTCCCAGAAGAGCTCGTCACTCACATTGGCCACCACATCGTCGTCCCAGGACATTTGTGTCCTCCTTCGCATCGGTTCATCGGACTCTTCGATCCTCTGTGTCGGATCGCTCCACCACATCGGCGTTACCGCTGACCGGCTGCGGAAAGCACGTAGAACAAGGCCTTCAGGCGGGCGCTCGTCCCTGCAGGACGACAATCGACCGCGGGCGGACCGTGATGCCATCCCCGGCGGCGTAGCGTTTGGTTGCGGCGAGAGCGCACGTCTCGTACGTGTCCACCACCGGTTCCCAAGCCTGGTCGGCACGGGTGGACGGTACGACGAACTCCAGCGGTTCCCACCAGGCATTGACGAGGAGCAGGAAGTCGTCGTCGATGAGCGGCGTACCGTCATCTGCGGTGTCGGGATCGTCGGCGCCGTCGAGGTACAGCGCGATGGATCGGGCGTTGGGGTCGCGCCAGTTGTCCGGAGTCATCCGCGTCCCGGCCGGGGTGTACCAGCTGAGCTCGTCGGCCTCGACACCGGTGAGGAAGCGGCGGCGCCGGAACACCGGGTGTGCTCTGCGGAGCCGGACCAGCTTCCTGGTGAACCCGAGCAGGTCCTCGTCCGGCGCGGACCAGTCGAACCAGCTGATCGCGCTGTCCTGGCAGTAGCCGTTGTTGTTGCCGCGTTGCGTGCGGCCGACCTCGTCACCGCCCAGCAGCATCGGCACACCGAGCGAGAGCATCACCGTGGTGAGCAGCGCTCGTCGCTGTCTGGCGCGGAGCTCGACGACCGCCGGATCAGTCGCCGGGCCCTCGACGCCACAGTTCCAAGAGCGGTTGTCGTCCGTACCGTCGCGGTTGTCGTCACCGTTGGCGTCGTTGTGCTTGGCGTCGTACGAAACGAGGTCTGCCATGGTGAATCCGTCATGGACGGTGATGAAGTTGATCGAAGCGGTCGGGCGCCGGCCGGCTGCGCCGTACAGGTCCGACGAGCCGCTGAAGCGGGCGGCGAACTCTGGGATCAACCCGTCGTGGCTGCGCCAGAAATCGCGCATCACGTCCCGGTACCGGCCGTTCCACTCACTCCACCGGGCCGGGAACCGGCCCAGGTCGTAACTGTCCAGCTGGCCGACGTCCCACGGCTCGGCGATGAGCTTGGCGCGCGACACGATCGGGTCCTGGGCCACCAGGTCGAAGAACGCCGACAGCCGGTCAAACCCGCCCTCCTGGCGGGCCAGGGTCGGGGCCAGGTCGAACCGGAACCCGTCGACGTCCATCTCCCGCAACCAGTAGCGCAGGGAGTCCATGATCAACTGCAGACTCACCGGGTTCGCGGCGTTGAGCGAGTTGCCGGTCCCGGTCGTGTCGACGTAGTGGCGCAGGTCCGTCGGATCGAGCCGGTAGTAGGCAGGGTTGTGCAGCCCGCGGTGCGACAGCGTCGGCCCCAGGTGGTTGCCTTCGGCGGTGTGGTTGAAGACGACATCGAGAATGACCTCGAGCCCCGCGCCGTGCAGAGTGTCCACCATGCTCCGGAACTCGGCGACCTGCCCGCCTGGCCGCCCGGCCCGAACCGCGGCGGAGTAGCCGGCGTGCGGAGCGAAGTACCCGATGGTGTTGTAACCCCAGTAGTTCGTCAGGCCGCGTTCCACCAGGAAGGCCTCCGGTACGTTCTGGTGGATCGGGAGCAGTTCCACCGTGGTGACCCCGAGGTCGACCAGATGTCCTACCGCGGCCTCGTGCGCCAGCCCGGCGTACGTGCCGCGAAGCTCCGGCGGAACAGCGGGATGCGTCGCGGTGAAGCCTTTGACATGAGCCTCGTAGATGACCGTGTCGGCGTACGAGTGGTGGGGGCGCGGCCGGTCGGCCGAGGTGAAGGATGTGTCCACGACCAGGCTGCGCGGAACAAAGGCCGCCGAGTCGAGCGGGCTCGCGGTGTCCTCGTCCGGCACGGAGTGCCCCAGGACCTCCGGTCCGAACCGCACCTGCCCGTCGATGGCCCGCGCATACGGGTCGAGCAGCAGCTTTGCCGGGTTGCAGCGCAGTCCTCGGCGCGGTTCGTACGGCCCGGTGGCCCGGTATCCGTAGGCCTGGCCGGCTCCGATCCCCGGGACGAACCCGTGCCAGACCTCACCGTCCCGCTCCGGCAGCGGGATCCTCGTCTCGTTTCCGTCCCGGTCGAACAGGCAGAGCAGTACGCCGTCGGCGGCTGAGACGACCGCGAAGTTCGTACCGCCGGACTGGAGGGTGGCTCCCAGCGGGGACGGCGATCCAGGGAGGACGGTCGGGACGCTCATTGCTGCTCGCCCTCGGCGCCCAGGCGAAGGATGACGTCGTCGATCGATGGCACGACCCCGTGCCGGCGACGGATGACATCGGCAACCAGTCCGGTCCACCCGGTCTGGTGCGAGGCGCCCAGTCCGGCCCCGTTGTCGCCATGGAAATACTCGTGGAACATGAGATTCTCCCGCCAGTTCGGGTCGTGCTGGAGGCGGTCGACCCAGCCGAAGCACGGCCGCCGCTGGTCTGGACCGACGACGAAGATCGACGCCGATCTGGCCCACAGGTCGGCGACCACGGCATCGAGGGTCACCAGCTCCCCAGAGCCGGTCGGATACTCGACGCTGAAGTCCTTGCCGAAGAACCTGGCATAGCGCTGAAGCGCACTGGTTGCGAGGTAGTTCAACGGAAACCACACCGGCCCGCGCCAGTTCGAGTTGCCGCCGAACATCGCCGTGGTGGACTCAGCGGGTTCGTAGTCGATGGTCGCCCGTACTCCCTCGACGTCAACCGTGTAAGGGTGATCGCGGTGGTACGCCGACAACGACCGCAGACCGTACGGCGACAAGAACTCCTCGGGGTCGAACAGCCGGCGGAACAGCTGGGTGACCCGGTCCACGCCGACCGCCCCCACCAGCAGCCGCCGCTCGCCCGGGTCTCCTCGTAACAACCCCGCCGTCTCGAGGGGCCCGGGATCCGTCGGCAGATGCCGGTCGAGCAAGCCGGCGAACTGCTTGCCCACAGCAACGGCGTGGTCGAGCGTCGGCTCGTCGACGACTGCCGCCGCGAGCATCGGGATGATGCCCACCATCGACTGCGCCTTCACCGGTACCGCGACGCCGCTCGGCGTGACGAGGCGGTCGTAGAAGAGCCCGTCGGCGGCATCCCACAGCCCCTGCCGGTCCAGGGCGTTGCGGATGCCGGCGAAGTGCTCGAGGAACTTGACCGTCAGATCGAGTCCTGGGCGCTGGCCGGTGCGGTACAGGATGGCCGCGATCGTCGCCATCGACAGCGCGTAGCCGGCCATCCACCCGGTCGCGTCCGCCTGCTCCAGCCGGCCGCCGACCGGCAGGTGCGAACGATCCAGCGGGCCGATGTTGTCCAGTCCCAGGAACCCGCCCTCGAACACGTTGGAGCCGTCGGAGTCCTCGCGGTTGATCCACCAGGTGAAGTTCACCATGAGCTTGTCGAACACCCGGCTGAGGAAGTCGAGGTCGCGGCCACCGTCGATCGCGAAGACCTCCAGAGCGGCCCAGGCCTGTACCGGTGGGTTGACATCACCGAAGTCCCACTCGTACGCCGGCAGGGCGCCGTTCGGGTGCTGGAACCACTCGCGGCAGATCAGCAGCAGTTGACTCTTCGCGAACCCGGGATCCACGTGGGCCAAGGCAACACAGTGAAACGCCAGGTCCCAGGCCGCGAACCATGGGTATTCCCACTTGTCCGGCATGGACATGATGTCGAAGGCATCGAAGGTGCGCCACCGGTCGTTACGGCCGGTACGCCGGGCCCCAGGAGGTGGTGGAAGTCCGGGGTCGCCGTCGAGCCAGCGGGCCACAGTGAAGGCGTACAGCTGCTTGCTCCACAACAGACCGGCGAACGCCTGGCGCATCACCATCGCCTCGTCAGGTGTCGCGGCCGGCGGGGTCAGCTCGGCGTAGAAGTCGTCGGCCTCGGCTTGGCGGTCCGCCATGACGCGGTCGAAGTCCGTCCCGAGCGCCGTCTGCGGGTCGGAGCTCGACGCCGCGGGCCGCAGCCGTAGCCGGAGCTCGACGGTGGAGCCGGGGGCGATGGAAAGGCAGTACCAGGCGGCGGACTTGGTACCTGCTCGCGCCGGGTTGATCGAGGGAGCGCCTGAGACGACATGGTCGTTGATGCCGTCCTTCGGGTATCGCGTCCCGGGCGTCACGCCGTACAGCCGGTTGGCGTTGGTCTCGTTCTCGCAGAAGAGCAACGACGGCAGGGTCCCGTCCGATCCCGGCGCGGTGAGCAGTTCCAGCTCGCCGAGCACGGGATGGGTGATGTCGACGGCGGCGTTCCCGCTCGCGGCGAGCTTCGGTCGCGGCGCGTCCGGAGTCCAGGTCCAGGTGTTGCGGAACCAGGCCGTCGGCAGGACGTGCACCACCTCGCGCTCCGGTCCGGCGTTCGTGACTTGTACGGACATCAGCAGGTCCGTCGGACTCGCCTTGGCGTAGGTCACGTCGACGATCCAGAATCTGTCCTGGTCGAACACGCCCGTGTCGAGTAGCTCGTACTCCGGCTCGTCGCGACCACGCCGGCCGTTCTCGGCCACCAGGTCGGCGTACGGGAACTCGGCGTGTGGGTAGTGGTAGCGCCACCGGTTCCACGCGTGGCTGGGGACCGCGTCGAGGTACCACCAGTAGTCCTTGACGTCCTCGCCGTGGTTGCCCTGCGGTCCGGTCAGGCCGAACGGGCGCTCCTTGAGGATCGGGTCGCGCCCGTTCCACAACGCGATCCCCAGGCACAGTCGCTGCTCGCGGTCGCTGAAACCCGCCAGACCGTCCTCGCCCCACCGGTACGCCCGCGACCTGGCGTGGTCGTGCGGCAGGTATGTCCACGCGGAGCCGTCCGCGCTGTAGTCCTCGCGGACCGTACCCCACTGACGCTCGCTGAGGTACGGACCCCACAGGTCCCACTCGGAAGTGGCGCCGGACGGCTCTGCGAGCCGCCGGCGCTCATCGTCTGTCATCGCCTGTCAGCTGACGGGGTTGGCCAGCGGTTGTGCGGTCGATCCAGCCTTCCGAAGCTGCGCCGACAGCACCACCGTGGAGATGCCGTAGACGATGCTGAACAGACCGAAGACAGTGGCCAGGCTGACCGCACCGATGTCGGGCCGGATCGCCAGCACGACGCCGAGTGCGATCGAGACGAGCCCGGTGAGGGCCCACATCGCCCGCTCCCCGGCGTCCTCGCCGTGCCGGAAGGCCATCGCCACCTCGATGATGCCGGAGACGAACGCCCACGCAGCGATCCAGATCGTCAGCACTAGCGCGGTGATGTTCGGCCACGCCAGCGCGGCGATGCCGGCGACGACGTCGAGCAGCGCGAGTAGGAGGTAGCCGACCACCGGGCCGGCGCTGCGGCTGGCGAACGCGCGCGCCGCGGACGCGGCGCCCGCGATGAAGGCGTACACCGCGAAGAGGATCACGAGCGCGCCGACGGTGACGTTCGGCCAGGCGACGGACACCACGCCGATAACGACGGCCAGCAGTCCACGCCACAACAGCGATTTCGACATTGACGACAACATCAACAGCCTCCTTGTTCGGTCTTGCTCAGTAGTAGAAGAGTTCGAGGCGGTCGTCGACGTCGATGACGCCGGGCGCCGCCCAGGCGGCCGCGACCGCCGAGCTGCGCTCGGCCCAGGACGCGACGAATCCGGTGAGGATGACCGTGCCGTTGACAGCCCGCACGCCGATGCTCTCGGCATCGAGTTTCGAGTGCCGCAAGGCCCTCCTGATCCAATGCCGCACATCGCCGGTCGGCAGCGCACCGCTGGCCGGCGACAGGTCGTTCCGTACGCCGGTGACGCCCGGCACGTTGCCGGCGACGAAGGCGGCCTCGTGGTTGGTCACGATGCGACGCTATCCGCGTGTGCGGCGGTCTGGTTTGTTGTGTGTGCGTAGTTCTTGGTCAGGTGTGCGCGGTGCTTGTCCTGGTGCAGTGCGCGCCATTCACGGGGTGACATGCCGAACGCGTCGCGGAAGGTGCGACTGAAGTGGGTCGCGTCGCCGAAGCCCCAGGCCTGCGCGATGGACGAGATCGTCCTCCGGGTCGCCGCGCTGCTCGCGAGCTCGCGCCGGCTTCCCTCCAGCCGGCGTACCCGGATCCATTCACCCAGTACGACGCCGGACCGCGACAGTGTTGTGTAAAGGTGCCGGACCGAGATGTTGTTGGCGCTGGCGATCTTCGCGGCGGTCAGGTCGGGATCGGTGAGATGCTGCCGGGCGAACTCCATGATCCGCAGGGCGAGCGTGTTCTCCATCGGTTCTGTGGCCGGTACGCCGTCGTCGAGCTGGGTGGCCACAACAGCCCGGACCAGCTCGATCGTCGGAGCCTCGAACATGTCCAGGTCCGCCTCTGCGGCCAGCCGGTGATCACCGATCAGCTGGGTCAGGTACGTCGCCGCGAGGTTCGCGACCGGGTTCTGTGGACCGAGGCGCAACCCGGCAACGCGGGCGAGGGCCTGGTCGGTCAGCGCCAGATCCGCCGTCGGGATGCGGACGGACTGCTGGCTGGTTTGGTCCAGGCTGGTCGACAGGTACGGCCGGCGACTGTCGAGCAGGATGAGATCGCCCGGGCTCAGCATCGTTCGCCGGTTGTCCTGGAGGACGGATCGCCGGCCGGCCAACTGCAGCTCGACGACGATGCTCGGCTCCGGATCGGCTCGGGCCAGTCGTACCGTGCGCCGCAGGGTCAACGGCGTCGTCGTGACCGTCAGGATCGACAACCGGCCCAGCTTGCGACCGGCACCTCTCGCGGACACCTCGTCCGGACCGACATGATGCTCGATCTCGACCGGCACCGCGGCGCTGCCGATCCCGTCCCGCAGGAGACGGAGGCGGTCGTCCGGCGGCATTGTCGCGGTGTCGAACAACTCCGGCAACGAGCTGTTCCGGTCGTGTGGCAACGGTTCGCAGTCGTGAGCCATGGCAGCCTCCTGTCGATCATCGCGCCCTTCAGGTGGGCCGCTAAGACGACGCTAAGAGGCCGGGTACGGCTCCGGCATCGGCAATCCGACGCACGAATGACCCAAATGAACCGACGCAGTCACCTCGGCGTGTCGATACGATGACGCTGCGGGCTCAGAGTGCTTGCTGCCGTACGGCCTCCAGGGCCAGGCAGAGTCGGGCGACGTCGCGAGGTGCGGTCAGCGTGCAGCCGGTCAGCTCCGCGATCCGACGCAGGCGTTGGCGGACCGTGTTGGGGTGGACGAAGAGCTGCTTGGCTGCCCGCTCGGTCGATCCGCCGCAGTCGCGCCAAGCCTCCAGAGTGTCCAGCAGGACCTCCCGGTCGGCGGCGGGCGTTGTGTCCAGCGGGCCCAGGGTCGAGTTGACGATTCGAGCCATGACCTCGGGCGTACTGGCCGCGGTCACTGCGAGCGGCGAGCTGTCGAAGAGCGTGACCTTGGTGCCGGCCGCGGTGCCGAGAATCGCGAACTTCGCGAAGCGCAGGGCCTCGCGGGTCCCGTCGAGCCTCGAGTACCGCGGGCTGACGCCGACCCGGTGCTCGGCGTGCACGGTGAGCGCGGCGACGAGCTGGTCCATCCGGCCGCTCTCGGGCAGCACGACGATGCCCACCTGGAGGTCCGCCAGCAGTCGCCAGGCTGACGACATGCCAACCGACCGCAGCCGCACTTCCATATCGGGGAAGGCTCGCCGGCCGACCTCCGGCACCTCCGCGGCGACCACGACGAACGGTCCTCGATGGGAGATGCGCAGGATCTCGGCGGCTTCCCAGAGGGTCTCGTGCTCGGTGATCCGCGCCTCCAGAAGCGCCGCCACCAGGGCAGAGCGTTCGTGCTCCTGGGCGACGATCCGTTCGGCCACCGCGTCCCGGTACGCGCCCGCCATCGCGTCCGTGAAGTCGTCGAGGATCAGCCAGATCCTGGAGGCGGCGCGAACCAGTGCCTCACTGCCGAGCAAGCGGGTGTTCTGCGCCTCGGCGACAAGGGCCTCCCAGATGAACCTGCCCCCGACCCGGTAGGCCTCCATCACCTTGGCCAGCGGTACGCCCAGAGCGGCACGTTGCCGGCCGCTGTGCCGCGCATAGGAGATGTCCGCGGCCTCGGGCCCGCAGAGCGTGGGCAGGATCGAGCGCAGCTGCGCACGACAGTCCTCGCGGAGATCGGCGTACGGGACAAGCTCGCTGTCCACGTACGCCGTGACTTCTCCCTGGATCCACTCCGCCATCGTCTCGGCCAACTCGTCGAGCCGGCTCAGCAGAGCCGTGGCCAACCGGGCGATCTGGCGATCGAGCTCCGCATCCTCGTACACGGTGTCCACCTGCCGATGGTAGGGCCGAGAGGTTCCCGGCGGGTTCAGGAGTCCGAGACGGCCGCGGCGTCTGAGGTCGCTTGTTCGGGAGCCGTGACCTCGGGAAACATGAGCACCTTGACCGCGGCCGCGACGGGTATTGCCATGATCGCGCCGACCAGGCCGAACAGGCTGCCGCCGATCAGGGCGACCAGCAACACCGCGACAGAGGGCATGTTGACGGTGTTGCGCAGCACACGCGGTGCGATCAAGTAGTTCTCGGCCTGCTGGTAAAGGATGAAGAAGAGCAGCACTATGACGGTCCTCGGCCAGATGCCGACGGTGAAGAGCGAGACGACGAGACATATCACCGCGCCGAGCGTCGCTCCGATCATGGGGATCAGGTCCGCGATCGCGACCGCAGCCGCGAGTGGCAGGGCGAACGGAACCCGCACCAGCATCAGGCATACATATGCCGCCGTGCCCGCGATCAGCGAGATGGTGAGGTTGCCGATCATGTATCCGCCGACCTTGTCGACGACGACATCCGTGATCTCCGCGACCCGATGGCGGCGGCTGGGAAACAACCTGAGCAGTCCCTGCCGTATGCGAGGGAGGTCCGCCATGAAGTACATCGTCAGGACCAGCACGGTGATGGTGGACGCGGCCGTTCCGATGAACCCGCGGATGAAGCCGACCGCGCCACCGGCGAGCTTGGCTGGAGCCCCAGCTACCAGGGCACTCAACCGGTCAGTGAGGTCGTACCGATCGGTGACTTCGCGGACCACCTTCGACTCGTCGGACAGCGTGCGGAGGTAGTCGGGCAGGTTGGCGAGGAGCTTGCCGGCCTGGTCGACGATCGCAGGCACGACCGACCACGTGAAGCCCGCCACCATCAAAACGACAACCAGGGAGACAATGGTGACGGCGGTCGCGCGGCGCAGTCCCCGCCGCAACAGCCATTGCACCGCCGGATCGAGGCTTACCGCGAGGAACAACGCTAGGAGGACCAGCACGAGAACGCTGCGTACGGTGTAGAGACTGTAGGCAGAGAGCAGCACCGTCAGCACGCCGACAGTGCCCAGGGTCGCCCACCGGAACACCGCAGCGGACGATACGCGTGCGGCCTTCATGGTCGGTGGCGTCGCTACGCGCGTGCTGGACTCGGCGTCGCTACGGTCATCTCGGTCATCGGCGGCCATTGCCAGGCATCTCCAGTCGGTCGTGTCTGGTCGATCCGCGGCCGTTCGTTCCGGCCGGCAACGGCGGCTCGGTCTCGCCTATCGCTCAGGTACGCATGATCGCCGACATCGTGGGTGGTCACAGTCGGCTACGGATGGGGCATCTGCCCGCTGCTCGACTCGCGGATCAGATGATCGTGCAGCTCGGTGGTCAGCGTGTGGATCGCCCGGGTGAGCTCCGTATTGTCCTTGAGTTCCAGCTCTTGCTCGGTGAAGTCATGATCGGCCTTGGCTTCCTGGAATGCGGCCTGTCGGTTCTGTCCGATCATGACGAACGTGGACAGGAAGATCGCCTCGAGGGAGACGAACAGAGTGAGAGTGGGCCAGGGACTGGACTCGAAGAAGAGCATCCAGATGGCGAACAGAACGGCGTGGATGTAGACAAAGTTCATCGAGCCGGCGAAGGAGGTGATCGCGTCGGCGACCCGCACCTGAAGGTCCTGCGATCGTTTCGCCATGCCCGCGAGTACGACAGGATGGTGCTGCTGGGCGCTTGTGTCCGTGGGATTCATGTGATCTCCAGGTCGACACGCTCGACCGTCAGCTCTTCGGCGTCATGTCGTCGGCATCGGCACGGGCGATGGTGGCGTCGACGATGGCGTACTCCGCGCAGTCAAGGGCGTAGATCGCGAAATCAATCGCTTCGGATGCATCCAGCTCGGCGTCATCGGCGCGCCGCTCGGCGTGCCTGACGTCGCGTTCGGCCTTGTGCTGCTCGCCCTTGGTGCGAAGCTCGGTGAAGTGGCTGTCCATGGCAGTTCGGAGGTCCTGCCACTTCGACCGGACGTCGGCCTGCGCCTTGGTCGTCCGCTCGTCGATCCGGGTCTGCTCGGCGCTGACGGCAGTCTGCAGCTGCGCCTGGTGCGCCTGCAACCGGTCTCGGTTCTTCGCCTTCGCAGCGTCGACGACGTCCTCGGTCCTCTTCGCACGGTCGGATAGGTCGCTGAGCTGCTCCGAGAGCTTCTTCACGTTAGGTGCCTTCCTCAGTCGTCGGGGTTGTGGTCGTTCCTGGCCAACAGGACTGCGTACGACGCTACGAGCGCGCAGCCGAGCGTGGTCTGCGGATGATGCTCAACCTCTCGGCTTTTCGTGCAGCGACTCGCTGGCGTGGCCAATGTGCTGGTTCACCCGCTGACCACGGTCGGCGTGGCCGCCTCTGGTCGGGCGGCCGGCGTATCCGGCCGAACTCGCGGAATGCGCAAAAAGCCGAGAGGTTGAGCATCTTCCGCAGACCACGCCCAGCGGACCAGTCATAACGTTCCCAGCACGTACAAACCGATGGGCACGACCCTCACACGGAGAAAGGAGGCCGCCATGAAGCGGTTTTCCGAGCGGCTCAGCACCCTGTCCGAAGGCGCGAAGCGGGCCGAGGAGATCATCGAAGCGGTCCAAGCGAAGGACCGGACCCGGCCGGACGCGCGACGTAAGAGCAATGGAAAGCACTTCGCCGGGTGGATCATGTCGAACGGCGTCCCGGCACTGCTCCTCGGAAGGGCTGTCGTCATGCACTATCGCCAACGGCGGAACAAGCACCACCAAGGACACGAGCACCACCACGGACATCGCTGATCGTGACCGTCGCCGTCCGGGACTTCTGCCATACGTCCCGGACCGCCGGCGATGCGAAGTGGCAGACGGCCCTCACGGAAGACAGCCATCTGTCAGCGGCAACTGAAAGCTGGCCCCCTGGCGGCCGCCCGGGTGGCTCGCTTGAACACCAAATCGGGGCCTCGGACAACAAATACCTTGTTCAAGGTCCCCGCGACCTGTCCGAGCCCGCACCGGCGTCTTCCGCCGCGAGGTCACGGAGGCCGGTGTGCACACGGTTGCTGATGGCAATGACCACGGCACCGGTGGCGCGGGCGGTGCCGCCCGCGCCACCGGTGCCGTGCTTCTCAGTACGTGACGGTCAGGTCGTCGCGCACCGCCGTGACTCCTGGCGCCGACCATGCGGCGTCGATCGCTTCGTCGCGCTCGGCCCACGAGCCCACGGTTCCCTTGACGGTGACCATGCCGTTGTCGGTCGAGACGTGCAGACCCTCGGCGTCGAGGGAGGCGTTGCGCTTGAACGCGCTCTTGATCGACTCCTGCAGGTCCCCTGCGTTCGGCTTCGGGTTCTTGATCTCGATCTCGTTGAACACATCGAGGGCCCCGACGATGTTCGAGGCGACGAACTCCGCTTCGTCGCGTTGATACTGCCAGTCCACCCTGCCGGTGAGTGTCACCCAGCCGTCCAGCACCTTGGCGTCGACCGTCCTCGGTACCAGACTGTCGAGCATCAGCGCCTGCAGGACGTCGCCGCGGATGTCGGCGTCGACGCGCCCCGCGTCGTCCATCAGTCGCACCTTCAGTTGGTTGTCGACCTCGAGCACGCCGGTGACGCGCTGCGCCGCCTTCTTCGCCTCCCGCTTCTCGCGCAGGCTTCCCACGGTGCCTCGCAGCGTGATCGTGCCGGCCTTCGCCGACACCGCGATCGCCACGTTGTCGACCTTGGGATCCCAGAACAGTTCGTCGCTGACGTTGTCGACCAGATCGCTGTCCCAGCTCATCTCAGTTTCCTTTCGTCGGTGTCATCTGTGCCTTCGATCCTCGGTCGGCCGAACCCACCGCGCATCGGAGTCACCGCTGATCGGTTGCGGAAATCACGAAGGAAATCGGGGCGCGTCTTCGCCGCGCGTGAGAGCCTCCAGCGCGGTACGCAGGGCCGTGCGCGAAGCGACGCCGAGCTTGGGGTACAGCCGGTGAAGATGGGAGCCCACCGTGCGGTGGGACAGGAACAGCCGTTCGGCGATCTGTTTGTTGGTCAGCCCGCTCGCGGCCAGATCGGCGATCTGCCGTTCCTGTGCCGTCAGGGGAGATGCGGGGAGATCGGGCTGTACTGCGTACGCGACGCCGGCCGCACGGAGTTCCTGGCGGACCCGCTGTGCGAAGCCTTCGGCGCCGATCCGGTCGAAGATCTCCAGGGCGGCGCGCAGGTGGACTCGAGCAAGGGTCGTGTCATGAGTGCGGCGAAGCCATTGTCCGTAGGCGAACTGGATGCGCGCATGCTCCCAAGGCCACCGGGCGGCGTCAGGTAGCGACAGGGCCGCTTCGAACAACGCTCCGGCCTGATCGTCGTCGTCGGCTGCCAAGGCTGCCGCGCCGGCGACGATCAGAGCGATGCGAGGGCCGATCCGATCCAGGCCTGCCTGTTGGGCGGCGACGACGTGGGCGCGGGCTTGGTCGATGCGACCCGAGCGGACTGCTGCCTCGACCAGGTCGAGCACAACCCATCGACCTGGTATGTCGGCGCTCGGGGCGCCGGGCGGGTCGATCCTCGCGATCTGGACCAGGGCCTCGTCGAAGTCGCCCTGCCCCATGGCCGCGAGGTTGCCTGCCGACCGGGCGTAGGCCACTGTCACCCCCATCCCGCGGGGCGCTGCCCAGCTCGTGGTCTCGGTCCGCCGGGTTCGGGCGAGGTCCACGTTGCCACGCAGCGCCGCGCCCGATGCCAACAAGGCCCGGATCTGGCCCGCCCAGAAGTGGTAGCCGTAGACCGCGGCCAGGTCCAGTCCCTCCCATGCCAGGCGCTCGGCCTCGTCCCACCGCCCGTGAACGTAGGAGTCGTGGCCGAGCAGCATCAGCCCGGGGATGACCATGGCGATCGCGCCGCCGTCGCGCTCCCGATCGATCATGCGCCTGACCAGGTACCGGTAGTCGGACAGGACGTCCATCGCAGCGGCCGCGAAGGCCAGCGGCATGAGCTGCCAGGGCGCCGCGTCGGTGGGCAGTGCCGCGAATGCCAGAGCGAGGCCGTCCCGCACCGCGTCAGCGGTGCCTGACGGATCGACGTACGCGTCGTGGCACAGGCGGAACGGGACGACCTCTTCCGGCTCGAACCGAGCCATGGCCTTGTTGAGGAGCTCCCACGGCTCCGGCCGGAGCGAGTAGAGGCTGACGAGCAGCAGCGCGTACAGAATCCCGTCCAAGTCCCACCGGCGGTCGTGGTTCGCCGTGCAGTCGACGTGGTCGAGCGCTTGCGTCAACAGCCGGTAGGCGGCGTCGACATCGCCGTCTTGGTTGGTGAGGAGATGGGCGGTGGTGGCGAAGACCAGCCCGGTCGGCGTGTCCGGTGCCTGGCCGGCGTCAGCCAGCAACCGGGGTACTTCGTCGAGCTGACCGGTGATGTTGGCGAGATAGGCCGCCTCGGTCAATCGCCGGGACCGCTCGGCCGCGTGCGGGCTGAGCTCAGCGGCCCGGATGAGCGCGGTCACGGCCGTGGATGCCCCTGCCCGCCGCTGATACTTGATCGCCGCCTGGTCCAGATCTCGGCTCGCAGCGGCGGAGGGTTCGCTGCGCCGCCAGGCGGACATTGCCGCCTCATCCAGGGCCCGAGCCACTGCTTCGTCCGGTCCGGTGGCGGCCTCGGCCAGATGCCAGGCGCGGCGCTCGGGGGAACCGGCCATGGCCGTGGCAAGGGCCTGGTGCGCGTCCCGGCGTTCACCTGGCGGTGTCTGGTGCAGGATCGCCGAGCGGATCAGCGGATGCCGAAACCAGGTGCCGCGGCCACCGGCATCGGCATGCACCAGGTCCGCCTGCACTGCGGGGGCGAGATAGTCGACGTCCGCCGAGGCCGCCGCCGGTCCCCTGATCGCAGCCAGGCTGACGTCCGGCTCCAGGGCCAGATGCAGCAGCACTTCTCGAGTTACTGCGGGCAGCGTTCGGATCTCCTCGGCGAAGGCGGCCTTCAACCGCCCGGACAGCGGCAGGAAGTCCGGCAGTGGGTCCTGGCCGGAACGCTGTCGGTCGTCCAGCAACGTCGGCAACTCCCGCAGTGCAAGCGGGTTGCCGGCGGCCTCGGACAGCGTTCGCCGCCGTACTGGAGGAGCCAGTCCAGGCCATTGGATGTCCAACAGAATGCCTGCCGACCGCGCGCCGAGCGGCCGGATGACGCGTTCGGGCACCTGGAGCTGGTCGAGTAGACCATGGGCACCAGTCCGCGCGGTCGCCAGGAATGCGATCGGGTCGTGGCCGAAGCGGCGGGCTGCGAACCCCAGCGTGGCCGCGCTGGCGGGGTCTATCCAGGGAATGTCGTCGACGATCAGCAGGAGTGGCCGTTCGGCGGCGACCCCGCTGAGGAGGGCGAGAACCGCGGTGGCAACCAGCGGATCCGGTGCCAGTCCCGGTGCGAGGTCCAGGACCTGCTGGAGGGCATCGCGTTGCCTGCCGGCGAGCCGGTCCACTCGGTCGCGCAGTGGGTAGAGGAGTTGATGCAGTGCCGAGAAGCTCAACCCAGCCTCGAACTCCGCGCCGAACGCGCGCAGTACCTGCATTCCGCGGGCTGTCGCCCGTGCTGCTGCCGCGTCCAGCAGTGCAGTCTTGCCGATCCCCCGATCGCCGCGCAGCAGCAGGGCGGGGCGGGGCGAGGTGTACCTCTCGAGCAGTGAGTCGATCCGCTCCAGTTCGGCCGCGCGCCCCACGAGGTCTGACTTCAAGATGTACATCCTTCGCAACTGATCGTGATCCGATTCCTGTGGGAGGGCAGGGCGGCTATGCCAGCATCCCGGTGGTCCGGGCAACTGTCGATGTGTGCGGCCACAACGTTCGGCGGTGTCACCAGTGGCGGGAGACATCCGGCGGCCGGAAGTGCCGGGTCAACTCGGTGCGGGCGGCGGCGTCCAGTTGGAGGTCGACGGCAGCGATGTTCTCGGCTAGATGGGTCCGGGTCCGAGTGCCTGCGATGAGCAGGACGTTCGGGGCGAACTCCAGTAGCCAGGCGAGGGCGAGCTGCGCGGGCGTCGCGTCGAGTCGCGTGGCCTGCGCGGCGAGAACCGGGTCGGACAGCAGCCGACGCCGTGTCTCGCCGGGCCAGCCGAGCGGGCAGAACGGTACAAACGCGATGCCCCGCGACTCGCACTCGGTGAGGACATCCAGGGATCGTTGGTCGGCGAGGTTGAAGAGGTTTTGCACACAGACGATCTCGGTCTGGGCAATCGCTCGCAGGAGGTGCCGCCGGGTGATGTTGCTGAGGCCGACACCGTCGACCAGTCCTTCGTCGCGGGCCTGTACCAGTGCCGCGAGCTGGGCGTCGAACCGTGCACCTGGAGGCTCGGAAGGATCCATCATTCGCAGGTTCACGGCCGCCAGCCGGTCGACACCGAGTGTGGCCAGGTTGTCCTCGATCCCCTGGCGCAGCTCGTGTGGCTCGTCGAACCGCAGCAGGGCGCCGTCGGCGTCGCGCCGAGCCGCCACCTTGCTGACGATCGCCAAGCTCTCCGGGTACGGGTACAGCGCCTCGCGGATGAGCTCGTTCACTGTGCCCGCGCCGTAGTACTGCGCGGTGTCGATGTGGTCGACCCCGGCCGCGACGGCTGCGCGCAGTACCAGCAGCGCCTCGTCAAGGTCGCGCGGCGGCCCGAAGGCCCCGTCGCCGGCGAGCTGCATCGCGCCGTATCCGACCCGCCGTACGCGCCACCGGCCGAGCGCGAACGAGGCCCCGAGCTGCGGACCGCCGGCTCCCGTCACGGGTGGACCTGCGAGTCCACGCCGAGGTCGAGGCGGATCGACTCGAGGATGATGAACGCGGTGCTGGTCGTGTAGACGTCGGCCGCGGCGAGTACGCCGGTGTACTTCTTGATGACCGGCGCGGCCGCGTAGTCGGCCTGTGCGTCCTGGTACGACTTCACCGCGGCCCAGGTGTTGTTGCCGTACTTGACGAAGAACGGCGTCGGGTCGACCGTCACCAGCGCCTTCTTCACGTTTTCGACGAGGTCGTCGACGTACTGCTGATAGACGACCATGTCCTGGCGGTTGCCGAGCCGGCCCATGTGACCGCCGATGTAGTGCTTCCACGGGTAGGCCATGGCTTTCGCCGGGGCCGCGATGGAGCCCGGGACGTCCTCGTTGAGGTTGAAGCTGTGGAACGGCACCCAGCCGGGCAGGTTGATGTCGACCAGCATGAGCGTTTCGTGGGCCGGGAGGTGGATGTAGATGTTGTCGGGCGTGTGGTTCGTGCCGTGCCATGCCAGGTCGATCCGCTCGCCGCCGACGTGCAGCGTGCGGCGGGTCTCGAAGGTCACGTCGGGTGCGGGCCTGGCCCGGTCGTTGTCCCGGGCAAGCAACCGCTTCGTCTCGGCGTGGCCGACCCGCACCACGTCACGACCGAAGAGGGACGACGCGCCGAGGTGGTCGGCGTGGTGGTGCGAGTAGACGATGTGGGTCACCTTGTTGGACACGCCGTTCTCGGACGCGATCTGGTCGATGGCGCGCTGCAGGTTGCGTCCGATGGTTGGGGGCGCGTCGAACAGCACCACCCCGTCCTTGGTGGTCAGGAACGCCGCTTGGTAGGTGCCGTCTGTGACCCAGTACAGGTTCTTCTCCACCCGCCCGACGTGGTAGCCCTGCGCGTTGAGGGCCGGGCCGAGCGCGGACGGCGGTATCGGCGCGTAATCGGGCAACGTGTCGGCGGCGGCCGGTTCGGCAAGGACTCCCCCGGCTACCGTGGCGAGCGCCGGAACGGCCGCGATCGCCGCGCCACGGGCGAGGAACGAGCGGCGGTTCGTGCTTGGGGTGGATGACATGACAGACCTTTCCAGAGGTATGACGGGTAGACGGTCAGGCGCCGTAGGTCGGCACGACGGCACCGCTGATCGGCGTCGCGGCGTCACTGACGAGGAACGCGATGATGTCGGCGACCGCCTCCGGCGGAACCGCCTGCGCCAACTGATCGGGAGTGAGGTACGGCCGGTTCTTGGCCGTGTCGAGGATCTGTGGCGCGACGGCGTTGACCCGGATCCCGAGCGGGCGCAGCTCCAGGTCGAGCACGCGGGTGAGGTGCACAAGGGCCGCCTTGCTCACGCCGTACGTCGCCATCCCGGCGGTCGGCTCCAGCCCGGGGCGGGCAGCCACATGCACGATGACGCCCGTGCCTCGGTCTCGCATGTACGGCGCCACCGCCTGGGTCAGCCACAGCGCGGCGCCAGCGTTGACGTCGATCATGAGCCGCAGATCCGCCGGCGTCGCGTCGAGTGCATCACCCAGGTGATACGTGCCGAGCGCGTTGACCAGCACTTCGGGCGGACCGACCTCGGCGGCAATCCGGTCGACAAGATCCTTTGCGACGGCCGGGTCGGTTGCGTCACCCACCTCGGAGCGGATGCCGTCCGGCAACTCCTTCACCGCCTCCTTGTTGCGGTCGATGCCGACCACCGTGAACCCGGCGGCGGCCAGCTTCTGCGCCGTCGTACGGCCGAGCTCGCCTCCCGCGCCGACCACGATTGCCACCCGCGCGCTCATGGGTGCACCTGCGAACCGGTGCCGAGGTCGAGGCGGATCGACTGGAGGATGCTGAAGGTCGTGCTCGTGGTGAACGCTGGGACGTCGGCGGCTGCCAGGACGCCGGTGTACTTGGCGATGACCGGCGCGGCGGCCTCTGCGGTGACGGCGTCGAGGTAGCCGCCCACGCCGGCCCAGGCGTTCGCGCCGTACTTGCTGAAGTAGGGGGTCGGGTCGACCGAGGCGAGCGCAGCGTGCGCGCTGTCAACGATGTCGGCGATGTACTGCTGGTGCAGGACCAGGTCGTCGCGAGTGCCCAGCCGGCCGAGATGACCGCCGATGAAGTGCTTCCACGGGTAGTCCATCGCCTGGTCCGGGGCGCCGATGTACCCGGGCACGTCCTCGCTCAGGTTCAGGTTGTAGATGGGCACCCAGCCCGCGTTGACGACGTCGATCAGCATGAGCGCGTCATGGTCCGGGAAATGGAGGTAGATGTTGTCCGGCGAGTGGTTGGGCCCGTGGTAAGCCAGCTCGACCCGTTCGCCGCCGACCTGCAGCGTGTAGCGGTCCTCGAAGGTGACCTCCGGGGCGGGCCGGGTCGCGTCGTTGTCCCGCAGCAGGAGCCGCCGGGTCTCCGTATGCCCGATGCGCACGATGTCGTCGCCGAACAGGTTCGCCGCGCCGGCGTGGTCGGCGTGGTGGTGGGAGTAGACCAGATGGGTCACGGTGTTACCGATGCCCTCGGCCGCCGCGACCTCGTCCACGGCTCGCCGCAGGTTGTGGCCGATGGTCGGCGGGGCGTCGAACAGGACCACCCCGTCGGGCGTCGCGAGGAACGCTGACTGGTAGGTGCCGTCGGTGACCCAGAACAGGTTGCGTTCGACGCGGCCGACGAAGTACCCCTGCTCGTTGAGGGCCGGGCCGAAGGCGGCCTCGGGTACCGGAACGTAGTCCGGCAGGTCGTTCTCGCTTGGACTCGACGAAGTCATGCTCACCCTCTGTTTCGTTCCGCAGTGATCAAGGTGAGTTCAGATTCGCTGCTCGGCCGGTGAAAGGTCGTCACCTGATTCCAGTGATCTCCCGGGTACGCTGACCAGGTGCCTGGAGAAGATGGCGCGACGCGGCATGGGCTGATCGACCGTCGCGACCTGGTCGCCGCGCTGGACCACGCAGTGGAGAAGCGCGTGACGGTCATCTCGGCGCCCGCCGGCAGTGGGAAGACGTCGCTGCTGCACGCGTGGGCCGATCGACGGCGCCAGGACCGCCGGATCGCCTTCCTGTCCGTCAAGCCGGTCCAGCACGACGCGCAACTGTTCTGGCTTGCCCTCCTGGGCGCGGTCCGCGCCGTCACCGGCGGCGCCGAGCCCCCACCCCCGGCGCCCGGATTCAACGGGCAGGCCATGGTGGACAAGGTGCTGTCCGAGCTCGCGGCGTACGGCGGGCCCTTCGTGCTCATCATCGACGACCTGCACGAGCTGACCTCCGCCGAGGCCAATGAGCAGCTCACGGCCCTGTTGACGAACCTCCCCGCGGATGTCCACGCGATCGTGGCCACCCGCCGCGACCCGCCGCTGCGCCTGCACCGGCTCCGGCTGGCGGAAGAGCTGGCCGAGATCCGCGCCCCGCAGCTGCGCTTCACCGAGGACGAGACTCGCAAGCTGCTCACTGCCGCCGGAATCACGCTGCCCGACCCCGTGGTGGCCACGCTGTACCAGCGGACCGAAGGCTGGGCGGCCGGGCTGCGGCTGGCCGTCCTGTCCCTGGTCGGCCACCCGCAACCGGAACGGTTCGTCGCCGAGTTCTCCGGCAGCGACCGCACGGTCGCCGAATACCTGATGGCCGAGATGCTGGACCGGCAGCCACCAGAGGTGCAACGCCTGCTCCTGCGCACCTCCCTGCTGGACAAGGTCAACGGCGAGCTGGCCGACCTGCTCACCGGAGCAGCAGGATCGGAGCGGATCCTGCTGGACCTGGAGGACGCCAACGCGTTCGTCGTATCACTCGACCCCACTCGCACCTGGTTTCGCTACCACCACATGTTCAGCGGCCTGCTCCGGCTGGAGCTACGCCGCACCGTCCCCGGACACGTCCCGGAACTGCACCGGATCGCCGCGCGGTGGTTCGCCGACCACGCCGACACCGCCGAGGCCATCCGCCACCTGCAGGCCGCCGGTGACTGGACCGAGGCAGCGCGGCTGCTCACCGACCACGCCCTCAGCCTCACCCTCGACGGCCGGGCCGCGACCGTGGCGGTGCTGCTGCACACCTTCCCGGCCCGGATCGGCGAGGACTTTCCCGGGCTGGCCCTGGTGCACGCGATCGCCGACCTCGACCAGGTCCACCTCGACCAAGCCGACGCGCACCTCGACGTGGTCAGGGCGTACGCCGAGACGACACCGTCCGACCGGCAGTACCGGCTCCGGACGGCCATCGCGACTCTGGACCTGCTGTCGGCGCGGTTGCGCGGTCACTTCGACAGCGTCTTCGAGCAGGTGGACGCGCTGCCCTCCCCCGCCGCCGGCCAGTCCAACGCCGATGTGGCCCTGGGCGACGACCTGCGTGCCATCGTGCTGCTGAACCTTGGCGTCACCGAGGCGTGGTCGTTGCGGCTGGCGGAGAGCGAGAAACACCTGCTGGAGGGCGCCGCCCTCGCCCGCGCCATCGGGCGGCCGTACCTGGAGGTGGCCTGCCTAGCCCACCTAGGGTTTGCCGCCACCGGCCACTCCTTCGCCCTCGCCCGGCAGCATTGCGAGGACGCCATAGCGCAGGCGGCCCGGCACGGCTGGGACACCGAAGCAGTGATCGCACCCGCGCACGCGGCGCTCGCCGAAATTCTCATCTTGACGGGCGAGTTCGACCACGGCGAGGAATGGCTGGAGCGCGCCAGGCGCGCCACCCAGGCCGGCGGAGAGCCGGGCATCCGCCTACTCATCCACCTGATCGCCGCGATCCCCCCGGCGGCACGCGGCCGGCACCGCGAGGCACTGACCGAACTCCTCGCCGCCGGGCAGGTGCGCGCCCAGATGGCCGGGAAGCACGCATTGACATCCCAGGTCACCGGATGGACGATCGCCACCCAGGTCCGGCTCGGGAACGTCGACCAGGCACGCGCCACCCTCGCCACCGTCGACGACGAGCTGGTCACCGCCGGCGAAATCCGCAACGCGGCCGCGGTGATCCACCTCGCCGAGCATGACCCCGCCGGCGCCCGCCGCGAACTCCGGCCCGTCCTCGGCGGCGGTGTCCCCGTCAACTCATACCTCACCCTGATCGAGGCCCACCTACTGGACGCACTCGCCTGCCGGGACCTGGACGACGAGCGCGCGGCGCGAGCAGCCGTCGAGCGGGCACTGCACCTGGCCGAACCAGACCGACTGATCCTGCCGTTCGCGATGACCGGTGCCTGGGAACTGCTCACAGCCCTGCCGCCGCAGGGTACGTCGCACACCGCGCTCGTCGCCGACATCCTCGACACCGTCCACGGCAACAGCCTCAGCCACGCCGCCGTACCCGGACCGTCCGAAGACCTCAGCCCCAGCGAACTGCGCGTGCTCCGCTACCTGCCGACCAACCTCACCCGGCCCGAGATCGCCGCCGAGCTGTCGGTCTCCCTGAACACCGTCAACACCCACATCCGTCGTATCTACGCCAAGCTCGCTGCCACCGACCGATCCGCGGCCGTACAGCGCGCCCGCGACCTGCGCCTCCTGTCAGCCGGCCGCGCCTGAGAAGCGCACGTAGCCCCGGCCGCCTATCCGGCTCTTGTGGGCTCTCCTCATCGTCGGCAAATCCATCACCGGCCACTCGGCGTTCATCTGACCGCGACCTTGGCCAGCGAGTCACTGCAGCAGGGCCACGGTGAGCTGACGGTGACCCACCGTTTCGAAACCGATGACTGTGACGGCTGGGGCGAGCATGACGACCACCAGGCACCACGGTGTGCTCGCGCCGAGTTCGGCACAGATCACCGCGAGCAGAACGACGCCTGCCGTTCCCGCGAGGAGAAGCAGGTGGAATGCGTCGTGTTGACGGAGGAAGGCCCAGTAGACGGCGTACAGCGTCACGACATAGATCGCCACCGGGATCGCAACAGTCAGGACTGTCTCGGTCGGGCTGAGCGTGGCGCTTCCTTCGAGGAAGTACGCCGCCACGTGCAGGCCGGCGCCCGTCGCGGCGACCGAGCCGAACAGGAGGAAATGACCGAGTTCCCACGGCCTCGACCGGTCCCGATGCCGCCGGAGTACATCTCCCCAAGGCACGGCGAAGTACATCCACCACAGGCCGAAGGTCAGGCCGATGCCCGCGACCGCCAGCAGGGCGGCCTCGAAGGTCCAGCCGTGTTCGCCGTGCACGAGGGCGTTGAGGGCCGTGACCGTGCCCAGGACCCCTTCGCCGAGGGTGATCAGCAACAACAGCCCGTGCCGCTCCGCGATGTGGTGCGCGTGCCAAGGCGTCGGACTGCGCCGCTCGGCCAGCACCGGACCGGCCAACTCCAGGACGAAGAACGGGAACCCGGCCACGAAGAACACCCAGACCGGCAGCTGCAGGAACGCGAGCAGGACCCAGCCGACCTGCGCGACGCCGATGGTCCGGATGTACTTGCGCGCCGCCGGGGCACGGTCGGGATCGTTGCGCGCGGCAAGAACCCAGAGGAACAGCATTGACAACCGCATCACGACGTACCCGAGAACCATCACGCGGAGGTCGATCGTCTCGCCGTGGTCGACGGAGGCGAACATGTCCGCGAGCCCGAGCGCCAGCACGATCACGCCGACCATCTGCACCATGGTGGCGACCCGGAACACCCAGTCGTCGTTGTCGTACGCCGACGCGAACCACGCATAGTTCATCCAGCACCACACGACGGCGAAGACCGCGAGACAGAACCCGCCGAGCGCCGCACCGACATGCCCTTCGGCCAGGTAGTGCGCGAGCTCGTCCGCGGCCGTGCCGAACGACACGACGAACGTCAGGTCGTACAGGAGCTCCAGCGGCGTCGCAGCCCGATGGGCCTCCTCCGGATCACGACCCGCCAGCGGCCGGTGCCGATGATCCCGACCTTGGCCGGCCCCGCTCATCGATCCAGCTCCCTTCAACGCCACCACACCGGCGCACAGGCGACCACGGCGTTCACCAGATCGTCTCTGCTCAATCCCCCATCGGCCAACCATGCCTTGATCGCCCCGGCGAATCCATAGGCGACGAACTGCGCCATCAGCTCCCGATCGCCGGCGGGCAGCTCCGGGTTCGTCGAGCGCGCCATGAAGGCCAGGCTGTAGTCACTGAAGTGCCGGACCAGCGCCTCGTAGACCCCGCGATCCGCCGGGTCCTCGAGCGTCTGCCGGTAGACGTCGGCGAACCGGGCGACGTGATCGACCAGCTCGCCGGTCGCCCGGCGCAGGGCTTCGTCGCTGGACGGATCTTCCTCTGCGCGCCACCGCTCCTCGCGCTGATACACCTCGGCCAGGTCTGTGTCCAGGACCCTGAGCAACAGCTCCAGCGGACTGCGATACCGATGGTAGAACGTCGGCCGCGTCACTCCGGCCGCCTCGGTCAGCTCCGCGACACTGATCCGCGACACGGGCCGCTCGGCCGCAAGCCGCAGTACGGCGTCCGCCAGGGCGCGATCGGTCCGCGCCGTCCGCGGGTCCGGTCGGTTGCTCATCGATCTGCTCCCCACCCAGCTGTTATTTACAGGTGTAAAATAGCAGCTATGACGCCACACACCACTGTCTCCCCCGACGAAGTCGCCGACCGCCTCGCGATCCGCGAACTGTTCGACGCCTACGCGCACTGCGCGGACCGCCGGGACGCCAAAGGCCAGCTGGCCTTGTTCACCGAAGACACCCACTTCGTCGTCTACATGGACGCCAGGTCCGCCGAGCCGACCCAGGACCTGCACGGGCGCGACGCCCTCGCGCCCGTCTTCGACAACCTCAATCAGTACGCCGCCACCACCCACTTCAACGGACAGAGCACAGTCGTTGTCAACGGCAACCAAGCTCACGGCGAGAGCTACACCATCGCCCACCATGTGACCATCGGCGACGACGGCCGGCGCACGCTCATGGTCGCCTCCATCCGCTACCTGGACCAGTACGCCAAACAAGAAGGCGCCTGGCACTTCGCCGAACGTAAACTCCTCGTCGACTGGACCGAAACCCGCCCGATGCACGAATGACAGGAGCCACGACGGCAGCGGGCCAGCCGACGCTGCAGGTGCCTCAGCAGTCCCTGCTCACGCTCCGACAGACCAGGGCACGGCAGGAGTTCACCAGTACTCAATGCCGCCGACACGGCGATGCCGCACGAGACAACCGGGAACCGCACCAAGCCGACCTTCGGCACCAGCTCCTTGGACCTTGCTCCCGCTCGAGTGCCTCGACGCGCGATAAATGCCCTTCGCGTTGGGTGATCTGGGACCCTTCGACAGGTCCCAGATCACCCAGCCCCTTCTACGTCAGGGCTATTTTGCGATCGTGTAGCGGATCATGTCGTTCCGCAGTACCTGGCCCGAGACCTTCACGATGCGCAGGGTGTGCTGCCCATCCTGCAGGCCCGTGCGGGTGAACACCTGCCGCGTCGTGAGCCGCGCATCGTTGTGGAGGTTCACCCGGGTCACGAGCTTGCCGTCGATGTAGACGTCGGCTTCGCCCTGATCCGGCGCTAGTGCCGTGACCCAGTCGACGCCGGTACCCCGGAAGGTGAAGTTGATCGCCGCGCCGTCCGCTGTCGAGGCGTGCACATCGTCGCGGTAATCACCATGGAAGCTGAAGTCCAGCTTCGTGCTGCCAGTCGGCTGGGCCGCGAGGTACGCCTTGTTGATCGTCACGACCCTGCCGGCGACGGTGTAGTCGGTGCCCTTGACGAGAGCCTTGCCGCCGTTCGCGATCGAGACCAGCTCGCCGGGGTCGCGCCCGATCTCGGTCGTCACGTCGGCTTGCGCGGACTTGTCGAAGGCCGCAGTACCGGGGTTCAGCAGACTCTCCTGCCGCACTACCAGCTTGTCGACCAGCATGAACTGACCCGACTTCTTCACACCACGGATCGTGTGGCTCCCGTTCGGCAGGTCCGAGATGCTGTACACCAACTGCTGCGCGGAGCGCGTGTCGGCGTGGGTGTCGACGGTCGCCTTGAAGGCACCATCGACGTAGATGTCGACCTCGCCCTGCGAGGGGTCCTTCTCCGTCACGTAGTCGACGCCGTTGCCGACGAAGCTGTATGAGAAGGCGTCGCCGTTGTTCTCCGTGTACTGCACGTCGTCCTGATAGTCACCGAGCCCACGGCCCGTACTCCGGCTCCACGAACCCGTGTAGACAATCCCTGGGTCGTCATTGTTCAGCTCAACCGTCCGTGTGCCGGAGGTAGCAGCCGCCTTCGGAGCCGCGGGGGTCCCCGAGTCCGTCACCGTGACCGTCAGCGGCTCCGAGACCGCCGGTACCTCGTAGTTGCCGTTGCGCTGCCAGGCACCCTCGTAGGAGACCCGCAGGTCGTCGTCGTTGACGCGGATCGCCGAGTTCTTCTGCGGCGTGACCTTGAACAGGCGGACACCATGCGGGGGCACAGTCGCCGCGGTGTAGCCGGACGCGAACTGCCCCAGGTCCTTCTTCGCCCACAGGTCGCGCACCGTCGCGGAGCCGTCCAGTCCGAGATCCGCCCAGTTCGCCGTCATGTTGGCCTCGGTGGTCCCGAGGTTGAACAGCGCGACGGTGTACGAGCTGTCCGCGTTGAGCGAGTACCACACCTGCCGGTTGGTCTTGGTCGACACCGGTTGCGCGGGACGCCCCGCCTGGTTGACCGCGATCACCTCGGGGTTCGTGAGCAGTTCCACGCCGTACGAATCGAGCTTGGTCATGTCGTTGCCGATGTAGAACGGAGCTGCGGAGACCGCCCACAGCGTCGCCGCCGTACGCCGCTCGTCCTTGGTCATCCCATCCATCGTTCCGTTGCCGACATCAAGGGAGTCGAAGTCGTTCCAGCCACCGGGCCCAGCGTGACGCCACCAGTCGGCCGCCTTGGGGAAGAGCCGCGCGATGTTCGGCCAGGCCGTGAGCGCCTCACCCGGGCAATAGCACTCGACGTCCCATTCGACCCGCCATCCGTTCGCCCACTGCTTCCAGTAGTCCGCGTAGTTGATGTCGAGCGCCCAGGACAGTTCGAGCCAGATGTTGTGGCGGGCGAGAGCCTGCGACCAACCCTTGACCTCGTCGCGGGCGTCCATGGACAGATCGTTGTGCCCCGAGCCTGGCGTGACACTGTCGAACTTCAGGAAGTCGACGCCCCAGGAGGCAAAGAGATCGGCGATCGAGTCGATGTACGCCTGGGCGCACGGCTTCGTCATGTCGACGCGGTACCCGAAGCCCCAGTAGTCCCCTTGCTGCAACGGCTGCTTGGCCAGGTCCCCCGTCGTACACTCCGGGTGGCCGTAAACGGGAAGGTTGGCGTCCAGCATCGCCTTCGAGATTCCCGGGATGCTGTAGAGCCCGACCTTCTGGCCGTTCGCGTGGATGTGGTTGATCACCGCCGGCAGACCGTTCGGGAACAACTTCTTACTCGGCACGGGCCGGCCGTACTCGTCGGTGCCGCCGTTCCACGCCGCGTCGATGTTGATGTACTTGTACCCGTACGGCTGGAGCTTCTTGTGCATCGCATCCGACTGGGCGATGATCTGGGCCGCTGAGATCCAGTTGCCGCCGTCATTCGAATACACCTGCATGCTGTAACTGCTCCAGCCCATGTAGGGCTTCTGGGCCGCCGCCCCCGCCGGTCCGAGCGAGGGGCTCGCCGCCGTGGTGACGTTCGCAGGCGTGGAGATGCTCGCGGCCGAAGTGTTCGTCGTGGTCTTAGCGCTAGCTGCGCTCGGCGCGGTGGTTGTTCCGCGCGGATCCCGTGCAGCGGAGGCAGACAAGCCGATCGGTAGGACGGCGACAGCGACGACCCCCGCGAGTATGCCTCGCATCGCCTTGTGTCGAAGGAACCTGGTCATGAGCGGTGACCTCTCTTTGTGGTTCAAAAACAGCTGATCGCATGATGAGGCGGCGCGTCACAACGCAAGTGACCGCCGAGCCCGATCCATCACCGACGGGCCGCGGTCTTTGCCATGAGGCCCCCGGGCAACAACCGCAGATCGGATAGGATATTGGAACCCTGATACCTCCCGAAGAAGATGTCAAGATCCGAGCGCGAGATTCTTGACGCGGTTAATTAACCGAATGCGCGGAGGACCCCGGCGCCTGCGCCGGTCTCGTTGCACGACTTGGCCGGCTGCCTCGAGGGTGATCCGCTGATCGCCGCGCCGATGGCAGTCCCGCCCAGCAGCCACCGCTGATTGGGATCTTCGCCCTATCGTTCAGTTGACTCTTCAACTATTGTGTTGTGGAGCGAGGATTAGGAGTTGGGTCATGGCGATCTTCCGGTTGAACCATGCTGTGCTGTATGTGCGCGATCTGGCCGAGAGTGTGGCCTTCTACCAGGACGTGCTCGGGTTCGGGTACATCGAGGGCGGGGACTCGTTCCACGGGGCGGCGTTCCTGCGGGCGCCGGGGTCGACCAACGACCACGACCTGGGGTTGTTCGAGATCGGGACTCAGGCCGGGCCGTCTGGCGCTGGACGGACAACCGTCGGGCTCTACCACCTCGCCTGGGAAGTGGACACCCTCGGCGACCTCGAGGATCTGTCGAAGACCTTGAGCGACGCGGGTGCGCTGGCCGGAGCCTCGGACCACGGCACGACCAAGTCGCTGTACGGCAAGGATCCCAGCGGGCTGGAGTTCGAGATCGTCTGGATCATCCCGGCGGATCTGCTCACCGACGAGGACCGTCAGAAGGCAGGCGTCGCACGCCTGGACCTGGCCGCCGAGATCGCCAAGTACGGCCGCGACGCCCGCAGCGGCATCGGCATCTCCCGCACCCTCAGTTCATAAGAGACGCTCGGTTGAGTCGCCAATGGCGTGACCTTCACCTTTGAGATAGGGAAACAACGGACGGTTCGCGAGCAGGTCGTGCCACTCGTCCACGGTGTCGACGTCGAACACCGAGAAGTTGGCGTACTCCCCCTCTGAACGATGCATCACGGGCTGGGGAGATCGACGAGCCACAAGCACGTCGCCACCGCCTCTGATGTGTCAGTCGAGGCGGCCTCCGGTGGCGAGGCGCATGAGGTCGGTGGTGAAGTCGATGTCGGCGGCGGATCGCTCGGCGCGGGTAGCGTTGCCGGCGAACTGGTGCTGATAGCCGGACCAGTTGTTGTCGGCGATCTGGCGAGGCGCACCGCTGAGCACGAGCATTGTCAGTTCGTTCGCGGCGCGGGTGATCCGCTTGCCGAGCTCCGTCGAGCCCCAGTCTTCCGGCGCGGCGTACAGCGACGTCGGCATGGGGATGGCCCGGAGGAAGGCGAAGAGCGGCCGGAGTTGGTCGTCGACGACCATGGCGTGCCGGGCCGTGCCACCGGTCGCGGCGAGGACGACGGGTTTGGCCACCAGCAGGTCGTTGTCGATGAGGTCGACGAACGACTTGAAGAGTCCGCTGACCGCGGCTTTGTACACCGGCGTACTGGCGATGATCGCGTCGGCCGAGGCGAGCCGGTCGATCGCGGCCTGGACCTTCTCGTGCGGGAACCCGGAGACGATGGACCGGGCGATCTCCACGGCGATGGGCGCGAGGTCGATGACCGCGATGGTGGCGTGTGCGCCCGACGCGAGCAGAGTGTCCACGGTCTTCTGGGCGATCCGGTCCGCGAGCAGACGGGTCGAGGACGGGTCGCTGACACCGGCGCTGATGACGGCGACGGTGAGGCCGGGCGTTGCCAAGCCGGCTGCGATGTCGTTCATTTCGAGTTCCTTTCGGGCAGCATGGCCGCCGGATCGGAGGCAGCCTCGGTCAGGGCTAGACAGAGGTCTCGCAAGGTCTGGAGTTCGCTGGTATCGAGAGCACGCGTCATCGCGCTCGCGACTTGTCGCGCGTGGGCCCGACCCACGCGGCGCTGTACGTCGGCACCCTCGGCGCTGAGGCGGATGCGGGACGCCCGGCCGTCATGCGGGTCATCGCTTCGTTCCACCAGCCCGCGCCGTTCGAGCCGGATGACCAACCGGGACACGCCGGCCTGGGTCAGCAGGGCATCGTCACAGAGGTCGATGATCCGCAGACCCTCCGGCGCCCTGGAGAGCGCGTACAGGACGCCGTACTCGCGGGGCAGCAGGTCACCCCACTCGCCGTCGCGCTCGAACTCGCGGGCCAGGGTGGCCTGGGCGCGGAACATCGCCTCCCAGGCCACGTTCGCGAGCCGGGTCGTGCTCTCCATCAGAACCCCGCCGGGAAGTGCGCCTCGACGTCCGGGGCACTGTCCTGGTACGGCGAGGTGCCAGACAGGTTGTCGCCTCGGTTCGGGTTGGGCCGGGGCTGACGCGGCTGGGTGTCGCCGTACTTCGCCAACACCAGAGACTCGTGGGTCGGAGCGTCGGGGACGCCAGGCGCGCGACGCGACTCCATCTCCTTCCGCAACACGGGTACCACCTCGGTGCCGAGCAGCTCAACCTGCTCGAGTGCCACGTCGACCGGCAGGGCAAGGCCGTCGACCGCGAACAGTTGCCGCTGGTAGTCGCCGAAGCCTTCCTGGAAGGTGAGCACCTTGTCGATGACCTCCTCGGGACTGCCGACCGTCAGCGGGGTGGCGGACATGTGGTCCTCGAGCCGCGAACCGCGGAACACCGGGTAGTTCTCGAAGTACGGCCGGAACGCCTTCACCGCGTCCTGGGAGCGCTTGGCGATGAACGACATGCCACCCAGCCCCACGATCGCCTGAGCCGCGGTTCCGTGACCGTAGTGCTCGAACCGCTGCCGGTAGAGGTCCACCAGTGGCTTGAAGTGGAAGTTCGGCGCCAGGATGTGGTTGGCGAAGAAGCCGTTGCCGTAGTAGGCCGCCTGCTCGGCGATCTCCGGCGTACGGATCGAGCCGTGCCAGACGAACGGCGGTACGTCGTCCAGCGGGCGGGGCGTCGAGGTGAAGCCCTGAAGCGGGGTGCGGAAGCGCCCCTCCCAGTCGACCACGTCCTCACGCCACAACCGGTGCAACAGGTTGTAGTTCTCCAGCGCCAGCGCGACGCCCTCGCGGATGTCCTTGCCGAACCACGGGTAGACCGGCACCGTGTTGCCGCGGCCGACCATCAGGTCCAGACGGCCCTTGGCCACGTGCTGGAGCATCGCGTAGTCCTCGGCGATCTTCACCGGGTCGTTGGTGGTCATCAGCGTGACCGACGTACTAAGCATGATCCGCCTGGTCTGCGCCGCGATGAACCCGAGCAGCGTGGTCGGGGACGACGGCACGAACGGCGGGTTGTGGTGCTCCCCCAGCGCGAACACGTCGAGGCCGACCTCATCGGCTCGCTGGGCGACCCGGATCATGTTGTCGATCCGCTCCGCCTCACTGTAGGTGTACCCGTTCGTCGGGTCCGGCGCGATATCGCCGACCGTGAAAACCCCGAACTGCATCTCGTCCTCCTGTCCGGCGCGCCCGCGAACTGCATGACTGCGCATGCATATCAACAACATGAC
Source organism: Kribbella alba (assembly GCF_039529635.1). NCBI lineage: Bacteria > Bacillati > Actinomycetota > Actinomycetes > Propionibacteriales > Kribbellaceae > Kribbella > Kribbella alba. Next base: position 529,929 of record NZ_BAAANE010000007.1, on the reverse strand, counting down.
CGCGCATCTATTCCCGTCCCGGGTCTCCACTGCCCCGCGGCGGGCCTCCAGCGCCAAACAGATCGCTGGGGGTGGCGAAGTAGGCGGCCGGACAGCTGGGCGACAGAACTGTCCGGGAAACCCGCACCGACGGAGTGGTCAGCTGAGGGGCTTTCGCGCGTTCGGTGTTCAGTGGGGCTCGGGATCCTCTGAGTAGGCGACGCCGCATGGACGGGCGGGCCGCCATTATGCAAGACAGTTGCCTGGGGCAACGGATGGTAATGGTCTCGAACGCGGCACCTGCGGATCAGAAGGCAGCCGCTCACGGAGATCCCGACCGGGTGGCACTTCGAAGCTTGTGAGCGGTGTAGTACGACGGCTGCGCACGTGTTGCCGCCGTGGCAGGTCGAGGGCACGTTGAGGCTACGCCCACTACCGCGCCGTCGGGGCCGCCTTCATCACGGAAACCGTCACCGAGGTCACCACCCCGCGGGCTGCGAGGAGTTTTCCACAGGTTGCGAAGTCGTCCGTTCCGTCCGTCGGAAGGCCCATATGTTTCTGGGCAAGGAGGTGCTCGATGAGTGCTGAATGACAAGAACGGCCGCGGACGTGGCTATGGAGGCTACGGACGGGGCAATGAGACGGATGGGAATCGGCCACATCCGGTGTTGACGCCGCTGACGATGACCCAGGCGATCCGACTCGTGCGCCTCGCCGAGGATGCGGTCGCGAAACGCGGACTGTCGATGGAATAGGACGGTGCGGGCGCTCTGGTGCCGGTCGGACGCGACGGTGTCCCGGTGCGGGACGGCATGTTCACCGGCCTCCCGAACCTCGCCCGGACAGTGGCCGGGATACCGCGACAGCAATGGCGCTCGGCGGTGGCAACATTTCGACCAGATGGGCCTTGCGAATCTGCGCCGCCTCCAGGACACGGTCGAGCACCTCCAGTACGACGGCGCCGAGATCGCCGCAGTGACCGGCAGCATGTTCACGGCGTCCCGGGCAGCGGACGAGACCCGAACGAGGTGCCGGTCCGGGTTACCTCTTGCTCTCGTCAGGTCCAGTCGTTGTCGCCTCCTCGAGACGGCGGCGGAGCAACTGCTCGAGGGGGATGGATTCGCCATCGCGCGCGCCGAGGCCGACCGTGAGCGGCGGGTCGGACGGCGATATCCGTAGGCCGAACAGCCTGGCCTTCAGGCTGGCGGGTGTGCCAAGGATGTAGTAGTTGCCGTCGATGTCCGCACCGAGTGACTGGTTGCGGCGGAGATACCAGCCACTGATGTCGGTCCGATAGCTCGCTCCCGATCCCACGACCGGTGCCCGCAACGGCCGAGGCGCGATGCCCGCTGCCTCCATCTTCCGGACGAATTCGGCCAGCAGCGCGCGGGCTCGCGCGGTCTCCGCGGCCTTACGGTGTTCGAGGGCTGCAGCATGGACGGCGGATGCCTCTCGTCGCTTCTCACGCCAACTCGGCTCGTTGTCCACTCTGCCACCCTAAGGGCGCCTGGCCACGGCCCTCCACGTCTGGTCTGCAGATCTGCGCGCGTGAGGAGTACCACTTGTCCAGTTCGTCCCAAGCCTCTGGACCAGTTCCTGCTGCGGCAGGTCTGCCGTTTAGGGTGGGGATGCCTCCACGGCATGGCCCGGGAGCGACATCGACGGAGTAGAGGAAGCGGAGTACGCGGTGACTGAGTCAACCATCATCTACACGCACACGGACGAGGCCCCGGCCCTGGCCACCTACTCGTTCCTGCCGGTGATCCAGGCGTACGCCGCGCAGGCCGGGGTCGGCGTGGAGACCCGGGACATCTCGCTGGCCGGGCGCATCATCGCCGTCTTCGGCGACCACCTGACCGAGGACCAGCGGATCCCGGACGCGCTCGCCGAGCTCGGGGAGCTGGCCAAGACGCCCGCCGCGAACATCATCAAGCTGCCGAACGTCTCCGCCTCGATCCCGCAACTCAAGACCGCGATCGCGGAGCTGCGCAGCCAGGGCTACGCGCTGCCGGAGTACCCGGACGAGCCGAAGACCGACTCCGAGCGGGAGATCCGCGCCCGGTACGACAAGATCAAGGGTTCCGCCGTGAACCCGGTCCTGCGCGAGGGCAACTCCGACCGCCGCGCGCCCGCCTCGGTGAAGAACTACGCCAAGACCCACCCGCACCGGATGGGCGCCTGGAAGCCGGAGTCGAAGACGAACGTCGCCACCATGGGCGAGAACGACTTCCGCTCCACCGAGAAGTCGGCCGTGATCGAGTCCGACGGAACGCTCCGGATCGAGTTCGTCGGCGCGGACGGCGAGACCACGGTACTGCGTGAGTCGATCCCGGTGCAGGCCGCCGAAGTCGTCGACACGTCGGTGATGCACGTCGCCGCGCTGCGCGAGTTCCTCACCGCCCAGGTGGCTCGGGCGAAGGCCGAGGACGTGCTGTTCTCGGTCCACCTGAAGGCCACCATGATGAAGGTGTCCGACCCGATCGTGTTCGGGCACGCGGTGCGTGCGTTCTTCCCGAACACCTTCGCCCAGTACGGCGAGACCCTGGCCGCGGCCGGGCTGACCCCGAACGACGGGCTCGGCGGGATCTTCACCGGGCTGGCCGCGCTGCCTGACGGCGATGCGATCAGGGCGTCGTTCGACGCGGAGCTGGCCGCAGGCCCGGCGCTCGCGATGGTCGACTCCGACAAGGGCATCACCAACCTGCACGTGCCGTCCGACGTGATCGTCGACGCCTCGATGCCGGCGATGATCCGTACCTCCGGGCACATGTGGGGACCGGACGGCCAGGAGCACGACACCCTCGCGGTGCTGCCGGACAGCAGCTACGCCGGGATCTACCAGGTCGTCATCGACGACTGCCGGGCGAACGGCGCGTTCGACCCCGCGACGATGGGTTCCGTCCCGAACGTCGGCCTGATGGCGCAGAAGGCCGAGGAGTACGGCAGCCACGACAAGACGTTCGAGCTGGCCGGAGCCGGCACGGTCCGGCTGGTCGACGCGGACGGCAACGTAGTACTGGAGCAGGAGGTCGCGGCGGGCGACATCTTCCGCGCCTGCCAGACCAAGGACGCCCCGATCCGCGACTGGGTCAAGCTGGCCGTCACCCGCGCCCGGGCTACCGGCGACCCGGCGGTGTTCTGGCTGGACGAGACCCGCGCCCACGACGCGAACCTGATCGCGAAGGTCAACGAGTACCTGACCGAGCATGACACCGAGGGCCTGGAGCTGAAGATCCTGGCGCCGGTGGATGCGATCAAATTCTCGCTGGAGCGGATCCGGCGGGGTGAGAACACCATCTCCGTCACCGGCAACGTCCTGCGTGACTACCTGACCGACCTGTTCCCGATCCTGGAGCTGGGCACCAGCGCGAAGATGCTGTCGGTCGTCCCGCTGATGGCCGGTGGCGGGCTGTTCGAGACCGGAGCGGGCGGCTCGGCGCCGAAGCACGTCCAGCAGCTGGTGAAGGAGAACTACCTGCGCTGGGACAGCCTCGGCGAGTTCTTCGCCCTGGCCGCCAGCTTCGAACACCTGGCCCAGACGGCCGGGAACGCACGCGCCCAGATCCTCGCCGACACCCTGGACCGCGCGACCGCGACGTTCCTCAACGAGGACAAGTCCCCCACCCGTCGCGTGGGCGGCATCGACAACCGCGGCAGCCACTTCTACCTGTCCCTTTACTGGGCGCAGGAGCTGGCCAAGCAGACCGACGACACCGACCTGGCCAAGGCCTTCACGTCGCTGGCCGAGGTCCTCGCCACCAACGAGCAGACCATCGTCGAGGAACTGATCGCCGTCCAGGGCAACCCGGTCGACCTCGGCGGCTACTACCAACCCGACCCGGCCAAGGCCGCCGCCGTGATGCGCCCGTCGAAGACCTGGAACGAAGCGCTGGCTTCCCTGAGCTGAGGCGACCCGCGAACAGGCGCCCGGCTGACCACCTGACCGGTCACCGGGCGCCTGTTCACGCTTGGTCGACAGCGGGCCAACACCGATTCGTCGACAGCGGGCCAACACTGGTTCGTCGAGGCTAGGAGTGTCCCGACATCTGCCCTCACCAGGAGGCCGTCGCCACGTCTCTCCTCTCCCCGGCTCGACCCGCCGCGCGGCGCCCACTTCCCGGCTTGACTCGCCGTGCCCCGCCCCACTTACCGGATCGACCCGCCGTGAATCTCCGACTTACCGGATCGACTCGCCGAATTCACCCCCGGCGGTGGGCGGGTCGAGCCGGGTAGTCGGTCCTGCGCGGCGGGTCAAGCCGGGAAGTGGGCCGGGGCACGGCGAGTCAAGCCGGGAAGTGAGCCGGCACCGACCCCCTGCGCATCGGAAGCCGAGTCGCGGGCCGGGACACGGCGGGTCGAGCCGGGAAGTAGGCCGACACCGACCCCGTGCGCATCGAGAGCCGAGTCGCGGGCCGGGACACGGCGAGTCAAGCCGGGAAGAGGGCCCGGGCACGGCGGGTCGAGCCGGGAAGTGGGTCGGCACCGACCCCTGCGCATGGGGAGCCCAGGAGGTGGGCCGGGGCAAGGCGAGTCGAGCCCGGTAGAGGGCCGCGGCACGGCGAGTCGAGCCGGGAAGTAGGCCGACACCGACCCCCTGCGCATCGGGAGCCGGGAAGTGGGTCGGCACCGGGGCTCTGTGGGGGGAGCCGGTTAGTTAGCGCGTAGTTGTGGGGGTTCGTCCGGGGTGACCGGTTGCCGGTGACAGCGATCCGCTACTGAGCATCGACTGACCGCGTGATGGTGTCAGGTGAGTTGAGGGCGGTGGGCAGGGGTGCCGCGTGGACGATCTGGAGCCAGCTGACGGCGCGGGTGAGGACTACGTACAGCCGCTGCAGCCCACGTGGTTCGGCCGCCACGATCTGTGCTGGTTCAGCCACCACCACTGCGTCGAACTCCAGGCCCTTCGCGAGCGTCGCCGGAACGCAGACCAGTCGCGCCGTGTCCATCGCGTCCTCGGCGGCGCCGAGGAGCGCCGGCTGAAGACCGGCGGCGACAAGGGCGTCGCGCAGGGGTGAGATCTGATCGTCGGCCGCGACGAGTGCGACCGAACCTTCGCCGGCGAGGGCGGCCCTGCAGGAAGCGACGAGCGTGTCCGTGAAGGAGCGCTCGTCGGTCTGGACGATGGTCAGCGCATCGGCGACCGTCCGAACACCGCGCGGTACGCCGAGCGTGGGCGCGATCTGTGGCAGCAATTTCGCCGCGAAGTCGATGATCTGGTCCGGTACGCGGAAGCCGCGATCGAGCTCGGCCACGACGGCGTCCGCCTTCTCGAGGTGACCGAGTACCCGATCCCATGAGCCCGCTGCCCACGGTGTCGTTGCCTGGGCGAGGTCGCCGAGGACCGTTACCGAGCCGGTGCGACAACGCCGGCCCAGGGCGCGCAACTGCATGGCCGACAGATCTTGCGCCTCGTCCAGTACGAGATGGCCGAGTGAGCCGGTGCGTCGTTCGATCAGATCGTCGAGCTCGTCGAGCAACACGGTGTCGGCGGCGGACCACTTCGCCGACTTCCAGGAACGCGCGGGCTTGCACCACAACAGCGCAGTACGTTCGTCCGCGGTGAACTCGTCGCCCGCGGACTGCGCCAGGAAGTCGGCATCGGAGAACAGCCGGTGCAGCACCTGTTCGGCGACGACCCGCGGCCACACAGCGTCGAGCATCGCCTTGACGGGCTTCGAGCGGGCCACGGCATTCTGCACGCGGTCGTCCGGCGAATCGCCGCGCTGCTCCATCAGGACCAGTACGGCGTGCGCGATCCGCTGTGCGAGGGCGTTCCGCCCCGGCGCGTACCTGGTCGACTCGCGGAGCGCGGCCACGATGTCCCCGACCTCGTAGTCATGCACCCGGAAACGCTGGGAACCCTTGCTGTACAGGATTCCGTCGGTCGGTGTACCCACGTATGACCACAGAGCACGTCGCAGTACGACTGCCATCCGGGCATCACTTTTGAGCCGCGCGACGTCCGGTTCGTCCGACGCCGTAGCCGGCTCGGTGATCAGCTCGTCAATGGTGATCTGCCGTACGTCGACCTCACCGAGCGCGGGCAGGACTTTGCGGATGTACGAAAGGAACGACCGGTTCGGCCCCACGATCACGACACCGCCACGACTGAGCCGTTCCCGTTCGGTGTAGAGCAGGTACGCCACGCGGTGCAGACCGACGGCCGTCTTACCGGTACCGGGCGCGCCTTGCACGCAAACGCTCGGGTGCAGCGGCGCCCGGACCAGGTCGTCCTGCTCCGGCTGGATCGTGGCCACGATGTCGCGCATCGGCCCGGTGCGTGGGCGTTCGATCTCGGCGCGCAGGAACGCGTCGGCCTGATCGGATGGGCCGGCTCCGACCAGCGGCTCGTCCTCGAAGCCGGTCAGCTCGGCCGCATCGGAGAATCCGTAGCGACGCCGCAGTACGACGTGCTGTCGATCGCCGGCGGTCGCTCGATAGAACGGAACCGACACCCGCGCGCGCCAGTCGACGACGAGCGGTACACCGCTGCCGTCGTGAACATGCCGACGGCCGATGTGAATCCGGTCGATCCCCTCGATGGTGCCGGGCTCGTAGTCGAGCAGCCCGAAGAACAGCGGCACATCAGGCAGGTCGACCAGGGCCAGCACGCGTTGCTGGTGGGCGCGGGTGTTGGCCTCGTTGGTGAAGCGTTCGTCGTTGTCCTCGCCACCGATCACCGGGACTTCTCGCACCAGCACATCGCCATGCATGCGGGCCAGCGCCGCGTGGGCCTCGGCCAGGAAGGCCCGTTCGGCCTCGAGTTCCGGTGCAGGGAGGAGTGCGGATTCGACCATGGGAAGGAGCCTCGACTCGTGTTGGCAGGGATGCGAAACGACGGACTTGCGGCGATCTACAGGGTCCCGCCCCGGAGAACCATCCGGTTCGATTCGATCCTTCACGCAGTGCAGTGAAACCACCCGAAAAGGCAGACCGAGGACGCTACCAGCAGCCCCGCCGTGCCGCCACCGAATAATCAGCGGCCGCCGATGGCGGCGTACGTCCCGCTCCATCTCTCGAGTGATCTCGCCTCAGCTGGTCACGCCGGGCGATATCTGTCCTACGAGGTATTGCCAGGCCTGGTCGAGGCCGGCGGCAATGCAACCCGCCACGACGGTGTCGATGCCGAGCACACTCGCCTTCACTTCCGGCAGGACCGGCGCCAACCGGCGCAACTGGTCGACGACAGCGTCAAGGAAGCCCGGCGCCTGCCCGATGCCACCACCCAGCACGATCAACTCGGGGTCGACAACCGTGATGACGGTGCACACTGCCTTGGCCACCAGCAGCGCCTCTTCGGTGACGATTCCGGCTGCGACCGAATCGCCGCGCGCCGCGGCCGCGAACACCTTCTCGGCCGAGGACGCACCCCGTACGCCTGCTCGTCTGGCGGCTCTCACCACGGCCGCGGCCGAGGCCGATGCGTCGAAGCTGCCCCGCTTCCGGGCATCCCGGACGTCGCTGCCACTGCCTTCGGCGAAAGGCAAGTAGCTGATCTCGCCGGCCACACCGTGGGAGCCGTGCCGCAGCTTGCCGTCGAGTACCAGGCCCATGCCGATACCGGTGCCGACGGACACGAACGCGAAGCTGTCGACGCCGCGTCCGTGACCGTGCACCCGTTCGGCCAAGGCGGCCGCATCGACGTCGTTCTCGATCATCAACGTCGACCCGAACTCGTCACGCAGCGCCGGCAGCACGGCTGGGGAGTCCCAGCCGGACAGCCGCCCGGTCAACGTCAGGGTGTCGAGCTTCGGGTCATAGACACCGGGACTTCCGATCACGGTCTGGGTGAGCTGCGAGGCTCTGATCCCGGCGTCACCCAACAGCGTCGTCGCGAGGCCGGCCAACTCCTGGACGCGAGCCATCGCGTCGACGGCCTTCGTACGCACGCTCAGCCGGCTGCGAACCGTGCCGGCCAGATCGGCAACCGCACCGCGCAGGAACTCGCGGCCGACGTCCAGCCCGAGGACGAATCCTGCTTCCGGCCGTACCTCGTACAGGAACGCGGCTGGACCGGGACTGCCAGTACGCTGCCCGGACGCGTGGACGAGCCCGGCCCGCTCGATGCTGCCCAGCGCCGAGGAGACCGTAGGTTTCGACAGGCCGGAGAGATTGGCGAGTTCTGTCCTGGACACCGGTCCGGACCGCCGGATGTGATCAAGCAGGACCTGCTCGTTGATCGCACGGATCAGTCGCGGGCGGGCCGCGGAGGCACCTCCGGCGACAACGGTCACCTCGATCTCCTCAAGTTGCCAACTCTTAACACCGCCGTCACCGGTGGCCCTTGTGCCGACGGTGATTGTTAACGTAGTTTCCGATTAATTCTATTCGGTAGGCACGAGGAGGTGCCAGCCCATGACTCGTTCGCCGGTCGTCCTCGGACTCGACTTCGGCGGGACGAAGATCGCCGTTGCGGTGGGCGATCTGTCCGGTCGACGTCTCGGCGTCACGACCGTCGACAGCCTGGCCGATGCCGGAGCCGAAGCGGCAATGGCCCGTGGCCTGGCCGCGGCGCGCGACCTGCTGGCCGGCGTCGCCCCCGAGCGGGAGCTCGCGGCGGTGGGCGCCGCCACCCTCGGCATACCGTACGACGACCGGGTCGAGCTCGCGCCGACCTTTCCAGGCTGGGGCGAGCTCGCCTTCGGACAGTTGATACGGGACGCCTTCCCCGGCGTGCCCGTCCGGCTCGGTACCGATGTGAAGGCTGCCGCCGCTGCCGAACTGCGGTGGGGTGCGCTCGCCGGCTGCGATCCGGGCATCTACCTCAATCTCGGCACGGGTTTGGCGGCGGCGATCGTTGCCGGAGGCAGGGTGATCTCCGGCGCACGCGGGGCGTCCGGTGAGATCGGCTACAACCTGCGGACCGCCGCGGACGTGTGGATCGAACCAGCGGAGCGCACGATCCTGGAGGACGTCGTGAGTGGTCAGGCTCTCCAGGCAACCGGCAGCGCGCGGATGGGACAGCCCGTGACCGCGGCCGACGTCTTCGCGTTGGCGGAGACCCAACCGGACGCCGCGTTGCTCACCGACGAGTTCAACCGCGAACTGGCGATGCATGTCGTCAACCTGGCGATAGCCATCGACCCGGTCCGGATTGTCGTCGGCGGCGGGCTTGTCCGTTCGTGGGCCCGGATCGCACCTGAGCTGCGCCGGGCACTCGACACGGCCGTCCCCTTCCCGCCAGAACTGATCGTGGCCCGATTTCCTTCGGACGCGCCGCTTGTCGGGGCGCTCGCCCTTGGTGTCGAGGCCGCCGGCGCCGTCCTTGGTGAGGAGGCGTTTGCATGACCGGCTCGTCACGATCACGGGCCTGGCAACCAGTCGCGCAGGCAACCCGCCGTACGGCGAAGGCCTGGATTTCGAGTAGCGAAAGGCAGAGACGATGAGGGCCATCAAGCGTGTCGCCGTCCTCGCAGTAGCGGTCGGCGTACTGGCAGCGGGTTGTGGCGGCGGCGACAAACCTATCGGCAACCCGACGTCGGGCAATCCCGCCGCGTCGACGAGCAACGGCAGCGGTCAGGGCTCGGGAGCCTTCAAGAAGGGCGGCACCGTCACGATCGCGAACGTGGGCGGGCAGACCTGGCCGTGCCAGTTCAACCCGTTCAACCCGGCGGTCAACCAGCAGGCGCTCGGCTTCGTCTACGAGCCGCTGACCTTCGTCAACGTGCTCAAGAACGGTGCCACCACGCCGATGCTGGCGACGGCCTACAGCTGGTCGCCGAAGAAGGACTCGATCGTCTTCACCATCCGCTCGGGCGTCAAGTGGAGCGACGGGCAGCCCTTCACGGCCGACGACGTCGTCTACACCTTCAACCTGATGAAACAACAGCCGGCCCTCGACCTGTACTCGCTGTGGACGGGTGCGGGCCTGACCAGCGTCACCGCGAGCGGTGACAAGGTCACGCTGGCGTTCAAGGCGCCCGCCGAGCCGTACTTCTTCAACTTCGCGAACCAGGTCGGCATCGTCCCCAAGCACATCTGGTCCACCGGTGAGCCGGCGTCCAAGCCGGCCACCTGGGCGAATCCGAAACCGGTCGGCACCGGGGCGTTCACGGTCGCCACCTGCACCAGCAACAACATCTCGTACGTTGCCAATGGCAGCTACTGGCAGCCGGGCAAGCCGTACGTGGAGAAGGTCCAGTACCCGGCGTACCTGGACAACAATCCGGCCAACCTCGACCTGGCCAGCGGCAAGGCGCAGTGGGGTGGTCAGTACATCCCGAACATCGACAACTTCTACAAGTCCAAGTCGCCTGAGAACAACTACTGGTTCCCGCCGACCGCGAACGTCGCGATCATCCCGAACCTCGATCCGGCGCACAAGGCGACCAGCAACCTGGCCGTCCGGCAGGCGATCGCCTACGCGCTCGACCGGGAGCAGATCTCGAAGATCGGTGAGAGCGGCTACCAGCCGGCCGCGAACCAGACCGGCGTCGTCACGCCGACCTTCGACAAGTACTTCGACAAGGACGCGCTGACGGCCGCCGGCTACGACAAGCCGAACCCGGACAAGGCCAAGCAACTGCTCCAGAGCGCCGGGTACTCGTCGTCCAACCCGCTCAAGCTCAGCATCATCACGGTCACCGGCTACACCGACTGGGACGCCTCGCTCGCGGTCGTCAAGCAGCAGCTCGCCGCGGTCGGGATCGAGCTGACCATCTCCGACCTGCAGCAGCAGTCATACAACCAGAAGCTCTTCAACGGCGACTACGACCTGGCGTACTCAAGCCAGGCCGGCGGACCCACGCCGTACTACGAGCTGCGGCAACTGCTGTACTCGAAGAACTCCGCGCCGATCGGCAAGCAGGCCAGCAGCAACTACGAGCGCTACCTCAAACCCGAGGTGGACAAGCTGTTCGACCAGTACGCGAGCGCCGACCCGGACACGCAGGTCAAGCTGATCAAGCAGATCTCGTCGTACATGATCAAGGACGTGCCGGTCATCCCGACCACCGAGTCGGTCGACTGGTACCAGTACAACACCAAGGACATCCAGGGCTGGCCGACGCAGGACAACCCGTACGCCCAGCCGGCGCCGTACAACATCCCCGACGTCGGGCAGGTGCTGACGAACCTGTACTCGAAGTCGGCCCAGTAGAGATCGGCCCAGTAGAAGTCGGCGCAGTAGTAGTCCGTCACAAAGGAGAGCCGTCCGTGAGAGTGAGCACGAGGAGCTGGTGGTCGTGCGGTACCTGATACGTCGTCTCGGGTTCTTCGTGGTCACTCTCTGGGCGGCGATGACGCTGAACTTCTTCATCCCGCGGCTGATGCCCGGCAGCCCCGAGGAGGCGCTGCGGGAGCGGTTCAGCAAGGGTGGTTCGGTGGTCTCGCCGGAGCAGTTGCGGACCGTCCTGGCCGAGTTCGGCTTCGACCCGGGCAAGAACATCGTGCTCCAGTACTTCGAGTATCTGAACGCGATGGTGACCGGGCACTGGGGCGTGTCGATCGGCAGCAGCCTCGGTGTCCCGGTGACCACGCTGATCGGCGACGCGTTGCCCTGGACACTCGGCCTGGTCGGCATCGCCACGGTGCTGGCGTTCGTGCTGGGTACCTTGATCGGCACGATCGCCGGCTGGCGGCGCGGTGGGCTGATCGACGGGATCGTGCCGCCGGTCTTCATCGTCACCTCGGCGCTCCCCTACTTCTGGGTGGCGCTGCTGCTGATCTCGTTCTTTGCGATCGGCAACAATCCGATCCTGCCCAACGACTTCAACTACGAGCAGGGGCTGACGCCGGGCTTCAACACCGAGTTCATCCTCAGCGTCCTGAAGCACGGCATCCTGCCGGCCAGCACCATCCTGATCACCGCGGTCGGCGGCTGGATCCTGACCATGCGCAACAACATGCTCACGACGCTGGCCGAGGACTACGTCCGGATGGCCCGGGCCAAGGGCATCCCGGACCGGAAGATCATGTTCGGGTACGCGGGCCGGAACGCGTTCCTGCCCAATCTCTCCGGGTTCGCGATGTCGCTCGGCTTCGTCATCTCCGGCACCATCCTGGTCGAATACGTCTTCAACTACCCCGGCCTGGGTTACATGTTCTACAACGCCACGGTCAGCACGGACTACCCACTGCTGCAGGCCTTGTTCCTGCTCGTGACGCTGGCCGTGCTGATCTGTGTCCTGCTGTGCGACTTCGCGGTGTTCCTGCTCGACCCGCGAGCCCGGACGAAGGGGTAGATCGATGAGCGCGATCGTCGCCGGCACCGCCGCACCCGCACCGAGCGCGGCCCGCCGCCCGCGGGGCGGCCTGTGGCGTGCCATCCTGCACAACCGCAAGGCCATGCTGGGTGCGGTTCTGCTTGCCCTGTTCTGCCTGCTTGCCGCCTTCCCGCACCTCTTCGTCCCGTGGCTTCACGGTGATCCACGGACGATCGGCGACCTGCCTCTGCAGCATCCCTCGGCCAAGCATTGGCTCGGAACCACCGGCCTCGGCCAGGACGTCTACGCCGAGCTCGTCTACAGCACGCGGGAGTCACTGGTCATCGCGGTCGTCGCCGGTCTGGGCGCGACGATCCTGTCCGTCGTCATCGGTGTCTCGGCCGCCTACCTCGGCGGTGTCGCCGACGACGTGCTGTCGATGTTCACCGATGTGTTCCTGGTGCTGCCGACATTCCCGCTGATCATCGTGCTGGCGACGTACGCCGGCAAGGGCAACCTCACCGTGATCATCATCGTGCTGATCCTCACCGGCTGGGCCTACGGCGCCCGGCAGATGCGCGCGCAGGCACTCTCCCTGCGGAACCGAGATTTCCTCGAGTCGGCCCGCGTGCGAGGTGAACGCCGGTCGTACATCATCGTGGTCGAGGTGCTGCCGACGATGATCTCCCTGATCGTCGCGAACTTCCTCGGCGCCGCGCTGTACTCCGTGCTGACCGCCGCCGGCCTGCAGTTCCTCGGGCTCGGCGACCCCAACTCGCTGAGCTGGGGCACGATGCTGTACTGGGCGCAGAACCAGGGGGCGCTGGTGAACGGCCTGCCCGCGTGGGCGCTGTCGCCGGGCCTGGCGGTCGCGCTGCTCGGTGTTTCCTTTGCCTTGCTCAACTACGCGTTCGACGAGATCAGCAACCCCGCGCTGCGGCCGGTTCGGAGGCGACGTGCCAAGTCAGCCCATTCTTGAGGTCCGAGATCTCACGGTCGAGTACGAGACAGGAGAACGTGCTGTCGTCGCGGTCGACGGGGTGGATCTCGACGTCCATCCTGGTGAGTTCGTCGGTGTGGTCGGCGAGTCCGGCTGCGGCAAGTCGACGCTGTTGTTCGCCATCGCCCAACTGCTCAGCCCACCAGCCGCCATCACCAGCGGAAGCGTGCGGTTCCAGGGCCAGAACCTGGTCGCGATGAGCGAGAAGAAGCTCGCCGCGTTGCGCTGGCGTGACTTCTCCGTCGTCATGCAGAGCGCGATGAACGCCCTCAACCCCGTGACCAGCATCGGCACTCAGTTCAGGGACGCGATCGTGGCGCACGACGAGCCGGTGGCCGACGATCGCCCGGCCGAGGTCCTGCGACTGGTCGGCATCGATCCGATCCACCTCAACAGCTACCCGCACCAGCTCAGCGGCGGGATGCGGCAACGGGCCATGATCGCGATGGCACTGCTGTTCACGCCCGACCTCATCATCATGGACGAGCCGACGTCGGCCCTTGACGTCGTCGCCCAACGGTCCCTGATGCTGCAGATCAAGGAACTGCAGGAGCGGCTCGGCTTCGCGGTCGTCTTCGTCACTCATGACATGTCGCTGATCAGCCACTTCTCCGACCAGCTGATGGTGATGTACGCCGGCCAGGTGGTTGAGCTGGGAGCCACTCGTGCGGTCTTCGATGATCCGGCCCATCCTTACAGCAAAGGCCTGCTCGACGCGTTCCCGTCGATCCGTGGACCGAAGCTCCCGCTGATCGGGATTCCCGGGAGCCCGCCCGACCTCGCCAACCCACCGAGCGGCTGCCGGTTCCATCCGCGGTGCCCAGTGGCGTTCGACGACTGTCCCCGGGTCGAGCCCGAGCTCTATCGAGTCGGGCCAGTGCAGGCACGGTGCCTGCTGCACGCTCCCGGCTACACGCCAGCGGCGGAAGCCGTACGGGAGGCGACGTCGTGACCGATCTGAGCGTCGAGAAGATCTCCTCGACCGGCCCGGAGGCGGCCGCACCGACGGCACCGCTGATCGAGACGAAGGACCTGACCCGCCATTTCCGGGTCGGCCGCGGGTTCTCCGGCAAGATGCTGCACGCCGTCGACGACGTCAACCTCACCGTCGATCGGCAGGAGATCGTGGCGCTCGCGGGAGAGAGCGGCAGCGGCAAGAGCACCATCGCCCGCCTGCTCGCGGGTGTCTACAGACCGACGAGCGGCGAGATCCACTACCAGGGCCGTGCCCTGTCGAGCATGCGATCGCGACGGGACCAGCTGGTCTATCGCGGCGATGTACCGATGGTGTTCCAGGACCCGTTCAGCTCCCTCAACCCCGCCTTCCGCGTCTCTCACGGCATCCTGCGCAGCCTGAAGCTGCACCGCCGCGACCTCACGCGTGCCCAGCGGTACGACGAAGCCGAGCGAGTCATCGAGGCGGTCGGACTGGCCCCAGCCGCCGACATCATGCACCGCTACCCCTACGAGCTCAGCGGCGGTCAACGGCAACGCATCGGCTTCGCCCAGGCTTTGGCGCACAAGCCCAAACTGATCCTGGCCGACGAGCCGGTCTCGATGCTGGACGTGTCGATCCGCATCGGCCTGCTCAATCTGATGGCGGAGCTGCGCAGATCCGCCGGCGTGTCGTTCCTCTACATCACGCACGACATCGCAAGCGCGCGCTACGTCGCCGACCGGCTGCTCATCATGTACGCCGGTCACATCGTCGAGTCCGGCCCGACAGAGGCGGTACTGGCCAACCCCAAGCACCCCTACACCGACCTGTTGCTCGGAGCAGTGCCCGATCCCCGCGCGCCGCTCACCGTCGGCAACGAAGGCGATACCGGAGAGCCTCCGAAGGTCATCGACCCGACACCCGGATGCCGGTTCCGCTGGCGTTGCCCGCTCGTCGTCGACGAGTGCCACCACGTCACGCCCACCCTCCGCCGGCTCGGCGACGGGCACGACGCGGCCTGTCACGTCGCCCAGCCGGACGCCGGAACGGCCCCCACGAACCCGTAGCCCGCAGCCACGGCAGGGCCCCTGGCCGGCGGCGAAGCCGGCCAGGGGCCCTCCTCTGTGATCGATCTACGTCAGCCGTCGTTCTCCGCTGACGGGATGACGGCACCCGGCACGTCCGCCGGAGCGAAGATCTTGCTCTCCCCCGGGTACGGCGTGGACCAGTCGTGCGCCTGGTACCAGTCGAAGTGGTTCATCTGCGCGGGGTTCGCGAAGTCCGCCTTGGCGTTGGGACCGGTGAGCCGCTGCTGCGACTTCCAGGCATCCCACTTCGCCGCGACCGCCTGCTGGTCCGCCGGAACCGTCGCCTTCGGCGCGGGCGCGGCGGTCGGGTTCTGCGCCGCGGGAACATCCGCGCCACAGGACGGCAGCGTGCTCAGGCCCGCGGTCAGCGAGGTCCGGTTCGGCACCGACGTGAACGGCGTGTAGTCGGGCTTGGTCGTGAACGCGGTCGCCATCGGGGTGGCCGCGGTGTCCTTCTGGTTCATCGGCTTCATCCCGAGGATCTGCTCGATCGTCCGGATCATCGTGATCTGCGTGTAGTAGCGGCTGTCGACGGCACCGTGCTGAGCCCACGGGCTGATGATCTGAATCGGGGCCCGGTGGCCGTCGACGTGGTCGAGACCCGCCTGGGAGTCGTCCTCGACGATGAAGATCGCCGAGTCCTTCCAGTACTTGCTGTGCGAGATCTCGTCCACGATCTTGCCGGTGGCGAGGTCGTTGTCGGCGACCTGGGCGGCGCCGCTCGGCGGGCCACCGGTGTGGTCGTTGGACAGCCAGAACATGTTCAGGTTCGCCGGCCCGTTCTTCTCGAAGTCACGCTTCCAGATCTCGGACTTGTAGATGTCCGGGACGCTGGTGTCGAAGAGCGGGAAGCCGGGCACCGACACGGCGTTGAGCGACGGGATCGCCGAGCCCGTCTGGATGGGGTAGGCGGTGTTCTGCCCCGTCGCGACCATGTTCTTGGTGTCGCAGTACAGGTTCTGCCAGGACGCGCCGGCCGGCTTGCTCTCGATCGACTGGAACTCCCCGAAGTCCTTGACGGACTTGCCGGCCGCCTGCGCGCCGGTCCAGATGAAGCCGCTCTTCTGGTGGCCGAGCGCGTCGTTCTCGGTGTCGTAGCTGCGGGTATATTGACCGGCCGTGGACTCGGTGTACTCCGGGTTGTCGGCCTGCATCAGCCAGTTGTGACCCTCGGCGGAGTTCGTGCCGACGTCATAGGTGTTGTCGTACAGCCCGAACTGCTTGGCCATCGCGTGCTGGTTCGGCGTCACGTTCTCGCCGTACTGCGCCAGCGCGGGGTCGCCGTTGCCTGCCGGGATGTCGCCGTACAGCTGGTCGTAGGTCCGGTTCTCCTTGACGATCAGGAACACGTGCTTGATCGTCGACGGGTCACCGAGCTTCGCCGGAACCGGCACCGGGTTGCGGTGCCCCTTGTCCGTGGCAACCTGGGCCGATCCCTTGGTCCAGCCGTTCTGGTCGAAGACCTTGCCGGTGTTGGCCCGGATGGTGTGGTCGTCCGGCAGGCTGAACTTGGTCAGGCTCGACGTCGTGTCGTGCGTGGCGTGACCGGCCGCGGTCGTCGTACGGCGGGCGTCGACTCCGCGGGTGTTGGACACCACGATGTCCTTGCCGACGGTCGCGATCTCCGCCGGGAAGTAGTCCGTCGGCAGCAGACCGATGTAGCTGACCGGCTCCAGCGGGTTGTTGTACTTGTAGACGGCGACCGCGTTGGCCCGGCCGAGCGACACCAGCAGGTGGCCGTCGTCGGTGAGCGTCACGCCGTCGGGCTCGTAACCCACCGAGGCCTCCGGCCACGGCTGGGTGGCGATGGTCTGGACGACCTTGCCGCGCCGGGTGTCGATGACCGACACGTTGTTGGTGGCGGTGTTCGTCACGAACACGGCGCCGTTCTTGGCGTATACCGCGGTCGGGTGCAAGCCGACGTCGATGCTCGCGGGTGCGGCCGCCGGGTTCGACACGTCGATCACGCTGACGGTACCGGTGGTGGTGGCGGCGGTGACCTGCGAGGCCGGCACCTGGGTGCCGTACGAGTTGATCGTGGGCTCGCCGGGCTTGGCCGGACGGCCGCCCTCGTTGCTGACGTAGAGCTTGCTGCCGACCATGACCATGCCACGTGGCGCGTTGCCCACGGCCCAGCTCTGCTTGATGGTGCCGGTCGCGGTGTCGATCGCGACGACCCGGTTCTGGCCGTTCACCGCGGAGTACACGGTGGAGCTGTCCGGCGAGAAGACGGCCGCGCCGACGAGCGCGCGCTTCGAGCCGTCGGCCGGGATCGTGACGAACGTCGGGTTGGCGAGCGAGCCGTCCGGGTTCACCGTGAACTTGCGGTAGCCGTCGGACTGGCCCAGCCACACCTGCGAACCGTCGGGCGAGTACGTCGGGCCTTCCTGACCGACGTCGTTGCCGGGGATCCTCAGGTCAGCAGCGGCGTTGTTGCCGACGTACTGCTGCACCTTCCAGTTCTTCAGGTCGATGATCGCCAGCGCCATCCCGCCGTCGGTCACGGAGGCGGCCAGGTGGCTGCCGTCCGGGCTGACGGTGGACGACATGATCTTGCCCTTCTGGAGCACCAGGCGATCGCCGTACGGAGCGATGTACTGATCGCTCGAGACGACCTGGCCCTTGTTCGTGACCTGACCGACCTGTTCGGTCCCGAACTGGTGCGTCGAGGCGACTGCAGTGCCGGCGAGAGCCACGGCAACGGCGGTTGTCCCCGCCGTGACCAGTGGTAGCCGGCGGCGAAGAAGGCTTGTGAGGCCCTTCTCGTCACGCCTGCGGCGGCGTGTTACCTGCATGGGGATTATCCCTTCGGGGTGGACGGAAGCAGTTCGATGTTGCCGTCGAACTGCCAGAGGGGGTTCGGTTCGTCGCCTGCCGGGGTCCGGACCAGGAAGAAGCCGTTCACTTCTTTCGGTCCGTCCCCGTCGGCGACGTACCGACCGAGTGGGGTGATGTCGATCTGGTAGATGGCCGAACCGGCCGCTTCGACACCAGGGATGTGCCAGCTCACGACGCAACGCCAGTCGTTGCCGGGACCGACGGCGGCGACCTGGTCGCCGCCCTTGGTACACGCGGCCGAGGTGTTCAGTTGCTGCTCGGTGACGTCGGGCCGGTTGAGCTGCTTGGTCTGCAGGCGATAGAGATGGGCGAAGGCCGTGGCGACCGAGCGCTGCACCTTGTCCTGGTCGATTCCGGAGCCGACCCCGGTCACCGGGGTCAGCACCCCGGCGGTGAGGCCGAACAGTACGACGAGCGGCAGCAGGCCGGCGGTGATCGCCAGGCGGCCGGACCCGTCGTGGGTCGAGTTGGTGAAGTCGCGCCGCACGAAGAGGAAGTAGGCCAGGGCGGTCGCGACGACGGCCCACACCAGACTGACCGCGACGGAGATCAGGAGTGGTCCGAGTTGTGCCGGGCTGGTGAACAGGCCGTTCCAGCTGATGAAGGCGTAGCCAGGCAGCGCGTAGCGGATGGCGACGGGCACCGGAAGCTGCTGAACGATTTGCATCGCCAAGGCGACAACGGCCGGCAGCAGCAGGCCCATCGGCGACCGGCCCAACGCGACGGACCCGAGCAGGCCGATCGCGGCAAGAGCCAGGGTCGGGGCGAGTGCGCACGCCCAGGCGAGCAGAACCTTGCCGGCCGCGTCTCCCGGCGGGAGCAGATGACCGTCGAGTCCGATCAGGGACCGGTTGCCAACCACTAGAAGCCCACTGGTCGTGGCCGAAACCACCAGCCCGATCACGAGGAGCACGATCACGGTGAGACTGGCGAGCGCCTTCGACGCGAAGATCCGCCGCGGCGAACGAACCGCCACCAGGAGGTGGCGCCAGGTGCCGAGCCGGTCCTCGGAGGCGAACACATCGCCGGCGATCAGCGAGGTCAGCAGCGGGAGCGCCCACGAACCCGAGAAGCCGAGCAGCACCAGCGGTCCGGCCCAGCCGGTGGCGTGCATCCAGCGGCCGAACAGCGTGTCGACCGGGAGCGATGCCTGCTGGCTGATCACCGCGACGAACACTGCCGGCGCGAGCCAGCACGCGACGATCAGCACGCGCACGCGCCACTGCGAGAGCAGCTTGACCAGCTCGAAGCGGTAGCCGCGCGCGACCGAGACGCTGCGGGCGACGGGAGCCGCGGGGTCCTTGGTGGCTTCGGCGACGGTGGCGGTCATCGGTCCGACTCCTGCTCCTGGTCGGTGAGTTCGAGGAACGCGGCTTCGAGTGGCGACACCACCGGTGCGAGCTCGCGCACCGCGACGCCCGCGTGCACGAGGCCCGCCACGAGTTCGTCGAGGGCCGCCACCGGCGCGGACACCACGAGCATTTCGGTGCCCTGCCGTACGGCGCTGTCCTCGACGACTCGGATCCCGGCCGTTTCCCCGGCGATCCGGCGGGCGGCCTTCGGGTCGGAGGCGAGCAGCCGGTAGTCGAGTTCACGGGTCTCGGCGGCCAGCTTGCTCAGCGGGCCGGAGAACGCGACCCGTCCGGTGGCCAGAATCGTGACCTCGGAGCACAGCACCTCGAGGTCGTCCATCCGGTGGCTCGAGAGCACCACGGAGGTTCCGTCCGCGACCAGCCGGGTGAGGACGCCGTGTACCTGCCTCTTGCCGGCTGGATCGAGGCCGTTGGACGGTTCGTCGAGCACCAGCAGCCGGGGCTTGGTGAGCAGAGCGGCGGCGAGCCCGAGGCGCTGACGCATGCCGAGGGAGAAGCCGCGGAGCCGATCGTCGGCGACATCGGTGAGCCCGACCTGGTCTAGCACCTCGTCGATCCCCGCTTTCCGGGCATCGCGTCCGCGGAGCGCGGCCAGCGCGGCGAGGTTCTGCCTGGCGGTGAGCGAGGGGTAGAGGCCGGGGCCGTCGACGAAACCCGCGACACCGTCGGTAGCGGCGAGCGCCCGACCGACCGGCGTACCGAGAATCTCGAGGCTGCCGCTGTCGGCGACAGCCAGACCCAGCAGCAGGCCGAGCAAGGTGGTCTTGCCCGCGCCGTTCGGCCCGACCAACCCGTGGATCTGCCCCTGCGGTACATCCAGGTCGATGCCGTCGAGTGCGACCACATCGCCGAAGGACTTGCTGATGCCGCGAGCCCGCACTGCGAGCGGTGTGTTCATGGTTCCCTTCTTCGCATTTCCTGACTGGAAACTTAAGGAAGGAAAGGAACGCAGGCGAGGACGGCCGGTTGAACGTTCAAAGAACGAGAGATGACTGGTGTCCGCCAGGGGGTCGGGCCCCGGTCACTGACGGCATGCTCGAGCAACGCAAAGTTGCCGAGGGCAACATGTTGGCTGCCGTCTCATGCCCGCGAGTCGCGCCCGGGTCACCGAATCCCGTAGTCGTGGATCTTGCGGTAGATGGTGGCCCGGGACATCCCCAGCGACCGCGCGGCGTCACGCCTGTTGCCGTTGTTGTCGACGAGGCTCCGGACGATCGCGTCGCGCTCCAGGGCCTCCAGTTGGCTGAGCCTCCGGCGGCTGGTCGCTTGAAGGTCGGCCGGCAGGTCGGCCAACACGATGACGCCGGTCCGTCGCCGGTGCTGAACAATGTGCTTCATGACCTGGTGCAGCTCCGCGGTGTTGCCCGGCCAGGCCGAGCGCAGCAGCTGATGCATCGCCTCCGGCGAACAGCTCAGGTCGCCGTGGCTCAACTGGCTCAGGAAGAACGGGACCAGCTCACGAACGTCATCGATGTGGTGCCGCAGCGGTGGCACGTCGATGGTGGTGGGAAACAGAGTCAGCAACTCGCTCAGATCGGCCTCGTTCGCGCCTCCGGTCGTCAGCGTCAGCGCGACCCACGGCGGATTTGACGGCCGCCGCTCGCGCCCGCTGAGGAGGGCGCCGACCAGTTCGTCAAGCCGGATCGGGCCGAGCCGCTCGGCGTGGCGGATCACCAACGCCTGGACGGTGTCGTCGGTCAGCTCCGCTTCGAGGTCGTCCGCGAAGTGATCCGGTGCTTCGGCGACATCAAACAGGGCGACATCAAACAGGTGGAACGATCCGGCCGGGTTGTTCTGCTGGTGGGCCGCCCGGGCCAGCGCCACCTTCCCCGCTCCCGGCTCGCCGCTGAGCACGACCCATTGCCCGGCGCGATAGGCGTTGTCCACCTCCCGGCTGGTGGCCAGCCATGGCGCACTCCTGCCGACGATGCCTGGCAGCACGGCGCGTGGCGGCGGCCGGTTCGCGCTGACACTAGTCAAACTGTGGCCAGGCGTTTGGGTGACCTGGATGACGGCACCCGCGCCACGTCCACCATCGGGTACCGGCCGGCAGGTGATGCGGACCCGTCGCCCGCTCGGGAGCTCGACCGCGAGGGCGCTGGTTCCGGCCTGGCCCAGTAGGTCGGCGGCGTGGGCGAGGACAGCCGCCTGATCGCTGCCGTCGAGGTTCTGCTGTGCGTTGGCGTTCATCAGCAGCAGGTCCTCGTTGACCGCGAGCACCATGTCACTGGACCGTCGTCCGGTCAGCAGGTACTCCTGGAGCAATTCCTGCTCCCGGGCCGAGCTGTCCCTCAGCAGTGCCGCACGGATCTGGTCCGCGGTGGTCTTTGCCAGCGTGATCAGCAGTGATCCGGCGTCCTTGCGCCAGCAGGTGAGGTCGATGGCACCCACGGTCTTGCCGCTGATCGGATGTTTGATCGGTACTCCGGCACAGGCGAGGTCCTCCAGATCCTCCGCGTAGTGCTCGTGCCCGAAGACGTGCATCGGAGCACCGCGCTCGAGAGCCGTGCCGATGCCGTTGGTGCCCGCGAACCGTTCGGAGTAGCTGAAGCCCGGCGCGAGGTGCACCCGGTCCAGGTGCCTGCTCAGCTGGGCATCGGCGGTCAGCCGCCGGAGTACCAGCCCGTTGCGTTCGGTGAGAATAACGCTGATCGGCTGTCCATCGAGGTGCTCGTGGAGCCGGCGCAGCACCGGGGTCGCGCTGCGGGCCAGGGGCAGGTCGAGGTCGGGGTCCGCGATGTATGGCAGATCGATCCGGTCGGCGGCAAGGTTCCACCGCCGGGAACGCACCCACGACGCCAGGACCGGACGGCGTACTTCGCCCGCCGGCAACTCGTCGCAGGTCAGGAAACTCAGCCGGGCCCGGGCAGTCCGGCTGCCGCCTGACACAGATTCCAGTTCGTCCACGAGTCCTCCTGGCGACCGGCCGGGAGCTGTGATGGATGTGCACGCCTCCCCCACCGGTGGCTCGCATTCCCAGACTAATGCTTCGCGGGCATCCGGTCGCTAGATTGAGACAGCCGGGCCCGTCAACGCGGCGTCCGGGGCGAAGAGCGGATGGGGAGGTGCCGGATGGACGACGACATTCCGGCCGACGAGACCTACAACCCGTGGACGATCGTCAACGCGGTCTTCCAGCAGCTCGCCGCTGCCGGACTGCACCCGGTGCTGGGAGCGGCGGGCGATCCGGGCGAGGCGGCCGCCGCCCTGCTCGTCACACTCGGCATTCGACCGTCCACCCCAGGTGATGCGCCGGGTCTACGGGACTCGGAGGAAGAACTCGCCCAGCTCCGGCAGGCGGTGTTCGGCGACCCGTGAGGTCGGCTGTCTCATTTTGAGACCTCCCGGCGAGCGCGGCGGCGATGTACTTCAAAACGCAGGGACAGTGTCTGTCCTGCGAACGCAAGCAAGACGTGGGCTCGCGGCGAGGGCCCACGCCCGCACGGCCCCGCGGCCTGGGACGGCAGCTAGCTGCCGGACCGCCGGCTGGGCCAGGCCAGTGGCCACAGCGAGCGTGAGGAGTGTCATGAGTCGCCAGAGTGTGGCGAAGGCTCACCAGAAGATCCAGGAACTTTCCTGGGAGCCCGCGTACCACGAGCCCGTCTCTCAGTACGGGACCGACTACTCGTTCCAGAAGGCTCAGAAGAAGGACCCCCTGAAGCAGGTCCTTCGGTCGTACTTCCCGATGCAGGAGGAGAAGGATCACCGGGTGTACGGCGCCGCCGACGGAGCCATCCGCGGGAACATGTTCCGCCAGGTCCAGGAGCGTTGGCTGGAGTGGCAGAAGTTGTTCCTGAGCATCATCCCGCTACCGGAGATCTCGGCGGCCCGGGCGATGCCGCTGCTGTTCCGGACAGTGCCGAACCCCGAGCTGCACAACGGCCAGGCGATCCAGATGATCGACGAGGTCAGGCACTCGACGATCCAGCAGAACCTCAAGCGCGTGTACATGAACAACTACATCGACCCGGCAGGCTTCAACTCCAGCCTGCGCAACTTCCAGAACGACTACTGCGGGACCATCGGCCGGCAGTTCGCGGAAGGCTTCATCACCGGTGACGCGATCACGGCGGCGAGCATCTATCTCACCATCGTGGCCGAGACCGCCTTCACCAACACGTTGTTCGTCGCGATGCCCGCCGAGGCGGCCGCGAACGGCGACTACCTGCTGCCGACCGTGTTCCACTCGGTGCAGTCCGACGAGTCGCGGCACATCAGCAACGGGTACGCGACGCTCCTGATGGCCCTGTCCGACGAGGGAAACCACCAGTTGCTCGCCCGCGACCTGCGGTACGCCTGGTGGAACAACCACCGGGTTGTCGACGCGGCGATCGGCACCTTCATCGAGTACGGCACCAAGGACCGGCGCAAGGACCGGGAGAGCTACGCCGAGATGTGGCGCCGGTGGATCTATGACGACTACTACCGCAGCTACCTGGTACCGCTGGAGAAGTACGGCCTGGAGATCCCGCACGACCTGATCGAGGAGTCCTGGAACCAGATCTGGAACAAGGGCTACGTCCACGAGGTAGCGCAGTTCTTCGCCACCGGCTGGCTCGCCAACTACTGGCGGATCGACCCGATGACCGACAAGGACTTCGAGTGGTTCGAGTACAAGTACCCAGGCTGGTACGACAAGTACGGCAAGTGGTGGGAGAACTACAACCGGCTCGCCACGCCCAACGGTCACAACCCGATCGTGTTCGAGGACGTGGACTACGAGTACCCGCACCGCTGCTGGACCTGCATGGTGCCGTGCCTGGTCCGCGAGGACATGGTGATGGCGGAGGTCGACGGCCAGTGGCGCACGTACTGCCACGAGATGTGCAGGTGGACCGACGAGACCGCGTTCCGCCCGACGTACCAGGGCCGGCAGACCCCGAACATGGGCCAGCTGATCGGCCACCGCGAGTGGGAGACGCTCTACCACGGCTGGAACTGGGCCGACGTGGTGTCCGACATGGGCTTCGTGCGTGACGACGGCAAGACGATGGTCGCGCAGCCGCATCTCGATCTGAACCCGGACAAGATGTGGACCCTGGACCACCTGCGGCGCTGCCCGCCACTGCAGAGCCCGAACGTGCTGCTGAACGAGATGACCGACGACGAGCGGACGGCCTTCGCGGCCCGTTACGTCCGCGGCGGTCCTGCCGGACGAGCTCCGGCCGACGGCTGACGGCGCAACGCCACGGGAGGGCAGATCTTCCTGCCCTCCCGACCAGTCCTGTCCGCACTGCTGTGAGGAGCCATGGGCGACAAGCACGTCGTACGGTTCGAGCCCGTCGGCATCGAGATCGAGGTCGACGAGAAGCAGACGATCCTGCGGGCCGCGGCCGAGCAGGGCGTGATGCTGATGCACGGCTGCAAGGAGGGCCAGTGCTCGTCCTGCAAGTCGTTCGTGCTCGACGGTGACGACATCGAGCTCGACCGGTACTCGACGTTCGCGCTGCCGGACTACGAGCTGGACGAGGGCTACACGCTGCTCTGCCGGGCGCATCCGTACGAGGACCTGACGATCGAGCTGCTCAACTACGACGAGGACATGATCCGTTCGGGGCTGCCGATCCAGGAGGCCGTCGCCGAAGTGGTCGCGAACGTCGCGGTCACGCACGACATGCGGCACCTGGTACTGCGACTGCTGGAGCCGGGCGAGCTGAGGTACTTCCCCGGCCAGTACGTCGACATCGCGGTGCCGGGGTCCGAGGCCACCCGGTCGTTCTCGATGGCGAACACGTCCAGCCGCGACGGTGGCCTGCTCGAGTTCGTGATCAAGATCTATCCGGGCGGGCTGTTCTCGTCGTACCTGGACAAGCAGCTGTCAGTCGGTGACCGACTCGACCTGACCGGCCCGTTCGGGGTCTTCACGTTGCGGGACAGCCCCGATGCGCGGCTGGTCTTCCTCGGCGGCGGAGCCGGGATGGCGCCGATCCTGTCGCTGCTGCGCTCGATGGCCGAGCGCGCTGTCGACCGGCCGGCCACCTACTACTACGGGGCGCGCACCAAGCGTGACCTGTGCTTCGACGAGGAGCTCCGGGCGCTGGCCGGCACCTTGCCGAACTTCCGCTATGTGCCGGCCCTGTCCGAGCCGGCCGACGATGACGAATGGGACGGCGAGGTCGGCCTGATCACCGACGTCGTCGCCCGGCACGAGGCAGACCTCGCCGGCGCCGACGCGTACGTGTGCGGCCCGCCGCCGATGGTCGAGGCCGCGCTACCCCTGCTGGAACGGCTGGGCGTCGCGCAGAAGCGAATCTTCTACGACAAGTTCACCACCACCGGTGACGCCGGTGACCCCGAGGTGCTGGAGGCAGAGACCAGATGACGACCACACAGGACTCCATTCAAGAACGGAGCGTGCCGAAGCCGGTCTTCACCGATGCCGAGGCCGGTGCCAAGGTGTTCCCGGACTCGACGTCGCGCCGGTACAACTACTACACGCCACAGAAGCGCAAGCAGAGCCACTACGAGGACGTCACCGTCGAGGTGCAGCCGGATCCACGGCACTATCTCAGCCAGGGCTGGCTGTACGGGTTCTCCGACGGCCGCGGTGGCTACCCGCTGGACTGGACCGCGCTGAAGGCATGGGGCTCGGACCGGCCGGAACCGGAACGCGGTCCCGGCACGGGCGGCAAGGGCTACGACTGGCCGGCGACCGGTTGGCATGAGTTCCGGGACCCGAACGAAGAATGGGAGATGACCCTCTACCGGTACAACTCCAACGTCGTACGGCAGGTCACCCAGAACGTCGAGGCGGCCCGGCAGTCCAAGGCCTTCGAGCAGTGGAACCGCAACTGGGTCCGGTTCATCGAGCAGCATGTCGGCGCCTGGATGCATGTGGACCATGGCCTGGGTCTGTACCTGTTCGCGAACGCGAACCGGCGGGCTCCCACCAACATGCACAACAACGCGATCTCGGTGAACAGCATGCACCGGATCCGCGCGGCGCAGGACCTGGCGCTCTACAACCTGACCCTCAGCGAGGAGCTCGCAGACTTCGACGGCACTGCGCACCTGGAGACCTGGAACTCCGACCCGGCCTGGCAGGGTGTGCGTGACGTGGCCGAGCAGCTCACCGCGATCGACGACTGGTGCGAGGCGATCTTCGCCGCCAACGTCGTGTTCGAACCGCTCGTCGGCGAGCTGTTCCGCAGCCAGCTGGTCCAGCAGGCCTCCCCCGGCAACGGCGACTTCGTGACGCCGACCGTGGTCGGCGCGGCGGAGTACGACTTCGCCGAGCGCGACCTGCGCTACACCAGGGCGATGTTCGAGCTGCTGACCGCCGACAAGGAGTTCGCCGACCACAACAAGGCGATCCTGCAGGACTGGCTGTCCACCTGGACGACGCGCGCGATCGCCGCGGCCCGAACGATGCAACCGCTCTGGTCGCAGCCGGACACGAAGCCGCCACGATTCGAAGACGGACTGGACCGGGCGAAGAGCCGCTTCAGCGGCATCGTCACCGGACTCGGCCTCGAGGAGCCCAAGGAGCTGGCACAGTGACCACCACGTTCACCACCGCAGAGAGTCCGTTCAAGTCCGACAACACCGCGTCCAACCGGTGCGGCTTCACCCTGATGAACAACCAGGTCGGCGCCGTCGTCGCCGAGGTGATGAGCACGAAGGACAACGTCACCGTGACGCCGCTGCCGTCGATGATCAGGGTCGACGCGGTCGGCAAGATGGAGGTCGTCTACGACGAGATCTCCGAAGCGCTGGGTGAGGAGCCGGGCTACTTCGACGCCGCCGAGTTCGAGGAGAACATGTCCACGCACTACGGCCGGATGATCCATCTTGACGACCGCACGATCATGTTTGCCAACCCCGAGGACGCCGCCGAGTATCTCGGCTTCGACCTCACCGCGGTCTGAGAGCACCGGGAGGCGACCGTGTACGAGAAGGATGGCGAGAAGTACTTCGTGGTCGACACGCACATGCACTACTGGAACGCCGCGCCCGACAACTGGGTGGAAGGAGCCGAGCAGTACGCCAAGGGCTGGATCGAGTGCTTCTACGGCTATCACGGCCTGGGCCCGGAGGACACCCGGTGGCCGCTGGACAAGTACCAGAAGTACACCGAGGAAGACCTCATGAAGGACGTCTTCGACGACGGTCACGTGGACGTGGCGATCTTCCAGCCGACCGACCTGACCGAGTGGTACAAGGAGGGCTTCAACACCACGGAGCGGGACTCGATCCTGTACGAGAAGCACGCGGGTAAGTTCATCCTCAACACCCGGTGGGACCCCCGCGAGGGTGAGGACGGCCTCAAGACCCTGCGCCACAGCGTCGAACGCTGGGGTTGCAAGGGCGTCAAGCTCTACACCGCGGAGTGGCGGCAGGGCTCACGCGGCTGGAAGCTCACCGACCCGGAGGCGTACAAGTACCTGGAGGCGTGCCAGGAGCTCGGCATCAAGAACATCCACGCCCACAAGGGACCGACGATCTGGCCGCTGGACAAGGACGCGTTCGACATGACCGATGTCGACCACGCGGCGACCGACTTCCCCGGTCTGAACTTCATCGTCGAGCACTCCGGGATCCCGCGTATCGACGATTTCTGCTACATGGCGACGCAGGAGCCGAACGTGTACGCCGGCCTGTCCGTGGTGGTCGGCGCGCTGATGCACGCGCGGCCCCGGTTCTTCGCCCGGTGCATGGGCGAGCTGCTGTTCTGGGTCGGCGAGGACAAGATGACCTTCGGCAGCGACTACGCCATCTGGGAGCCCAAGTGGCAGGTCGAAGGCTTGGTCGACTGGGACTTCCCCGACGACGAGCAGTACTCCGACTACCCGCGGCTCGGCGTCGACGGCAAGAAGAAGATCCTCGGGCTGAACGCAGCGAAGCTCTACGACATCGAGGTGCCGGAGGAGCTGCAGCTGGGCTACGGGAAGCCTGCCGCGCAGGACGACGCGAAGCTGGTCACGCAGTAATGACGGCGGCGGTCGCGGAGCGGTCCCGGGTCCTCAACGCGCTCGACGCGGTGCGGGACCCGGAGCTCGACGAGCCGATCACCACGCTGGGATTCGTGTCGTCGTGCGTCGTGTCGGCGGCCGGTGACGTCGTGGTCCGGCTCCGGCTGCCCACGTACTTCTGCGCGCCCAACTTCGCGTTCCTGATGGTCGCCGACGCCTACGACGTGGTGTCGGCGCTGCCGGAGGTACGCAGTGCCGACATCGCACTGGAGGACCACTTCGCGTCGGCGGAGATCAACGCCGGTGTGGCGGCCCGGGCCGGTTTCGCCGTGTCGTTCGCCGGCGAGGCACTCGGCGAGCTCGACGAGCTGCGGCGGACGTTCCTGTCCAAGGCGGTGCTCGCCGGCACCGACCAGGTCTGCCGTCCGCTGCTGGCGGCAGGTCTCGACCCGGCGGCGCTGACGACGATGACGCTCGGGCAGACGCCCCCGTCCGCACAGCTGGACAGGCTGTGCCGGCGGCGAGCTGAGCTCGGCCTGCGCACCGACCCCGCTGCGCCTCTGCTCGTCGACCCCGGCACCGGTGACCCGATCACCGGCGCCGCGGTGTCGCTGCACCTGAGCAAGGCGCGGACCTCCAGGGTCGGCATCGAGGCCAACACCGGCATCTGCCGGGGAATGCTGCGACACCGATACGGAACCACCGGTGCGGGTGAGGAGGAGGACGAGGAATGAAGGCCGTTCGACTGCACGGGTACCACCAGCAACCAGTGGTCGAGGACGTTCCGGAGCCGAACGTCAAAGGCCCGCTGGACGTGGTCGTCAAGATCGGCGGCGCCGGGGTGTGCCGCACCGACCTGCACATCATCGAGGGTCAGTGGGCGCAGGCGATGCAGCCGACGCTGCCGTACACGATCGGCCACGAGAACGCCGGCTGGGTGCACGAGATCGGCTCTGCCGTCACCAATGTGCAGGTCGGCGACACGGTGATCCTGCACCCGACGCCCACCTGCGGGCTCTGCCACGCCTGCCGGGCCGGTGACGACATGCACTGCGCGGCCAGCAGCTTCCCCGGCCTGGACAGCGACGGCGGGATGGCCGAGTACCTTCTCACCTCCGCGCGGGCCTGCGTGAAGCTCGACCCCAGTACGCAGCCGAAGGACGTCGCCGCACTGGCCGACGCAGGCATCACTGCATATCATGCGGTCCGCAAGGCGATCCCCCTGCTGTATCCGGGGACGGCCTGCGTGCTGATCGGCGCCGGCGGGCTCGGCCACATCGGCATCCAGTGCCTGGCCGCGCTGACCGCCACCACGATCATCGTGGTCGACCGCAGCCCGGACGCGCTGAAGCTCGCCGAGCAGCTCGGCGCCGACCACACGGTCGTTGCTGACAGCAACCAGGTGCGGGCGGTGCAGGACCTGACCGGCGGCGCCGGCGCGAACGTCGTACTGGACTTCGTCGCCGAGCAGGGCGCCGAGCAGGACGGCTTCGCGATGACCGCCCGGGCCGGTTCGTACTTCGTGATCGGCTACGGCGGCCAACTGCAGATCCCGACCCTGGACATCATCTCCACCGAGCGCAACATCATCGGCAACATCGTCGGCACGTACAACGAGCTGGCCGAGCTGATGACGCTCGCGCAGGCCGGCAAGGTCACGCTGCACACCAGGACCTACCCGCTGGAGGCCGCCGTCGAGGCGGTCGCGGATCTCGACGCCGGCCGGGTCCGGGGCCGCGCGATCCTGGTTCCCTAGCGCACTGTTCCAGCACACCGTTCGCCCTGACCGGGCAGTCGAAGGAGGAGGGACCGATGGCCAAGGAACTGCGATTCGGTGAGCAGGCGCGCGAGCTGATGCTGGCCGGCGTCGACCAGCTGGCGGAAGCGGTGAAGTCGACGCTCGGCCCGAAGGGCCGCAACGTGATCCTGGAGAAGATCACCGGCTCACCGGTGGTCACCAACGACGGCGTCACCATCGCCCGGGAGATCCACCTCAAGAACCAGTTCGAGAACATGGGCGCCCAGCTGGTCAAGGAAGCGGCGATCAAGACCAACGACATCGTCGGCGACGGCACCACCACCGCGACGGTGCTGGCGCACGCCATCGTCCGCGAGGGCATGCTGGCGATCGGCTCCGGCGGCAACCCGGTCCTGGTGAAGCGCGGCATCGACGTGGCGGTCGCGCGCCTGGTCGAGCGGCTGCGCCAGGTCGCGCACCCGGTCGCCACCGAGCACGACTTCGCCCGGGTCGCGGCGATCTCGGCGAACGACGACGACGTCGTCGGCGCGGTGATCGCCAAGGCCCTGCACTCGATCGGCGACGGCGGCATCGTGACCGTCGAGGAGTCGGCCGCGCACGGGATCGGGGTGGACTTCGTCGAGGGGTTCGAGTTCGACAACGGCTACCTCTCGCCGTACATGGTGACCGATCCCGGCAGTTTGCAGGCGGTGCTCGACGACCCCTACATCCTGCTGTGCAGCGAGAAGATCACCAAGGTGCAGGAGCTGATGCCGCTGCTGGACAAGATCATGCGTGCTCCGAGGCCGCTGGTGATCATCGCCGAAAGCCTGGAAGGCACGGCGCTCAGCATGCTCGTGCACAACCACGTCAACGGGCATTTCCAGTGCGTCGGCGTCAAAGCACCGGGATTCGGCGACCGGCGGCTGCACAAACTGGAGGACATCGCCGCGATCACCGGTGGTGCCGTCCTCAGCCGGCACTCCGGTTTCACGCTGGAGACGATGGGTGTCGGCCAGCTCGGCCGGGCCGACCAGGTCCGGGTCACCGCCGATCGGACAGCCATCATCGCCTCCGCCGGCCATGAGCAAGATGTCGCCTTCCGGACCAAGCAACTACGGTCCGAGCTGGAGCGGGCTACGTTCGGGGTCGACGAGGATGTGTTGACCGAGAGGATCGGTGCGCTGTCCGGCAGGGTCGCGGTGATCCGGGTGGGAGCACCGACACCCGCCGAGTTGAAGGAGCTCCAGCACCGCGTCGAGGACGCGCTCTCGGCGACCCGGGCTGCGATGGCCGAGGGCATCGTCGCCGGTGGCGGGGTGGCGCTGCTGCACGCCGCGTCAGCACTCGACGATCTCGAGGTGAAGGACGACTATGCGACGGGCGTGGAGATCGTACGACGCGCGCTCCGCGAGCCGGCCTACCTGATCGCCGTGAATGCGGGCTACTCCGGGGAGGAGGTGCTGGAGCGCATCGGACAGCTCGGCCCGGACGACGGCTTCGACGCGCTCGAAGGCCGCTACGGAAACATGCTCGAGATGGGCATCGTCGACCCGCTCAGGGTGGCCCGATCGGCCCTGCAGAACGGCGCGTCGGTGGCCGGCCTGCTGCTCACCACCAACACGCTGATCGCCGAGGAGCAGACCCCGTGGGGCGGAAGCGCCTCGCTCATGACCGAGTTCGGCCCACTCGACGAAGGCCTGCACCAGCCGTCGCCGGACGCCAGCACGCCACAATCCCTCGGGCTCGGCCCCTCGGTCGGCTGAGCTGCGGCCTGCGCAGGGGCGGTGGTCGTCGTACAGGCCGCCGCCGCCCGGCCAGGCGCCTTCACGCCAGCTCAGCGACGGACTTTAGGTCTGGAGGACTGGGGCGATGGTCTTCGCCCGCGCGCCTTCATAGGCGGCCAGCAGGATCCCGAGCACGGCGATGCCCTCGTCCTCGGTATGAAGCGGGCGGGTCTTGTTGAGCAACGAATCGGCGAAGTGACCGATCTCGGCGACGAAGGTGTCGACTGGTTCCAGGTCGAAGGTGCGGGTCAGCCCGGACCGAAGCTGGTAGGTCAGGGAGTTGCCGTCGCTGTGCAGCGACCCGAGCTCTCCGACGACGGAGAAGCGCTCGGTTGCGGCGGGCGGCTGATAGGCCCAACTTGTCACCAGCTGGCCTACGACGCCGTTGTCGAACCTGATCAGGACCTGCGCGGAGTCCTCGCCTTCCATGAATTTCAGGCGATGGGTGGACAACATCGCGGTGGCCTCGACCGGAGAGCCACCTGCCAGGTGGAGCATCAGATACGTCGGGTGGTACCCGGTGTCGATCAGCTCGCCACCCCCACTCGTCGTACTACTCGCGCGCCAGCCCATGGTGCTCGGGTCGAAGTCGTTGTAGAAGCTGTCGGTGGTGCGCACCTCGTACACGGTTCCGATGGTCCCGGCGTCGAGAAGCTCCTTCGCCTTGGCGACGGCCGGCAGGAACAGTTGGTTGTGCGCGCACATCAGCGTCACGCCGTTGGCGCGGACCGCCTCCCGGACGTCCGCTGCTTCGTCCACGGTGAGGCAGAGCGGCTTCTCGCACAAGATGTGCTTGCCGGCCTGGGCGGCGGCCACGATCGCATCCCTGTGCAGGTGGTGGGGCAGACAGATGTCGACAGCGTCGAGATCCTCGGCCTCGAGCATCTGACGATAATCGGTGTACGGCATGGCGCCCAGCTCGCCGCCGCGCGCGACAGCTGTCTGTTCCAACGCGTCGGCCACGGCGGTGACGCCGATCTTCTCGGCGTGCCGGCGATAGCCACGCAGGTGGGCGGACGCGATGCCGCCGCCCCCGATGAGCCCGACCTTGATCTCTGGCATGGAAGTCTTCTCCTCGGCTGCTCGGAAGGTCAACGCGTCGGAAGGTGGCTCTCCGACCCCGCGTAGGAGGTGGTCCGGCCCTGTTCAGCAGCCTGGTTGGCGGCGACGACCATCCGGGTCAGCTCCAGGGCGCGGGCCAGGTTGTCGTCGGCCCGGGTGTCCTGATTGATGTGGTCGACCCACTGAGCGAAGGGGCCCTTGCCGTGGTCAGGAACCGGCAGCTGCAGATCGTCGCCGCCGAACGCCGGACCCGACACGCGCAGTACGTTGCCGGTCTCGGTGTAGGTCAGACTGCCGTCGGTGCCGAAGATCTCGATCGTGAAAGGGTTCCGGCTGGCGAAGCCTGCTTCGATCACGCCGATCTTCTGGTCGCGATAGCCAACAGTGACGACGGCATTGTCCTCGAGGCCCCGACCCGCCACGGAGCGATAGGTTGCGTTGACCGTCTCGGGATCGGCGCCGAGGAACAGCTGCAGCAGGTAGACCGGATGGCAACCAAGGTCGGTAAGGGCCCCACCGATGGCAGTCTTCTGGTCGAAGAAGCGTTGAGGCAGCCAGCCGTCGGCCCCACCTCGTGAAACAGCCCCGTCGTGGGAGAGCCGTATCCGGCCGTAGGTGAGCTGTCCGAGGTCGCCGCTGCCGATCACGTCACGGATCGCATGCGTGTAGCCATGCGCGAGGCGGGGCAGGGAGACCACCAGCTTCACGCCGTTGTCGTCGGCCGCGGCGATGATCTCCGCCGCCTCCGTCACTGTCGGCGCGAGCAACTTCTCGGTGAAGATGTGCTTACCCGCGTTCGCCGCCCTGACCATGACCTCGCGATGCGCGCTCGTGGCCGTGGTGATGATGACGCCGTCGACGTCGGCTCGGCCAAGCAGAGCCTCCAGATCATCGGTGAAGGGAACACCGAACTCGTCGGCACCGGCCTGCCCGAGTGCCAGGTCGTCATCCCACACCGCGACCAGCTCCGTGCCCGGATGCTGCTGAGTCTGCCTCGCGTAATCCTTCGCATGAACATGCCAGAACCCCAGGACCGCGATCTTGAGCGGCTTCGACACCATCTCCTCCTCGCACGAGGTCGCTTCGACATCCAGCGGCCGACCGCGACCCACCGTACAGTCGCGATGAAGTCACAGGCGGTCTCCCTTGAGTACCTTGCCAAGGCCCGCCACAAAATGCGCCCGGCACCGGCGGGTCGCCCATGAGCCAGCCGGCCGACCGGGACAGGTATGTTCGCCAAGGAAGGCCGTATCCCTTTCGCCGACTTCCGCTACCGCCGGGGAGGCCTGCTCACAACAGCCCTACCCGCCCGACCCCTCGGAGCGCCTCCGAGGCCTCTACCTCAAGGAGTTGTTCTCATGGCCGGCCTGCGAGTCCTCTTTCTCGGCGGCACCGGAATCATCAGCTCCGCTTGCTCCTGGCGTGCCGTCGAGCTGGGATTCGACCTCACGGTCGCCAACCGAGGTCAGACGTCGATCCGCGCCCTCCCTCCCGAGGCGCGACGGGTCACGGCGGACGTCAACGACGCGGCATCCCTCGCAGCGGTCGTCGGCCGGGATTTCGACGTGGTGGTCGACTGGCTCGCCTTCACGCCGGACCAGGTGCGCGCCCGGACCGACGCACTTCGGGGACGGATCGGCCAATACGTCTTCATCAGCTCCGCCTCGGCATACCAGACCCCGCCGGCGCGGCTGCCGATCACGGAGTCGACGCCGCTACGAAACCCTGTCTGGCAGTACTCGCGCAACAAGATCGCCTGTGAGGACCTCCTCAACACCCTGTACCGCGAGGAGGGTTACCCCGTCACGATCGTGCGGCCCTCGCACACCTATGACCGCACGCTCGTCCCGTTCGACGGCGGCTGGACCATCGTCGAGCGGATGCGCCGAGGCCAACCTGTCGTAGTACACGGTGACGGAACCTCGCTGTGGACGCTGACTCACCATCGCGACTTCGCCCGCGGGCTGGTGCCGCTGCTCGGCCACCCCCGCACGTTGGG
Source organism: Kribbella alba (assembly GCF_039529635.1). Taxonomy (NCBI): domain Bacteria; kingdom Bacillati; phylum Actinomycetota; class Actinomycetes; order Propionibacteriales; family Kribbellaceae; genus Kribbella; species Kribbella alba. The sequence goes on along the minus strand of NZ_BAAANE010000007.1, from coordinate 495,073 downwards.
CGAGGCCTTCCACATCACCTCCGACGACGCGCCGACCTGGGACCAGATCGCGAACGCACTCGCCGCGGCGGCCGGGACCGTGCCACGCATCGTCCATGTTCCCTCAGACGCCATCGCCGCCGTCCACCCGGGCTGGGGGGAGTCACTCCTGGGCGACAAGACCTATTCGGCGGTGTTCGACAACAGCAAGCTCCGCCGCGTGGTGCCGGACTTCGTCGCGACGATCCCCTTCGAACAAGGCGCACGCGAGATCATCGCGTGGCACGACGAGGACCCGGCACGTCACAAAGTCGACCACACTGTCGACGCGGCGATGGACACCCTCGTGGACCGCTACGGAACCTGAGCACTGGACGCTGGAGCTCACTGACGCAATGCCCGCTCGAGGTCGTCGCGACCGGAGGTACACCGTAGGTCGGCCTTGACACGCTGACGAGGAGCGAACTGAGCATGAGTACCGCACCGAATCGCCACGGACACACCCACCGGCTGGATCTCGAAGACGCCTCGGTCAGGGACTGGGACGCGGTTGTCGTTGCCGTCGATCCCGAGCGCGGCATCGTGCTCGACCGGTCGGCCTTCTATCCCGGTGGCGGCGGGCAGCCACCGGACGAGGGCATCCTGGTGTGGGGCGGAGTGCGGACCCGCATCGTAGGAACGGTCAAGGGTGACGACCTCTACCTGGTACCTCATCATGACGATCCCGTGCCGCCGACCGGGACCGCCGTGCGTGGCGCGCTCGACGACGAACGCCGGACGAATCTCATGCGGACACACTCCGGACTCCACGTCCTGACCGGTGTGGTGTTCCGTGACTTCGGCGCACTGGTGACCGGCGGGAACATGGAACCATTGACCGCCCGGATGGACTTCGACCTGGCCGAGGTCCCGCCCGACTTCAAGGACCGCGTCGCCGAAGCAGCCAACGAGGAGATCCGCAAGGACCGCAGGATCACCGTGGGCACGCTGCCGCGCGAAGAGGCCTTCGCCATCCCGGACATCATCCGCACCGCCACGAACCTGCTGCCTCCCGACATCGAGGTCGTCCGTATCGTCGACATCGTCGGCTTGGATGCCCAGGCCGACGGCGGCACGCATGTGGCCTCCACGGCCATGATCGGCCGGATGGACGTGGTCAAGATGGAGAGCAAAGGCCGCGGTTTCCGCCGTCTCCGCGTCCGCATCAGCTGACCGGGGACGACCGCACCGCAAGCAGGCCGGCGGGGTTAGCCTGGAGGTATGCGCACAGCCGACGAGGGTGTTCGCAACCGTGCTCGGTCGTTGATCGTGTTCCTCGGCGTGAGCGTGCTCGCCGGCGCCCTCGTAGCCGGTCTCGCGATTCCCTTGGCAGGCCTCACCGGGCTGGTCACAGAGAAGGCGGCAGTGTCGGTGCAGAGCCTGCCGCAGGAGCTGAAGCCAGATCCGCCTGCGGTGCGGAGCAGGGTCGTTGCGGTGGACGGCAGCTGGATCGCCACGCTGTACGAGGAGAACCGCGTCCCGGTGCGGCTGGAGCAGATCAGCCCCATCGTTCGGAAGGCGATCATCGCGATCGAGGACTCGCGCTTCTACGAGCACGGCGCTCTGGACGCCCAGGGAACCATGCGCGCGCTGATCCGCAACCAGAGCAAGGGAGCTGTTCAGCAGGGCGGTTCGAGCATCACCCAGCAGTACGTGAAGATGAGCTTGATCGAGAAGGCGCGCACAGCCCAGGAGCGGGAGGCGGCCACGGCGGTGACCTACCAGCGCAAGCTGGCCGAGTTGCGCTACGCGGCCGCGGTGGAGGAGGAGTTCAGCAAGGACCAGATCCTGGAGGGATACCTCAACCTGGCGAACTTCGGCGGCGGTACGTACGGCGTACAGGCCGCCGCCCAGCACTACTTCAGCACCTCCGCCGCGCGGCTCACGCTCCCGCAGGCCGCGATGCTTGCCGGTCTGGTGAAGAACCCGACGGGCTACGACCCGACAAACGACCTGAAGCGGGCCAAGGACCGTCGGGACCTGGTGATCCGCAGGATGCTGGCACTCGACCTGATCACCGCGAAACAGGCCGCCGACGCGATCAAGGCACCGGTGATCGACCAGAAGAAGATTCACAAGGTCCCGAACGGCTGCGCCAATTCGCGCTACCCGTTCTACTGCGAGTACGTCGTGTCCAAGCTCCTGGACAACCCGGCCCTGGGAACGACCACCAAGGAGCGGGACCACTATCTGAAGACCGGCGGGCTCACCGTGAGGACGTCGCTGGACCCACGGATCCAGGCCGCCGCGCAGGCGTCGATCAGGCAGCACAGCAGGATCAGCGACACCGCCATCGCCGCGATCACGATCGTCGAGCCCGGCACTGGCATGGTGAAGGCGATGGTGCAGAGCAAGCCGTACGGCAGCAGCAAGAACCACACCTACTACAACCTCAACGTCGAGAAGTCGTACGCCGGGGGGTACGGCGGGTTCCAGAACGGTTCGACGATGAAGGCCTTCACGATCGCGGCCGCGATCCAGAAGGGCTTTCCGCTGTCCTACCGGATCAATTCACCCGCCCGGATCGACCTCAGCGGCAAGAGGTTCAGGACCTGCAGGGGTTGGACGCGGGATCCGGACTATCACCCGAAGAACTCGACCCGAAGCGGCAACCTCACGCTGATCGAGGCCGCCAGAGCGTCGACGAACACGTACTTCCTCCAACTCTCCCAGCGAACCGGTCTCTGCGCGCCGGCCACGATCGCGCGCAACCTGGGCATGTACGACGCGCAGACCCTCGAGCCGCTCCAGCAGGTCGTGTCGTTCACCCTGGGCGTCGGCTACGTGACGCCGTTGATGCTTTCGAACGCGTACGCGACCTTCGCGGCCCGCGGCAAGTACTGTCGACCCGTCGTCATCACCTCCGTCCAGGACAAGGCACGCAGGCCGATCAAGACGCCGGGCACCGAGTGCCGGCAGGCCATCGCGCCGCAAGTGGCCGACGGAGTCAACCGCGTACTCAGCGCCGTGATGGAGCCCGGCGGCACCGGCGGACGACTCAACTTCGGCAATTGGGATCTGGCCGGCAAGACCGGGACCATCCAGGACAACCTGGCCGTCTGGTACGCCGGCTACACACCGAACCTCGCGGCGGCCGCCGTGGTCGCCGATGCGAACCTTCCGTACACGAACCTCAAATACGGCCATACCCTCGATGGCCGGGACATCTCCGATCCGACCGGCTCCGGCACAGCCGGGCCGCTGTGGCAGAGCGCGATGCGAAGTGCTCTGAAAGGCATGCCACTCCGACGGTTCGTACCTCCGACCGCCAAGGTCGTCAAGGGAGGCGTCAAGAGCCCTCAGCCGTGAAGTCGTGGCGTGCTCGACGTCAGCGGCGGGTTCGAGAACACCTCTGCGAGCTCGATCATCGGCAACACGAAGGCGCCGTACTTCAACCAGCTCGCCGCCACCGGCGGATGGGCGCTAGCGGGAAGGTGAGGGTGCGGTCAGGAGGGATGGGGGCCGCCTGCTGGCTTCGATGACGGGAGGTGTGCACGGTGCGATGGTCGGGATATGTCATCGAGTCGGGCTGCCGCGCACGTCGATCGCACCCGCCCCGGGTTGCCCCGCAAGGCCTTTGGGGTGGGGCCCAGGCATCGGTGGTGGGCGCTGGGTGTGATCAGCCTCGCCTATCTGATGGTGGTGCTCGACGCGACCATCGTGAGCATTGCGCTGCCGTCCGCCCAGCAGGCCCTGCACTTCAACAATGACGGGCGGCAATGGGTCGTCACCGCCTACTCGCTGGCGTTCGGTAGCCTGCTGCTGCTTGGCGGGCGCCTCGCTGACCTGTTCGGGCGGAAGCGGACGTTCATCGTCGGCATCATCGGCTTCGCTGCCGCGTCGGCGATCGGCGGCGCGGCCACCACCTTCACCATGCTGGTCGTCGCACGCGCGGTCCAGGGCGGCTTCGCGGCGCTGCTCGCCCCAACGGCTCTGTCGTTGCTGACCACGACCTTCACCGACCCCAAGGAACGTGCCAAGGCGTTCGGAGTCTACGGCGCCGTCGCCGGATCCGGCGCCGCCATCGGCCTCGTGCTCGGCGGCGTGCTCACGGAGTATCTGGACTGGCGCTGGACGCTGTACGTCAACGACTTCATCGCGGTCGTCGCACTGGCCAGTGCGATCGTGTTCCTCGACCGGTCGGTACCGGCGCAGCGGCCCAAGCTGGACATCCCTGGCGTCCTGTTCGTCTCGGGCGGCTTGTTCTGCGTCGTGTACGGCTTCGCTAACGCGGAGACAAACCCGTGGAGCAGTTGGACGACCTGGGGCTTCCTGGCTGCCGGCACCGTGCTGCTGGTCGCGTTCGTCGGCTGGCAGGCACGCGCCATTCATCCCTTGCTGCCGCTGCGTGTGCTGGCCGACCGCAACCGCGGCGCCGCGCTGTCCGCTGCGCTGATCTCATCGGCCGGGATGTTCGGTGTCTTCCTCTTCCTCACCTATTACCTGCAAGGGACGTTGGGCTACTCCCCGCTCAAGAACGGCGTCGCATTCCTGCCGATGGTCGGCATGGTGATGGTGCTTGCGCAACTGTCCACCAACTGGCTGGTGCCCAAGCTCGGCCCGAAGGTCGTCGTACCTGTCGGCATGCTGCTGGCAGCGTGCGGTATGGCCTTGCTGACCCGCTTAGGACTACACAGCAACTACCCGCAACATGTCCTGCCTCCGCTACTCCTGATCGGCGCGGGCATCGGCATGTCGATGCCAGCGGCAATCAGTCAGGCGACACTCGGCGTACAGATGAGTGACCAGGGTGTCGCGTCGGCGACGGCGAACACCGCCCAGCAGATCGGTGGTTCGATCAGCACTGCATTGCTGAACACCCTGGCCGCAAGCGCCGCTACCCTCTACATCCGGCAGCATCAGACCGACCCGGTCGTCGCGGCTGACGCCACGCTGCACAGCTACTCAACCGCCTACTGGTGGGCGGCCGGCTTCTTCGCCTTCGGAACGCTCATCACGGCGCTCCTCTTCCGCCGCAAGGCCTCCGCCTTCCACGCCACCGCGAACGCAGCGAGGGTCAGAGCCTCTCGTCACGCTGCTTGACGCCGCCACTTGCCCGGGGTGCGAGCTTGCTGAGGTACGACGTGGCGAGTACGTGGTTGCTGGTGACGACTGACAGCCAGTAGTTCAGGCGCTCGGCGTTCGTGCGGTCTCGCCAGTGCGCGAAGAGCTCTTGCGCCTCGGGGTCCAGTGGAAGCCGACCTTCCGCCTGGTGGATCTCGAGCGTGAGGGACAGCCGGTCCGGCGTGATCCGGCTGGTTGCCTCGTGCAGGATCGCCGCCAACCCCGCCGGGCCGAACATCTGCGTCAGCGAGCGGGCACCGTCGACCTCGAACGGCACCGGGACGCGGGTAAGGAAGCTGAAGTGGTCGGAAAGGCCGGGAATCGCCGGGTGCCCGTCGTGGAGGTGGAAGTGCACCGTTGCTCCGAGCCGGCCGAGCTCGCTGATCAGGGAGAGTACAGACGGCAGTGCCTCGCGAGTCGCCGCTTGAACCTCGGCGACGACATCCTGCAGCCCCGGATCGCCGGCGGTCACGCGCGCCGACGGCGGCAACGTCGTACCGAGTCGGCGGCGTACTTCGGCCAGTCCAACGTGGCCGATGTCCACGCAGACACCGGCGCGCTCGAAGCTCCGGGCACGACGGGCGACGTCGGCGAACCAGTCAAGCGGCGCGCCCGCGGCGTACTCCATGAAGACGTGCGGCCCCTGCGTGCGGTCACCCACTGCTCGCAGAGCTTCGACCAGGTCGGGCACGCGGTCGATCATGTCCCGCTTGTCGTGGACGATGAGCCCGGAGACCCGGTCGCCCAGCCGGTCGACGAACGCCAGGATGGTCGCTCGCGAGTCCGGATCGAGCAGGTTTGTACCGCGGTTCAGGTGGACGGTCGGCCGAGTCGCGTGATCCGGCAGGTAGTCCAGCAGGCGCTCGGCATCGCGAGGTGTGTCCGCGTACAACTCCGCCGGCATCGCCGCCTGGGCGAAACGTAGTGAAGCCAGCCGCAACAGGGCGTCGTCCCCAGCGACGCGCTGCTGGAACAACCCGCGCACACCGGGCGGCTCGCCTCCCCGCGACGGCGGCTCAAGAGTCACCCGTTCATGGTGAGGGTCGAGGCCCCACCTCCGGAAGGGCGAACACGTGGATCGACGCCTCCTTCACACGGCAGCGGTCTGGCTGCTCATCCCGTTTTGCCCGGTCCGAGACCATCACCAGGTCGTGATCGCTGAGCCAGGAGACGCCTTCCACGTTGCAGTAGACGACCTTCTCGTGCTGGTCGCGCGGAAAGCTGTAGAGCGTGCCGGCGTCCCGAACTGCCCACTCCCCCGGCTCGAGTCTGCCGACCCACAGCGCCGACGACTCCTGTGAAACCACCGCCAGCTGTTCGTTCCTCGCACCTAGGGCGCTGTAGTCCCTGAACGGCAACGTGGACGGCAGCCGGACCGACGCGACCTGCGCCCACTCGGTGCCGCGCTGTTCGAAAACCTGGATCCGACCGCCACCCGGTGTCCGGCCGCGCGAACCATCGGCGCAGAAGTTTCCTTCGCAGAGGCCGAGCAGGTAGGTGGTTCCGGAGCGGCGAACGCACGTGAGCCCTTCCATGCCCTTGTTCGACGACGGCAGGTCGAAGTCGAGCCACCCGTGCGACACCGGCTGGAGATCGGCGTCGTACTCCTCGACGCGGGCCATCCAGCGGCTCCCGTGCCGCAGCGACTCGACCAGCAGGTAGAAGCGACCGGTCGCGGGATCGTGGGCGAGATCCTCGTACCCGCGGCCCCGTCCGTCCGGCAGGGTCACCACGTCGTCGGTGGGCAGCAGGTTCTCCCCAAGCCGGGCGATCGCCCGCAGGTCGTCGCACACGACGTACAAGCGACCGTCAAGCGCCAGCACGCCGGACGCCTCCCACCGGTGGGAATGCCCGGTAGGAAGCAGGGCCGCCAGTGGTGATTCGCGCACCAGCAGCAGTTCTTGCGCTGAGAAGACCACCTTCAGCGCCGGGCCGGCAGGGTTTCCTCGGCCGCGGGGAAGGACGCGCCGCTGGCCCCGGCCGGGTACTCGGTACGGAGCTGCTTCAGCTGGCTGCGAGCGCGGTCGTAGCGCATCCGCACGTAGTGGTAGATCCCCAGGATCGCCGCCCCGTCCTGGTGCAACTCCTGCTGTTCGTGGCCCGCTCGGTAGACGTCGTCGTTGGTGAACTGCCGTTCGGTGAACGGCCTGCCGGACGGCGAGTCGGACTCCAGGTAGGCCGCCTGGCTGATCCGTTGCCAGAGCCCGTCGCCGGCTCCCATCCCCAGCTCGCGGCTCACGGCGTCCGGGTTGAAGCGGGTGTCGAGGAGGTGCTCCAGATGGTCCAGGTAGTACTGCGCGAAGTCGTGGTTCGCCAACAAATTCGTCACGAGCGGAATCGGGGACACGCCGTCGTGCCCCTGGACCGCCCAATATCCACGGGTCGACGGCGGCCAGTCGAGGAGATCGGCGTACTGCCACTGAGTGTTGAACCGGTCGATGCCGAGGCTGTTGTCGTAATCCCAGGGGATGAAGGTGAAGTACGGATCCGCGACGGCCCCGTCCTCGTCACCCTGCCGGCCGGAGTTGTAGAGGTAGTAGTTCGCCGGCGTCGCGAAGTAGTTGTCCCAACTGCCCAGCAGCAGGTTGACGCCTGCCCAGCGCAGGAACGCCTTGACGTTGAGGCGGTCCTCCACCGAAGTACGGAAGGCGTCGGTGCCGAACCGCTCCGTGCCGCCGGGCAGGTCCACGCCGTTGATGGTGCGAATGAGCGTTGCCAGGTCGTCGTAGGTGTTGCGGGCCGGGTCGTCCTCGTTGGTCTTGAGGCGGTATGTCGGGTCGTCGGGGTTGCTCGGGTCGGCCTGATAGGCGCTCCCCTCACCGTTTCGGCGGTACTCGAGCGTGGCGCAGCCGAGGTTGCCGCAATAGGCCTTGTAGAGATTTCCTCGATCGTTGGAGCCGAAGTGGTTCTTGAGGAAGGCGCGGTCGACCTCCTCGATGACGCTGAAAAGTCCCTTGTAGTCGCCGTTCAGCGCCAGCTTGGCGAAGGTGTGCCGAGGAGCGGGCACAGCCGCGCCGGCGAACATGCTCCATGCGACGGCTTCGCGCAGCTGCGACGGGTCGTTCCACATCGCCTTGAGATTGAGACGGGTCATGCCGGCGATGCGGTCCTCGTCCTCGCCCGGGCCGAGGTTGATCTTCCAGGACCGCTTGGGCGCGTACGCCGTGCGGTTGCCGCTGTTCGAAAGGGAGAAGGTGCTGCTGGCGAAGAGCGTGCCGGACGCACCTTCGGGTGGAACGTGACGTTCGTCGTGCGGATCGGTCCTCCACACCCTCAGCGAGGCGCCGTCGGGTGCCGTCACCGGGTCCTGCGGTTTCAGGTTGTCCCGTGGCCAGCCGCTGATGCTGACGACGTACATCGGCTCCGCGAAGAAGTCTGCGGAACGGACGGAGGCCCTCGTGTACTGCGTCATCGACAGCCCGGCAACAGTTGGATCACCGGTGGCGGTGGTCAACAACAGCGTGCCGCCCGACGGGTCGCGCGAGTCCGGCTCTCTGAGCAGCGCCTGGAACAGCGCGACGTATTCGGCCTTGGTGTACAACGTCGCATCGCCGCGGCCGACCGCTTCGTTCACCTCCTCGGCGATGGCCCTGGGCCGCCCCTGCGGGAGGTCGGTCAGTACGATCGCCCGCCCCTTGAACCTGTCCTGGAACTGCCGCTGATTCACCATGTCCGGCATGGCGCACCCCTCGCCCCTAGCTTGCCGCTCCCCCGGGCCCCCAGGCTCTATCGAGTCTCCGGCAGCCGCCAGGCGAGGTCAATGACTGGTACCCGAGCGGTTCGCTCAGCCGGGCAGCCAGCCCACCTTGCCGATGAGGTACGTCGCACCGACGAACGCGCCGACATCGATGAGGGTGTGCGCCACCACCAACGGCATCACCCGGCCCCATCTCCGATAGAGGTGGCAGAAGATCACACCCATCACCACGTTGCCGGCGAAACCACCGACGCCCTGATACAGGTGGTACGAACCACGTAGCAGTGCGCTTGCCGCAGTACTGCGACGGCTGGACCAGCCCAGTTGCTCCAGGCGGTGGGTGAGGTAGCCGAGGACGATGACCTCCTCGAGTACTGCGTTCTGCGCCGCGACCGCGACCAGCACCGGTACCCGCCACCAGGTGTCGGGGAGCTGTGCCGGATCAACGGTCAGGTTCGCACCCAGTGCATGAGCCGCGAGATACAAGGCCAGGCCGGCCCCGCCGACGCAGGCAGCCACAGCCGTTCCACGCGCCACATCGCGCAGGCGGTCACTCAGATCGAAACCGAGCGTCCGCAGCGAATCGCCACCTCGCGCCAGCAGGTGCGCGACCAGCGCGACCGGCACCAGCGCCGTCAGTATCGCGAAGAGCTGCCAGGCCAGGTCCAGCCACGGCCGGCCCGGAGCACGCGACCCGACGATCACCGTCGTCTGACTGCTGAGGGACTGGTGTGAGGTCAGCACGCCGGTGAAGGAGATCACCGCCGCGACGGCCGACGCGCCGAGGGACAGTGCGAGGACCAGCCAGACCTCCCTGACCAGGACACGTCTGCTCTGTCGGGGCGAGATCGTCAGCTGACCCGATGGTCCGGCGCGGTCCTGTCCTTCGTCTGCGGTCACTCTTCAACTATCCCGCTCGGCCGAACTCCCCCAGTCGGGCCGGCGGCCTGGTCGGGCCTCTCGCCGTCAGGTGCGGGGGCGGTCGTTCTCTTCCTTGATTCGGACTGCTTCCTTGCGCACCTCGGCCTGGGTCGCGCGCTCGCGCTCCAGCCAGTCGGGGTTGTCGGCCTTCAGGGCGTCGATCTCTTCCGTGGTCAGCGGCTCGGTGACACCGCCGCGCGCGAGACCGCTGATGGAGATGCCCAGCCGCGCGGCGACGACTGGACGAGGATGCGGGCCGGTACGGCGCAGTTCCCGCAGCCACTCGGGCGGATCGGCCTGCAGGGCATTCAACTCGTCGCGCGAGACGACGCCCTCCTGGAACTCCGCCGGAGTGGCTTCGAGGTACACGCCCAGCTTCTTCGCCGCCGTCGCGGGCTTCATCGTCTGGGGAGTCTTTTGCGACATCATGACAGCAGGGTATCGAGCGGCTGCGACCACGCCGATCACGCCCGGTAATCTGGCCGGGTGACCGGCCCCGGCGTACCGCCTTCCTCCTTCAGGCTCGGGTATGTCCCTGGAGTGACGCCCACCAAGTGGGTGCGGAGCTGGAACGAGCGGTTGCCGCGGATCCCGCTGGACCTCATCCAGGTCACGGCCGCGGAGGCCGCCGCCCTGGTGCGGAACCACGACGCTGACGCCGCTCTGCTCCGGTTGCCGATCGACCAGACGGGCCTGCACGCGATACCCCTGTACTCCGAGACGACGGTGGTCGTCGTCCCCAAGGACCACGTCGTGACAGCGGTGGAAGAGGTGACTGCCGAGGACCTGGCCGATGAGCTCATGCTGCACCCTCTCGACAACACCCTCGACTGGGCAGGGCCGCCCGGGCGTCAGCTGGACGACCGCCCCGCCACGACAGCAGAGGCGGTCGAACTGGTCGCGGCGGGAGTGGGGCTGCTCGTCGTACCGCAGTCGCTGGCTCGCCTGCACCACCGCCGCGACCTCACCTACCGCCCGCTCGTAGACGCCCCGGAGTCGCGCGTCGCGTTGTCCTGGCCGGAGGAGGAGACCACCGACTTGATGGAGCAGTTCATCGGCATCGTCCGCGGCCGAACCGTCAACAGCACCCGGGGCCCCGCACCCGCCAAATCCCCGGCCAACTCCCCCGCCAAGTCGCCAGCCAAGTCGCCCGCCAAGAACCAGCAGCGAGGCGCCCGCGCTCCCCAAAGTGGCAAAGGCCGAAAGCCGCGACGCCGGTCGTAGCACCTGAACCACCGGGAGAGCCCAGAACAGCCGATTGATCCCCCGGCCCGCCTGCTTTTCCAGCCCCAAGATTGGGGGCGATGAGATAAGGCTGGACAATATTTCCGGGGCTATTCGTGCCATGGCGCCCGCAGCCATGGTGCCGGTAGGTATCAAGACCTATGCTGGCGTATTAGTCCGGGGGTTTCCGGACGCTGGCGGTGGCGGCTGGAAAACACTTCCGATCACCGCCGGGGGGCGCGATACGGCTGGTTGACGGCTGCATTTCACGGATGGTTCTGCCGATGACCTGTCGGGTCCGGCCGAGCCGGCTGAATCATCCGCGTTCCGGCGAACCGATCGCCGTACGGTATGAGGGGGCGGGATCCAAAGATGCAGTGTGACTCCTGTGGTGCGACCAATCGACCCGGCGCCGCGTTCTGCGGCTCATGTGGACGAGCGACCAGCCAAGTCAGGCACGACGGTGCCGGCTCGGGAACATCCATGCGTGTTGTCGATGCGGCCTTACCGGTCGATACGGCGCCGTCATGGCCCCGTGCGACCGCCGCCGAGCAAGAAGAACCAGTGGTCAAGCCGGGGACTCAGGCGTCCGACGCCACCCGCTACCTCTGCGCCGCGGTCCACTTGGACAGCCGACTCGCCGAAGAGGTCATCAGCGAGATCCTGGAGCAGGAGTACAAGGCTCCGCCGTCGTCGCCGGATGTGGACCTCGTGCCCGTGGTGCTGCACGCTCTGGCCGCCCGCGCCCGGCATCTGGTCCGGGACGTGATCCTGACCTTGCTGATCCTTTTCGCGCTGTACTGCTTCTTGACCGCGCGGCCGCTCGGGCTCTGGGTGACACTGGCCCTGACCTGGGTCGTCGTAGTCGGCGAGACGTTGGTGGCGACGTACGGCGTCGTCGCTCATGATCTCCGGGCGGGTGTGTTCCGGCCTGACGCGGTCTCGGTGCCGAACCGCGCGAAGGTGCGGCAGCGGCTGGAGCAGATCGCCGCGTTCGGCCGGGCGAATGTCACTGTCTACAGCTCCTACAGCCCCTTCGTCGGCAGCGGGCTACCCATCCAGGCCTGGTCGATCGCCCTGGATATCCACCGACCTTCGGAGGGCCGGGTGGCCGAACCGTTCACCGCGCTGGACATCCATGACTTCGTCCTGGCAGCCCTGCGCGACGGGCATCCGACCAAGGTGGAGATCACAGACCGCATCTTCGTCGACGGTCGAGACATCCGAGGCGATCGCCGCTTCCTCCCGACGCAGCTGTCGGCGCCCAGGGCGCAGGTCGATCCCGGCCTGGTGCGCAGCCTCACGCTCGTGCCCGAGGATCGCGCGCGGACCTATCTCACCTTCGAGGTGAGCGGGTGGCGTGGCCAGTTGGTCCTGTCGACCTTCCTGCGTTTCGTGGTGACGCCACTCGAACTCTTCGTCGAGGTCAGTCATTCACTGCTCACGCCGGTGCGAGACGAGTTCCAGGAGGTGGACAGGCTGCTGCCGCAGCCCACCGCCCGCCAGGCTGCCCGGATCGCCTGGCGTTCGTTGATGCGGCTGCCGCGGAGTCTGTTCCGCGCCCCGGGCGCGGTTGTCCGGTTTCTCTTCGGTCCGGTCTTCGGCGGCCGGCGAATGGCTCGGCAACGCCGGGAGATCCTCAGCGGACTGCGTTTCAACTACGGCGCACCCATCAGCCCACGAGAAACCGTGAGCGATCCGCAGTACCAGCGGTACTTCCAGAAGCTCGACAAGGACCTCTATGCCAAGGTGCTCGAGAAGCGGCTGCTGAAGGCTTTGGTGGAGTTCTTCGAGCTCAAGGGAATCGACACGGCCGAGCTGGTCGAGCGTCAATCGACAATCCAGAACCACGGAGTTTATATCGCCGGGGGCGGATCCCTCATCGCCGGCAGTGTCGCCGCGGGTGCCGGGGCCCGGGCGACCTCCGGATCGGCGAAAGAGGCGGGCACCGCCAGGCAACGACTCACCAGCGCTACCGCGAAAAGGGGCTGAGCCAGCAGATGGAGAAAAACTACGGAATCAACATCACCGGCGGAAATGTTTCTGCGGGGGCGATGGCGGCCGGCAGGGATGCCCGGGCGACGAATGTCTCGTCGAGTTCGGCCGATTCGCTGCCCGATATCAGAGCCGGAATGTCGGAGCTTCTCGAGTTGTTGCGCGGCGAGTCCGACAAGCTGGACCGGCCCGAGGAGACCATCGCCGTGGCCGAACTCGCCGAGCGGGAACTCGGCGAGGACGAGCCCGACAAGCTCTCCGTCCTTCGCTGGCTCAAGATCGTCGCGACCGGTGCCGGGTCGGTCAGCTCCGTCGCCGCAGCGATCACGGCCATCGAGCAGGCTGTCGCGGCGATCCTCTGACCTGCGGTCCCGCACTGCGAGGAATGATCCGATGCCTTCCTACTGCACCGAATGCGGCACCCTCCGCGGCGACGGCGAGACGTTCTGCACCACCTGTGCGGCCAGATTCCCCGACGCCGAAGATGCCCGGACCGAGGATTCGACCAGCGAACCGTCCGGGCACGGCGCCGGGTGGTACCTCGCTCTCACCGTGGCCCTTGCTGTCATCGTCGCCGCCGGACTCGTTGGAGCCAACGCCCTCTTCAGACAGCGCGGCAGTGCCTCGGGACCGCCCGATGCGGGGACCACCTTCGTGACGACACCAGGCGGCACCACGATTCCGAGCCCGGATCCGACAGAGTTCGACACCTCGCCGACGCTCTCGGAGGAATCCACCTTGCCGACGTTCGAACCGACCACGCCGACGGTGCCGGTCGGCCCCACGCCGAGTGCCACCTCCACGCCGTACGCCGGGAACGCGACGGTCGCGGTGGCCCCGCAAGCCTCGAACCATCCATCGGCACGCGCCGTGGTGGCGCTGCTCAGCAAATACTTCGTCGCCATCAACGCGCGGGACTACGCGGGATTCCGTCTGCTCCACACGCGGGCCGAACGGGCGAAGCTCAGTCGCAGCCAATTCTCCACCGGCTACCGCTCGACCCACGACGCACAGATCCTGGTCCAAGAACTGGGAACCGCTCCGGACGGCCGACTACTGGCCACAGTGTCCTTCGTCAGCACGCAGAACGCGGCCGACGGTCCCGACGGCCAGACCTGTAGCCGGTGGACAGTCGGAAAGTTCATGCAGAAGGAGGGGACGAGCCTTCGAATCGGCAAGGGGCTGCCGGGGTACAGCAGTTTTGCCGCCTGCTGAGGCCGGCCGGCTCCCCAGACCCATCACGGGATCAGCCGCCCTACCCGCAGGCAGGGTTGGCCAACCTCTACGATTTCGCTGGTGACTACCTACAGCGATTCCTTCGAGTACCTGGATACGTCCGGCCTGCCGCCGCGTCAGCAGCGGATCCTGGGTGTGATCGGGGACTGGGTGGTCAAACACGGGTATTCGCCGAGCACTCGGCAGATCGGCGATGCGGTCGGCCTCCGGTCATCGTCGTCGGTGTCGAAACACCTGGCGAGTCTGGAGGAGAAGGGGTTTCTCCGGCGCAGCTCGACGGTGTCGCGCGCGATCGATGTGCGGGCGTTCCTCCAGGAGTCCCCGACCCGGACGTCCACCGACGACTCGGTCACCGTGCCGGTGGTCGGTGATATCGCCGCGGGTACGCCGATCTCGGCGGTCGAGCACGTCGACGACACCCTCACCCTGCCCCGGGGACTGACCGGGCGCGGGACTGTCTTCGGGCTGCGCGTGCGCGGTGAGTCGATGATCGACGCCGCGATCTGCGACGGCGACATCGTCGTAGTCCGACAGCAGACCGAAGCGCATTCGGGCCAGATCGTCGCCGCGATGATCGACGACGAAGCGACCGTGAAGGTCTACCGCCGGCGCAACGGCCACGTCTACCTCGAACCGCGCAACCCCGACTACGAGGTCATCGACGGCGACCGGGCCGTAGTACTGGGCATCGTCGTCTCGGTACTACGCAGCGTCTGACCGCGCGGGCGGTCTTCACCCGACGGCGCATACCTGCCAGCGGCAATCCCGGACTCCCGTCAGCAACACTGGCGGACGGCCGCTGGCCGGGCTGCCGTGCCACGGGGACAGCGCGACGCTGGTTTTGTCGCGGAAGCACCGTGAAGCAGGTGAGAGGAGCGGGCCATGACCACAAGTGTCGACACCGGAAGCACAGCGAATGTCGTCAGTTTCGCGCGGCCCATACTGCACGACTTCGCGTATCGAATCTGCGCGGTCTGTCACTCCCCCATCCCCCCGCACCAGTTGGTCGACGACGACTACCAGCCCCGGCACGACTCTTGCGACCCCGGGGCGCCGCTGCCGGCCTACGCGCTCCAGAAGGTCGCCTGAACGCACGGCGCCGTTGAGCTCACGCCGAACCCCTCCGGCTCAGAGCGGGGTGCCGGCGAGGTGCGAGGCGATTCGCAGGGAGCCGGCAAGGATGGTCAGTACCGGGTTCACTCCCCCGTTGGTCACGTGCACCGAGCCGTCGGCGATCCGAACGTTCTCGTGTCCCCAGACCCGGCCGTACGGATCGGTGACCGACCGCGCCGGGTCGTCCCCCATCCGACAGCTTCCCGCCTGGTGCTGGCCCCCACTGGCCTGCCGGGTATTGCTGACCCCGGCAACGGCGGTGCGGACTGCACCTGCCTCGGCCAACCACTGCCTGGCCTTCTCACTCATGTACGCCTGAGCCCGGACGTCCTCGGGGTGAATCGACCCACTGATCATTGCGACCGGGTTGCCGAACCGGTCAGTGACGCCGCGGTCGACCCCCACCCTGGATTCCGCCGACGACACCTCCTGGATCGGCCCGACCACCCGCAGCATCCGCCGCGCCGCGTGCCGCATCGCCTGCTTCCCGGCCGCACCAGCCGGCGGGATCAGGCCCGCCGCGGTGAGGTAGTCATAGCTGGCGGCCGGGGTCGGGACGAACTCGTTGGCCAGCATGCCGCCACCCACGATCGCGTCGTTGCCGTGCCGGAAGTCGCAGGTCGCGATCGATGCGCCGGGGCCCACCAGATCGACCACCTCGTCGTCGAACA
Organism: Kribbella alba; assembly: GCF_039529635.1. NCBI lineage: Bacteria > Bacillati > Actinomycetota > Actinomycetes > Propionibacteriales > Kribbellaceae > Kribbella > Kribbella alba. The sequence goes on along the minus strand of NZ_BAAANE010000007.1, from coordinate 479,134 downwards.
ATCCGACTGCTCCCGCGTACACATGCGCCTGCAGGTATCTGCCCACCTGGTCATGATTGTTGCCGAGCCCGTGGGGTTCGCGGTCGTGCGCGCTGTTGAGTAGCAGTCGCGGGGTCTCGGTGGCGCCGGCGGCGACCACTACCTCCGCGCAGTCGACCGTCCGTCGCCAGCTCCGGCCGTTCTCGGCCGCGACCAGCGCGACCCCGGTGACCCGCCCGCCGCCGTCGGTGACCAGCCGCTCGGCTGTCGTCTCGGTGACCAGCGTGCACCGCCCTGTGGCCAGCGCGGCTGGCAACGCGGTGTTGTGCGTGCCGGACTTGGCCTCCACCGGGCAGGCGAATCCGACGCATTGACCGCATTGCACGCAGCCGGACCGACCTTGGTAGGACACGGAGTTGATGAGCAGCGGCACGTCCAGCGTTCCCCAACCCAGGCGCTCGGCCGCAGCCGCCAGCCGCCGTGCGGGACCAGGGCGCGGCAGCGGGGGCATCGGCAGCGGGATCGAGCGAGCCTCATGCCACGGGTCCACCCCGCCACCGCTGACACCGAACCGCTGCTCGGCCAGGCTGTAGTACGGCTCCAGGTCGGCGTAGCTGATCGGCCAGTCCGCCAGTCCGCTACCCTCGGGAACCCCGTACGTGCTGGCCATGGCGAAGTCGCGCGGGACGAACCGCCAGGCTTGCGCGCCATAGACCCGGGTGCCACCGCCAACGGTGAACGCGTTGTTGCTCCAGCCGGCGTCCGGCGGCAGGACCACCCGCGGCTCGCCGTCGACCACTGAGACCCGCGGCCGCCCTTGAGGATCCGGGTCGGTCACGGCCGGCAGCCCGGCGACCGAGCGGGGATTCCGCAGATGATCATGAGTCAGCGATGCCGTGGACGGGTAGCGACCAGTCTCCACCACCAGGACTGACCGGCCCGACTCGGCAAGCACCTGTGCCGCTGCTCCACCGCCGGCACCGGAGCCGATGATCACGCAGTCGTAGCGATCACCCAGCGCAGACCGCGGCGTGATCGTCAGTTCGGTCCCGGCCGACTTCCAGGTTCCGGCTCTGTCGGGTTGCCAACCCACCATCGTCCACGCCGGCGGCCGGTTGCCGTACGCGCCGGGCAGGTGCCCATCCCCGGCGTAGAAGCCCTGCACCACCAGGTGGACGAGCCAAGCCCCGTCGACGTCGGCGAGCACCTTGTCGAGCACTGGTTCAACCCCGGCTACCTCTAGTGCCCGCATCACCCGCGGCCCCCAGTCGGGCCTATCCACGGTGACAACCCGCTCGACGAACGCGACGGCACCGGTGTCCGCAGCTGACGGGAAGTCATCTGCCGGGACGGCCAGCTCCGCCAGCCGGGCGAGGATCAGCCTTTGCTCCGACGTGAGCAAGGAGGCCTGGTCATCCATGATTCGGTCCCTTCGAGGCAAGGTGTGGCCGCAGCAGCAAGCTGTCACGGGCGCGTCGTAGAAAACTTACGTGAATGCGGCCACCATGGGCATGAACCCACCGCCCTCGAGGTTCCCCGCTGTTTTCGCCTGCTTCATCTCCGTGAGGGCTCTGACGCCATGAGCATTCCTGAAGGTGAGGCCCATGAAACCCATCAGTCGCAGGACTCTCGTCCTCGGCGGACTGGCCGCAGCCGGTGCCACCGCGCTGCCCGTCCGCTCCACCGTCATCGCGGCTACCGCAGCGGTGCCCTATCCGTTCCAGCTCGGCATCGCCTCCGGTGAACCCGACCCGTCCAGCGTCGTGCTGTGGACCAGGCTGGCCCCGTCGCCCCTCAACGCCGATGGTCACGGCGGCATGGCCAACGCCGACGTGACCGTCGACTGGCAGGTGTCCACCGACGATCGCTTCACGACGCTCGTTGCCTCAGGATCCGTCACGGCGACCTACGCGACCGCCCACTCCGTCCACGTCATCGCCGGCGGCCTCAACGCCGACTCCGACTACTACTACCGCTTCCGTGCGCAGGGCCACCTCTCGGGCGTCGGCCGAACCCGCACCGCCCCGGCACTCGGCACCAGCGGACGCGACCTGGTCATGGCGTTCACGTCTTGCTCCCACTATGAGGAGGGCTACTTCACCGTTTACCGGCGGTTGGCCGAAGACAACCCGGGCCTCGTGCTGCACCTCGGCGACTACATCTACGAGTACGGCGCGACGTCGGGCCGCCCGCGGCTCCACGCCGGCACCACCGAGATCGTGACGCTGGCGGACTACCGCCGCCGGTACGCGCAGTACAAGACCGACCCGGATCTCCAGGCGGCGCATGCGGTCGCGCCCTGGATCGTCGTACCGGACGACCACGAGGTGGAGAACAACTACGCCAACATGGTGCGCGCGGACAGTACTCCGGCGCTGACCGCAGCCCAGTGGACCGCGCGGCGGACCGAGGCCTACCAGGCGTACTACGAGAATATGCCGTTGCGGCCGGCCCAGGCGAACAACGGCAACGGCATCCCGCTGTTCCGCCGGCTCCGGTGGGGAAACCTCGCCACCTTCCACCTGCTCGACACCCGGCAGTACCGCAACGACCAGGCCTGCGGCGACGGTTGGAAGATCTGCTCGGACGCGGATCTGGCGTCGCGAAGCCTCCCCGGCAACGCTCAGGAGAGTTGGCTTCTCGACGGTCTCGCCCAGCACACCGGTACCTGGGACATCATCGGGCAGCAGGTCTTCTTCGCCCGGCGGTTCAACTCCACCGGCGCGAGCATGGACTCGTGGGACGGCTACCGCGCCTCCCGGGCCCGGATCCAGCAGGGCTGGGTGGACCGCGGCGTCCGGAACCCCGTCGTACTCACCGGCGACGTCCACCGCGCGTGGGCGAGCAATCTGGTGGCCGACTACAACAACGCCGGTTCGGCCGTCATCGGCAGCGAACTGGTCACCAGTTCGGTCACCTCCAGCGGCGACGGTGACGGTGCCACCGCCATTCCCGACGTCGGCACCAACCCGTGGCTGAAGTTCTACAACAACCGACGCGGCTACGTCCGTACTGCGATCAGCCCGACCCAGCTGCACGCCGATTTCCGCGCCGTGGCGAAGGTGTCGGAGCACGGTGCCGCGGCGTCCACGGTGAAGTCGTTCGTGATCGAAGAGGGCCGGCCCGGCCTTCAGCCGGCGTGAGGGGAACGCAGATGAAGAAGAAGGTCCTCGCTCTTGCGGTGCTGGCCGCGTCATCCTTCGGGTTCACCGCCACCAGCGCGACTGCCGCCCCAGCGGCACCGACCTGGCAGACCGCCAACAGCGTGGCCACGGGAGACCAGGACGGTCCCTCGGTCGCGACCAACCGCAACGGCTATGTCGCGGTGGTTTGGGAGGACGACCGGGACACAACAGACGCGACCGACAACGCACACAGCGAGATCTACCTCCGCTTGTTCCGCAACGGCGCCGCGGTGTACGAAGTCAAGCTGTCCGGGGGCGGCAGCAGCGGCGTGACCAGCTGGCGCCACCTTCGCCCGGACGTAGGCCTGGACGACAAGGGCAACGCCGTCGTGGTGTGGTCCGACGACCCCGACGGCAACGGCTTCTACAACGTCCCCTACCGGGTGGTGAACACGGCGGGCACAGTCACCGCCTCTGGCAACGCCAACAGCAGTTCGACCGGGCAGCAGATCAACCCACGCGTGGCCGTCGACCCGGACGGGGCACCGTCCGGTGGCGCGGTCGCCTTCACCGCGGTGTGGGAGGACATCCAGACCGGCGCACAGGCGATGATCAAGGCGGCCGGGTTCACCGGGCCGACCACTCGCGCCTGGGAGGTCACGGCTTCGCAGACGACAGGTCAGCACCACAACCCGGATGTCGCAGTCTCGGCCTCCGGTGAGGCTGACGTGGTCTGGGACGAGGACGGCGACGCCAACGCGTTCTACAACGTCGGCCTGGTCCGGTTGGCCCGCAGCAACGGCGCAGTAGCCCTCTCGCGCCGTACGGCGAACTTCAACGGAGGCGGGCAACAGATCCACGCGTCGGTGGCCGCCAACTTCAACGGCGACTTCGCCGTCGCCTGGGAGTCCGACCACACCGGTACTGCGGGCGCATGGACCCGCACCTTCGACTCGGCCGGCAATCCTCGCTTCTCCGATGTCGAGGTCGCCGCCGGGGGCAAGGACCCGTCAGTGGGATTGGACGACCAGGCGAACACGGTCGTCGGCTGGACGGTCCAGGCGGCCGACCTCGATGTCTGGGTCCGCGGCTTCGGCACCGACGGGACGGACACGGGCAGGCTGTCGGCCCAGCGACTCAGCCAGCTCACCGCCGGGCGCCAGGAGCAGTTGACGGTCGCGGTCTCGCCGTACGCCGAGGTGGCCGTCGCGTACACCGACGACAACGACAGCAACACCTTCGACCAGGTGATCCTCGGCCAGGACATCTCCAACAACACCTGGTGACAGCCCCACTCCGAACCCCAGAAGCCCAGGTCGCCGACCTGGGCTTCTGTGCGCGGGCCGCCTGGGGTGTATCGCGGGGCTGAGCCGGGTACGGCACGGGATGGTTTCGGTAGCCGAACCGGTGGAGCAGGCGGAGTCCGCGGGGCTGCGGTATGTGAACGACGCGGCGCCGGGGATCACGCGGCAGCGGTCGGGGAACGGGTGGCGGTACAAGCGCCCGGACGGCACGTTGATCACGGACCCCGCCGAACGCGCGCGGATCGACGCCATCGGCATCCCGCCGGCGTGGACAGACGTGTGGATCAGCCCCGTACCCGACGGCCATATCCTGGCGACGGGACGCGACGCCCGGGGCCGCAAGCAGTACCGCTACCACCCCCGGTGGCATGAGGTCCGCGACCGCACCAAGTACTACCGGCTGGGCCCGTTCGGACGTGGCCTGCCGAAACTCCGGCGACGGGTCGACGCCGACCTCGAGCGGGCCGGTCTCCCCCGCGAGAAGGTGCTCGCGACCGTGCTGCGGCTGATGGACGAGACCCTGATCCGGATCGGGAACGAGGAGTACGCCCGCCAGAACTCGTCGTACGGGCTGACCACGCTGCGGCACGAGCACGTCCGAACCGACGGGTCAGCGACGATCAGGTTCGAGTTCCGCGCGAAGTCGGGCAAACAGCAGCAGGTGCAGCTCACCGATCCGCGCCTCGCTGCGGTGGTGCATGCCTGCCATGAACTGCCAGGTCAGGAGTTGTTCCAGTACGTCGACGACGACGGCCGGGTGGTCGACGTGGGGTCCGGTGACGTCAACGACTATCTGCGCGCGATCACCGGAGCGGTCTACACCGCGAAGGACTTCCGCACCTGGGGCGGCTCGGTGACCGCAGCCGAGACGCTCGCCCGGCTAGGTCCGCCGCGCACTGCCGCGGACGCGAAGAAGAAGGTCATCGCGGCTATCGACGCCGCCGCGGCGAAGCTGAACAACACGCGAGCGGTTTGCCGCAGCAGCTACGTCGACCCACGCGTGCTGGACGCCTATCCCAACGGCGCACTGGAGGATGCCTTCGAGCACACCACAGCGCGGCCCCGCCTCAAACATGCCGAAGCAGCAGTGCTGCTACTGCTCTGACCGCAGTACAGCCTCAGCTCTCGCGTGCCTGGATCTCACAGCCGGGAAGTCGCGGGCTGTGCCTCGTGCCGCGTTCTCGAGCGCGAGGTCCGGCGCTTCAGGGCCCGGCGCTCGTCCTCAGACAGGCCGCCCCAGACGCCGGCGTCCTGGCCGGTCTGCAGCGCCCACTGCAGGCAGAGATCGGCCACGGTGCAGCGGCGGCACACCTGCTTGGCATCATCGATCTGCAGTCGTGCCGGCCCGCTGCTTCCGATCGGGAAGAACAACTCGGGGTCCTTGTCCACGCACTCGCCCCGGAGCAGCCAGTTCACCGCGCTCGACCTCCCCGCTGCCCGTCTCGCTGCAACTGCTTGGCCCTGACGACGTCGGGATCCCGGAGATCGGGCGGGAGCGCACGCAGCACTGCGTCCTGCCGCCGTCGCGAACTCTTCGTACGAGTGACCTTCGTGACGCGAACTTGTCGCATCTCACCCTCCCAGGTGGTTGTGGGGCAGACCTGGCGCCGAGTGGAGGGGCTCAAGGACGCCAGGTCCGCCGGTCTGGTGGACTTTCATGCCGCTGCACACATCGGTTCGGCCTCCGGCGCCAGCAGGTACCAGGCGGCGCTGTTCGGCGGGAGCTTGTCCCCGGCTTCCTGGTGGCTGGCGAGCAGCAGTTCGCCGGCCACTGGCGCAGAGACGACCCGTGAGGAGCAATTGACGACGCAGGCGAAGTCATCGCCTCGCGTGAAGGCCAGTACGCCGGGCTCGGTCCGCAACCAGCGGAACTCGTTCGCCGCAAGCGCGGGAAGCCGCCGCCGCAACGCGAGCGTCTCCCGGTAGAGGTGCAGCATCGACTCACCCGAGCTCAGCTGCCGGTCGACGGCGTGGTCAGCGAACCAGCGGGGCTGGGGCAGCCAGGGATCGGCAGCGGAGAAGCCGAAGCCGTCCTGGGCGGCCGCCCAGGGCAGGGGGACCCGACAGCCGTCCCGGCCGCGCCGAGCACCTTCGGTTCGGTGGAACATCGGGTCGGCAAGGACCTCGAGGGGTAGGTCGGTGACCTCGGGCAGGCCGAGCTCCTCGCCTTGATAGACGTACGCCGAACCCGGCAGCGCGAGCATGAGCAGGGCGGCCGCCCGGGCCCGGATCGTGCCGAGGTCCACATCGCCGGCGTCGATGCCGGGTGCTCCACCGCCGTACCGGGTCACGGACCGGGGCATGTCGTGGTTGTTCAGCACCCAGGCGACCGACGAACCGGAGACGGCGATCGTGCCCAGGCCGCGATCCACCACGTCGTACAAGGTCTGCTCGTCCCAGTGGGCGCGCAGGAACTCGAAGTAGAAGTTCTGGTGCAGTTCGTCCGGGCGCTGGTACAGCGCGAGCTGTTCGGTGTCCAGGACGCCGACCTCCCCGATCAGCACGCGTTCGCGGCCGGTCAGCGCGGTGTACCCCTCGGCGATGGTCCGCCACCGGCGCCACACCCGGTGCACCTCGGGCTGGTTCCAGGCATGCGGGTTCAGCGGGTCGCCGGTGAACTCGTCGTCGATCGCGCTCTCGTGGTCGGGCAACCCGTCAGCCTTGTGGAGCCCGTGCGCGACGTCGATCCGGACCCCGTCCACACCCCGCTCGAACCAGAAGCGCAGCACCTGCTCGAAGTACGTCGCCACGTCCGGGTGGCGCCAGTTGAAGTCGGCCTGCTCGGGCGCGAAGCTGTGCAGGTACCACTCACCCGGCACGCCGTCCGGTTCGATGACGCGATGCCAGGCGGATCCGCCGAAGATCGAGCGCCAGTTGTTCGGCGGCAGCTCGCCGTACTCGCCCCGGCCGCCGGCGAAGTGGAACCGCTCGCGTTCCGGGCTGCCGGGACCGGCGGCCAGCGCCTCGGCGAACCACGGGTGCTCGATCGAGCAATGGTTCGGAACGATGTCGATGATCACCTTGAGGTCCAACCGGCGAGCATCGCGGACCAGTCGGTCGAAGCACTCGAGCGTGCCGTAGTCGGGGTGTACCGCGCAGTAGTCGGACACGTCGTACCCGTGGTCGTGCTGTGGCGAGGGGTAGAACGGGTTGAGCCAGATGCCGTCGACGCCGAGGCTCCGCAGGTACGGCAACCTGGTGCGGACACCGGCCAGGTCGCCGACGCCGTCGCCGTCGGAGTCCTGGAAGCTGCGCACGTAGACCTGGTAGATCACCGCGCTGCGCCACCAGCCCGCCTGCCGCCGGATGCCTGCCGTGGTGGGTGGTGTCCCACCGCGGGCATCCCGCCTGGTCTGCACTGCTTTCGACTCTGACATGGACCATCATTCCCCTCGGCTGTCTGCCGCTCGGCGATCCTGCGGCAACGATCCCCGCCCAGACCCTCCCGGGTCTTCACCGCCAGCGCCCACGGTCCCTACCTGCTAGCTGGAATCCGGTGAGCGGCCTGGGACTCAGGCGGCGAGGCCCGCCCCGGCTTCCGGTGGAGACATCCGCTCCCTGAGGGCCTTCCGGCCGCGATGCAGCCGCGACATCACCGTTCCGAGTGGAACGCCGACGATCCCGGCGATCTCCTTGTAGCTGAACCCGTCGACGTCGCAAAGCAGGACCACCCGCCGGTACCGCTCGGGCAGCGACGTCAGCGCCTCCCGGAGCCGCTCGTCCGGGATCCGCTCGACCACGGTGGTTTCAGCGGACTCCCCGACATCCAGCCGGGCCGGGTCGGTGTTCCGGTTCCAGTCTTCGGGGACGGTCTGCGGTCGGCACTGGCGCTTGCGGTAGCCCTGGATGAACGTGTTGCGGAGGATCCGGTGCAGCCAGGCGGACAGGTTCGTGCCCGGCTGGAACCCGGAGAAGCCGCGGTAGGCTCGCAGGTAGGTGTCCTGCAGGAGATCCTCCGCGTCGGCGTGATTCCCGGTCAGGCCCCTGGCCGCGCCGTACAAGCGAGGCAGCAATGGGACCGCCTCGGCTTCGAAGCGGGCCTTCAGGTCCTCCGGGTGGGATCGCACAGCACGAGCATCGCTGCCAACTAGTGGCGCTGTCTTCGGGGCCAGCGCCAAGCCGGTGCGCCCGCTAGCCGGAACTTCGCTCTACCTGCTAGCAGGTAGAGCGGCCTGCAGCGCTGGGTTAGTCCCCCCGGCGGCATCGCTTCACCCGTGACTGCCGGTCTTGTATCGTCGCTGCAAGTTGTCCCGGTGACCATCTCACCGACGGGAGCATTGGTGCGCCTGCTCGGGTTCACAGCCAGAAGACCGCCGTGAGCGGGACCTTCACGACGGTCTCCAGCAGCGACTGGTCTCGCTCGTCCTGGACCTGCGCACCGCTCGAACGAACGTGCCGGCCCAGCCCGATCGACGAGGGCACCACTGTCCAGGTCGACCTCCCGATCGTGCCCGAGGTGAGCCTGCCCCCAGGTACGTCGTAGCCGACACGAAGTACGAGACGGGGAGCGGTGTGGCCGCTCCCCGTCCCGCGCGTGTCAGCTAGGTGTCATCAGTACGAGAACCGCTGGATCTGGGTGCCGTCCGGGCTGTAGGTCCAAGCGGTGCGGGTGGTCGGGTCGAGTTGGATGGATGGGTCCTGGATGCCGTGCAGGAGGAGGCCGCCGCGGTTGGTGACGATGAAGGCGTTCAGGGTCCGGATCGGCTGTCCTGTGGTGAGGTCGACGACCCAGATCTGGCTCGTCGCGTTGTTGTCCACTACGACGCCCTGCTGTGAACCGAAGTACACGGTGCCCTCTGGAGCGAAGAACGACCAGGGCGAGGTGATGTACGCCGTCCACGGCGAGCGACGACGGAGTGCCCCTGCGCAGTGCGAACCCGTTACCGGTGGTCTGGCCGGCTTCGTCGTACGGCGTGAGCGTGGTGGTCGGCGCGAGCTTGGTGCTGACCGAGCCGGCCGCCAGGTTGTAGAGAGTTCCCGCGCCGTCCGAGACGATGCCGTGACCGCAGGCGGACACCGACTCGGAGGTAGTCACGGTCCCGGTGTCGAGGTCCACCCGAGCCGGCGGGACACCGCCGAGGCAGATGATCGCGGTGGCGATCTTGCCCAGGAACACGTTGCCAGTGGACTGGTCGATGTCCAGCAGGCTGTAGGTCCCGGCCTGAGTCTTGCCGTTGCCGTCAGCAAGGATCGGGGTTCCGGTCGTGCCGTTGGCCAGCTCGACGGGGAGAACCGAATCCGCGTTGCCGACCATGGCGCGCAGCAGTACGGCGGCCCGGTTGTGCTTGGCGTCGACTCGTCCGGCGACCACCCGGTACTCCGCGGCGTTTGTAGCGGTGATGCGCGGGGGGCATTGGCAAGCCTTTCGGGCGGAAGCGGGCAGGCGACGGGTCGGGTCGAACGGCCAATTCGAGGGGTGGGCAGGCAGAGGGCGCCGCCAGCTCCCTGGGGGAGGATGTCAACCGAGACAGTTGCGAGACAAGGAATGCTGGTGGCCGAAGTACGCCGGGTGGCGGAGGGTCGCCACCAGCACGGCGGAGGAGCCATGGAACTTAACGTGCTGGGTCTTACGGAGGAAACAGAGCACGTCTACACCACCTTGGTAGGGCGGCCGCGATGCACCGCCTCCGAGTTGGCAAAGGCCTGCGGACTGACTCCGAGCGGCGTCGGGCGGCTCCTGGCGGTTCTGGTCAGGGACGGCCTCGCCACCCGGACCGCCGGACGGCCACCCCGCTTCTCCGCCACCGTCCCCGACGTTGCGGTGGCCGCCCTGATCGATGAGCAGCAACACCGCCTCGACCAGGCACGCTCCTTGGTGCACCGACTGATGGAGACCTACCGGGAGGCAGCCCGGATCACGCATCCGGAGGTCGCTGTCGAGTTGCTCACCGATCGCGACGACATCAGCTCTGCGGTGGGCCGCTTGACCGCCGACGCGCGACGCGAAGTACGCGCGTTCGACCGGCCGCCGTACGTCGACCGCCCGGGGAGCAACCTCGACCTGCAGCTCCAGCGACAGCGACACGGCGTTGCCCACCGGGTGATCTACGACCAGGAAGCGGTGGCCTGGCCGGGGCGCATGCACAACGACATCGGCCCGAGCATCAGAGCGGGTGAGAAGGCCCGGGTACGGCCCGAGCTACCGCTGAAGCTGGTGATCAGCGACAGCCGCGTGGCCATCATCCCCTTCAGCCTCGCGGCCGGCGGCCAATCTGCGGCTTATCTGATCCACCCGTCGCCCATGCTCGCCGCGCTGGAGTCCCTGTTCGAAGCCGAGTGGGAGCGGGCCGTTGCCGTGTCGGACACCGAGCCAGTTGCCGTCGGCAACCTTTCGCCCGGATCCGATGCCAGCCGGCCGGACCCGGAAACGCGCTGCCTGCTGACGCTGCTCGCCGCTGGTCTCACTGACGCGGCCATCGCTCGCTCCCAGGGCTGGAGCGAGCGGACCACCCAACGGCGCATCCACCGGCTGATGAATCAGCTCGGCGCCTCGACGCGCTTTCAGGCCAGTCTCACCGCGGCCCGCCGCGGCTGGCTCTGACCCTTGCCCGGACGCGACCCTCGATCAGCCGGCCGGCCTGCGAACGCGTGCCATCAGAGAAATCCCCGGGAATCCGCCCACTGGCAGGTACCGCTCCGCGGCGATCACAGCTCGGAGACCGGCGTTCACCAGCGATGAGGTCTCGGTCAAATCGCTGCCTGTACTACGTTTCCGCCGCCTCGCCGCGACCGGTCGAAGCAGCACATTCCAAGAACCCAGACTCTCGAGAGTGAAGCCAGACGATTCCAGCAGGTCCACGAGTTCTTGTCTCTCGTACCGGCGGACGTGGCCGACTGCTACGTCGTGCTCGCTCCACAGGTCCATGTCGCAGGGCACGGCCACCAAGGCGACGCCGCCCGGGCGAAGGACGCGGAACATCTCGCCGCTGGCACTCTTGTCGTCGCCGATGTGCTCGAGGATGTCGAAAGCAACGACGAGATCGAGAGACTGCTCGGCGAACGGAAGCGTCGTGGCGTCGGCGCGGACCACCGGGATACCGCGATGGTGTGCCACCTCGGCGCCTTCCGCGCCGTACTCCAACGCCGTCCCGGCCCAGCCGCGATCGCGCAGTACGCGGGTATTTCCGCCGCCGGCCGCGCCGATGTCGAGGGCCCGACCGACCTGGATGCCGCGACGCGACAGCGCATCCAACTCGCGGCCCAGCAAGACCCGCCGCTCGCGGTACCACCAATGCTTGTCCTCGAGTGCGGCGAGCTTCTTTACCTCGGTACCGTCCACGACGTCTCCTCCAAGAGACCTTGGGCTAGTCTCGACTGCTCGTCGGGAGGCCCCTCACAGCCTGTACCCAGTGGCCATGCCGCCCGACCTGATGTGGCCGACAAGCTATCAGTACACGCCGACCTGTCGAAGTCAGTCAGCAACTACAGGTGATCACATCGCACCGGCCACTGCGCGGCGGCAACGATGGCCCCGCGGTGACGACCCGCCGCGCCTCGCCCTCGACTGAGTGCGGGTCAGGGCTTTACGGCCAGGGCAGCGGCTATCAGGCGTTCCCACTCGGTCAGGTCGTCGGGGGGTTCGGTGGGGCGCCATTCGGCGGCGGGGACGAGGCCTGGCGGGAGGACGGTGAGGCCGTCGCCGAAGAGGGTGAGAATCTCGTCGTCGGTGCGCCAGCGGCCGCGGCCGAGCGAGCCTTGGAGGAGCGCCTGCATCTCGGCGCTGCGCGCGTCGTCCTCGCTGCGGAAGTGGCTGATGAAGACGTAACTGCCCGACGGGATCCGGTCGTACCAGAACCGGACGATCGCCGCCGGGTCCTCCTCGTCGTTGAGGTGGTGGAGGACAGCGCTGAGGATGATCGCCACCGGCTGGTCGAAGTCGATCAGGGCGCGGGTGTCCGGGCTGTCGTAGATCGCCTTCGGGTTGCGGAGGTCCGCCTGGAACACGGTCGTGTGGTCGTTCTCCGCGAGCAGCGCGCGCCCGTGGGCGAGGACGACCGGGTCGTTGTCGACGTACACCACCTTCGACTCGGGCTGGTGCCGCTGCGCGACCTGGTGGACGTTGTCCGCGGTGGGCAGCCCGCTGCCGAGGTCGATGAACTGCCGGACCGGCGTGTTCACCGCGATCTCCCGGACGGCGCGGATGAGTGCGCCACGGTTGTCGAAGGCGATGGCTCGAGAGCCCGGCAGATCCTTGATGAACTTGTCCGCGAGGGCCCGGTCCACGGCGAAATTGTCCTTGCCACCCAGGAGATAGTCGTAGGTCCGGGCGATGCTCGGCTTCGTCACATCAACTCCGGGGACCGCGGTGTCCCCGCCGCCCTGGGCGCCTTCTTCGACCATCGCCGCCTACCCTCCGGTCCGTTCGTGTATGCCTGCGATCACTCTATGCGATAGCCCGATCGGTGGATGCCGCGGCCCATCGACCCCGCGCACGTCGCCGAGGTGCCGCGAGGCCTGTACTACGAGTCGGCGCTGGGCTGCCTCCGAATCGCAGCGATCGTGAGACGCTGTGAGCGTGCGACGGCAAGTGCTGCACTCCGTGCTGCTGTTCCTGCTGATGGGCCTGGCCGGGTGTGATGACACGCACTCGCAGGCCGGACAGGAGCCAACCGTGACCGCAGCCAACTCCATCACCGTGACCAGTTCGGCCTTCCAGGACGGTCAGCCGATCCCGGCTCGCTACAGCTGCGACGGCGACAACGTCTCGCTCCCGTTGGCCTGGCAGGGCGTCCCATCGGAGGCGAAGGCGGTTGCCCTCGTCGTCGACGACCCGGACGCGCCGCGCGGCACCTTCGTCCACTGGGTGCTGCTCGACCTCGACCCGGGCATCAGTTCGCTCGCCGAGAATTCGGTGCCGGCCGGCGCCACCCAGGCGAACAACTCGGCCGGCAAGGCGGCGTACTTCGGACCGTGCCCGCCAAGCGGCACCCACCACTACAGGTTCACCGTCTACGCATTGTCCTCGGCGACGGGACTCGAAGCCGGAGCGGATCTCAACCAGGCGCTCAAGGCGATCGAGTCATCAGCCATCGCCCGCGGCCGACTGGTCGGCACGTACACCCGCTGACCCCGTGGCGCGACTGCTTCGAGGCGAGCCTGGTCGGCGGTCGGTCGGGACTGCGGCTTCTTGGCCAGCAGACCTTCGATGACGGGCCGCAGCGGACCGGCGTTGACGAAGGGGCCCGGCGAGTCCTCGACCACCGCGACCAGGGTGCTGAACGGGTCGCCCTTGCTGAACGGCGATCTTCCCTCCGCCGCCGCGAACAGCGTCGCGCCGAGCGAGAACAGATCGGACGCCGGTCCGTCCTCCTCGCCGCGGGCACGCTCCGGCGACATGTAAGCCGGACTGCCGGCCAGGCCGCCGGGCGGGAGGGTACAGCCGCCGACGGCGCAGGCGATGCCGAAATCGGTCAGCACCACACGCCCGCCGTCGCACAGGAAGACGTTCGACGGCTTGACATCGCGATGAACAAGGCCCTCCCGGTGTACCGCCTCCAGCACATCGAGCAGACGGAGGGCGATCCTCGTCACCTCGAGGATCGGCAACGGCCCGCCGGCGTCCAGCGCCTCCGCCAGGGTTCGCCCTGAGAGCAGCTCCATCACTATCCAGGGGCTTCCGTCAGGGTCCTCGACCAAGTCGTGAATCCGGACCGCGCCGATGTGGTCGATCCGCGCGGCGGCCCGCGCCTCGCCGAGCGCACTCGCACGGACCTCCTCGGAGACCAGGCCGCTCAGGACCACCTGCTTCAGGGCGACGCGACGGCGCAGTACCTCGTCTTCAGCGAGCCAGACCCGGCCCATACCACCGCGCCCGAGGAGCGCTCCAAGCCGGTAACGGCCGGCCACCAGTCGTCCGGGAGCCACGATGGCCGGACTGCCGGCCAACTCTGCCACGACTGTCATGACCGTCCACCTCCACCCGACGCGGACCCGGCGTTCCGCGTGAACCGCTACCAGTTGTCCCCAGTAGCCATGACTCAGATCCTGCTCGCGCGGAGCCCGGCGCACATGGTGGATGTCCCCCGCTCCGACCCGCAGTCGTTGCCCACTCCACCCCTAGCGCCTGGGTGGCGAGTGGTTGGTTCGTGGGTACGCCCGCGCGGCGCATTCGCCGGCGGCGAGGCGCTCAGTGGCGGCATGTCGATCAGCGGTACCACGGCGGCGTACCGGCCGGTGTCAGTGGCAGCGGTCGGTGCCGTTGTCGGTGAAGGTCTTGCCGGGGACGGGCAGGAACTGCCAGCTGTACGACGTGGGGTTCAGCATGAACTTGATGACGCCGTGGGTGTCGTCGTTGCGGACCTCGCTGTTCGGCTCCGGATCGCGGAAGCCGTACAGGCCGGCGCCGCCGGTGCCGACGACGAAGGCGCGGAGACCGTTCGAGTCGTCGCGGACGTTGTCCGGGGTCTGCGGGGCGAAGCGCTCGTAGTTGTGGTTGTGCGCGGCAACGACCACGTCGACGCCGCCCCGGTACAGGATCTCGACCAGCGGTCGCATCCACTGTGCAGGCTCGTGGTTGTCGCCCGAGGTGAAGTACGGGTGGTGCCAGTACGCCAGGGTGCAGCGGGTCGGGGTGGCGGCCAGGTCGGCGCGGAGCCAGCGCACCTGGTCGGAATCGGCTCCGCAGCCGCCGATGTCGTCGCAGTTCGAGTTCAGCACAACGAGGTGCCACGCACCGACGTTGTACGAGTAATAGCCTTTCCCGGGGTCGCCGGCCGCAGCACCGAAGTAGTCGAAATACCCGCGTGCATGGCCGGTCTGATAGTCGTGATTGCCCGCCGCGGGGCGGATCCGATCCCGGTGCTTGCCCCACGATGGCTGGAAGCACCTGCCGAAGTCCTTCGCCGACCCGTCGTCGTAGACGTTGTCGCCGGCGGTGAAGACGACACCAGGAGTCCGGTCGAGCAGGGCAGCCGTGGCCTCGTCCTCTGTCTCGCCGCAGACGCCGATATCGCCCGCTCCGACCAACACAGCCCCCTTCGTGGCCGGACTCGGTCGGCTGCTGCCCACCGTGGCCGGTGCCGAACTCGGCGGCAGCGTTGGCGGCGTCGGCAGCGTCGGCGCCGGCGTCGGCTCAGCCTGGCATCCAGCAAAGGCCGAGCCGAGGACCACCGCCGCACCGAGCACGATCAGACGGCGCCGGAGGCCCCAAGGCGGCTGGACTGTCGCTGCGATCTCCACCCCTCCGTCTACACGGCTTCACCGGAACCGGTCAGCTCGAGCCCCGGTCCTTCCCTGAGCGTCGCACAACCCGGCCCATCCGGGCGTCGGTGGCGTCGAGCTTTCTTGGCTCGCGATCGCCAACGACGACGGTCGCTCAGAATGCGGGCAGTTCGAGGACGCCTCCGTGCTGATCGTGGCCGCCAGGCAGTGAGCCGACAAAGGTCACCCAGATCCTTGATCCGTCGGTCGACGTCGCGATGCCGTTCAGCCGGGCGGAGCCGAGCGAGCGATGCCGCAGCAGAACCCGACGGACGGCCACGACCGTGCCGTCCTGACGCATCCGGACAATCGTGTCGTTGCCGCGGTTGCAGGCATAGAAGTCGGTGTTCGGCTGCAGTGTGGTGTTGCTTGCCCGATCGGGATGCGCCGTCTCGATTCGCACCGGCGCAAGGTCGAGCGGCTGATCCAGACTGGAGGACCTGATCGTCCGAGTTCCGGCGGGCATGAAGACCTCGCTGCCTGGCGGCCCACCGGTCGTCAGCCTGATCACCTTGATCGAATCGTCGAAGGGTTGGCTCACGTACAGGATGAGCTCGGGCGCATAGTTCAGCACGACCCCGAGCCGCGGAAGCGGGACACGCGATCGGCCCCACGAGCGGTGAACGAGTGGCTGGACCGTGCCAGGCGGCGCGATGCCGTCGAGTGCCTTCACCGTGTGTTCCTGGACGACGCTGCCGTCGGCAACCACGACAGCGAAGACCGCTCGCCCGCTGCCATCCGGTGATCGGCCGATCAGAGCGGTACCGACCGCGGCCTTGGCGATCGCGCCGGCGATAACCTGCGTCGGAGTACGGCCGGTGACACCGTCGTAGTACACCCCGCCAGTACTCGGGTTGAGCGCGTTGTTCAGTGGACGACCGTCCGGATCGGCGATCGACGACGAGCCGGGGCCGTTCAGACCGTACGGCGCGTTGGCAGGCCAGAACCGCCCGAAGGCATTGTTGATCGACATGCCGAGCGGGTTCGCGACGGCCGTCTGATCCGCGGTGACAGCTCCAGGCGTGTAAACGCCGTTCCGCCAGTTCGGGCTCTGCGCGCTGTACAGCTGGACGGCTCCACCCAGGGCGGACGCCTGGCCGCCCGAGTCCGCGAACCGCCCCGGTACTGCGAGGTCGGCGCCGCTCGGGTCGATGGAGAGGAACGAGCCCGCCGCCTGGTCCGCATTGGCCTTCGGGGCGCCGAAGTTCGAGGTGCTCCCGACGAGGATCCTGGTCGGGTCGCAGACCCGGCCCGGCTGGGTGAAGGCCGCAAGCTCGGGCTTGTCATGGATCGGGCCACCCGGCAGGAACGTGCCGACCGGAGCGAGGGCCGAGGCACCGGGAATCCCGATGGCGACGACCCGTCCGCTGATCGACGGTACGTCGATGTGGTCGGTGGCGAACGCGCTCGGCGTGCCCCTGACCGCCTCGACGCCGGCCGCCCCCGCCAGGCCGAACGCCACGAGAGCCTGGCGCCGGCTGAGCTCGAACTTGGTCTTGGTGGAATCCGTGGCTGACATGGCCGATCTCCCCCTACCTCGAAGCTGGCGACCTCAGCGAACCTCGGGGGTCTTAAAGTGGCCTTAAAGCGCGGTCGAGCCGCGGTCATCCAGTCGGGATGACCGCGGCTCGTCGGCGAGCAGGACTACAGCCGGATGGACTTCTTGTTCATGAACTCCTCGATCCCCGCCGGGCCGAGCTCGCGGCCCATGCCGGAGCGCTTGATGCCACCGAACGGCAGGTCGGCCTGCGAACCGCCGGCGCTGTTCAGGTAGACCATGCCGGCCTCGATCTGCTCAGCGACCCGGCGGCCCCGCTCGGGATCGGTCCCCCACACACTGGCGCCCAGGCCGAACGGCGAGTCGTTCGCGATCGCGATCGCCTGCTCCTCGGTCTCGGCGCGGAACACGATGACGACCGGGCCGAAGATCTCCTCGTAATACGCATCCATCTGCGGCGTCACGTCGGTCAGCACGGTGGCCTCCAGGTAGGCGCCCGGCTCGATCCGATGCCCGCCTGTCCGCAAGGTCGCGCCCTGCCGAACGGCGGTCTCGACCTGCGCGGCAACCTCGTCGGCCGCCGCGACCGATGCCAGCGGCGGCAGCTTGGTCTCGGGGTCCGCGGGATCTCCGGGTAGATAGACGGACGCCACCCGCTTGGTCAGCCGGTCGACGAAGTCGTCGTAGAGGTCGGCCAGCACGATCATCCGTTTGGGCGCGTTGCAGGACTGGCCGCAGTTGCGCATCCGGGCCGTCGCGACGGCCTTGACCGTCTCGTCCAGGTCGTCGGTGTCGAGCACGATCAGCGGATCGGACCCGCCCAGCTCCAGCACGGACTTCTTCAGGTTCTTCCCGGCGTCGGCGGCGACCGAGATGCCGGCCTGCTCGCTACCGGTCAGGGACACGCCCTGGATCCGCGGGTCCGCGAGAATGGCCGGGATCTGCTTCGAAGACGCGAACGTGTTCACGTACACGTCCTCCGGCACCCCGGCGTCCCGCAGTACGGACTCGATCGCGGCAGCCGACCGCGGGCAGATGGAGGCGTGTTTCAGCAGGATCGTGTTGCCCAGCACCAGGTTCGGCGCCACGAATCTGGCGACCTGGTAGCAGGGGAAGTTCCACGGCATGATGCCGAGCAGCGGGCCGATCGGGCCCTTGGTGATGACCGCGTCCCCGCCCTTGATCGACAGCGGCTCGTCCGCGAGGAGCGCCGGACCGTTGTCGGCGTAGTAGTTGAAGATGTCGACCACGATGCCGATCTCGCCGCGGCCCTCGTTGATCCGCTTGCCCATCTCCAGCGTCATGATCGCGGCCAGTTCGTCGGACCGCTCGGCGAAAAGCTCCGCCGCTCGCGCCACGATCCTGGCCCGCTCGGCAACCGGACGACTCCGCCAGGACGCGTAGCCGCGGTGGACGCGGTCGATCGCGGCCTGGACCTGTTCGTCGGTCGAGTTCGGGACTTCTTCGATCAACTCACCCGTCGCCGGGTCGGTGACTGTGTACATGGGGAACGAGCCCTCCGTTCTCAGACAGTGCGGGCCAGGTTATCCACTCCAACACATACTGTATACAGTAGTCTCTCCCATCGAGACGGCTGCTCATTCTCTGAGCATCACACTCGGGTCAGATCTCTGGCAGTGTGGCCGGCAACGCTCCTCACCCTCCTTGAGGTGGCGTTCCAGCTCGCCGGAGCGTTCGGGCTACCGCTCGAGGTGGTTTCCAGTAGCCGGGAGACACGCGATGAAGGCAATGATCCAGACCACGTACGGCGAAGCCGAGGTCCTCCGGTTCGCCGACATCGACAGACCGGTGGCCGGCGACGACGAGGTGCTGCTGCGGGTGAAGGCTGCAGGCGTCGACATCGGCACCTGGCACCTGATGGCAGGCAAGCCATACCTGCTGCGCCTGGGCTTCGGCCTGCGCGGTCCCAAGATTCCGACGCGTGGCCGGGAGGTCGCGGGACGGGTCGAGGTGGCCGGCAAGAACGTCACCGAGTTCAAGCCCGGCGACGAGGTGTTCGGCATCTGCGACGGCTCGTTCGCCGAGTATGCCGTCGCCCGCCCGAGCAAGCTTGCGCTGAAACCGGCCAATCTCACCTTCAACCAGGCGGCCGTCGTCCCGATCTCCGGAACCACTGCGCTGCAAGGCCTTCAGCGCCTGCAGGAGGGCCAACGGGCGCTCATCATCGGTGCGGCCGGCGGGGTCGGGACCTTCGCGGTCCAGCTGGCCAAGTCCTTCGGCGCGCACGTCACCGGTGTCTGCAGCACGACGAAGCTCGCTCTGGTCCGCTCGCTCGGAGCCGACGAGGTCGTCGACTACACCCGTGAGGACCTCGGTGACGGCCGCTACGACTTCATCCTGGACACCGCCGGAAACCGCTCTCTCAAGGTTCTCCGGCGTTCTCTGGCCCAGGAAGGCACCCTCGTCATCGTCGGCGGCGAGGGCGGTGGCAGCCTGCACGGCGGCCTCGATCGCGTACTGCGGGCCGCCCTGCTCACGCCGTTCGTCAGTCAGAAACTCCTCGGCCTGCTGGTCAAGGAGAACGCCGCGGATCTCGACCGCCTCCGCACGATCATCGAGAACGGCGAACTCACCCCGGTCGTCGGCAGGACCTTCCAGCTCGCCGAGGCCGCGGACGCCGTCCGCCTCCTGCGCCACGGCCACCCGGGCGGCAAAGTCGTGGTCACGGTCTAGCCCACGGCCCGCAGTACGAGTCGTCAGGTCGGTGAAACGTCCTGCTGGTCAGCGGGCATCCCTGGATCGCGTACTTCCGTGGTGCACGCGCTCTTCGCCGCGTGGTGGATCCGCACGACCCCACACCCGCCGGGCTAGCGACGCTCGTTCACGACCGCCAGCGGACGGGCCGCGTGATGCAGAACGCCGTCGGCCACCGACCCGAGCCCGATCAACTCGGACGCGCGGCTCCGCCGTCGGCCACCGACGGTCAGCAACTGGGCCTTGGATTCCTCCGCCGCCTCGACCAGTCGCTCCACCGGATGGCCACGCCTGAGCTCGTACCGCACCTCGACATCCGGGCGCTTGCTTCCCCACTGTTCGGTCAGCTCGCGGGCGCGCTGCTCGGCCAGCCCCCGCCATCGCTCGAGCTGTTGCTCGGACGCCGGGTTGTGGAAGGCGAACGCCCATGGCGCGTCCCACACGACCACGAGCTGCAGCGGTACGCCGTGCACCGCGGCGAAGTCGAGCGCGAAGTCCAGAACCGTGTCCTCACTCGGCTCGGTCCAGTCCACCCCGACCAGGACCGGCTCGTCGCCGTGCTCAGCCGCCTGCCAACCGTCGGGAATCACCACAACTGGGCCCTTCGCCTTGTTGGCGACCGCGTCCGAGGTCGAGCCGATCAGGAGACGGCGGAAGACGCCGTGCCCATGCCTGCCCAGGACCAGCATCAGGGCAGTCCCGCTGAGCTCGACGAGGACTTCGACCGGCTTGCCGGCCCGCAGATCCGCCTTCAGGTCCAACTTGGTGTCGATCTTCGCCAAGTGCTGACCGACCTCCTCGATGAGCCGGTCGGCCGCCTCGTCGATCTTCAGCGGGATGACCTTGAAGCCGTCGATGTCCACAGCGTCGTAGACGTCGTCGTTGCGGACTTCCTCGTCGACGACATGGATCGCGCGCAACGGCCGTCCCCGGACCAGCGCCTCGTGCACCGCCCAGTCGAGCGCGCGGCTGCGCTTCCAGGCCGGATCGACACCGACGATGATCAACTCCCGCGGGTCAGCCATTTCAGGTCTCCTCGCTCAGGACGTCTCCTCCGCCAGTGTCCGAGCAGCTCCTGATCCCGGCATCACCCGAACGCGCTGTCTCGACCTACGGCTCCGGATGGGCCTCCTCAGGCGGCGATCGTCGCGAGTTCGTCCTGGGTCCAAGCACCCTTCACACCCGGCGCCGCGGCCAGATAGCCGGCGATCTGCTCCCCGTCCCATCCGTGGGACTCCCGCAGACCGGCCGCGATCCAGGCCAGGTAGGCGGCACTCGGCGCGGCGGGATCGAGGGTCGAGGCGTCGCCATGCGTCATGGTCAACATCGGTACGCCGTTCCGCACCGCCACCCGGGTGATCGTCTCGTACCGCCCCGTGCCCATCGCGTGCACCGTCTCCACGCGGCTTGCCGCCTCACTCAGCGCCCGCGCGAACTCCCCGCCGGGCGGCCGCCGCATCTCCTGCGCGACCACATCCGCGAACTGATCAGTCGTCACCAGATACGCCCGGCAGGCCACCTGCCCGGCCGCCTCGGCGTCGAAGAACGCCATTCCGCCGGTCCACACCCTCGACTCCCCCGCGAACACCAGACCGCCGGGGACCTCGAGGCTCACGATCTGCGCGGGATCCCGCGGGTCGCGACAACCGGCGTACTCGCGCGCGCCGCCCAGCGGACGTCCGCCGGCCAGGTAGCAGCGGAACCGCTCCAGCGCGAGGTTGGACCCGTACGCGACGTACCAAACTCGCTTCACACGACCTCTTAGACCGGTAGCGGACGTTCACCCAAGGCTAGCTGGGCCTCCTCGAGCAGGATGCGGGATGCATCGCGGTAGCGGCGGTCGGCCTCGTCGGGGGTGTCTCCGACGGCTGTCAGCCCGACCCGGCCCCGTTCGGTCAGGCAGCTCATCATGTGGAAGACAACACCGACCTGACGCGACTGGTCGAAGTGCAGCCCGTGCCGCGCGACGATGTCGAACAGGTCGGACGGCACCAGTCCCTTCAGCACTTCCGCCTCGAGATGGTCGGTGGCGACCAGGTGCTTCTCGTGGCCGGCCGGGGTCAGGAACAAGGCGGTGACCGGGTCGTACCGCCCGTCGGTGAGGAACTGCAGCGTCAGGAACGGGTGCGTGGTGCCGCCCTTGCGGAGGTTGAGCTCGATCGCGTACGGCGTCCAGTCGCCGCCTGCTCCGCGCACCACCACGAAGTCCACCGCGAACCGCCCCAGCGCCCCCTCCCTGGCCACCCGCTGACCGATCTTCTCGGCATGAACCGTGATCAGCCGGGCGTACTCGGCAGCGGCGGGGAACACGCAACCCAGGTAGCTCTGGCCGCTGGCGCCGCCGAGCAACTGGTCATGCGTGGACAACAGTTCGACGGTTCCGGTCGGGAGGACGCGCAGTTGAACGCTCGGGCTGCGCAGTTCCTCGCCGACGATGCGCTCCTCCACGATCCCGCCGCCCTCGGCGAACTTGGCCAGGTAGACCTCGAACGGCGTCGTCCGCGACTCCAGCTCCATCACCTGAAGGCGGTTCATCACCTCGGCCCTCTCGTCCGCCGCCCCCGGGGCAGGCAACCCGCCCAGCCGGACCACGGCGTTCCCTTCGCCGGAAACCCCGTCGTTGAGCTTCACGATCGCGCTGTCCATCGAGGGCCGTTCGGCGCGCATCGCGACGACGGCGTCCGCGATGTCGTCCAGGCTGTGCAGGTTCTCCGCACCCAGCGGGTAGGGCACCCCGACTTCGGCGAACAGGCGACGGCACCCGGACTTGGTGCCGAGTTCCGCCAGCCGCGGGTCAGCGCCGTACATGGGGATGCCCAGGCTGAGCGCGATGTCGCGTTCGAGATCGGTGGTGTTGTAAGGCATCAGATGGGAGCGGGCGCGATTCGGGATCATCGCCGCGATCCGCCGCAGCAGCCGTGGCCGCTCGAGCAGCTTCTCGCTCAGCGAGCGTGGGGTGCCATCGTTCACGGCCACCAGCGACAGCCGCGCCCGCGCATGGCTGGGGATGACGCCGGGCAACAGTCCGAGGTAGTACTCGATGATCTCCGGCGCGATCGGCATCGAGGTCACGTAGACCATCCGCAGATTCGGCTGACGCAGCAGCACCAGCATGAAGAGGAACCGCTCTTCGTAGGCCTGCATCATGGTCCCGGTCCCAGCGGTCGACGCCCGATCCAGGGACAGGGACGGGATGACGACCACCGACTCGTCGTCGTAGTTGAGCAACAGCGTGTCCCAGACGTCGGCCATCCGCGCCTGCAGCCGATCGAACAGCTGGTAGCGGTCTTCTGCACTGAGGGCGGACAAGATGCTCGGTACGGCGGGTCCGGTCCGCAGGTCGCTGGTCATGAAACCGTCCTCGCGTTGTCGATGCCTTTGATGTTGAAGGTGTGGACGGTCCGGCTGAATCCCCGCAGGTCGCGATAGCCGCTGTCCTCGCCGACCGCCAGGTGGCCCGCCGCGGCGTACACGCGTTCCGTGACGAGGATCTGCCAGGCCAGCGCGTCGGCGCAGAGCCGGGCCGCCAGGTTGGTCACGCTGCCGATCGCGGCGTAGTCGAGGCGCCCGTCGAAGCCGATCTTCCCGAGCGTGGCGTAGCCCTGGGCGATCCCGATCCCCATCCCGAGGTCGTGCCCCCGCCTTGCCCAAGACTCGGCTAGTCCGCGCACCCTGGTCCGCATCGCCACGCTCATCCGGATCGCGCGCAGTGGTCCGTCGTCGCAGCGGACCGGATCGTTGAAGAAGACCATCAGCCCGTCGCCGGCGAACCGCTCCAGCGTGCCCTCGAACCGGAAGATCAGGTCACCGAGCGCCTGGTGGTACTCCGTCAGCACGCCCATCACCTCCTCCGGCTCACTGGCCTCGGCGAACGTGGTGAAGCCGCGCAGGTCGCAGAAGACGACGACGATCTCGCGCCGGTGGCTCTCCAGGAACGACTCGTCGCCGGAGTCGACGATCAGCTCGGCCAGTTGCGGTGAGAGGAACCGCCGCAGCCGGCCCATCCGTTGCAGCTGTGACACCTGGGTCTGGACCCGCGACTCCAACTCCTGGTTCCACGCCGTCAGCTCGCCGGCCTGCCGCTTGATGGTGTCCTGGTAGCGCTTGATGCGGGCCAGCGACGCCACCCGGGCCAGCAACTCGCTCTTGTTGACCGGCTTGGTCAGGAAGTCGTCCGCGCCGGCCTCGAGTGCCTTCACCTTCTGCTCGTCGCCGCTGGCCGTCACCATCACCACGGGCAGGTAGGCGGTGTCCACCTGCTCCCGGATCCGCCGGCACACCTCGTACCCGTCCAGCCCCGGCATGACGATGTCGAGCAGGACCAGATCGATGTCGTCCTCGGCGATAAGCCGCAAGGCCTCCTCGCCGGAAGCAGCGGTGCGTACGTCGTACCCGCGCGGCGCCAGGATCGCCTCCAGCAGCCTGACGTTCGGCGGCTGGTCGTCGACCACCAGCACGGTGGACTTCTGGGTGGTCATGTCACGCCTCCGAGCCTGAGGAAATCCCGCACCTGCTGGGGAAGGCCGCGAACGTTGATCGGCTTCTCGACGTACCCGGTGAACCCGGAGTCGAACGCCCGCTCGCGGTCGTCGTTCATCGCGAACGCCGTCACCGCCACCACCGGTACGCCGTGGCCGGAGTCGCTCGCCCTGATCTGCCGCAACGCCTCGACCCCGTCGATCCCGGGCAACTGCAGGTCCATCAGGATCAGGTCCGGCGACTCCTCACCGGCCAGCCGCACCCCGTCTTCACCCGTGGTCGCCTCGATCACCTCGTAACCGTTGAACTGCAGCACGTCCCTGAGCAGCTTGAGGTTCTTCGGGTTGTCTTCGACGACCAGGATCCGGCCAGGACTCACCACAGCTCCCCCTCGGGTTTCGCTCCGTCGCCCAACTGCTCAAGGCGATCAGGCAGGACACCGGCCGCGGCCAGGGCGTCGAGCAACGCGTCCCGGCTGACAGGTTTGACGAGATAGGCGGTGGCCCCCAGCTCCGCACCATGTGCACGCTCGTCGATGATCGACACGACGATCACCGGGATGTCCCTTGTGTCGGCCTCGGCCTTCAGCGCGTGCAGGACCGCCCACCCGTCGATGCCCGGCAGCCGGATGTCCAGCAGTACTGCGGCCGGCCGCACCCGGCGTACCGCGTCGAGGCCGGACTGACCGTCACCGGCTGACGTCACCCGCAGCGCCGCACCCGACAGGTAGGCGGTCATCAGGTCGAGAGACGGCCGATCATCCTCGATGATGACGATGTCGCCGACCGGCTCCCGCGTGGCGACCGCCGGGCGCGCCGTCTCCCTGCTGCGCAACGAGAATCCGAACGTGCTGCCGACCCCGACCTCGCTGTCGAGCCACATCCGGCCGCCGAGCAACTCGACGATCCGGCGCGACAGGGTGAGACCCAGCCCGGTGCCTTCCTCCTTCGAGGCGCCACGGCCGCCCTGCTGGAAGGACTCGAAGATCCGCTCGCGATCCTCCGGCGGTACGCCGATGCCGGTATCGGTGACGGTGATGTCGATCTCGGACCCGTTCCGGACGGCACGAGCCACCACGGAGCCACCGTCGGGTGTGAACTTCACCGCGTTCGTCAGCAGGTTGAGCAGGACCTGCTTGAGTCGGAGCTCATCGGAGTACATAGCGCCGACATCGCCACCCACCTCGACGGTCAAGCTGATCCCGTGCGTAGCAGCCCGTTCGCGCAACATCGAGGTGGTGTGCTCCAGCAGCGGCCGCAGCTCGAAGGTCGAGTAGGCGAGCTTCATCCGGCCGGCTTCGACCTTCGACAGATCCAGGATCTCGTTGAGCAGCTCCAGCAGGTGTTTGCCCGAGCTGTGGATGTCGTGCAGGTACTCCTCCTGGCGGTCGTTCAGCTCGCCGAACATCTTCTCCAGTAGGACTTCCGAGAAGCCGAGTACGGCGTTCAGCGGCGTCCGGAGTTCGTGCGACATGCTCGCCAGGAACTCCGACTTGTGCCGGCTGACCACCTCTAGCTCGGCGCTGCGCTCCTCGAGCTCGCGATACAACTGGGCGTTCAGCAGCGCCAGCGCGGACTGGTCGGCGAACATCTCCAGCAGGTCGAGGGTCTCGTCGGAGAACTCACTGGGCCGCTTGCGGCGCACAACCAGGCAGCCGACGATCTGCCCGGCCCGGAGCAGCGGTACTGCGACCAGCGACCGCCAGCCGGCGTCGTACAGAACCTGCAGGTGGGGATCGCGCTCGACAGTCGCCAGGTCGGTGACTGCCAGCGAACGGCCGACCTTGGCCGCGCGACCAACCAGTGTCTCGTCCAGATGGATCCGGGTCGTCCGCAGCCGTTCGATCACGCTCGACTCGGTGCGGTAGACGCTTCTCACCAGGAAACTGTGCTCGTCCTCGGAGTACTCCATGATCGAGCCGCCGTCGGTGGCCGAGAGCTCGACCGCATGCTTGACGATCGTCGACAGCATGTTCGCCACGTCGAGGCTGGAGTTGACCGCCTCGCCGACCTCGCGCAGGGCCTCCAACTCGCCGACCTTCCGGGCCAGCTCGGCGCCGCGGCTCTCCAACTGCTGGACCAGTTTGACGCCGTTCATCGCCATCGCCGCCTGGCCCGCGAACGCGGTGACGATCGCCTGCTCGCGCTCGTCGAATGGGCTGACCTCGTTGCGCCATACCGCCAGCGCACCGACGACCTCGTCGTCGATCAGCATCGGCGCACCCATCGTGGTCCGGAACCCCGCGACGCGCTGCAGGTCCTGCCGCCCGTAGTCAGGATCGGCCAGTACATCGGCGATCTGCTGAGTTTTGCGGTCGAGTGCGACCCGGCCGACCAGCGTGGTGCGGTCCCTCGGCACCGGATGGCCGGTCATGTACCGGGTTGACTCCTCGGACAGGCCTATGCCCTTGATCATCCGGTAGAGGCCATCCTCGAGCAGATAGAGGTGCGCGGCCTGGGAGCGGGACAGCCGCCGTGCGCTCTCGACGATGGTCGTCAGGACGGTGTCTGGGTCCCCGGCCGACCGGCCGACTGCGAACAGGACCTCGTTGGCAGCCTCGAACTGCTCGTTCAGGGCCGCGAAGTTGCGTAGGAGCCGCTCGTGCTCCATCAGACTGACGGCGCCCGCGGCGGGCGCCCGCTCGACCATCGCCCCTCCCCATCGCCGGCCACGCGGCGACCCCTTCGAGTCTGCCGCCGATCCACACCCGGGGCAATCGCCCGCGCCCGCCCAATCGGCGGGGCTCGACCTCCGCGCGGCCGCACATCAGCGATCGGAACTACGAGATACGAACAGCAGACTTCATATTCCGTCCACCAGCTGTTCTGACTAGGGTGCCTCGGATGCAGTGCTGGTGTTGAACGCTCCACCCCGTCCGCCCTACGAGGAGGCCCAGTCATGCCAGAGCTCAACCGCCGGAGATTCCTCCAGCTCGCCGGTGGCACCGCCGCCCTCGCCGCGATGTCGAACAGCATCGAGCAGGCCGCCGCCATCGGTGCCCATCGACGGTACGGCAGCATCGAGGACGTCGAGCACATCGTCGTCCTGATGCAGGAGAACCGCTCGTTCGACCACTACTTCGGCACCATGCGAGGCGTCCGCGGCTTCGGCGACCCCCGCCCGGTCACGTTGCCCAGCGGCAAGTCGGTGTGGCACCAGCCGAACGGAGCCAACGAGGTCCTGCCGTTCCGCCCTGAGGTCGACAACCTCGGGATGCAGTTCATCCAGGACCTCGCACATGGCTGGTCCGACGGGCACCGCGCGTTCAACAACGGCAAGTACGACCAGTGGGTGCCGGCCAAGACCGCCACCACGATGGCCTACCTGACCCGCGAGGACATCCCGTTCCACTACGCGCTGGCCGACAAGTTCACCCTGTGCGACGCGTACCACTGCTCGTTCATCGGCTCGACCGACCCGAACCGTTACTACCTGTGGACGGGCTACACCGGCAACGACGGCACCGGCGGCGGTCCGGTGCTCGGCAACGACGAGGTCGGCTACGGCTGGAACACCTACCCCGAGCGGCTCGAGAAGGCCGGCGTCTCCTGGAAGATCTACCAGGACATCGGCGACGGTCTGGACGCCGCCGGCAGCTGGGGCTGGATCGACGACGCCTACCGCGGCAACTACGGCGACAACTCGCTGCTCTACTTCAACCAGTACCGCACCGCTGCCCCGGGCAACCCCCTGTACGACAAGGCGCGGACCGGCACGAACGCGAAGAACGGCGACGGGCTGTTCGACCTCCTTCGCAAGGACGTGAAGACCGGCAAGCTGCCGCAGATCTCCTGGATCGCCGCGCCGGAAGCCTTCACGGAGCACCCGAACTGGCCCGCGAACTATGGTGCCTGGTACATCTCCCAGGTGCTCGACGCGCTGACGTCGAACCCGGAGGTGTGGAGCAAGACCGCACTGTTCATCACCTACGACGAGAACGACGGGTTCTTCGATCACGCGGTGCCGCCCTATCCCCCGTCGTCGGCCTCGCAGGGGTTGTCCACCGTGGAGGTCGGCCCCGACCTGTACCCCGGCAGCGCCCGGTATGCTGCCGGCACCTACGGCCTCGGGCAGCGCGTACCGATGATCGTGGTGTCCCCCTGGAGCACCGGCGGCTACACCTGCTCCGAGGTGTTCGACCACACCTCGATCATCCGGTTCATGGAGCGCCGGTTCGGCGTGCACGAACCGAACATCTCGCCCTGGCGCCGGGCCGTCTGCGGCGACCTGTCCTCGGCGTTCGACTTCGGCACCGAGGTGACGAGGCCGGCCAGCCTGCCGGACACGGCGACGTACCAGCCGCCGGACCACGTCCGTCACCCCGACTACGTGCCGACGCCGCCGGCGGTTGGGAGCATCCCGGGCCAGGAGCGCGGCTCGCGGCGTACCAGGCCGTTGCCTTATGCACCGAGTGTCGACGGCGCGACAGTTGCCAGGGGCAAGTTCCGCCTCACCTTCGAGTCGGGCGCGGGCGCGGCCGGGCAGTTCCTGATCACCTCGGCGAACCGCACGGACGGCCCGTGGACGTACACCACGGGAGCGGGGAGAACGCTCTCTGACACCTGGAACACGGCGTACTCCAGCGGCGCCTACGACCTCACGGTGTTCGGCCCGAACGGCTTCCTGCGCACCTTCAAGGGCAAGCCGGTCGCCGGTCCCGAGGTGAAGGCGCGGCACAACTCCAGCACCGGCGACCTCGACCTCACGCTGACCAACGGCGGCAGCACCGAGGTCACCTTCACCATCACGAACTCCTACGACGGCCGGCCCAAGCGGCTCAAGCTGCGCGCCGGTGGCACCACGACGTACAAGGTGGACCTCAACCACAGCAAGCGCTGGTACGACGTGTCGGTTGTTGCCGCCGGCGACAAGGCGTTCCTGCGCAGGTTCGCCGGCCACGTCGAGACCGGTGAGCCGGGCGTCAGCGACCCCGCCATCATCACCGCCTGACTCGACAGCACGCCGCCGCCCGCTGATGGCCTGGCGAGCGGCGGCGTGGTTCGGGGTGCTCAGATCACCGGAGCACCTTCCGTCGAGTCGTCCAGTACGGGTTTCTTCGCGAGTTCGTCGACCGTGATGCGGTCTTTCCAGCGCAGCTCCGGATCTGGTTGCGGGATCGAGTCCAGCAGGAGGCTCGTGTACGGATGCGACGGCTCGTGCATCACCGTCGACACCGGACCGCGCTCCACGATCACGCCTTTGTTGATCACCATCACATGATTCGTTGCCGCTGGCCCCCGGACAGCTGGTGCGGATACCGCCCGAGCACGTGCTCGGGTTCCAGCTTGACCGCCCGCAGGGACTCCTCGATCAAGGCGAGTCCCGTCGCCCGCCCCGAGGCCAGCGAGAACTTCTTGACGGCCTTCCAGAGCAACCGGTCGACCCGGTAGAACGGGTTGAAGATTGCGTACGGATCCTGGAACACCGGCTGCACGTTCCGTCGGTACCCGTCGTACTCGGTCCGGGTCAGTTTGAAGATGTCCTTGCCGCCGTACTGCACGGTGCCGGACGTCGGCTTCTGCAGATCGTCACGTCGAGAGCGTTCGCGCTCGAACTCACCACCTCCTTGCGTCCGAAGAGGCGCGGGTCCCGCCCCACGCGCGTTCGGACGCAACGAGTCGTGCAGGCGCGCGAGCTTCTCCGGGACGGTCTCCCGCGCCCGCCCTGACGCCAACTACCGCTCCCTCGCGCCCCGATCCGTCCTCAACGCCATAACCTTCGGCCGCGCCATCGACGACTAATGGCCCAGCCGTGGGGTTGGGGTCAGCTGGGGTCGTCGGTAGGGGTGCTGTCGAAGGCGGCGTCTATGAGGAGTTCGGAGGCCCGGGTGGGGTCGGTCAGGATCGCGAGGATCACGTGTCGCTGATCCCAGCGACCGGCTGCCCACGCCAGCGCCTTGGCGAGACCGTTGAAGGTCGCCGCGTGCGGTTCCCCGTCTTCGTTCACCCACCAGGACACCTCGACGTCATCGACGGTGAGCTCCTCGTGTTCCCACCAGGTGTCGGGCACCTGCGGCACCAACTCACGAACGATCTGCGGTACGTCGGCAGCCGTCCCCTCACCATCGATCTTGCCTGCGGCAACTTCCTGCGCCATCGGGATGTCGAGCAGATCCCCCAGACCATCCGCGACGACGCCGGACGCGACGACGAAACCACCGAGGTCAGTCCGCTCCAACCACATCGGCGAGTCGGCAACCAACGCCTCACCGGCGCCGACCACCCGGGTGACTCCCCCATCGGCGAGCACCCGGACTCGATCAGGCGCTTGCGCCGGGTAAGCCGTCAGCGTGCCCAGCTGGTTCCAGAGCCGCAAGATCGCGCTCTCTTGCACCACCCGCTCCGGATCAGCGAGCCTGCTCAGCAACAGTTCGACGCCCTCGGAATCGAGGTCTGCCACCTCGCGGACCAGGCCGACTGCGGTCCGGATCTCCGGGTCGAGTCGCCCGGTCCACTCCGGCGCCTCGTCCAAGAAGTTCGCGAGCACCGGATCGGCCTCAGGATCCGCGCGGCCGGCCAGCGGTTCGCCGTCCGGGCAGAGAACGCGCTCTCTGATCCACCAAGCTGTGTACGACGGCGCTCCGTGGGCCCGATCGTCCGGTCCGACCACGCGGACCTGCCCGACCAGAGCACGACGCAGCTCAGGTGACGACCCCAGCAGCTCGAACACCCGCGGCCAGGCATCATCGGTGATCCAGTCGAGGTCGCGAACCGCCGACAGCTCACCAACGGTCGCGCCGAACCTCGAACCGTCCGGCGCGATGTCATCGGCCCAGTCTTCGATGCCGTCCAGATCCGCGAGTGATTCGGGCAGCTCGTCGAGCGTGACATCCGACGCGGAGACAGCCCCGAGAGTGCTGAGGACCCCGACCGCTTCCAGTGTCTCCAGGCCGTACCGCTCCAGCAGCGCCCGATCGACCGCCGCCACCTCTTCCTCGTCGAGAACCGCCTCCGCCTCCGATCCGGGAACCACCAGCGCATTCGCCGGAACCAGCTCGCCATCGGCGTCCCGCAGTACGAGGTCGGACAGCCACCACAGTCCGGCGGCCTGGGCCGGGTCCGAGGCGACGACGGCGAGCACTGCTTCGGTGATCCCTTCGGGGTCATCCGCTTCGGCCGAATGCTCCACGGCAACTCTCACGGCACTGTCCTCGAGCAACGTCCTCGGAGACGCGGAGAGCGCTCCAAGACGTTCCAGCGATTCATGCACCGCCTCCGGGTGAACCACTCGTACGCCGTACTCGCCGAAGGTGGCCAACACGCCAGCGGGAAGGTCGTGGCCAGGCAGAAGCACACCACGGACACCGCGGACGAGGCGACCGTCGGCGAGCGGAACCGGCAAGGTCCCGAGCGACTCGCGCAGCAAGGGATCCGCGACCATACCGGAGAGCGCTCCATAGACGTCTCGCCACCACTCCGGCGGTTTCGCCTCCGCCACGGCGCCCAGCTGATCGACCAGCTCAGCAAGATCGAGCCGTCGTACCCCCAGCGCGTCCAAAGCGGTCCGGTCGTGTCGGCCCGAACGCACGAGCCCGCGGACGATCGGCGCCAGCACGGCATTGAACGCGTCGTCGGAGCCCTCGACCACTACGGCATCGCGGGGGCGAAGCAACGATCTGTCCTCGACAGCGGGGATCAGCGGTGTGCCGGGGAGCTCTGCCAGGATCGCGTCCCGCAAGGCGCGGTCGACCGCACCCGCGGCCAAGCCCGTCGGTACCAGCGGCAGGGTGTCCGCCCCGTGCTCGGCGCGATTCCGCAGCAGCTCCGCATAAGCAACGGCGGCTTCTTGGACCAGACGATCGGTCAGCGGGCCTTGGGCAACATGCCGTCGAGCCGGATCAAGCGGGAATGTTGCCAACAGCAACGCAGACAGCGACAACGGCTCGTCCGTCGGGGTCGGCGCGTGAACCACGCCCGGCAGCGCGGTCGCAGGATCCCGTGGGACAGCCCAGAGCACGGACCAGTGCGGCCGGGCGCGCTCCTCGGTCGGCCGGTCCGCGAGCAAGCGCTCTCTGTCGTCCTCGTCGAACGTTCCCGCGGCCCGTTGGACGTGCCAGCGCGACTCGGCATCGGCGAGCACCCGGACGGCGCCGTCAACGTCGAACTCGATGCGCTCGAGTCCCGGCAACGCGAGCAGCAACGCGTCATCCGCTTCGTCGAGCAACCGCCGGACCAACTCGGCGGCCGCCTCATCGCGAAGCGGAAGGATCACGGCAGTGTCGTAGCCTTCCGGCGGTTCACCCTCGGCGGTGAATGGCAGACGCAACGCGGGCACGTGGCCGTCGCGCCGGCGAACCTCGGTCTCCAACTCGGCCGATCCCAGGTTGGCAACAGCTGCGGCCGTGTCAGCGCGGGAGAAACGAATACCACCGGTCCTCGACAGGATCACCGGTTCGTCAGTAACGCCGAGCACCGCCGAGAATCCGACGCCGAACCGCCCGACAGCGCTGTCCGCCTCATCGCGCTTGGCCGACGCGCGCAGGGTAGCGAGCGACTCGACTCCCTCGGCCGACAACGGCGTACCGGTGTTCGCGACGACCAGGGTCGCATCCCGGAACGAGAACCGGACCCGTCCCGGAACGCCCGCTCGTGCGGCCGCGTCGGCCGCGTTCTGGGCCAGCTCGACGACCACCCGGTCGAGATACCCGCCGAGCGCGAGATCCTCCTCGGCGTTCGCGTCCTCCCTGAACCGAACCGGCGCAGCCCGCCAACCGGCCAGCACCCGCTCCCGAATACCCGCAGTCCCGAACACGTCGCTCACGCCTGGAGTATGCCGTCTGCACAGCCCACACTCGCACGCCGCCCTCGACGTCGGACCACGACGCGTTGTCGCTCGGAAGGTTCAGGACGTGGTGCGGTATTCGGCGAGGGTGACGCCGCCGTCGAATCCGCGGAGGTCGGTCAGTTCGAGGTCCGCGCTGAATCCATCGGGGAACAACCGGCAGCCGTGGCCCTGCACGACGGGATGGCAGAACAGCCTTCTCATGGCCGCACGATACGCCCGAGCGAGGCCTGGTTGGCCGGTACGTTGGGGGTGGAATTCCAGGATGTGGTGCGTCGACGTCAGATGGTTCGCAACTGACTGGTGGCCGGTTCCTTACTGGGACGTCGACACTGATCTCATCCACCGCGGCCGCTGGACCTCCTGACCGCTGTCTCCCTCGCCGCTCAGTGCGGCGAATCGGCCCGCCACCCGCTGAGCGAACTCGGGGCATCCAGGTTGGCACCGTGGTGAACACCGACGCCCAACCGCTCGACCAGTTCGCCACCCAGCCAGCCGGCAACCCCACTGAGAACCAGCCCGACGAGACCCAGCGTGATCGAGAACCAGCCGGGTTCCCAGTCCTCGTTGCCGTTGCGGACGAACCAGCTGACAGCGAACAACAGGAGGACGACGACATTTGTCAGCCCGTGCAGCGCGCCGATCCGGCGAGCCCGGGTGCCCGACGGAATCGACAGCCAGTCGACCAGGCCGAACACACCGGCCACCACTCCGCCGATGAGCCCAGCCGCCATCGTGTACGCGGCCGAGACCGCGAAGCCGGGCCGGTCCGTGATCAACTTCAGGAGGTCGAAAACCACGGCCGTCGACAAGAGGCCAAGTGGATAGACGATCAGTACGGGGTGAATGCTGTGCCCCGCCGCCTTCGCTCTGCTCTCCATGAATCCTCCAGTCGTGAGTCGTCGACAATCCGGTACCCCGGACGACACCCCTAGTGCTACAGCCGGAGTTTGTGATGTTGCGGGGACAGGCCCGGACTGCGCAGCACTCCCGAAGCGGCGACCTTGAACACCAAACAGGGACCGCGGACACGAAATAACGTGTTCAAGGCCCCGACTACCTGTCCCAGGCCCCCACTCTTGGTCAAGGCCACACCACCCAGCCCTCCGCGGCCCCTGCCGAAAGGCATCATCACGAACTACGGCTGTCGGACTAGGTGACTCTTTTCTGTAGAGTCGTTCTGCTCGTCGTGACAGCTGGACGGGATATCTTCGGTCCGGTGATCTCACCTGGAAGTTCGTATGTCTCTTTGGGCAGCTCCTTTGCCGCCGGCCCCGGAATCAAGCCGCAGCTGGACAAGGCCGCGTCGCGTTCGGGACGCAACTATCCGCACCTGGTCGCCGAGGCACTCGACCTCGACCTGACCGACGTGACGTATTCCGGTGCGACGACGGCGAACATCCTTTCCGAGCCCCAGGGCGACGCGCCTGCACAGGTCGATGCCGTCGGCCCCGATACCGAACTGGTGACGGTGACTGTCGGGGGCAACGACCTCGACTACATCGGCATCTTCCTGCGCGGCAGCACGATGAACACCCTGGCTCGGCCGGTCGGCCTGTTCTCCAAACGGCTGGGCAACCGGATCATGGCGCGAGTGAGCTACTTGAGGGAGCAGGCCGAGTACGACGCGGTCGCGGATCGGCTCGTCGAGATCGTGAACCGGATCCGGGCGAGCGCTCCCCGAAGCCGGATCCTGCTGGTGGACTACCTGACCGTGGCCGGGCCGACCACCCGGCCGCGGCTCGACGTACCGCTGAATGAAGAGCAGCTGCCGAGTGTGGTCATGATGGCGGAGGGGCTTGCGCAGGCCTTCGCGAACGCCGCCGCGAGATCCGGCGCCGAACTGGTGGCCGCTTCAGCGGCCAGCCTCGACCACGGTGTGGGGTCGGCCGAGCCGTGGACGACCGGCTTCGGGTTCCGCCCGGGCGGCGGGGTGGGCTACCACCCGAACGAAGCCGGTATGGCGGCGGTCGCCGATCTCGTCATCCAGCAACTCCGAACCGCCGACTGACCGCACCCGGCCGCCGCACCATATAGACGTCGACCGCGTCCTGGACCTCAACGGTGAACCCGTTGCGCTCGTAGAGCCGCCGGACGGCGCTGCCCTGCAGGACATTCAGGCGAACCGGAACGCCCTCGGAGTCCGACCGTTCTAGCAGGGTTCGCAGCACGGCCGTTCCGAGCCCCCGACCCTGGAGGCCCGGAACGAGGTAGAAGTGCTCCAGCCACCGCCCTTCCTCCGCCGGGCGCATGGTGACGCAGCCGGCGAAGGCGCCACCTGCCACGATGACCGACGTGTGCTGAGGGGAGAAGGTATCCCGCAGTCGCTGCCGGACCCGATGCTCATCGAACCGTCCCAACCGCTGCAGGTCCGGACGCATCACCGTCGCCCGCAGTTCCGCGATCACCTCGACATCCGAGGGCTCTGCGGAACGCAGAACCCACTCCATGGGATGGCTCGGCTCGGTCCTGGGCGTCGCCTGACCTGGCCGACTCCGGTCCGCCCGCGCATTCGTATCCATGGCCGAAGTATCTCAGCGGCTAGGCCGGGCATGATCGCAGTCCGGCCTAGCCGCGGCTGATGAGGCAGAAGCCCTCCGGCAGACGCAGCACCCGGCCAGCGTCGGTCTCTCTACGAATCCATCGGCCGGCGGTGAGATGTCACGCCGGCGCGACGCCTTCCGGGTGGATCTCCACGGCCTGGTTCAGCGGGCGGCCGCCCGGACCAGGGGTTCGGGAAACGCGGAGAGCGATCTCCCGGATGCGGTCCTCGGACGCGACGTCGACCACCCAGTAGCCGGCCAAAACCTCCTTGGTCTCGCTGAACGGCCCGTCGGTGATGATCGGCTCGCCGTCGTCCTGTGCGCGCAACGTCTTCATCTCGTCTGGGCCGGCGAGCCCGCGCGACTCGACAAGCTCGCCGGAATCGGCCAGGTCGCTGTCCAGCTCGCGCATGTATTTGACCATCACCCCGATGTCCTCCTGGGACCAAGTGTTGGGCATGTCGTCCCAGCCCTGCTTGTTCGAATGCATCAGCAGCATGTACTTCATCTGTCCTGCTCCTCCTGATCGACGTGTACGACGACACTCCGGTGTCGCTCACGAGCAACGTCGGAACCACTTTCCCGTTCTCGACACACCCCACCACATCGACCACGCGGCAGCTAGTGTCCCGCTTGCCATCGAGGTCGCCGCGCAGGAGCCGAGGAGTCTCGCCAGGGTCCGCTGATCATCGGCGCTCATCCCGCTGAGCATCTGCTCGTCGGCCCGCTGGTGAGACGGTGACCGGGCGCGATCTCCCTACGGTTGCCTCGTCCGAGACCATGACCAGCTCAGCCTTGCGGAGCCCGCCCAGCACGTCCTGCTGTCTATCAGCTACCTACCTGGCGTGTACACGTACGGCGTAGTCGTGGTGACGGCCAAGAACCCGAGGCGCTGCAGGATCGGCGAACTGTCGTCCGATGCGTCCACCTGGAGGTAGCGGTAGCCGAGTTCCACCGCCCGGGCGGCACGGACGGCGACCAGAGCCTTGTAGATCCCCTTGCCGCGCCAGTCCGCGAGGGTCGAACCACCCCACAGACCGGTGAAGTCGGTCCCGCGCTTGTAGACCGCCCAGGCAGCTGACACCACTTCGCCGTCGACCTCCGCAATGAAGACGTCGGTCTGACCGGTGGCCTGACGGCGCACGAGATCGTCGGTGAGCCAGGACCAGTCCATGGCCCACACGGTCGACTCCATCGCGGCGATGCGCTCGAAGTCGGCTCGCTCGCCGGTACTCCGGATGGTGACGCCATCGACCGACCCGCGACCCCGCAACCGCTCGACGATGTCGGCGCTCTCCGCGATCACCACCGTCTCCCGCTCCTCGGGAACGAACCCCGCCGCGGTCAACCGTTCCGGCAGATCCTTGGGGAGATCGTGCCCGCGGGTCTTCCACTCGACCGGCTGGTTCTTCGCCGCGAAGTAGTCCCGCTGGCGGGCGATCAACGCGTCCAGTTCGGCCTCGTCGAGACCCTCGAGACTGCGGTAACTGACCAGCCCGCGGTTCGGGTACTCCACCCGGATCAGCGGACCGTCGGTACTCGTCGGCACGTCGGCCGCTTCGCTCCCGCCCCGGAGTTGGTCGTCGTACGCCGCCAACAGGACGGCTGCCTTGTTCGTCGCCTCAGTCACCGGGAGACTCTGACACGAGACGGGGGCATGGCGCCTGCGTCTCGACCGCTGCCCGGCGCCTGGTCACCCTGCGCCAGAGAGCGCTCCACGGAGCGTTTCGCCTGATCTTCTCCCGGTCCTGACCGGCCGCGGAGCGGCGCACCTCGTCAGCCACGACCTTTCGCGCCACCATCAGGTTCACGGGTTCCACTGCTCTGTCCTCCTGATCGGGCTCCCCTGTCAGGCGCCTTCACAGGTACATCGGATCCCCCGGACGGATCTTGACATCCCGGCCCTGACAAAATCCGTCTCCGGGCATCACGCCACGGCGACCCCAGCCGCGCACTCGCCGCACCACGAGCCCCGGTCGCGCACCACGAGCCCGGTCGCGCATCGCGAGCACGACTATCCGGTCGCATCGAGGACCGAGGGCGTCAGTTCGCCTTCTGCTCCGTCGCGACGACGAGCCGGCGGAGGAGACCCTCCAGTGCTTCCTGGGACTTGGGGTCCAACTGCCGGATCAGCTCCTCCTCAACCCGCTGGATGTCGCCGATCCCGCGCTGCCAGACCTCGCTCCCCGCCTTGGTCAAGGTCGCCACCACTCGTCGCCGATCATCGCGATCGTGCTCGCGTCGCACATACCCTCGACGCTCGAGCGCATCGATCCGATTGGTCAACGCGGCCGGTGAAAGCCCCAGCTGTACGGCCAGCTCACCCGGCGTCGCCTGGTACGGCGAACCTCCCCGGCGGAGCATGTGCAGCGTCTTGAACTCCCACCACTGCAGCCCATAGCCGGCGAGAACGGCGTCGCGCCTCCGATCGAGATACCGGGCGAGCGCCTGAAGCCGGACGGCGATTCCCTCCACCCGCAGGTCGAGCCCGGGCAGCTCACGAGCCCAGAGTTCGACGTGCCCATCGACCGAGTCCGTCACCGAATCCTTCACCGACCGAACTATTCAGCCGCTGAACCTTAATTGTCAAACCTTTTGACATCGAAATATTCTGTCGAGATCCAACTCGCTCCCGCTGACATCCGAACCAGCTCACCCCGAAAACGAGGCACCTCTATGGTCGAGATCCCGCTCTCCGAACTCGTCGACGCCAGCACCATCTTGATGCGAGCAGCCCGCTGGGACGACGCCGATCGCCTCCTCACCGCCGCTGAAACGGAGAACCCGGCCGAGCGGGCCATCATCGCGATCACCGTCGCGGAGATAGCAGTCGACCAGGACTTCGCCCAGGGCCGTGACACCGCCGGGCCCGCGCTCGAGAGCGCCGAGATAGCGCTCTCTGAGGCGCCTGACCCGACGCTCAGTTGGGACCTCGGGTTCCTGAAGCTCCGCAAGGACTACGGCACTGCGCTGTTCGCCGCTGACCACGAGCTGCACTTCGGTCCGGATGGCCGCGACCCAGCCGTTGGTGAAGCACTCGCCAAACGCGCAGAGCAACTCCGCCTCAGCGCACCGACGGATGAGCGAACCGGCCACGTGGCGTTCTATGCGGGCCTGATCGCCGACAACGTCCGCGGCCTCCCGACCGAGGCCTTCGCCAACTACACCTCGGCACTGGAACTCGGGGAACGCAGCGGCGACAACCTGCTCGAGTCCTTGGCGCTGCGCCACCTCGGCGATCACGCCCACACCGTCGGCGACCTGGTCTTGGCCCGCACCCAGTGGGAGCGCTCCACCGAACTACGCCAGAAGATCGGCCATCTCCTCGGCGCCCTCGCCCAGCAGGCGCTCCTTGCCGTTCTCGCCCGCGACGAAGGCAACCCCGCCGCCTCAGCCGCCCTCGCCACCGAGGTGCACCGCTGGTCTCACCAACTCAACCTCCACTTCCTCGAAGCCCAGACAGCTGCACTCATGAACCCAACCGGCGAGTCAGGTCCCGGCCGGCCGACACACGGCGAGCCAGGTCAGGCGGAGTCTCTGGTGACCAAGTAGGGGTCGAAGATCTTCGAGATGGGCGGAGCGCTGGGGTCGGCGATGAGGTCGAGGAGGATGCGGGACATCTCGGCCGCCATCTCCTCGATGGGCTGCGCGATGGTGGTCAGGCGCGGGCGAGCTGCGTGGGCCGGCTCGCTGTCGTCGAACCCGATCACGGCCACGTCGTCGGGGACCGAGCGCCCGCGGTCACGCAGCACCCGGAGAGCCCCCGAGGCCATCAGGTCGTTGGCCGCGAAGACGCCGTCGAGATCAGGTTGCTCCGCCAGCAGTGTGGCCATCGCCGCCTCTCCGCTCGCCAGCGTGAAGTTGCCTTCAGCAACAGGGACGTACGGTTTCCCGTACTGCGCCATCGCCTGCCGGAACCCGGTCAGCCGGTCCTGCGCGGCAGGCAGGTCGGCCGGACCCGCGATGGTGACCACCCGCTGACAACCCCGCTCGACAAGTCGCTCGGCCGCCATCGCCGCACCGCGTCCATGAGCCAGGTCCACGAAGCTGATCGGAACCGGTCGCGCCGGTCTGGCGAACAGCACCGCCGGGATGCCCTCAGCAACGAAGAGCCCGGGCAACGGATCGTCCGCGTGGGTGGAGACGAGCAACGCACCGTCGGCATTGCCACGCCGGACGAAGTTCACCGCGTCCGTCCGCGCCTGATCAGAGTCGGCGAGCACCAGCGACGGATGGATCCCCACGGTGCCGAGGTATTTCACCACCCCACCGGTCACCCGGCCGAAGAACGGGTCACCGAAGACCTGCTCGGCGGAACCGTCCGACCCCGAAATGACCAGCGCGATGGACCCGGCCTTGCCGTTGACCAATGACCGCGCGGCCGGGTTCGGTGTGTAGCCGGTGGACTTCACCGCCTTCCGGACGGCCGCGGCCATGGCCTTGTCGACGGTGGGGACTCCGTTGATGACGCGGGACGCGGTCGCCCGCGAAACACCGGCCAGCTTGGCGATATCCACCAAGGTGGGCGTGCCTTTCGCGGGTTTTGAGCTCATGGCACCGGATCGTATCCCTGCCAATGACCAGCCCTCCGTCCTTTGTCCACAGGTCTGGCGGCCGGCCGTCCGCCGACCGCCAGCTCCCGACTGATCAGCGCCGGTAGATCCCGAACTCGAACAACGAGTACCCGAAGCCCGTCCCTCGCTGGGTCCCGGTCAGCCGCACATACCGACCGGTCCCTCCGACGGCGAGGTCGTCGACGTCGCCGTTCCCGTCAGCGGTGCTGTAGAGCGGTCTCCAGGCGTTGCCGTCATCGGAAACCTCGAGCCGGTAAGAACGCGCGAACGCGCTCTCCCAGATCAGCTGGATCCGGTCGAACGAGGTCACCTGCCCCAGATCGACCTGCACCCACTGCGGATCCGACCAGTCACTCGCCCAGCGCGTCGTGTTGTTCCCGTCCGTCACATTCGACGGCGGGTACGGCGCCCCGTTCCCAACCTGCTGGTACGACGAGGCCGTCGCGGGCCGGCCGCGAGCCACGTCGGTGCCCTCAACAGGGGGCGCGACCACGCGGAACGACCTGGTCTCGATCCCCACGTTGCCGTGTCCGTCGCGGACGTAGTCGTACAGCTTCCACACCCCGAGCCGCTGCGGCACAGTCACCGTGAACGGCCCGTTGCCGCTGGACGGTGTGGTCACCAGAGCCGCACTGTTGTCGATGTACTTGCCGCCGACCTTGAACTCATGCGTCAACGCGTCCCCGTCGGGATCACTGACGCCGACGTTGACCGAGATCGTCCCGCCGGCCGGCACATCCGTAGTACGGCTGAGCGTCATGTTGCTGATCACCGGCGGCGTGTTCCCGCCCGACGGACCACCGTAGGCCTGGCGGACCGCGTAGTACGAGAGTCGTTTCTCGCCGCCGGGTGTGAGGTTGAACCAGACCGCGCCGAAGTCGTTCTCTGTGCCGTAGTGGAACAGCGTGGCACCGAGCGCGACTCCCGCGTGTGCGGTGATGCAGTTCCAGGCCTGGAGGTAGCCGTCCCGCTTCTGAAGGTCGGTCGGCTCGTTCGGTACTCCGTTGGCGTCGTCCGGGACCTCCCACTCGCCGGCCGGGCCGCCCTCGGTCAGGATGTACGGCTTCGTGTAATGCCCGTCGATCCAGTCCTGCTTCACCTGGCAGACGTGTCCGTACGAGTTGACCGCGAGCAGGTCGAGGTCGGGCGAGTACTGCGTGAAGTACGGCCACGCTCCGGTCCAGGCATCCGTGGAGGTGACCGGGTGGTTCGGGTCGATCGCGTGGATGGCTTTGGCGGCGTCATTGACGAAGGTCGCGTAGGCGATCCGCTGCTGCTCGAGCTCCGCGCCGGAGAAGCAGTTCTGCATGCCGAGCACAGACTCGTTGCCCACATCCCAGAGCAGCACGCCCTGGTTGTCCTTGTACTCCGTGGTCCAGCGGCGGATCTCGCCAAGCATGGTGTCCTTGTAGTTCGTGTCGGTGACGTAGTTGACGCACCCACCGCTGCCGGGCCCACCACCAGGTTGGAGCCAGAAGCCTGCCACTACACGGATTCCATTGCTCGCTGCTGCATCGAACAGCAGCTTGGAGCTCGCGTCCGTGCCCCACGTCCGCACTGTGTTGACGCCGATCGAGCGCAGCTCCGGCAGCCGCTGAGCAGCTTCCGTTGCCGGCGGCCCCCAGGTCAGCCCCTTCACCTGGTACGGCGCTCCGTTCACCAGCAGCTGCCAACTCCCCTGGCCACCTGCGACTCGAACCGTGCCGTTGCCCTGCGGAGGACCACCGCTGCCCGGCGTGCCGTGCACCTCGAACTCCCACAGGGAGTAGCCGTAGCCGCCCACACGCTGCGTGCCGTAGAACCGGACATAGCGGCCATTGCCGTTCACTGCGAGGGTTTCGGTGCCACCATGACCAGTCGTGGTGCTGTAGACCTGGCTCCAGTTCTGCGCGTCGTCCGACACCTCGATGCGGTAGCCGGTGGCGTACGCCGACTCCCAGCGCAGCACGATCTGGCTGACGTCCGCGGCTGAGCCGAGGTCCACCTGAAGCCACTGGGGATCGTTGAAGGTGCTGGACCAACGGGTGTTCAGGTTGCCGTCCACGGCTGCGGCAGCCGGTGTGCCGGCACCTTCGGCTGACGAAGCTGTCACCGGCCGGCCCTGCGACAGCAGAGTCGCGGCATGTGCGGGCTCAGCCAGCAGTACTACGTTGCCGAGCAGCACGGTGGCCGCCGCTGCAAGGGCTGCGATCGCCGAGCGGCCGCGACGGCTGCGCCTTCGGGGATCCAGCCGGTCGTGACGTGTCGCGAAGTTCATCGGGTACTCCTCGCTGTGTGCGTGGGGGGCGGAACGGCACAGCGACCGGCGCGGACGTCCCTGACTGCCGGTGGCCGAGAGATCAGAGAGCGCTCTCTCGCGAGCTGATAGTTGCGGCTGGATCGCCTGGTTGTCAACGCCTGGACACGCTCAGCCGGTTCCGGAACCGAGCAGCCCTTGACACTCCGGGTGGTCCGGATGAGGCTGTTTCAGAGAGCGCTCTCCCGCGATGCGTCCCCACCGCGGGCTGCCGCCGTAGTTCGAAGCATGGCCACCGCCCCGCGGAATCCCCCGACAGGAGGAGATCCGTGTTCAAGAAGAGGAAGAAAGCCCTGTCCGCCGGCGGCCTTGCCGCCCTGACCCTGGCCGCGTCGTTGACGGCCGCGATCGGTCCATCCGCCGAAGCCGATGATCTGGTCACACATCACGAGTTCCAGGTGAACTGCACGGTTCATCACCGCGCGACCGACGACCCGATCGTGTTCCCCAACCTGCCGGGGGCCTCGCACGAGCACAGCTTCGTCGGCAACACGACGACCAATGCCGGCACGACCCTCGACACCCTGAACGCCGCGGGACCGTACCAAACCACCTGCCTCAACCCCGACGACCTCTCGGCGTACTGGTGGCCGACGATGTTCCGCGGCGACCAGCCTGTCGTCCAGACCTGGGCGCAGACCATCTACTACAAGTCAGGCATCCTCGACTACCAGGCTGTCCGTCCGTTCCCACCCGGTATCCGGTTCGTCGTCGGCAGCCCTGCCGCGACGCAGGATGCCTTCCGAACCGCGCCCGGCGCCGTCGAGGGCTGGGAGTGCGGCGACAGCTTCCACAACTGGGACTTCCCGGCGAACTGCCCGGTCGGGACCCAACTCAACATCCGCTACCAGGCGCCGAGTTGCTGGGACGGCGTCCACCTGGACTCCGCCGATCACAAAAGCCACATGGCGTATCCGGTCAACGGCGTCTGCCCGGCGGATCACCCGGTGCCGGTGCCGATGCTCGAGTTCAAGATCGCGTTTCCCGCCGACGGCGACCTGAGCGGCATCCGGTTGGCCAGCGGGCGTGGGTACTCATGGCACTACGACTTCTTCAACGCGTGGGATCCGACGACCTTGGCGGCCCTGGTGAGTCACTGCATCAACGGTGGTCTGCAGTGCGACTCGCGCGGCTTCGACCTCTACAAGCCGAACCGCGGCCAGGTTCTCGGGGACAACTACCGGCTGCCCGGGCGCCCGTGACCCTCCACACGGCGGCCAGTGGTCGTCCTGCTGGTTGAACCTCCTGTGGTGCTGAGGCTTGGGCAGAGCCCCAGCACCACCAGCTGGACGCCATCGGCTGGTCGTACGGCGTCGAACTCGATCGTCTGCTGGAAACGGTCGGGCACGCGCACTTCACCGAGTACGAGGCCGGGGGTTATTTCGCTGCTCTGCAGACCCCCGGCCTCCCGGCCACTGATATCCGGGACTTCGTCCGGTCGCTTCGGATTAGGAGGAGAACGCGGCGTCGAAGGATGCGGTGGGTGGGTCGAAGGCCAGCGAGCGGACGAACCGCAGGGCCTCGGCGGCGCCTACCAGGCGGTCCATGCCGGCGTCTTCCCACTCGACCGAGATCGGGCCGGTGTAGCCGATCGTGTTCAGCATCCGGAAGCACGACTCCCACGGGACGTCGCCGTGGCCGGTCGAGACGAAGTCCCAGCCGCGGCGCGGGTCGCCCCAGGCCAGGTGGGAGCCCATCCGGCCGTTGCGGCCGTTGCCGACCTGGCGCTTGGCGTCCTTGCAGTCGACGTGGTAGATCCGGTCCTTGAAGTCCCACAGGAAACCGACCGGGTCGAGGTCCTGCCAGACGAAGTGGCTCGGGTCCCAGTTCAGCCCGAATGCCTCGCGGTGGCCGATCGCCTCGAGGGTCGCGGTGGTCGACCAGTAGTCGTAGGCGATCTCCGACGGGTGCACCTCGTGCGCGAACCGCACGCCGGCCTCGTCGAACACGTCGAGGATCGGGTTCCACCGGTCCGCGAAGTCCTGGTAGCCCGCTTCGATCATCGACGGCGGCACCGGCGGGAACATCGCCACGGTCTTCCAGATCGATGATCCGGTGAACCCGACGACCACGTCGACACCGAGCCGCCGGGCCGCCCGTGCGGTGGTTCCCATCTCCTCGGCGGCGCGCTGTCGCACGCCCTCGGGATCGCCGTCGCCCCAGATGTGCGTGGGCAGGATCGCCTTGTGCCGCTGGTCGATCGGGTCGTCGCAGACCGCCTGGCCGAGCAGGTGGTTCGAGATGGTCCAGACCTTC
The DNA here is from genome assembly GCF_039529635.1 of Kribbella alba. NCBI lineage: Bacteria > Bacillati > Actinomycetota > Actinomycetes > Propionibacteriales > Kribbellaceae > Kribbella > Kribbella alba. The sequence continues at coordinate 434,385 of NZ_BAAANE010000007.1, read as the reverse complement.
AGGTTGTATTTCTCCAGGATGTCCAGCCGGTTCTGCACGTAGGCGTCGTCCTCCGCCGCCTTGCGGACGTCGAGGTGATCACCCCAGCAGGCGATCTCCAGCCCGTCGTATCCCCATTCGGAGGCGAGCCGGGCCACCTCCTCGAACGGCAGGTCGGCCCACTGGCCGGTGAACAGGGTGATCGGTCGAGCCATGACGTTCCACTCCTTGGTCCCATGAGGTGATGGTGGTGTCCCCGGTGCCGCGACCGGAGCGCTGGCCGCGGCACCGGGGACGAGGGCCGGCGAACCGGTCCCCCGCCAACCGTGCGAAACCGCTCTCCCATTCCCCGGGAAGGGGCCGAACCACCCCGGGGAACGACAGCTCCTGCACGCCTCTCCGCGTCGGACAGGATGCGATCTCGCACGGTGACGTCATCGGATCAGAGCCTGTTCTTCAGGTCTTGTCCGACAGCTGTCAGCAGCGTGCGGGCCGGTACGTCGCGGACCGAGCGCGCCTGCGCCAGGAAGATCTCCAGGTGCGCGGCGGCCACGGCGGGACGGCCCCGGCGCTGCTGTTGATCGGCCAGGCCGAGCTGGACCTTCATCACCGTCGCCGTTGCCAACGGCAACGTCTTGGCAACCCGGTACCGCTCGACCAGCTTGATGGCCTCCGCGTACGACGTGTCGACGGTGAACGGCACCTTCGTCACGGAGGTGTTGCCGGCCTTGTCCTTCGCCGTCGCGGCCAGCTCATGCGCACCCAGGCCAAGCAGGACCCCATCCAGCTTCCCAGCCGGAGAGAGCGGTTTCCCGTCGACGGCGAGCGTCACCCCGGCGACACCCGAGAGCGCGTCCTCGGCCATCGCCGCGACGTCGAGCACGGAGGCGACCCCGAGCCGGCCACCACTGGCAAGACCTGACACGGTCGACTTGGGCGCGGTCCGGTCCACCTTCACCGTCACGGACTGGACCTCGGAGACGTTGCCGGCCGTGTCACTGGCCCGGACCTGGACTGTATGCGTCCCGTCAGCCGACAAGGTCAACGGAGCGGTGTACTCGGTCCAGTCGCCGTCCCCGACCTTCTGCTCCAGGTAGACCTGCCCCGGTTGGTCGTCGGTCGCCATCGCAGTAGCGACAACGGCATCGGTCCACCAACCGTCCAGGCCGGAAGGGGCAGACGGGTTCACCGACAGGTTCACCTGCGGTGCGACCGTGTCCCGGACGATCTTGAAGTAGTCGAACTTCGCGGTCTTCGATGCGACCTGGTCAGCCCCGTAGGCATAGATCCCGAAGCTCGCCGAGGCGAGAGCGGTGTTGGTGACCGCAGGGAGCGCTTTCCACGTGACCCCGTCCGCGCTGTACGACCCCGTGAAGGTCGAGCCGCTCTTCGCCAACCGCAGATACCAGACACCCTGGGTGGGTGCCGGCGAGGCATTCGGCGCCGGCTGCACGATTGCGTTGGAGACCTCACTGCGCAGTTCGATCTCCCGGGAGACCGCGCCCCCGACCGCGTTGGTGGTGAGGAAGTCCAGCTTCACGTAGTTCGCGTCGTCGGAGTAGACCATCAACCCCGCCTGCTGGTACGCCTCGTTGAACGAGGACGCATCCACCTTCGTCTCGACGGTCCAGTCACCGTCGGGAGCCGGCTGTAGCAGCAGGTTCTTCGGGTTCGAGGCCGTGCCCTGGTAGATGTCGCCCTTGCTCGTGTCGATCTCGGCGGCGCCACCGGTCACCCGGTACGCGGTCGGGTCGGGCCGCACGATCGCGGACCACCTGCACGCGTCCAGCGCAGTACCGGTGAACTCGTCGTCCGGCGTAGGAAGTTCCGCGGTGTCGTCCGGGGTGATGCTGAAGTAGTCGAACTGAGCCGACAGCGGCAGCGCTTCGGTCCGGTTGGCCAGCCCGAACACGCCGATCTTCGGGTTGGAGATCCCGGCCAACTGCTTGGTCTCCGGCATCTCGACGAACGTCGCACCATCAGCGCTGTACGACGCCCGAAGGTTCGCCCCGTCGCTGGTGAACCGCACCCAGACGGTATCCGGGTACGCCGCGCCCAGGTTCGCCGTGTTCGACGCGGCCACCTCGTGCGGCGCACCGGCTTCCTCGCGGATGAACTGGAAGATCCGGTCCGCGGCCGAAGCCGATCCGGTCGAACGACCCTGCAGCACCATCTTCGCGTAGTTGTCGTCGTCGCCGTAGACGATCAACCCCGCCTGCTGGTAGGCGAGCCGGGCCGTCAGCGTCAGCTTCGTCGTCGCCTGCCAAGCACCGTTCGGGAGCGGTTGCAGCACGATGTTCGGCGTTCCCGTGTTGCCCGTGCCGTAGATGTCCGTCGCGGTCAACGGGAGCACCAGGTTGCCATTGCTGACAGCGAGTTCCTGATTGCCCCGGACAATGGAATTCCAGCGGCCGGTGTTGACCGCAGTACCATCGAAGCCGTCGGAGCGGCCGGTCAGACAAGTCGGCGGAGCACTCGCATCCACCTTGATCTGAACGGTCGAGGTCCCGGCAGCCCCGCGCGCGTCCGTCACCGTCACGGCTGCCGTGTGCGTGCCGGACGTGGTGTAAGTGTGGCTGACAGAAGCGCCCGAACCGGTGGAACCGTCGCCGAAGCTCCACGCGTAGGACAGCGGCACGTCACCTTCTGGATCCGTGGCAGACGCCGTGAAGTCGACCTTCAGCGGAGCCTTGCCCTGGACAGCGGAGGCGGTAGTGGTGACCACCGGACGCTGGTTGTCCGTGATGCCCTTGCCGATGAACTTCACCCAGTTGACGTTCAGCTGGCCCGTCGTCTTCACGAAGTACAAAGGCCCGCTGTCAGTCGTTGCACCGCTAACGGCAGCCGTGAAGTTGCCGTACGTCTGCCATCCCCCGGTCGGAGTGACCTGGATGGTCGCCACCACCGGACCAGTCGTCGGTGAGCCCGTGCGCACCTGCACGGTCGCGCCGGCATCCGGAGACGCCGCCCGCAGTTGGATCTGGTCGATCCCGGTCAGGTTGGTCGGCTTCCAACCCCACCAGTCGCCGTCCTCGATGAAGCCGATGTTCTTGCCGCCGCCGGCCACATCACCGGTGTCCTCGACCTGTACGCCGGGCGTCGACCCCGGGCCACCGGTCTCGTTGAAGTACTCCGCCTCGCGGGTCTTCGGCTGCAGCTGGACCACCTTCTGGGTGGTGATCTTGCCGGTGCCGGGAGCGCCCTTGTCGGTGTACGTGACAGTCACGATGCCGAAGATGTTCGCCCCGACGTGGCCCTCGTCACCCGGCAGCGGAAAGGTCCCCTCGCAGCCGTGGTACTGCTCGTAACCGTGCGCGTGCTCGTCATGTCCGAGCCCCGGCTGGGTGATCACGTCGTTGCAGTCGACCGTGCCGTCCTCGGGATCGGTGACGGTCACCTTGTAGCGGATCGTGTCCCCGAAGTCGAAGAACCCGCCGTCGACAGGCGCGTCCACCGTGATCGTCGGTGCGGTGTTCCCGGCCGTGATCGTGCGGTTGGAGACAGCCGTCCTGCCATCGCTGTCGGTCACCGTCAGCCTGGCTGTGAAGACACCGGCCGCGGTATAGGTGTACGAAGGCTTGGCCTCGGTGCTGTCCGTCGTACCGTTGCCGTCGAAGTCCCAGGCGAGCGTGATCGGCTGGCCGTCGGGATCGCGCGAGCCGGTCGAGTCGAAGGCGACCGTCAGCGGCACCGGGCCGGACGTCTTGTCCGTGCTGAACTGCGCGATCGGCGCCCGGTTCCCTTGCACATAGTCGATCCGGTAGATCCCGGAGTCGGCGTTGTTGCCGCCGAACCCGCTGCCCCACTCGATCACGTAGAGCGCTCCATCAGGCCCGAACTGCAGCGCATGCGGCCGGATGAAGTTCAGGCCTTCCAGCATCCTCGACACGTCGGCGACCTTGCTGCGGTCGTCGTTCAGCTGCACCGAGAACAACCGGCTGTTGTTCCAGTCCGCGAACACCGCCTTGCCGTCGAAGTACGCGGGCCACTTCCGGTCGGAAGCGCTGTCGGCGTTGAACTTGTAGGCGCCGCTCGTCATCGGCGCACCACTGCCGCCGATCTCCGGCACACCACTGGTCGACTTGCCCATCCACAGGCTCGCCGGGATCGCCGCCGGCAACTGAGTCAGGCCGGTGTTGTTCGGCGAGTTGTTCACCGGCGCGTTGCAGTCGAAGGTCGCACCCGAGGTGCCGGTCGCGAAGTCGTAGTCGTTGTACGGCGTGTTGTTCCCCACGCAGTAGGGCCAACCATAGAAGCCAGGCTTGTCGAGGATGTCCCATTCGACCCGGCCGTCGGGACCACGTGTCGGCGACACCTGCCCCGCGTCCGGGCCGTAGTCGGCCACGAACAGGTGGTTCGTGGTCGGGTCGATCCCGATCCGGAACGGGTTCCGGAAGCCCATCGCGTAGATCTCGGGCCGCGTCTTCGCCGTCCCGACCGCGAACATGTTGCCCGCCGGGATCGTGTAGGTACCGTCAGCCTCCGGGTGGATCCGGAGGATCTTGCCGTTCAGCACGTTGCTGTTCGCCGCGCTGCGCTGCGAGTCCCAGGCCGCCCGCCCGGCTCGCTCGTCCAGCGGGGAATAGCCGTCCGAGTCGAACGGGTTGCTGTTGTCGCCGGTGGCAACGAAAAGGTTGCCCTGGCCATCGAATTCCAGCGCGCCACCCGCGTGGCAACACTGCTCGCGCTGGGTGTCGATCCGCAGTACCTGCTTCTCACTGGTCAGGTCGAGAGTGTCACCGGTGACCTTGAAGCGCGAGACCTTGTCGTACGCGTCGCTGCCGGCCGGTGAGTAGTAGAGATAGATGAACCCGTTCTGGGCGAACGCGGGGTCGAGGGCGATGCCGAGCAGGCCGAACTCCTGGCCGGTGTAGACATTCAGCGTGCCCGCGGTGACCACCGAACCGTCCGGCTTGACGATCTTCACCGCGCCGTTGCGGTCGATGTAGAACACCCGGCCGTCCTCGGCGATCGACAACTCCATCGGGTTGGAGGTGTTGTCGTCCAGGGTCACCTTCTGGTAGCTGCCGCTCAGCGACGCGCCGCAGTCTGCCGGCTGCACGCCGGCCGCGGTTTTGATGCCGCCCAGCAGGTGCTTGCGGAACACCGGGTCGGCGTACGACTCGATCGTGTGGCCCATGCCGGTGTACCAGGCGCGGCCGCCGTCGTAGTCCTGGCACCACGCGATCGGGTGCTCGGCGCCCATCGTGCCGCCGGAGTACGAGGTCTCGTCCATCGAGGCGAGCACATGCACGGCGCCGCGCGGGTTGGACTGATAGTTGTACCACTCGTCCGTGCGGTTCCAGGTCGTCGGCGCCTCCGCTGTCGACGGGTGCGCGTGGTCCTCAACCTTCACGTTCGCGTTCGGCGTACCGGCCGGGTGGCTGGCGAAGTAGCTGCCGACCAGCTTCCCGTACCAGGGCCAGTCGTACTCCGTGTCCGAGGCGGCGTGCACCCCGGCGTATCCGCCACCGCCCCGGATGTACCGCTCGAACGCCGCCTGCTGGTCCGCGTTCAACACGTCGCCGGTGGTCGACAACCAGATGACCACCTCGTACTTGGCCAGCTCGGTGTCGTTGAACATCGTCGCGTCCTCGGTCGCGGTGACCGTGAACCCGTTCTGGGTGGCAAGGTCCTTGATCGCCTGGATCCCCGCCGGGATCGAGTCGTGCCGGAAGCCGGCGGTCTTGCTGAAGATCAGCGCGTTGAACGTCTCGTCGCCGTGCCCGGGATGGGCCCGCGCGGGGGTCGCAGTGAGAGGGATCGCCAGTGCGGCGATCAGGGCGAGCACGACGGCGCGGATCACCGTGCCGTGCAATCGCCTGCGTAGCTGGATCATCGGGAGCTCCTCATGGGTCGGATAAGGTGCGCGCTCCATCGGTCCCGGGGCGGGTCCCCGGGCGTCGGCCCTGGTACTGCTGTTCAGCTACTGCGTTCCCGTGCTCTGCCCCGCGCGGGATCTACTACTGACGAACGCCCAGCAGATGGTCCATCGCGAGCTGGTCCAGCCGTTCGAAGCCGAGGCCGCGGGCGCCCAGGGCGTCCGGGTCGTACGTCGCCTTGCGCAACTCGTCGAGGGTCTCCCCCGCGCCGAGAGTGGGCTGCGACAACTCGCCCACCCGAGCCGCGGCGACCGCCTCGATGACCTCGGGGTCCGCGCGGAAGGCCTGCACCTTCTCCCGCAGGATCAGGTAGTTCCGCATGCAGCCCCGCGCGGTCTCCCAGACGCCGTCGAGGTCCTCGGTCCGCGGCGGCTTGTAGTCGAAGTGCACGTAGCCGTCGTAGCCTGGTCCACCGGACGAGCCCTGCAGCACATCGACCGTCCAGAACGCCTCACGCAGATTGCCCGCACCGAAGCGCAGGTCCTGGTCGAACCGGGGGCCGTGCTGCCCGTTCAGGTCGATGTGGAAGAGCTTTCCGTGCCACAGCGCCTGGGCGATGCCGTGCGCGTAGTTCAAGCCCGCCATCTGCTCGTGGCCGACCTCGGGGTTGATCCCGACCAGCTCGGGATCGTCAAGGCCGTTGATGAACGCGATCGCGTGCCCGATGCTCGGCAGCAGGATGTCGCCGCGCGGCTCGTTCGGCTTCGGCTCGATCGCGAACCGCAGGTTGTAGCCCTGCTCGCGGACGTAGGCGCAGAGCAGGTCCATGGACTCCTTGTAGCGGTCGAGGGCCGCGTGCACGTCCTTCGAACCACCCGACTCCGAGCCCTCGCGGCCACCCCAGAGCACGTACGTCGACGCGCCGAGCTCGGCGGCCAGGTCGATGTTACGGAGCACCTTCGCCAGGGCGTACCGGCGTACGTCGCGGTCGTTGGCCGTCAGGCCGCCGTCCTTGAACACCGGGTGACTGAACAGGTTCGTCGTCGCCATCTCCACGACGAGTCCCGTGTCGGCCAGCGCCTTGGTGAACCGCTCGAGCACCTGCTGGCGGCGGCTGTCGTCGGGAACCAGGTCGTCATCGTGGAACGACACCGCGGCAGCGCCCAGCTCGGCGAGTTTCTCCACCGCCAGGACGGGGTCCAGCGGCGCACGGACCGCAGTACCGAAGACGTCCACGCCCTCCCAGCCCACGGTCCACAGGCCGAAGGAGAACTTGTCCGATTTCGCCGGCGTGTATGAGTTCATTCAGGGATCTCCTGCCATTGTCGGGAGGTCGAACTGTCCTCGACCGCGGCCAGCACCCGCTGGACCTGCAGGCCGTCGGCGAACGAGGGCGCGGGGTCCTTGCCCTCGGCAATCGCGTTGACCAGATCGACCGCTTGGTGGGTGAAGCCGTGTTCGTAACCGAGCAGGTGCCCGGGCGGCCACCAGGCCGCGACGTACGGGTGGACCGGCTCGGTGGCCAGGATCCGGCGGAAACCGGCGGTCTCCGCCGGCTCGGTGGCGTCGTAGTAGTGCAGCAGGTTCATGTCCTCGAAGTCGAAGGCGAGGCTGCCGTTGCTGCCGTTGATCTCGATCCGGATCGCGTTCTTGCGTCCGGTCGCGAACCTCGTCGCCTCGAAGACACCCAACGCGCCGTCGGTGAAGCGGGCCAGGAAGATCGCGGCGTCGTCGACCGTGACGGGACCACGCTCGGTGCCCGCTTCACCGGACAGGCCGCTGTGGCTGGCGGCAACCGGCCGCTCCTTGACGAACGTCTCGAGCTGCCCGCTGACCTCGGCGATCCGGTTGCCGGTGATGTACTGCGTGAGGTCGACGATGTGCGCGCCGATGTCACCGAGCGCGCCGGAGCCGGCCTTCTCCTTGTCGAGCCGCCAGGACAGCGGTGCCTCGGGGTCGACGATCCAGTCCTGCAGGTACTGCGCGCGCACGTGCCGGATGGTGCCGACCTTGCCCTCGGCAACCAACTGCCGGGCCAGCGCGATGGCCGGCACCCGCCGGTAGGTGAACCCGACCATCGACCTGATCCCGCTCGCGGCCGCCTTGGCCGCCGCGGCCGCCATCGCCTCGGCCTCCGGGACCGTGTTGGCGAGCGGTTTCTCACAGAGAACGTGCTTCCCGGCCTCGAGCGCGGCGATGGCGATCTCGGCGTGGCTGTCCCCCGGCGTACAGATGTCGATCAACTGCACGTCGTCGCGCTGCAGCAGGTTGCGCCAGTCCGTCTCGGTCTCGTTCCAGCCGAGCTTCTTGGCGGCCTGCTGCACCGCCTCGGCGTTGCGGCCGCACAGCACGTTCATCGCGGGGTCCAGCGGCAGGTCGAAGAACCGCGGCGCGTTCCGCCAGGCCTGCGAGTGAGCCGCGCCCATGAACGCGTACCCGATCAGGCCGATGCCCAGGTTCGTCATACGTCTTTACTCCTCAGTTCAGCTCTCGAAGGCAGTGGGAAGGTACTGGTCGACGTTGTCCTTGGTGACGACCGGAGCGTAGAGCTGCACGGTGCGCGGCACCTCGACCTCCACCAGGTCGCCGAGAGCCTTCTTCTGCACCAGCAGGCGGGCCAGCCGGACGCCGTCGGCACCCTGCGTCGACGGGTAGATGACGGTGGCCTTCACCAGCGTGTTGCCGGCCTTGATGTCGCGCATCACGTTCGCCGAACCGGCACCGCCGACCACGAAGAACTCCTTGCGGCCCGAGTTCTTGATCGCGGCCATCACGCCGACACCCTGGTCGTCGTCATGGTTCCAGATCGCGTCGATCTTCGGCGCGGCCTGGAGCAGGTTCGCCGCGGCCTTCTCGCCGGACTCGACGGTGAATTCGGCGGCCACCCGGTTGCTGACCTTGAGACCGCAGTCGGCGAGCGCCTCCTTGAACCCCGTACTGCGGGCCTGGGTGAGCGGAAGCGAGTCGATCCCGGCGATCTCGGCGACGACCGCGTCCTTCTTGCCCTTGAGCTGGTTGCAGACGTAGGTGCCGGCGGACACGCCCATGCCGTGGTTGTCACCGAGGATGGTGGTCCGGGCGGCGAACGAGCTGTCGAACTCACGGTCGACGTTGACCACCGTGATCCCGGCGTCCATCGCCTTGGTGGCCACCGCCGTCAGTGCCGCGCCGTCGAACGGCAGCAGCACGATCGCGTCGACCTTCTGGTTGATGAAGGTCTCCACCTGGCTGATCTGCAGGTTGACGTCGTTGGTGCCCTCGGCAACGACCAGCTCGACGTCGGGGTACTTCGCGGCCTCGGCCTTCGTGGCCTTGGTGATCGCACCCATCCAGCCGTGGTCGGCAGCCGGCGCGGAGAACCCGATCTTCACCTTCTTGCCGGGCGCGTCGTTGGCCACGGCGGCGGCCTTGGTCGCGCTGTCGGTGGTCTTCTGGGCTTCCGGGGTGTTGCTGGTGCAGGCGATCAACGCCATCGAACTCAGGCCGACCAGGCCGGCGGTGAACAGTAACCGGGAACGTGCGGACATGCTGTCCTCCAAAGTGCTTGTACAGGGGCTTGCTGATATCTAGGGAGCGGTGTCATTGCTGACCCCACGCCATCGCCCAGTCAGGTGGCTCGGGCGGCCAGGCGTTGCTGGAGGAGGACCGCGATCACGATGATCAGGCCCTTCGCCACCGACTGGGCAGAGATGCTCAGGTTGTTCAGGGTGAAGACGTTGTTCAGGGTGGTGAAGATGAGCACGCCGAACACGGTGCCGACGATGGTGCCGCGACCACCCGAGAGCAGCGTGCCTCCGATCACGACCGCAGCGATGGCGTCGAGCTCATAGAGCTGCCCGTGGGTGGCACTGCCGGTCGTCGTACGGGCCATCAACATCACCGCGGCGATACCGCAGCACAGACCGGCGAGCACGTAGAGCGCGACCGTATGACGCTGGACCTTGATACCGGCGAGGCGGGCGGCTTCGGCGTTGCCACCGACCGCGAAGGTACGACGGCCGAAGGTGGTCCGGTTGAGCAGCACCCAGCCGGCGGCGGCGACTAGGACGAACATCCAGACCAGCACCGGGACCCCGAGCAGCGAGCCGCCGAAGAAGTCCAGGAACGAGTTGACGCTGATGATCTGGGTCTTGCGGTCGGACAGGATCTCCGCCAGACCGCGGGCGCCCGCAAGCATCGCGAGCGTCGCGATGAAGGGAACTATCTTGCCGTAGGCAACTAGTAGTCCGTTCACCAGGCCGCAAGCAGCACCGACCAGCAGCGCGGTGCTGACCATGAAGATCCAGTGGTAGTCCGCGGCCAACTGCTGGGTGGCGAGCGTGGTCGCCCAGACGGAGGCGAGCGCGACCATCGCCCCGACGGACAGGTCGATGCCGCCGCCGGTGATCACGAAGGTCATGCCGATGCTGACCACGCCGATCACGGCGGCCAGCCGGAGAATCGTCAGCACGTTCGGGCCGCTGGCGAAACGGTCGCCCGCGGTGACGACGCCGACGACGCAGAGCAGGACCAGCGCGACCACCAGGCCGATGTTGCGGCCGGCTCCGCCCTTCAGCAGATTGCCGACCGTGGTGGACGCTCCGCTGCCGCGGCCGTCGCGGGGCGACTTCGGCGCGGTCGGGTCGACCTCGATCATCGCCTGGCCATGGCCCGTCTGGCTCTGGGCTGCCCCGTTCTGGGCTGCCCCGTCCTGGGCTGCCCCGTCCTGGGCCGGCTGATCCTGCGTTGCCTGGGCCTGGGCTGTCTCGGATCGTGCGACTTCCTCACTCATCACACGGCACTTCCTTCCATCACCAGGTCCAGGACCCGATGCTCGTCGATGTCCTGCGCGGGACCCGTGTGCACGGCCCGCCCCTCCCGCATCACCACGACCCGGTCGGCCAGACCGAGCACCTCCTCGACCTCGCTGGAGACCAGCACGATCGCGACCCCGTTTGCGGCCAGCTTGCGAACGAGCGCGTAGATCTCGGAACGCGCTCCCACGTCGACTCCCCGGGTGGGTTCGTCGAGCAGCAACACCCGGCAGTCCCGGAGCAACCAGCGAGCCAGCACGACCTTCTGCTGGTTGCCGCCGGACAGGTTGCGGACGGGATGCTCCACGCCGGCCGGACGGACATCCAGCGCCTTCGTCAGGTCCTCCGCGGCTTCGCGCTCGGCTCTGCCGTTGAGGAACCCGCCGCTGGCGAAACGGCCCAGGCTCGACACGGTGATGTTCTTGTAGACCGCCTCGTCGAGCAGCAACGCCTGACTCTTGCGCTCCTCCGGAGCCAACCCGACCCCAGCGCGTACCGCGGCCTGCACCTGGCCCGGCCGGAGTTCCACCCCGTCCACCCGGACGACGCCGGTTGCGGCCCGGCGCGCGCCGTACACGGTCTCGAGTACTTCGGAACGGCCCGAGCCGACGAGTCCGGCGAGGCCGAGGATCTCGCCCGCGCGGACGGAGAACGCGATCTGGGCGAACTCCCGCGGCCGGGAGAGGTTCTCCACCTCGAGGACGACCGGCGCGGAGGCCGGGACCTCGGCACGCGGCGGGAAGACATACTCGATCGAGCGGCCGGTCATCAGCCTGATCAGCTCCGCCGTCGGGGTCTGCCGGGCGTCGAGGCCCGTCGCGACGGTGGCGCCGTCCTTCAGCACGGTGACCCTGTCACCGATCTGCCGGATCTCTTCGAGCCGGTGCGAGATGTAGACGATGGCGACGCCACGAGAAGTCAGGTCGCGGATCACCCGGAACAGGTTGTCGACCTCTTCGGAGTCGAGCACCGCGGAGGGCTCGTCCATCACGATCAGCCGAGCCTCACGGGAGAGCGCTCTGGCCATGCTCACGACCTGCTGACCCGCGGCCGAGAGAAGTCCGACTGTCCGACCGGGCGGGATCTCGCCGTGCCCGAGGCCCTTCAGGAGCTCGCGAGCGCGGACGTTCGCCTCGTGTCGGCGGGTCAGGCCGAACCTGGCCGGCTCGTGTCCGAGGAACACGTTCTCGGCGACCGTCAGGTCAGGTACGAGATCCAGTTCCTGGTAGATCGCGGCGATGCCGAGCCGCATCGAGTCCGTCGGGCTGTTCAGCGAGACCTCGTTGCCGTTGACAAGGATCGTGCCGGCGTCGGGCTGGTGCGCCCCCGTGAGGACGCGGATCAGCGTGGACTTCCCAGCACCGTTCTGACCGAGGAGACAGTGCACCTCGCCTCGTCGTACGTCGAGATCGACACCGTCCAGCGCCCGTACCCCGGGGAACTCCTTGACGATCCCGGTCATCCGCAGCAGTTCTTCGGTCATTGGGCTACTCCTGCCGCGTCACGACCGACCAGGGTCGGGTCGAGGAAGACCTGGTCCAGCGAGATCTGCGCACCGCCGCGAACCGCCGCGGTGAAACCGAGCTCGGACTGGACCACGCGGCAGCCGCCGCCGTCAGGGGCGATCACCCGGTCCCGGATCGCGCTCTCCAGCGGTTCTTTCAGCCATGGCCCGAGCACGGCGAAGTAACCGCCCAGCACGAGCACGTCAGGGTTCAGGATGTTCACCAGGATCGCTCCCCCAATTCCCAGCCAGGTACCGACATCTGCCAACGCCCGCAGCGTCCGTGCTCCCCCTGCATCGGCCCGCCGGGTGATCTCCGCCAGCCGCTGCTCCACGTCGAGCGACGGGTCGCGCACCGGATCGTCCGGATCAGTTGCCTTGTTCAACAAAGCGGTGAGGCCGACGACCGTCTCCCAGCAACCGGTCCGGCCACAACCACAGATGCCACCGGCCGGGGCGACCGGCATGTGCCCGACCTCGCCGCTGAACCCGTGCCCACCGCGTAGTAGGTGCCCGCCGGTGACCATGCCACCGCCCACACCGACCGCACCCGTCAGCAGCACGATGTCCTCGGCCTTGCCCTCGGCGCCGCCCTTCAGCTCCGAATACGCTGCGAGCGCGGCCAGGTTCGCCTCGTTGTCCACCCGCACCGGGTACGACGGGTCGCCGAGCCGGGCGCGCATCTCCCCTACCACCGGGACCTCTGTCCAGCCGAGGTTCGGCGCGAGCTTGAGCAAGCCGGTCGCACTCTGGACCAAGCCGGGCACAGCCAAGGTGACGCCGGCCGTCTGACCGCCACGGGTATGCACCGCGGTCACCGCCTCACGAATCAGCTCGGCCAGCTGGTCCAGCGTCGTACCGGGGTCCAGGTGTGCGACGTCGAGCGGGACGCGGCGTTCGATCACCGTCACGCCGCTGAGGTCCAGTGCGGTCACCGCGAGGTAGTCGACGTTGATCTCGGCGCCCACACCGCACACGGCGCTTCCGTCGAGTTCGACGAGCTGGCCCGGGCGGCCGAGAGCACCGCGCTCCGACTCCGCCCGGCCGTCGCGGAGCAGGCCGCGCTCGACGAGCTCAGCGACGAGGCTGCTCACGGTTGCCTTGTTGAGCCCCGTGTCCGCGGCGATGCGAGCGCGAGAGCGCGATCCCATCTCCCGGACGTGCCGCAGGACGACGGACAGGTTGTTGCGGCGGAGCGACACGTGGTCCGCGGCGACCACACCACGGCCCGGACGGCTGCCGTCGGACAGCATCATTTCGCCCCACCCCCTCCCGACAGGAGAACGGCACCTCCGCTGCGCCTGCACCGATGGACGGTCGGAACAGGACTGTGATGCCGATCACAGACTTTGTCTGTTGAGCCAACAAACTAAGTACGGGCACACGCTGCGTCAAGATGTTGCGCGCAAGTTTCTTCGGATCACCATCAGATTGCCGTCAGGCGGCGAGACCGCGCTCTCCGCCATGCGGGAACGGTCTCTGAGAGAGATAGATCCCGATTTTGCAGAACTTCGTCAAGCTTTTGCAGCGAGCACTTGCGCTGTCTAGCGACCGTTTGTACGCTCGGCGCCACTCTCCGCAGTCCTGCCCGCCCCCACCAGGAGCCTGCACATGGCACTCACACGCCGTACTTTCCTGGCCGCATCAGCGGCCACCGCAGCTGCCGGAACCACGGTCGCCGGATCGGTCGCCGCCTCCGCGGCCTCTTCCACGACAGCCACCCCGATGGCCAGTCCTGTCGGCGACGTCGTCGGCAAGATCAGCGTCGGCTACCAGGGCTGGTTCGCCTGCACCGGCGACGGCTCCCCCATCAACAGATGGTGGCACTGGAGTCGCGACAGCTCCCAGCCGCCGTCACCCAGCAACACCACGATCGCCAGTTGGCCCGACGTCCGCGAGTACACGAGGACCTTCCAGACGGCGTACGCGAACCTCGGCAACGGCCAGCCGGCCAAGCTGTTCTCGTCGTATGACCAGCAAACCGTCAACACGCACTTCCTCTGGATGCAGCAGAACGGCTGTGATACGGCCGCACTACAGCGGTTCAATCCGACCGGCGACGAGGGACCCACTCGCGACGCGATGGCGGCCAAGGTCCGGCAGGCCGCCGAGCAGTACGGCCGGAAGTTCTACATCATGTACGACGCGACCGGCTGGACGAACATGCAGCCGGAGATGAAAGCCGACTGGACCAACAAGATGTCGGCGTACACGTCGTCCCCGGCGTACGCGCGACAGAACGGCAAGCCGGTCGTCTGCATCTGGGGCTTCGGGTTCAACGAGGCCAACAAGGCGTTCCCCGCCTCGGCCTGTCTCGACGTCATCAACTGGTTCAAGGGCCAGGGCTGCTACGTCATCGGTGGGGTGCCGACGCACTGGCTGCCCGGCAACGAGGACTCGCGCCCCGGCTACCTCGACGTCTACCACGCGTTCAACATGATCTCGCCCTGGATGGTCGGCCGGATCAGCGACGTCGCAGGCGCGGATCACTACTACAACAACGTGAATCAGCAGGACCAGGCCGACTGCAACGCGCACGGCATCGACTATCAGCCGTGCGTGATCCCGGGCGATCTGCAGTCGGGTCACCGGCGGCACGGCGACCTGATGTGGCGACAGTTCTACAACCTCAAAAGGGTCGGCGTGCAGGGCCTCTACATCTCGATGTTCGACGAGTACAACGAGGGCAACCAGATCGCCAAGACCGCCGAGACCTCTGCCTGGGTTCCCACCGGCTCAGGGATCCGCGCGCTCAACGAGGACGGCACGGCCTGCTCGTCGGACTACTACCTGCGGCTCACCAATGACGGGGGCCGGATGTTCAAGGGCCAGATCCCGCTGACCGCGACCAGGCCGACGCCGCCGATGCCGAGCCAGGGCACCGGTGGCGTGATCTTCTTCGAGCACGTGGACTACGGCGGGGCAGCCGGCAGCACGCTTGCCAAGGGCAACTACACCCGAGCCCAGTTGCAAGCGGCCGGCGTCCAGGACAACTGGGCGTCCTCGGTGCGTGTTCCAGCGGGCTGGTCGGTCACCATCTACGCTGAGGACAACTTCACCGGTCAGAGCTGGACCCGAACTGCTGACACCCAGAACTTCACCACACTCAGCCCCAACGCCAACGACCAGTTGACGTCCTGCCGCATCCAGTAACCGCTCTCTGACGTTCCACGGTGAAGGTTGGTCCGTCGAGACGGCGGACCAACCTGTCAGGATGCTGCCGGAACGGCAGGTAGCTGTCAGAGCAGCTCGAGGTTATCTGTGGCCAAGGTGATGACGGCGCCTTCGAAGTGCAGCCGGCAAGCGATCGCGTGACCTGAGCAGGCGAACAACGCCGGCCCGGCCGCATCGACGACCTTGTAGGCGACGGGGTGAGCGCAGCGCTCGACCGATCCCTCGGGCTCGAGGTAGCAGCCGAGCACGTGGCAGCTGACGGTCTCACCGACGTTCATCAAGGTGAGGCCGTGTTCTGGGCAGACGCCCCAGGTGACTCCGCAGGACTCACCTTCGTTCGCAACAAGGCGAACCAGGTTGCCGGCGGTCGTCTCCAGCTCAGTGGCGATCGAACGGATCGTGTCGGCGGCTTCATCCAGCTCGCGCCGGAACTGCCGGGACTCGACTGACTGGGACAGCCCCTCGACCGCAGAGTGCAATTCTTCGGACAACGCCTTGGCAGCAAGGGCGATCTCGTCCACGCGGACCGGCGTCCCGAAGTGCGCTGGACGCGGCTGCGTGACCTCCTGAGCACTGTGACCAGCTTCGTACTCCGCCTGCCAACCACCTGGGCGGACCTGATCGTCCTGCCCGTCGACGCCGGCGTCGTTTCCGTTCTGGCCGCCCCGCACGTCCTGGTCGGACTGCAGATCCTGGCCGCCCTCGGTGCCTTCGTCAATCGCCGTGGTCTGGTCGGCCTCGGTGCCTTCATCTACCGCCGTGGTGTGGTCGGCTTCGGTGCCCTCGTCAACCGCAGTGACCTGGTCGCTCTCGGCGCTCTCGTCCACTACCGTCGCCGGGACAGCTTCCGTGCTTTCGTCCGCCACAGCGGTCTCGCCGGCTTCGGTGCTTTCGTCCATCTCAGCGGTCTGGCCGGCTTCGGTGTTTTCGTCCATCGGAGTCGGCTGGTCGGCCTGGGGGCTCTCGTCGGCGCCGCCGCTCTGGTCGGCCTTCGTCTTCTCGCTGTCGTCAGTGTTCTGGCTGCTGCGGGGCTTCCGCGCGCCTCGGGTGTTGTGGCCGCCTGGCTGGTCCACGCTGGCGGCGGACAATCCGTTCACGTCAGCCGCTCCGTTCTGGCCATGACCGTTCTTGGCCGGCCGGCCGGTTTCATCAGGTGACCCGTCGTGTTGGCCCGAGCTGAGGACACGACGTTCTTCGGTGTCGTCCGGATCCCAGTCCGAATAATCGACCTCCGCGTCTCCTGCCGAACGGTCCAGCGACCAGCTCGGTCCTTCGGAACCGTTTTCGTGGTCCACCCGCTTGGCTTTCGCCATTCGTTTGCCCCCTGATAACAGACTCTCCCCCGACGGCCGATGGTGTCATGCCCGGAGGGGGTGCGACCAGAGCAAATCAACGAGGTTCACACAGGGCTCCCACCGCTTTGCGCAGAGCAACGAATTGACTCACTCCGCCGCCTGGAAGTAGGCCCACCGCACCGACGCACCTTGAGTTTGCTGTTCCGGTTCCCCATCTCCGTAGGCGCTAATCACAGCCCCGGAATTGCATACCCCGCCTTAACGAATATGCCCACCGACGGTAATCGCACAACGCCTGTAAGTACCGGCGACCGTGCTCGACCATCGATGGATCAAGCGGGCGCGGTCAGGTGCTGGCGGAGGAACTCCACTGTGCGTTGGCGAGCTGCCAGGGCCAGGTTGCCAGGCTCTTCGCGTACCTCAGCAGTGAGGACCTGATGGGCGCTCTTGCGGAACCCACCCGGATTGCCGGGGCTCGAGTCGAGTTCGATCACCTCGAAGGCGTCGCCCAACTGTTCGCGCAGCGTGGCGAACCGTTCCGGCGGGACTGCCCTGTCCTCGCTGAAGCGCATGCCGAGAACGCAGAGACCGTCCGTGCGAGAGCGCTCCACGATGCGCTCGAGCTCTTCGTGGGACACCCCGGCATCGCGGCGCCGCTTGGCGCCCAGCGGGAACGGCGTCGCGGGCTGGCTCATGACAGGCGCCAGGACGACGTCGTCGACTGCTGTCGCCAGCGCGAATCCCCCGGTGAAACACATGCCGATCACGCCTACCCCGCGTCCCGGAGTACGGGCTGCGAGATCGCCGGCAACCGCTCTCAGGTACGCCGTGATCGGGCGCTTGGCGTCTGCGGCGAATGCGCGGAACTCCGCGGAGACGCAGAGCCGCGCGACGACTCGCAGTACATAGCCCAGAGATTCGGGGCGGCCGGGCTCGCCGAACGGCGAGGGGATCACGACGGTGAAGCCCTCGTCGACCAGGTGATCCGCGAATCCCAGGAGATACGGCGTGATCCCTGGAATCTCAGGGATCAGGACGACGCCCGGGCCCGCGCCCTTCTCGTAGCAGTCATAGGTCAGTCCGCCGCCCGAGAAGGGCGCCTTCTGCCAGCCGGTCAGGTCGGAACTCGGTGCGGATCCAGCCATGGTCGACGGTCTCCTCGCAGTCGGGATCCCAGCGTAGGGCCGCAACTCCCGCTCACCACCGCGAGACACGTCACCTGCGCCCCGTGCTACCGAGTCCCTCCCGGATCACCGTGATCAGCGCGGCTGCCGAGGTCCTGGACGGCACGGATCTCGACCATGCCGATCGCGGCGACGGGATGCTTCGACGCGATCTCGACCGCCTCGTCCAGATCGCGGCAGTCGATCAGGTCGTACCCGCCCATCTGCTCCTTGGCCTCCGCGAACGGACCGTCCGTCGTGACCACCTTGCCCGCCCGCCGACTGACGCCCTTCCCCTCCGCGGCCGGCCGGAGCGCATCCCCGTGCAGCCGCACGCCGCGCTCTGTCATCTCCTTCACCCAGGCCTCGGTGGCGGCCACCATATCGGCCGGCACCTCACCGGAGAAGTCGACGTCTGGTCGGATCAGCAGCATGTACTTCATGGATTCTCCTCGCCAGCTCCCGGAAATCCCGCCCGGCACGGGCGGTTCCGCCGGAACGTCGGAGCACAGTTGCAGCTATTGACATCCTGGCTTCCCCGAAAGTTGGTCCCCGCCTCTGACATACTCCCGCCAGAATGTCACTCTGAGCCCCTTGGGGGGGTCCACGTTGTTCATCCGCCCTGTTTCACTGCTCCGCCTCGGCGTGCCCGCTGCTCTGGTAGCCGCCACCCTGGTCACCGTCACAGGCTCGTCCGGTGTCGCCGCGCAACCGCAGCCGTACCACGTGAAGTCCGCCGGTCGCTCCGCGGACGCGGGGAAACCCGCCTATGACGCGAAGTCCGTGCTCGTGAAGTTCAAGGCTCGTACGTCGTCCGCGACCCGGCAGAAGGCGCTCGGCAAGGCCCAGGGCCGCACGGCCGACTCGGTCACGAGCGACGTCGTCAAGGTCACCAGCGACCAGGCGGCTCCTGACCTGCTGAAGAAGCTGAAGGCCGACCCGAGTGTCGCGCTCGCCTCCTTGGACTACATCCGCAAGGCGGCCGCCGTGCCGAACGACCAGTTCTACACGCAGTACCAGAAGCCCTATCTGACAACGATCCGGATGCCCGAGGCCTGGGACCTCAGCAAGAGCGCCGGCACGCAGACCGTCGCCGTGCTGGACACCGGCATCGACGCCGGCCACCCGGACCTGGCCGGCAAGGTGCTGGCGGGCCGCAACGTGATCTCCCCCGGCCAGGCGCCGAACGACGACAACGGGCACGGCACGATGACGTCCGGCATCATCGGCGCCAGCACGAGCAACGCGGTCGGAGTCGCCGGGGTCGCCTGGAACGCGAAGATCCTTCCGGTCAAGGTCCTCGACTCCTCCGGCAGCGGGACGGACTCCCAGATCATCGACGGCATCAACTGGGCCGCGGCGAACGGCGCCCGGGTGATCAACATGTCGCTGGGCGGTGACGGCGACAACTCATTGCTGCACGATGCGATCAGCGCCGCGGTCGCCAAGGGCATCGTCGTGGTCGCGGCGGCCGGCAACACCGGTGTCGACGCGCCGAACTACCCGGCCGCCTACCCGGAGGTCATCGCGGTCGGCGCGACCGACAACAACGCCGCGCTGACGAGCTTCAGCACCCACGGCGACTGGGTCGACATCGCGGCCCCCGGCTGGAACATCATCGCTCCCGGGCCGCGCGCGCTGACGGATCCCGACTACGAGCCGTACTGGATCAACAGCGGCACCTCCTTCTCGGCTCCGATGGTCGCGGGAGTCGCAGCGCTACTGCGCAACAAGTTCCCGAGCTACACGCCCGCCCAGATCGAGGCCCGACTCAAGTCGACGGCGCGTGACGCCGGACCGCGCGGTCTCGACCCGTACTACGGCGCCGGCATCCTCGACGCCGCCAGGGCACTGGGTGGTTCGTGGGCGGCCGAGTTCTGGAGCGCGGGCCCGGACGGCAACGACGTCGCAGCTCGCGCCACGGCGATCACCAACAATTCCGCCACCGGCAGCATCGGCCCGGAGGGCGACGTCGACTGGTACAAGGTCACCGAGCCTGCTGCACGCACCGTCCGCGTGACGGTCACCGGACCGGTGTACGACTGGGCGAATCGCGCGCAGAACTTCGCGCCCGTCCTCTCCGTGTACAGCAACTTCCAGCTCCAACTCCTCAGCGCAGCGCAGGTCGCCACCGAACCCAGCACCCCCACGGCGCTGAGCGTCTACGTCGACGCCAACCTCGAGGCCGGCGACAACTACATCGCGGTTCGCAACTACAACGGCTCACGGGACGGCCGCGCGTACACCGTGACCGTCGGTGACGGATCGCCGGTGACCAACACGTCCGACCGCTTCTGGATCAGGGATATCTCGCCCGCCGACTTCGCAGGTGATGCAGCCCTAACTGCCAAGCCGACGGTCACCTTTGCGCGGGATCTGACGCCCGCGAGCGTCACCGCGGAAACGGTCCGGTTGCTCAATGGCAAGACCGGCAGTGCAGTCCCGAGTGCGGTTGCCTACGACGAGACCACGAGGACGGCCAGCATCACGCCGGATGCGCCGCTAGTGGACAACACGCCGTACCGGGTCTCGGTCGGCGCGGTTCAGGACAGCGCGACGACGGAGCTCTACACCGGGGGGTTCAGCACTGTCTTCCGCACGGTCGACGAGAAGCCCGCCGCGGTGAGTGCGTTCGACGCGACCGGCGCCTACACGACCGCGGCACTGTCGTGGACGTTGCCAGTCGGTATCACCGACCTGGACCAGGTCGTGATCCGTCGATTGTCGGGCACGACTCCCCCGGCGACGGCGGACGCGGGTACCGCGGTCTATGCGGGCGAAGGCGGCTCGGTCACGGCAACAGGTCTGTCGAACGCGACCAGCTACGCGTTCAGTGCCTTCGTGAAGGACCGGGGCGGCAAGTTGAGTGCTCCGGTCACAACGCGGCTGATCGGCACGGCGACCACGTTGAGCGGGAGCGCCACGATCATCAACTACGGCAGCGCGGTCACGTTGAGCGGCGCCGTGACCCGGATCGACACGAAGGCGCCGGTGGCTGGTCAGAAGATCACCCTCTACGGGCGGGACAAGAACGGCACGACCTGGCGCGCGATCACCTGGCTGACGACCAGTGCGACCGGAACGTTCAGCGTGTCCTACAAGCCGAGCGTCAACACCGTGGTCGCGTGGGGCTATGACGGCTCGCCCGACCTGCTGGGCTCGCGAACGGGCAACTTCACCATCGATGTCCGGCCGACGATCACGGCGAACCTCACCTCTACAGCGATCAAGCTGGGGTCGTCGACCAGCTTCTACGGATACGTCCGCCCGCAGCATGCCGGTTCGCCGATCTATCTGCAGCGGTTGAGCGGATCCACCTGGACGACGATCACCTCGACCAAGTTGAACTCGACGGGCAACTACGCCTTCGGCATCAAGCCGACCGCCCGCGGCAGCTACACCTACCGAGCGGTCTTCCAGGCCGACGCCGATCACGCAACCAGCGTGTCCGCGACGAAGACGTTCAGCGTCAGCTAGTTTCCTCCAGCTGCAGAGGTGCCCTGCTCTCCGTTCGGGGACCAGGGCACCTTGCTGTTCGCGGGCAGTCGCCGGCCGAACAGTTCGCGGACGGGTTGCGCTACTCGGGTCGGGTGATCAGCTTGATGGTCTCGACGATGTTTTCGCGTAGTGCAGCGGGATCCTTGACCGCTTCGGGGTCGAGGGACGGACCGTAGGGATTCGCCGCGGTCCAGGCGGTGGCCAGCGTCATGATGGTCGTCAGGAGGAACGTCGGCGGGAAGGCCGGGTTCACCTTGCCGTTGTCTTGCGCCGCTGCCAGCTCGGCGACCTTGCCTCCGTGGACCTCGGCTCGCGTGGCCGGGTTGGCCGCCTTCAGTTCGAGGTTGGACCACGCCATCAGCCGCATCAGGTCGGGATGCGCCATCGTGTAGTCGAATACCCGCGCGGCGTAGCCCGGCAAGTCGTCCGCCGTGAACGCAAGGTCCTCGTAGACCCGTAGGAGATTCTTCTCCAGCACCGTGGTGAACAGCGTCTCCTTGTTATCGAAGTAGACGTAGATCAGGTTCTTGTTGCACCCGGCGTTCCTGGCGATCCGATCGACCCGCGCCCCGGCCACGCCGTATGCGGAGAACTCCGCCATGGCCGCCTCCAGGATCCGCTCCCGGGTCGCCTCCGCCTTGCCCATCAGATCACCTCTCCTGTCGGCCGCAGTCTAGCGATTGACTAACTGGTTAGCCATAAGTACTGTGTTTTGGGTAACCGGTTAGTCAATTCTCCTGCGGCGACCAGGTAGCCGAGCTGCAGTATCCAGAGCAAACCGAAAGGCGCGACACCATGACCTCCACCCTTCCCGGCGGCGCCCTCCCGCTCGCGGATGACCTCACCATCAGCCGGATGGGCTACGGCGCTATGCAACTGGCCGGCCCCGGCGTCTTCGGACCCCCGAAGGACCGCGACCAGGCCCTCGCCGTACTGCGCGAGGTGGTCGAGCTGGGCATCACCCACATCGACACCAGCGACTTCTACGGCCCGGTTGTCGTCAACGAACTGATCAAGGAAGCCCTGCACCCCTATCCGGCGGAGCTGCACATCGTCACCAAGGTCGGCGCTCGCCGCGGCGACGACGCCAGCTGGATTCCCTCACTGGAGCCGGGGGACCTCAAGGCGCAGGTTCGCGAGAACCTGGAACACCTCGGCCTGGACACCCTGGACGCCGTCAACCTGCGCGTCGGCGCGGTCGAGGGCCCGACCGACGAGTCCATCGAGAAGGAGTTCACCGTTCTGGCCGAGCTCAAGCAGCAGGGACTGATCCGCCACCTGGGCCTTAGCGGCGTCTCCGATGCCCAGCTCACCGAGGCGCAGACCATCGCGCCGGTCGTCACCGTGCAGAACCTCTACAACCTGGCCAACCGGAGCGACGACGCGCTCGTGGCCCGCTGTGCAGCCGAGGGCATCGCCTATGCCTCGTTCTTCCCGCTCGGCGGCTTCAGCCCACTCCAGTCCGAGACGCTCACCAACGTCGCCGCCCGGCTGGGCGCCTCGCCGCAGCAGGTCGCATTGGCCTGGCTTCTACAGCGCTCGGCGACCACTGTCCTGATCCCTGGCACCTCCTCCGTGGACCACCTGCGCGAGAACTTCGCCGCCGCCGACCTGGTCCTGCCGGCCGACGCGGTCGCGGAGCTCGATTCCATCGGCGGGTAGCACCGGCGACGATGCAGCGGCATCCTTGCCGGGCAATACAGTCGGCGACGCCGCGACATCCTGGGCGGGCGATACGCCGGTGACACCACGACACCCACCAACGCGTCGACGTGCCGCCGGCGGCCGGCCAGAGGCATCGAGACGATTCGGCTGGGACGGGACATCTGGGTTCGATACGAACGTCTGTTCGAGTTCAGGTACTGTAGGGGTATGGCTGCTGACCTTCAGGCCTCCTTGTTGGACGCGTTCGAGGATCCGGCGCTGGGTTCGCTGGACGGGATCCAGCGGACGGAACTCAGTCAAGGTGCGTGGATCGATGTGCTGCCCCGGTGGCTGACCGGAGCGGATCAGTTGTACGAGCGGCTGGCCGCCGACGTGCCGTGGCACGAGGAGCGCCGGCGGATGTACGACCGGGTCGTGGACGTGCCCCGGCTGTTGTGCTTCTACGGGGAGACCGACGACCTTCCGATGCCGATCCTCGACGAGGCGCGCGACCTACTGACCGAGCACTATGTCGACGAGCTCGGCGAACCGTTCCGGACCGCCGGATTGTGCTTCTACCGCGACGGGCGGGACAGCGTCGCCTGGCACGGCGACAGGATCGGCCGGGGTAATCGGGAGGACACCATGGTGGCGATCCTTTCGGTGGGCGAGCCTCGGGTCCTGGCCCTGCGCCCGCGCCCCGGAAGCGCGAGCGGTCCGGTCAGTTCGACGATCCGGTATCCGCTCGGGCACGGCGACCTGATCGTGATGGGCGGTTCCTGCCAGCGCACCTGGGAACACGCAATTCCCAAGGCGTCCGGCCGGATCGGCCCGCGCATCAGCATTCAGTTCCGTCCCCGCGGCGTCAGGTAGTCCCGACGGACAGACGTCGCCAGTCCGACGGTGGCAACACGGACGAAGAGGCGACAGAGGTCGGCACGACGCCACGGCCGCTCCGCTTCTAGCTGTACTCGGCCATCTAGGCGGGCGCAGTTGGCTGCAGTAGGTCGGGGTTATGCGATGGCGGAGACCTCCGCTCTTCGGACCTGGTAGGTCGTGGCTATGTAGAAGCCGATCAGTCGCACGCCGACCGCGCGGCAGGCCTGGGTGGCCGCCTCGGCCCATTCGCTGTCGACCGCGGGCCACTCAGCCGGCCCTGGTCGCCCCAGCGCCAGTACGAGGGCACCACCACCCGGCAGGTCTTGCAGCGGTATCGCCACGGGCTCGAGGAGCTTGCTGCAGGAACTCGGTCGCACATCCTGGATGCGACCGGGCAGGTTGAGGTCGACGGTCATCAAGAAGCGGTCCTCCTGGTCGCAGAGCAGGGCCTTGAAGATGCCGAGCCGCCGGTCCCCCACGTTGATCTGCAGATCGACGACATCGGCGGCGAGGGTGGGGTCCGAGAGGGGGAACTCGGACCAGTTCTTGGGAAGGTCTTGAAAGCTCATACCTAAAAGGTGCCGTCGCTTTCGGCGCGATCCGTGGTTGTCCACAGGGGCAATCGATCCAAGCTCCACGATCCGTGGAGATTGGCCCATCGAAACCGCCCAGAAGTGGATCTGACCTCTGGGCCGCCACGCTCCTAGGCTCGAATCATCGAGACCGAGGAGACCGAGATGACCAGCACGGTGACAGATCGAAATTCATCGTCACCTCGGCGCTCTTCTTCACCCGTCGCTGCTGATCATCAACACGCTTGGCGTCACGCTGTTCCAAGTGCGGATTGCCCGGAGCGTCGCCAACCTCCGTACGGCCACTCGCTCTATCCGGTTCGCCGGAGTCGCGATGCTGGCGGCGTGCGGAGTCTTCGCCCTCACCGCCTTCGGGATGGCCCCTGCCGGCGCTGCCGCAGTACTGGCGATCGCTGCGGCGCTACTGACCGTTGGTGAGATGAAGCTGGCTTCCGGGGCGCGGGAAATCAGCTTCGGACTGGCTCCGGCCGACAAGCAAGGGCAGTACCAAGGCTTCTTCGGTACGGGACCCGCGATCGCCCGGATGCTCGGCCCAGCCCTGTTGACGACACTGGTACTCGGCTGGGGTCCGATCGGCTGGATGGTGGTCGGTGCACTGTTCCTGGGGACCAGTTGCGCGACTGGTCCCGCCGTACGATGGGCCGCACGGACGCGGTCCGCCAGCAGGGTGGCCCAGTCGTCTCAGGTAGAGGAGTGCGCCGCCTGATGGACATCGCCGGAATGGTCGAGATCACCTCGTACGACGAGCTGCGCGAGGTCGTACCGCAGCCGTTGCAGCACGCCTCGGACAAGACCCGCAAGGAGCTGCACGAGCTCGACCGGCAGTGGCTCGCGGAATCGCCGTTCTGCCTGATCGCCACCTCGGCCGCCGACGGCAGCTGCGACGTCTCCCCCAAGGGCGACCCGGCTGGCTTCACCAAGGTGCTGGACGACACCACGATCGCCATCCCGGAGCGGGCCGGCAACCGCCGCATCGACGGCTTCACCAACATCATCAGCAATCCGCACGTCGGGCTGATCTATCTGTTGCCGGGGCGGGGCGAGACCCTGCGCATCAACGGCCGGGCCCGGATCGTGCGGGACGCGCCGTTCTTCGACGACATGGTGGTGAAGGGCAGCTGGCCGCAGCTGGCCCTGCTGGTGGAGATCGAAGAGATCTTCCACCACTGCTCGAAGGCGTTCCTGCGGTCGAAGGTGTGGAAGCCCGAGACGTGGAACCCGGACGCAGTACCGAGTCGTGCCAAGATCGCGAAGGCGCTGGACCGACAGGGCGACGACCTGGCCGAGCTGGAGAACTACTACGGGCCCAGCTACGAGGAAAACATCTACAAGACGAAGTACTGAGCCAGTACTGGGCCACCCAAGCGCAGTTCGGCGTACTGCAGACGAAGCAGCGCGAAGTACGCCGTGGCGCCGATGACAGCGGGTCGTACTGGCCCTTACGGTTCGAGGGTGACCGCTGTTGAGCCCTCGCTCGCGACCCGCGCAAGGCGGGTACTGCTGCCTGCGGTGGTGTCGTTCGTGGCGGTCTTCGGCTCGCTGGGAGCATCACGCGGCGAGCAGGACCGGCGGGCCGCCGACTGGTTCATGATCGTGCTCGTGCTGATCGGCTCGGTGTCGCTCTACTGGCTCCGGACCAGGCCCGTCCCGGTGCTGTGGGCAACAGTCCTCTCGACGCTGGTCTACATGCTGATGCAATACGCGTACGGCCCGGTGATCTTCAGCTTCGTCATAGCCGTCTTCACAGCGATCCGCACCGGCCACCGACTGGCCGGTTGGACAGCGATCGTCGCGCTGTACGCCGGGCACGTCCTGGGCCGGCTGGTCCTCGGGATCAACGGGCAGGGCATCTACCAGATCCTGCTGGTCGGTACCTGCTTCGTCGTGCTCGGATTCGTGGCCGAGCTCTTCCGTGGCCACCGGGAGCGCGTGATGGCTTCCAACGAGACCCGTCGCGAGGAGGAACTTCGCAAGGCAGGCGAGGAACGTCTGCGGATCGCACAGGAGTTGCACGACGTGGTGGCTCACCACATCTCGCTGATCAACGTGCAGGCGTCGACGGCGCTACACCTGGTTGATCGGCAGCCGGAGCAAGCCGGTCCGGCGCTCGCAGCGATCAAGGAGGCCAGCAAGGAGGCGCTGGTGGACCTGCGCTCGATCGTAGGCATCCTGCGCCAGCCCGACGAGGCAGCACCACGCCAACCCGTGGCAGGCCTCGATCGCCTCGATCACTTGATCAGCCGGACGTCGCGCGCCGGGCTGGAGGTGCACGCGATCGTCCACGGCGACCCGCGACCTCTCCCGACCGGCCTCGACCGCGCGGCATTCCGCATCATCCAGGAGTCGCTCACCAACGTCGTCCGGCACGCGAAGGCCACCGCCGCGACCGTACGCATCCAGTACGGCGAGCAGGCGCTCGTGCTGCAGGTGGACGACGACGGCGACTCCCTCGTGGGGCCGCCCAAGGAAGGCAACGGCATCATCGGAATGCGCGAGCGTGCCACCGCGCTCGGCGGCACGCTGACAGCCAGCCGTACTCCGACCGGCGGGTTGAGGATCACGGCCCAGCTGCCGCTGTAGACCAACCCCAGCAAGCTCCTTGCCAACGCAACGGGCCGCCAGGGCCTTGCTAGAGCAGGGCAAGTCCTGGCGCAACAGTTTCCGGGCGGGGGCTGCTACGCCAGGGAGGCCAGGAGCCGCGGGGTCCTCTAGGGCAGGCGGACGTGGGAGGGGTTGAGGTCGGCCACGCTGGGGACGCCGAGCAGGGCCATGGTGCGCCGGACCTCGGTAGTGAGGATCTCCGCAGCCCGGGCAACGCCGCGCTCTCCCCCTGCCATCAGCCCGTACAGGTAGGCGCGTCCGACCAGACAGGCATCCGCACCCAGCGCCAGAGCCGCGACGATGTCAGCGCCGCTCATGATGCCGGTGTCCAGGTAGACCTCGGCATCGGTGCCGACGGCCTCTCGGACAGCCGGCAGGATCCGCAGCGGCGTCGGCGCCCGGTCGAGCTGGCGGCCGCCGTGGTTCGACAGCACAATCGCGTCCGCGCCTGCATCGACGACCCGGCGAGCATCCTCGACGGTCTGGATGCCCTTGACGATCAGCGGGCCGTCCCAGATGGAGCGCAGCCAGTTCAGGTCATCGATGGTCATCGTCGGGTCGAAGAGCTGGTTCAGCAGGTCCGCGACCGTTCCGCCCCAGCTGGACAGCGACGCGAACGTCAACGGCCGGGTCGTCAGCAGATTCGCCCACCAAGCCGGATGCATCGACGCGTCCAGCACTGTCTTGACCGTCAGCGACGGCGGAATCGTGAATCCGTTCCGTACGTCGCGGAGGCGTGCTCCGGCGACCGGAACATCGACAGTCAGCATCAGCGCCTCGTAGCCGGCCGCGGCCGAACGCTTCACCAGGTCCTCGCCGGCCGAGCGGTCGTTCCAGACGTAGAGCTGGAACCACTTCCGGGCCTCCGGAGCAGCGGCTGCCACATCTTCGATCGAGGTGGTGCCCATCGTGGAGAGCGCGTACGGGATGCCGATCCGCTCGGCGACCTTGACCACCGCGCTCTCGCCTTCGTGGTTCATCATCCGGGTGAACCCGGTCGGCGCGAACGCGAACGGCAACTCCGACCGCTTGCCCAGGATCGTCGTACCGAGGTCGATGTCAGAGACGTTGCGCAGGATGGACGGCTGCAGTTCCATCTCGGAGAACAACTGGCGGGCCCGCTGCAGGCTGATCTCGGACTCGGCCGCGCCGTCGGTGTAGTCGAACACCGAGCGCGGCGTCCGGCGCTTCGCGATCGCGCGGAGGTCCGCGATGGTCAGCGCTCTCTCGAGTCGCCGGTCGGTCGGATTCAGGGTCACCGGCTTGGCCCGGAGCAGCGGCTTCAGCTCGGACCAGCGAGGCATCTGGCGATCAGTCATCGGGGCTCTCCAGGCGGGAACTGTGTGGTCGGACCACAGCATAGCCTGTGGTCTGACCACACAGCTATAGTCGCCACGTGAAGAACTACGAGCTGGTCCTGAACCGGGTCGAGGCAGATCTGGCCGCCGGCCGGCTGCGGCTCGGTGAGCGACTGCCCGGAGAGCGCTCCCTGGCGGAACAGCTCGGGATCAGCCGCCCGTCCGTCCGCGAGGCTGTCCGGGTGCTCGAGGCGATGGGTGTGGTCCGGACGGCCACTGGTTCCGGGCCTGACGCGGGCGCGGTGATCGTGGCCGAACCGGCCTCGCCGCTGACCGCCCTTCTTCGCTTGCATCTGGCAACGAACCACCTGCCGATGGGCGACATCGTCCAGACCCGCGTACTGCTCGAATCCTGGGCCGCCCGCCAAGCCGCCGCACGCCAGGCGGCCCGACAGCAAACCGCCGAACCTGACGGCGCGACAGCACCGAATCCCACCGCCGGCACTGTGCCGGGCGCCGACCGGGGTACTGATCGTGCTGCGCTTGCTGTTGCGGAAGGGCTGCTGGATCGGATGGACGTGGAGGGGCTCACGCCGGAGGAATTCCATCTGCTCGATGCCGAGTTCCATGTCGCCATGGCGGCGTTGGCGGGCAACGTGCTGATCGCCGCGGTGATGTCATCGCTCCGGACCGCGATCCACGGATATGTACTGGCCGCGGTGCCGAACCTCGCCGACTGGGACGCGACCGCTGTCGGCCTGCGCGCAGAGCACCGCGCCATCCTCGCCGCGATCCGTGCGGGCCAACCGGACGACGCCGCGCGACTCGTCGTCGACCACATCGAAGGCTTCTACCGCGCAGCCCGCCTCTGACCGCGACATGCTCGAAGAACACGAGCCGCCCCGCCCGGCCGCAGAACTCGCAGTACCTCATCCAGTACTGCGCTCAGGTCGTCCACCGAGCAGAGAACCGCGTCGACGCTTGCTGCAGGCAACGGGATTGGTTCAGCAGGCGCAGCAACGACCTGCCAGCTCCCGAGGTGTCGCGCCCTCTCCGCTGAGTCCCGCTGGGTTCTACGAGATCTGGTGACTGATGAGGCAAGACTCTGGGAGAGCACGATCCTGAGCATCGGCCGTGCGGCGGGAGTGGCACGGCAGTAAGTCGGTGAGGCTTCTACTTTGGTCGGTAGCGGTGGGTTGGCAGCGCGCCTACTCTCGGCGGCATGGAGGAGACCTGCGGTACTGCGAGGCGGAGTCGGGGGGCGGACGCCGTCGCGGTGATCACGATTGGAGCGCTCTCCGCGCTCACGATCGTCGGCCGCCAATTCAGCGCCGAGAGAATCGGCTGGCTGATCTTCGACATCTCGGTCGGCGTGATCTCCTGTGCCCTTCTGCCGCTGCTCTCGCGACGTCCCGTGCCGGCCGCTGTGCTGCTGGCCGCACTCGCCGCCCTCTCTCCGGCTGCCACACCCCCATCGACGGTTGGCACTCTCACAATCGCTCAGCGCCGGCCGCTCCGACTTGCCGCGCTGGTCGCACTGGCTGGAGTCGCCGGCCATCTAGTGCAAGGGATCTGGCGGCCGATCGATGGGTTGAGCCTGCTGTGGTACGTGATCCTCGACCTCGCTGTTCACGCCGCACTGCTCGGCTGGGGCCAATGGACCCAGGCCCGGCGGGCACTCCTCGATTCCCTGCGAGAACGCGCTCTCCGGGCTGAGAACGAGCAAGGTCGCCGGATCGCCGAAGCACGCACGCTGGAGCGGACGAAGATGGCCCGCGAGATGCACGACGTACTGGCACATCGCCTTTCTCTGCTTGCGACCTACGCGGGCGCGCTGGAGTACCGGCCTGACTCGTCTCCGGAGAAGCTGGCCAGCGCCGCGGGCGTGATTCGCACCGGGGTCCACCAGGCGCTCGACGAACTCCGAGAGGTGATCAGTGTGCTGCGCGACACCGAGAGCGATGACCTGCCCGGCGGCCGCCCCCAGCCGACCTTCAGCGACCTGACGGAGTTGGTCGCCGAGTCCAGGGATGCCGGCGCCGAGATCCGGTACGACGAAGCCGTCACCGCGCCGGAGTCGTTGCCACCAGCAACGGGGCGTACGGCGTACAGGGTGGTTCAGGAAGGTCTGACCAACGCGCGGAAACATGCCGCGGGGTATCCCGTCACGCTCCTGGTCAGAGGTCAACCCGGCGGGACGCTCCAGATCGAGCTGACCAATCCCAGCAGCAACGGCGTACCGCTTGCTCCTGGCAGCGGTACAGGGCTCGTCGGACTCACCGAGCGGGTACACCTGGCAGGCGGCACGCTGGATCACGGGAAGGCAGCCGATGGCGGGTTTCGACTGCACGCCTCGCTACCGTGGCCGGCATGAGCGAAGCCGAGACGATCCGGGTCCTGGTCGTGGATGATGACGCACTGGTCCGGGCAAGTCTGGAGATGATGCTCGACGGCGCGAACGGCATCTCCGTGGTGGGGCAGGCGGCCGATGGGGACGAGGTGCCGGCGGCGATCGATGCTCACTTCCCCGATCTGGTGCTGATGGATCTGCGGATGCCGCGGGTGGACGGGATCGTCGCGACGCGGCGGCTGCGGGCGAGGACGAACCCGCCCGAGGTCGTGGTGCTGACCACCTTCGACACCGACGAGAACGTTCTGCACGCGTTGCGCGCGGGAGCGAGCGGGTTCCTGCTGAAGGACACGCCGCCGGCCCAGATCGTCGAGGCGGTACGGCGGGTCGCGGCGGGTGATCCCATCCTGTCGCCCGCGATCACTCGGCGGCTGATGGATCGTGCGGCGACGCAGGCGGGCGCTCATACGCAGGCACAGAAAGCGCTCTCTCAGCTGAGCCCGCGGGAGTACGACGTGATGCTGTCCGTTGCGCAGGGCAAGGCCAACGCGGAGATCGCGGTCGAGCTCTACATGAGCGTGGCGACCGTGAAGGCGCACATCTCGCACATTCTGACCAAGCTCGGCCTCGGCAACCGCACCCAGATCGCGCTCCTGGCCCACGACGCCGGCCTCGCCTGACCCCCGGCTCCGGACGGGTGAGGCTGAGCCGGTGGGGTGACCGGGGGATGCTCTAGCGTGTGCGCATGATCCGCGTACTGCTGGCCGATGATCAGGCGCTGGTGCGCGCCGGGTTCCGCTCGTTGCTGAACGCCGAGGACGACATCACGGTGATCGGTGAGGTTTCCGACGGCGCGGCCGCGGTCGAGGTCGCCCGCGCCGAGAAGCCGGACGTCGTACTGATGGACCTCCGGATGCCGGGCACCGACGGGCTGGAGGCGACCCGGCAGATCGGAGCCGATGGAGCGCTCTGCGATGTTCACGTCGTGATCCTGACGACGTTCGACCTGGACGAGTACGTTTTCGAAGCGCTGCGGGTTGGTGCGAGCGGGTTCCTGGTCAAGGACACCGAGCCGGTTGAACTGCTGCAGGCCGTGCGAGTGGTGGCGCAAGGCGACGCGTTGCTTTCGCCGGGCGTGACGCGCCGGCTGGTCGCGGAGTTCGCGGCCCGCAGTCGACAGCCGCACGCGAGCAAGGAACTGGATGTACTGACCGAGCGTGAGAGGGAGATCGTCGCGCTGGTCGGCGAGGGCCTGTCGAACGACGAGATCGCCAGCCGCCTCGTGCTCAGCCCAGCCACCGCCAAGACTCACGTCAGCCGCGCCATGGTCAAGCTAGGCGTCCGCGACCGCGCACAACTGGTCGTAGTCGCCTACCAAACCGGCCTCGTCCGCCCCGGCTGGCTCGGCTGACCCGGAGTCCGGCACAGGACTCGATCGAACCTGGATCGGTTGCACCCGGCGTGAACTAGGCCCGTGCTGAGCTGGCCTGGCGACCTGGGCCTGCTGCGCCCTCGGGGTGAGCTTGGACGGGTTCGGATGAGGTCGGCCGGTGAGCTGGGGCTGTTTGTGCGCCCGAGGTTGGTGGATCGGGGCGAGGTCGGCCGGTGAGCTGGGGCTCTTGTACGCCGCGTGTGGAGGTGGATACTCCCGGGGCGGTAGGTGAGGTGACTACTGGGAGGGGACGCGGGGGCGGGGGTCCGGGCGGCAAGGTCGGGGGTATGAGTGAAACTGCCCCGCTGGTCGAGGTCTCCGGACTGACGAAACGCTATGGCGACACCCTCGCGGTCGACAGTGTCGATCTGCTGGTCCAGCCCGGTGAGGTTTACGGGTTCCTCGGCCCGAACGGCGCCGGCAAGACCACCACGCTACGGATCCTGACCGGCCTGATCGCGCCGACCAGTGGAACCGTGCGGGTGCTCGGCGGCTCCCCCGGACAGGCCCGAGTGCTGGCCCGGACCGGTTCGATGATCGAGTCGCCGGCCTTCTACCCGTACCTGTCCGGGCTGGACAACCTGCGCCTGTTGGCCGAGTACGCCGACGTGCCACGAGCGCGGATCCAGAAGGTACTCGAGCTGGTGGATCTCACCGATCGCGCGCAGGACCGCTTCTCGACGTACTCGCTCGGCATGAAGCAACGGCTCGGCGTCGCGGCTGCACTCCTGAAGGATCCCGAGCTGGTGATCCTCGACGAGCCGACCAACGGGCTCGATCCCGCCGGGATGCGCGACATGCGCCGGTTGATCCGCGAGCTCGGCTCCGACGGCCGGACCGTGCTGCTGTCGAGCCACCTGCTCGGTGAGGTGCAGCAGCTCTGCGACCGGGTCGGGATCATCAACGAGGGCCGGATGATCGCCGAGCACCACGTCGAGGAACTCCGCGGCCAGCAGGAGCTCGTGATCCGGGCAGCGCCGTCAGAGAGCGCTCGCTCGGTTCTCCGAGGCGTTCTCGGCGACGTCGTCCACCTGTACGACGACACGCTCCGGATCAAGGTGGATCCCAGCCGGGCGGCGGAGGTCAACCGCGTCCTGGTCGAGGCCGGGATCGCGGTTTCGGAGCTGCGCAGTACCGAACGGGCTCTTGAGGATGTGTTCTTCGAGCTGACCACGACCGACTCGGAGGAGAAGGCCGATGATAGGTAGTTATCGCGCCGAGCTGCTCAAGCTCCGCAAACGATCAGCCGTTTGGGTGCTTTTCGCCGCCGGCCTCGTGCTGAGCCTGATCTTCGGCTATCTGCTGCCCTATCTGGGCTACGTGACCGGCGACGACAACCAGCAGACGAACGGCATCCCGCGGGCCGAGGTTCTACGCGGAGTGCTGCCCGAACGCGTGATGGACAACACGATCGGCGGGTTCCCGGTCTTCGCGGGAGCGCTCGCTCTGGTTCTCGGCGCGATCGTGGTCGGTGGCGAATACGCCTGGGGAACGCTCAAGACCATCCTCACCCAGCGCCCGGGCCGCGGTGCTCTGCTGGGCGGACAGCTGCTCGGCCTGCTCACGGTAATCGCGCTCTGGGTGCTGGGAATCTTCGCAGCCTGCGCACTGTGCAGCGTCGGGATCACCGCTGCAGAGGGGGCGCCGATGAACTGGCCGGGACCTCTGGAGCTGCTACAAGGTCTGGCCGGGGGCTGGCTGGTGTTGACGATGTGGTGTCTGGCCGGAGCCGTCCTGGCCGTTGCCTTCCGCAACGTTGCCCTGCCGATCGGCTTCGGAGTCGTCTGGATCCTGGGAATCGAGGCTTTGCTGGCCGGCCTCGTGAGCAGCCTGCTGCCCGACCTGGAGTTCCTGTCCGACGCCATGCCCGGGGCGAACGCAGGCGCCCTGGTCCTCAGCGTCACGGGAATGGCCGTGACCAACGCGCCACCCGGAGTCCGTGACGCGGTCGGCGGAGAGCGCGCTCTCCTGACGCTCCTCGCCTACACCGTGGTCTTCGTCGTCCTGGCCGTGGTCACCACCCGCCGCCGCGATGTCACCTGAGTTCGCCGTAGTGATCACTCCGGGATGGCCAGGCCGGCGTGGGTGAGGGCGAGTTCGCAGAACATGGCGTTCGCCCAGGAGAACCATTCTCGGGTGAACACCGTCGGGTCGTCGCAGTGGAAGGACTCGTGCATCTGGCCGGTGCCGCCGGTGGTGTCGCGCAGGAGTTCCAGCAGTCGCTGCCGCTCGGCCGCGGACGTGCTGGTGAGTCCCTGGACAGCCAGCGCGATCGGCCAGATGTGCGACGGTGGAGTGTGTGGGCTGCCGATACCGGAGGCGTGTGAACCGCTGTAGTAGAACGGGTTCTCGGGGCTCAGCAGCAGCTGCCGGGTCGCCAGGTACGTCGGGTCGTCGGCCCTCGCGAATCCCGTCATCGGGATGGACAGCAGACTCGGCATGTTCGCGTCGTCCATCAGCAACCGCTCCCCCGTGCCATCCACCTCGTAGGCGTAGACACGTCCGAGCGACGGGTGGTCGACGGTGCCGTGCCGGGCGATGCCGTCATCGATGCCGGCCTTGAGCTCCTTCGCCCGGGCGGCCAGCAAGTGGTCCCTCAGCACCTCGGCGGCGATCACCTCGAGATAGCCGAGCACAACCGACGCGAACATGTTTCCCGGCACGTTGAACCCGTGCTCGGTCGCGTCGTCGCTCGGTCGGAAAGCGCTCCACGACATTCCCGTCGGCTGGGTCAGCCGGCCACGGCCGTCCCGCACAAGGGTGTCCGTCGGCGCCTCATCGTGGCGCTGGAACCGGTACTGCGATCTTGCCTCGTGGTCGAGCTCGACCGTCCAGAGATCGAGGATTGCCGTTGCCGCGGTTGCGAAACGCTGGTCCACCACATCCTTGCGGCCGGTGATCCGCCAAAGCCGGTAGGCCAGCTCGATCGGGTAGCAGAGCGAATCGATCTCGTACTTGCGTTCCCAGACCCAGGGCGACATCTCGGTCTCGTCAGTCGTGTGACCGGCGCCGTTCGCCTCACGGTTGAAGGCGTTCGCATACGGGTCGATCGCTATGTAGTCGAGCTGGCGGTGCAGTACGCCGATCAGCACGTCCTGCAGGTCGGGGTCGTCACCGCACAGCATCAGATAGGGGCGGAGCTGGGCGGCGGAGTCGCGCAACCACATCGCGGGGATGTCGCCGGTGAGCACGAAGGTGGTCCCGTCCGGCAACCGTTCGGCGACCGCCGGAAGATTCTCGGCCATCGAGCGCTCGACCATGGCCGCGATCACTGGGTCGCCGGTCGCGCGACGAACCTCGTCGACAGCGCGGGCGAGGACTTCGCGATCGATACCGGTCATGAACACATCACCTTTCCACAGAGACGACCTGCGCGGCAGCGAGAGCGCTCTCCGCGGGTCCTAGCAGCAAGACAGAGGGGTTCGGCGAGAACGTGTGGTCGAGGACCAGACTCGCCGCCCCGACAGCGCCGACATCCGCGCCGAGCGCGGTGCCCGTGACCACGAACGGGTGCACGGAGCGGACCAGGAAGCGCTCCACCATCGCCGCTCGGACGAACTCGCCGAAGAAGGGCGCCAGCTGGTCCCAGTGCGGACCACCGAAGACCACCCGCTCGAGGTCCAGCAGATTCGCGATGTCCTCGACCACCTTGGCGATCCGCGCCGCGAACGCTGTGATGATCTCCCGAGCGGCTTCGACACCCTCACCAGCCTGCGAGCACAGGGCGGCGAAGGCACCATCGACCGCGCGCCGATCGTCCAAGTCGATGCCCTGGGCAAGTATTCCGGCCTGCATCGCCTGCTGGACCAGGAAGCGGGGCTGGCTGGCCTCGCCGACGCAGCCTCGCCGGCCGCAGTAGCAGATCGGGCCGTCAGGATCGACGATGACGTGGCCGATCTCGCCGACGTTGCTCGACGAACCCCGGACGACCTCGTCGCCTATCACCAGACCGGCACCGACACCGGTGCCGAGGTAGAAGAACACGAAACTCCCGCGGCCGTTGGAACCACCGGCCCATTTCTCAGCGGAGGCAGCCGCGGTGACGTCCTTGTCCAGCAGCACCGGCAACCCGGTTCGTTCCCGCAGCGCATCGCGCAGCGGGACCAGATGCCAGGCGGCCAGGTTCGGCGGATTGACCACTACGCCACGCTCGACGTCGATGGGGCCGGGCGCGGCGATACCGACACCGACCACTCGTTCCCGGGGGGCACTCGCCTCGGCGATGACTTCTTCGACCGTGGCCGCGATCCCGGCGATCAACAGGCCCGGATCATCCGTTGCCGGCGTCTCGGCCCTGCGCCGCGCGACGACCTGACCGGTCAGATCGAGGATGACCACGGTGACGACCGCAGGGTCCAGGTGCACGCCCACGGCGTACTGGCCGGTCGGTTCGAGCTCGAGCAAGGTGCGCGGTTTGCCGAGGCCGGTGCTCTTCTGCCGGCCGGCCTCGCGGACGAGACCCGCGACGAGCAGCCGACGGGTGATGTTGGAGATGGCCTGACCCGAGAGACCGGTTGCTGCCGCGATCTCCACCCGGCTCAGTCGCTGGTCCGCGCGCCGGATCGCGTCCAGCACCACGGTGTCGTTGAACCCACCGACCCGGTCGAGGTTCGTACCCCGGCGTACCACCGCCGGTGGCTGCTCGGTGCTCACCACTCCCCTTGCCTCTCTCCACAACGACCCAGCCCGCCCCGACGGACTTCAGCCCGATGCCGGGTCCGCACCCCAGGGCTGCGACCAGTCGTACCGCAGCGTGCCGCCATCAGCTCGCCAAGCGGTAGGCGTGGTGTTCACCAGCCAATCCAGCGGCTCGATTCCACCAACTGCGGCGTCCCCGCCACTGAGCGCCAACCGTATACCGTCGCTGAGATCGCGATCCGTCCGTGCTGTCCGCGCGGCCGGATCGACGGAGACGAAGAGAGCGCTCCCCGAGCGGGCCACCAGGTCGAGGAACTGCCGGTTCAGCTCCCACGGCGTCTGCGGGGTGCACGGCACACAGTCCGCATCGAGCGTGAAGAACCGGTTGTGCTGCGGGAGCCGGAAGGCCAGGGAGTTGATCCCCATCCTCCGCGTCCGCTCCCAGTCGCGCCCCGAGGTGTCGTCCCCGGTGCGCTGGACATCGACCAGGCCGGCCGCAAGGTGCCCGACGGTGTTGCACCCGATCAGTACCACGTCGTCCGCCGCCGCGCGGATCTCGCGATAGAAGTCGAGCACGATCTCGGCCGTCGTCCGAGTCGGGTCATGCAGTTGCCACCCGGCGTCGGTCAGCCGCGCGCCCATCGCCGGGCCGAACCGGCCGAACACGTCGTAGGTGCTGAAGTCGTGCTTCACGAGTTCGTAGCCCCAGTCCCGAAAGCGGTGCAGATCCGCGCGCACCAACTCAAGGACTTCCGGGTACGACGGATCGAGCGCACGGCCGGGTCCGTCAGCCTGGCCCGGGCGACCCCAGGGACCGCTCTCTCGAGACAGCAGCGGGCGGAACCAGAGCCCGGGTCGAGCGCCGATCTCCTTGACCGCAGCTGCGGTCCCGGCCATGTCGTCGAAGATCCCCGAGATACCGCTCTCCCAGGGACCGCCGGAGCCGTTGCCGCCCGGATTCCACCCGTCGTCGACGACGGAGAACGGCTTGACCGGATGGCCAGCGGCGAGCTCGACCACGGTGGCCGCGTCCTGCAGGACAGCCTTCTCGTCGAAGCCTTCGCCGTACGCGTAGTACCAGTTGTTCGCCCCGACTACCGGCACGGGCTCAGGTCGTGCCGGTAGTCGGGAACTCATGGCCGCGACCGCGGCGTGCAGGGTCAACCAGGGCGTGCCGGCATCGTCGAACCGGCGGACGGTGGCCGCGGTCAGCGAGCGGCCGTCGAGGCGGGTGGGACCGCCGCCGTTGCGGAGATCCAGCCAGAGCGTGATGCCGCCCGGGTCGACGGTCCAGGAGCAGAACGCGGCCGGCTGGACGTCGACGCCCATGCCACTCGTGGTTCCGCTCTGACGGTCGTGCGCCAGCCAGTACCACGGCAGCAGCCGCTCAGGCTGGAGGTGGCGCCACTGCAGATCACCGTAGGAGCGCTCCCAGGCGTCCCCGAGAACCAGAACCTCCGAGGGGATCGGTTCCTCCCACCGAAGAGCCACCCGAGAGACCACCCCGGCGGCGCGCACGATGACGTCTCCAGCACCCGCGGTCCCGGGGATGCCCGCGGTCCGGACACTCGCCGTCCCGGAGAAATCCGTGCGCCCGGGGGCGCCCGCGTCACCGGGGGCGTCCGCGTCACCGGGCGCGTCCGCGTCACCGGGCGCGGACCAGGTGACAGCAATGCCGGCCGCGGTCCAGGTCTGTCCGCCGGCGCTGGCGACGACCAGGCCGTCACTCGGGCCGACCTGAACGAAGACCTTGCTCGGTTCTCTCACTCCGCCTACTCCTCCACATCATGTCCAGAAACCAGGGAGCGCTCTCCGGGCGACTCTGCCCGGGGCCGCAAGCGAGCAGGAGGTAGGGAGAAGGGGCCGACAGACTTACCCCACGGACTTTAGTTAGTCGATTTCAGGGGTGTCAAGGGCGTCCGAATGGGGGTCAGTAGGTCGTGTAATAGCTGAGTTCACCGGATTCGCCGGCGCCTGCGCCTTGGCTCGGGATGAAGCGGGTGACGAGGCTGGCCGGTTGACCGTTCGGAGCCCTCGAGCGCTCACTGTGGGGTCCGCGAACGCCGTACTGCCGGAGTCTGGCGGGAAGAGCTGTCGGAGTCGACAGCAGCAGGGCGGCGGTGGTCAAGAGTTTGGTGGGCATGGGGGCGGTCCGCCGCTGGGGCGGTTGTCCTTGGAGGCTTCCCCCGGGAGCTACGTCAGGAAACCAGACTCTCGACGGCATCGACCAGACGGTCGACGTCCGACTGATTCGTGTACGGAGCAACTCCCGCTCGGACAGCGCCGCCGTCCCCAAGGCCGAGGTGACGCGATGCCTCCAGCGCGTAGAAGGAGCCCGCCGGTGCGTTGACCCCGGCGGCAGCCAGCTGTGCGGCGACCGCTGGCGATTCGTGCCCCGCGACCGAGAAGAGCAGGGTCGGCGTACGATGCTCGGCCCTTCCGTACAAGGTGACTCCGTCGATCGCAGCCAGCCGGGCTTCCAGCTCGACCCGCAACCCGTCCTCGTACGACTCCAGCAACGCCAGAGAACTCAGTAAGCGCTCTCTCCGGTTCTCCCCCGCTCCTCCCAGCCCGGCGAGTCCTCCGAGTCCGGCCAGGAAGTCGACGGCCGCGGTGGTCCCGGCGAGCAGTTCGTACGGCAACGTGCCGAACTCGAACCGCTCGGGAACCGCATCAGTTGCCGGGAGCAACTTGTCCGGCCGCAATCCCTCGAGCAGCGCCGGCGACGCCGAGAGGACCCCGCAGTGCGGTCCGAAGAACTTGTACGGCGAGCACGCGTAGAAGTCCGCGAAACCTGCGTCCACCGGCGCGTGCGCGGTCAGGTGCACCCCGTCGACGTACACGAGGGCTCCCGCGGAATGCACCTTCGAGGCGATGGCTGCGACGTCCGGCCGGGTGCCGATCAGGTTCGACGCTCCCGTGACGGCGACTAGCCGGGTCTGCGACGAGAGCAACGGGGTGATGTCGTCCAACTCGGACGTGGACGGGTCGAAGGCCAACCAGCGAACCGTCGCGCCGACCGCCGAGGCTGCCTGCACCCAGGGCCGAACGTTCGCGTCGTGATCGAGCCGGGTCACCACGATCTCGTCCCCCGGGCCCCAGTCCTTGGCGAGGGTCCGGGCGAAGTCGTAGGTCAACTGGGTCATGCTCCGGCCGAAGACGATGCCGCCTGGTTCAGTGCCGAGCAGATCCGCCATCGCCTGACGCGCCCCGACCACGATCCCGTCGGCCCGACGCTCGGCAGGCGTCAGTCGGCCCCGGTTCGCCAGCGCGGAGGTCATCGCCGAACTGACCGCGTCAGCCACCATCTGCGGAGTCTGCGAACCACCGGGACCGTCGAAATGCGCGGCCCCCTCGTTCAGAGCCGGGAACTGCTTCCGGACAGCTTCAACCTCATAGGCACCCATGCCCGTCATCCTCTCCCGCCCCGGCCCCCCAGACCATCCACTGTCCACCGCCGCCCGCCGCCCGTCGCCCACCGCTCGCCGCCCGCCGCCCGCCGCCCGTCGCCCGTCGCCCACCGCTCGCCGCCCGTCGCCCGTCGCCCATCGCTCGTCGGCCGCCCGCTCGCCGCCCACCGCTCGTCGCTCACCGCCCGCCGCCCGCCGCCCACCACCTACCGCCCGCCGCCGCTCACCCCCAGCGACGACCAAGCCGCCCCTGTCTATCGCCGGAAGCGGACCGCCAACACTCAGCAACCGGCCCCATCGGCCAGCCCGCACGCTCAGACACAACCGCACCAACCGGGTTGGTGAGTGCCGGCGGTCCGCTTCGTCCTCGACTTCACCGGGGTGTACGGCGACACCCGCAGTTGGCCGCACTCCGGCTGCAACCAGGAAGGTTGCGCGGACGGGGTCGACGGCGATGAGCGGGCAGGAATGCGGGAAATGTCGAAGGGATGCTGCAGGATGTCAGGAGTGAGCACTGTGACGACTCCTGACAAGCCCCCCGTCCGGGCGTGGCTTCCGACCATGTTGTTGCTGGCCGCGATCTGGGGCTGCAGCTTCCTGTTCATCTCGGTCGGAGTTCGCGAGCTCCACCCCGCCTACCTCGCACTCGGCCGGGTGGTGGCCGGCGCGCTGGTGCTCCTGATCATCCTTGCGATCAAGCGCGAGTCCCTCCCCCGCGAGCCGCGCATCTGGGCGCACACGTTCGTGCTCGGCGCGATCGGTTCCGCGCTGCCTTGGACGCTGTTCGGGTACGGGGAGCAGCGCGTCCCGTCGCTCCTGGCCGGCATCTGGAACGGGATCACCCCGCTGGTGGTCCTGCCGATCGCAGTGCTGGTGTTCCGTACCGAGAAGTTCACGCTGCAGCGCGCAGTCGGGCTGCTCCTCGGATTCGTCGGCATGATGGTCGTGCTCGGCGCCTGGCAGCTCCACGGCGGCGCGGACCTCACCGGTCAGCTGCTCTGCATGGCTGCCGCTTGCTCGTACGGCGTCGCCATCCCGTACCAGAAGCGGTTCATCGCCGGCAGCAAGCTCTCCGGTACCGCGCTCTCGGCGGGTCTGCTGCTCTGCGCCACCGTCCAGCTCGCGGTGGTCGCGCCGATCGTGGCAGGTCACGCTCCGCCGCTGCCGTGGTCACTCTCGTTCGAGGTGGTCGCCAGTGTGGTCGCCCTGGGCGCCTTGGGCAGCGGGATCGCCTTCGTGCTCAACCTGCGGATCATCCGCCTGATCGGCGCGAGCATGACGTCGATGGTCACCTACGTGATGCCGATCTTCGCGATCATCGTGGGCGTACTCGTTCTCGACGAGCACCTCACCTGGTACCAGCCGGTCGGCGCATTGATCGTGCTCACCGGGGTGGCCGTGTCCCAGGGGATGGTGAGTGCTGTCAGATCGGGCAGGAGGCCGAAAACCCCAGTGGAAGCGGGTGTCGCGCCAGCACCGTAGCCGGGCAGCATGAAGAACAGCCGGTGCTGGCCGCGCACCGCCCCAAGCGGGACAGGCCGGACGCGGGAGATTCAGCTCCGGCGCAGGTTCGGGAGCGCGGCGATCACGACAGCGACCAGCGCCAGCAGGGTTCCGCCGACCACCTGGCCGGTGACGGCATTGTTCGACGCGGGGATGAAGAGGTCGATCAGCAGGCTGGCGATCAGCTGACCTGCGATCGTGCCGAGTCCGAGCACGAACACGCCCACCACCCGTACCACAGAGGCTGCCGCGCTGATGAAGACGACGCCGCACGCGCCCCCGAAGTACAGCCACGGCTCGCTCGGCAGACCGTGCGGCGGTGCGCCACGCAGTACGAGGTCGACGAGGAAGACGACGAGCAGCGCCGACGTGCCCACGATGAAGTTGATGGTGCCGGCGGCAAGCGCGCCGTAGGCGTCAGCTGAGGCTGTGTGCGCCACCCGGCCGTTGATCGCCTGCTGGACCGCCGTGAAGATGCCGGCCAGAGCGGGCAGTACTGCGAGCAGCAGGCCGGACGGATGGCTCAACCGCTCGGACACGGCGAGTACCACCGCAACCAGAGCGAGCAGGGCGCCTACAAGTCGCAGCGGCGTGATCGGCTGCGGCCCGGACGGCCCGAAGCCCAGCCGGTCCACCAGCAGGCTGGTCACGGCCTGTCCTGCAACCACTGCAACGGTGAAGACGGCCACGCCGATCACTGCGACGGTGATGCCCTGGGAGGCGACCAGGAACGCCCCGGCAAGACCACCGATGCACTGCCACCACCGGAGCAGGCCTTGCCCGTTCGAGCGGGTGTGGATGGTTCGCCAGACGTTGCCGAGAGAACCGCGGATCCCCGGGACCACGACGCACGCGATCGTCAGGATGACCAGCCCGGACCCGAACGAGATCAGCGCCGCCGCGATCCCGTCACCGAGCCGATGGCCGAGATCGCCGTTGATGCGCCCCTGGATCGCGACCAGCGTGCCGATGCCGAAAGCGGAGGTCACCCCGATGATCTGGCTCTGCTGAGCGGTCCGGGCAGGGCGCAAGTCCGTCGTTGTCACCCGTCTATCATGACCGTTCGACCTCACACTCCTGACAGCAGGTCCACGGACCGATCAGATACGGCGGATCAGCGCCAGGTACATCGCGTCTGTTCCATGCAGGTGCGGCCACAACTGCACGTCCGGACCTTCGCCCAGCAGCGGCACACCGGGGAACAACGGCCGGGCGTCCTCGAGTACTGCGTCGCCGCGCCGAGCCAGTACCGCGTCCACTACCGCGCGGGTCTCCCCGTGATGCGGCGAGCACGTCACATAAGCGACCACGCCTCCCGGCCGCACAGAGGTGATCGCGGAGCCCACCAGGGCCTCCTGAAGCGGCCGCAGCTCAACCACGTCTTCCGGCGTACGGCGCCAGCGCGCTTCAGGCCTGCGGCGCAATGCCCCGAGCCCACTGCACGGGACATCCGCCAGCACCCGGTCGTACCAGCCAGCCGGCCAGGTCGGCTTAGTGCCGTCCTCCACCAGCACGCGGTGGTCGCCCGGTATAGCGCGCAGGTTGGCGCGGACCAGTTCGGCGCGATGCTTGAGCGGCTCAACCGCCGTCAGCAGGGCATCCCTCTGGTTCGCCAGTGCTGCCAGCAGAGCGGACTTGCCACCAGGCCCCGCACACAGGTCGAGCCACCGGGCGTCGCTACCGTCCAGCGGAGCCATGGCCAGCGCCGTCGCGACCAGTTGCGACCCCTCGTCCTGAACACCGGCACGCCCGGTCGCCACCGCCCCGATCCGGCCAGGATCGCCGCCGCCCTGCAACACAGCGGCGTACGGCGACCAGCGGCCGCGGGTGGCTCCGGCCTCGACAAGCTCATCCAGGTCCGCAAGCCCGGGCCGTGCCACCAACGTCACCCGAGGCGGATCGTTGTCCGCATCGAGCAGGTCCTCCAACCCGCTTGCGTCCGAAGAGGGGTGGGGCAGGACCCCGGGTTCTTCGGACGCAAGGGCGTTGGCGAAGGCCTCGATCACCCAGCGCGGATGGGCCTTGGCGATCGCGAGATAGCCGAGGTGATCGTCATCCGGCGACGGCGCGATGGTGCTGATCCACTGGTCGAGCGACCGCTGGCTGACCTTGCGGAGCACAGCGTTCACCAGACCGCTGCGGCTCTGCCCGACCTCGGCGCGGGTCAGCGTCACCATCTCGCTCACCGCGGCGTACGAGTCGACCCGCATCCGCAGCAATTGGTGGGCACCGAGGCGGAGCAGGTCGAGGAGCTCCGGATCGAGATCGGCCAGCGGGCGGGACACGCAGCGCGCGAGGACCGCGTCGTACGTGCCCTGCCAGCGCAACGTTCCGTGCACGAGTTCGGTACAGAAGGCGGCGTCGCGGCCGCTCAGCCGCTGGTCGCGGAGGGCCTTGTTGAGGACGAGGTTCGCGTAGCCGTCCTCGGAGGTGACCTGCCGGATCACCCGGTAGGCGAGCTGGCGGACCCTGTCCGGACGGCGTTGCGGGGCACGGTTGCGGGGACTGCGGTCGCTCACTCGGCGCCCAGACGGTCTTTGTCGACGATCCGTACGCCGCGGGCCCAGTCCGCTCCGGCCATCGGTTTCTTGCCCTGCGGCTGGACCGTGACGAGCTCGAGCGCCTTGCTGCCGGTCCCGACCTGCACCGAAGACTTCGCGGCCCGGAGCTCGCCCGGTTCGAGCCGCTCGTCGACCGGGTTCACCTCGAGCACCTTGAGGCGTTCGCCGCGGA
Source organism: Kribbella alba (assembly GCF_039529635.1). Classification (NCBI taxonomy): domain Bacteria; kingdom Bacillati; phylum Actinomycetota; class Actinomycetes; order Propionibacteriales; family Kribbellaceae; genus Kribbella; species Kribbella alba. Next base: position 390,076 of record NZ_BAAANE010000007.1, on the reverse strand, counting down.
ACGTGGTCCACGCGCCCGGCGAGGGGTTGCAGCCGCGGACGAGGCGATCCACCCGCTGGGCAGGCGCGGTGAGGTCCAGCTCGGCGTCCTCGACGGTCAGCTTCGGCGCGAGGGTGACGCCGTCGGCCGGTTGCTCCCGGGCCTCGAGCACGCCCGCCTCGATGCCGTCGAGGGTGTCGACGAGCAGCTTGGCGCCGGACTCGGACAACCTGGTGAGGAGATCCCCGGCCGTGTCCTTCGGACCGATGCGCTCAGTCAGTACGCCGTACACGGGTCCCGCGTCGAGCGCCTTCACGATCCGGAAGGTGCTCGCGCCGGTGACGTCGTCGCCGGCGATGATCGCGTGCTGCACGGGTGCGGCGCCCCGCCAGGCCGGGAGCACGGAGAAGTGCAGGTTGATCCAGCCGTGCTCCGGGATGTCCAATGCGGCCTGGGGTAGCAACCCGCCGTAGGCGACGACGGGACAGGCGTCGGGCGCGATCTCCCGGAGCCGCTCGAGGAAGTCGGGATCACTCGGCTTGACCGGTTTGAGGATCTCGACGCCGCCGAGCTCCTCGGCGTACTGGGCGACCGGTGACGCGACCAGCTTGCGCCCGCGGCCGGCCGGAGCGTCGGGACGGGTGACGACGGCAACGAGTTCGTGGCCGCTGGCAACGATCGCCTTCAGTGCGGTGACCGACACCTCCGGGGTGCCGGCGAAGACGACTCTCACAGGCCGAGTCCGTTCGTCGGGTGCGGCGACACCTTGAGCTGCGGGGGGCCGCCGAGGCCGGACCATTCCGCCTCCCGGATCGCCTTCATCGCGGACTTGCGCGTCTCGGCGTCCAGCCGGTCCACGAACAGTACGCCGTCCAGGTGGTCCGTCTCGTGCTGGATGCACCGCGCCAGCAGGTCGGAGCCCTCGATCACCACAGGTTCGCCGTACATGTTGAAGCCCTTCGCGATCACGCTCAGCGCCCGCCTGCAGTCGAAGGTGAGGCCGGGGATGGACAGGCAGCCCTCCGGCCCCAGCTGGTCCTCGGTGGACAGGCTCAGCTCCGGGTTGACCAGATGGCCGAGCTCGCCCTCGACGAAGTACGTGAAAACGCGCAGGCCGACGCCGATCTGGGGCGCCGCCAGGCCGGAACCGGGTGCGGCCTGCATGGTGTCGGTGAGGTCGGCGACCAGGCGGCGCAGCTCGGCGTCGAAATCGACGACCGGGTCGGCCTTGGTGATCAGAACAGGGTCGCCGAACAGGCGGATGGGTTGGACCGACACACAGACTCCACAGCACTCACAGAACGGGGGACGCGCTCAGTCTAGTGGGCCCGCTCAGGGCCGAGCTCCGCGCGGCCGGTGGGACTGCTGGGGCTGATGGGGCCTCCCCTTTGTTGCCCCAAGCACGTACTGTGTTCCCAGGCGTACCCACAGTCACGACAGTCACACGCCCAACGGGAGACCACAATGCCCACAGCGACACGGGGGGCAGCAGCACTGATCCTCCTGGGTGCCCTGCTCGCGCAGGCGCCCCTTGCCGGAACCGCCGCCGCATATCAGCCGCACGAGCGGCCCAGCGGGTCGACGCCGGCCGTTCAACCTTCTGCCACGCAGTCATCAGGGCAGTCATCAGGGCCGTCATCGGCGCCTTCTTCCACGCCGTCGTCAACGCCCTCGTCAGCATCTTCCTCGGCACCTTCGTCCGCTCCTTCGTCCATATCTTCGTCCGGGCCCTCCTCGGATCCCACCATCGCGCCGGAGCCCGATCCCACCGCGCCGGACGACAACTGGCCGGCTGTCGCGCACTCGTGGAGCGAACTGGCGACCCAGGTCACCCAGACCTCGCCCGACGATCAGACGCTCCGGGTCAGTGCGGCCGAACAAGCGACCCGGGTGATGCGCTGCTTCAAGCTCGACGAGGAGAACTACTGCCTCGGCCTCGGCTTCGTCGACCAGGTGCCGACCGGTGCCGAGCTCAGCGCGACCGCGACGACGCCTGACGTCGGGGCAACCGGTGACACGGGCGTGGAGCAGGACATCGCCACCGGCGACCAGAGTCCCGCGGCCTTCGTGGCGGAGCGGGCAGCGATGCCGAAGGATCAGCGCGTGGCTGCCGAACTAGAGGAGCTGCAGACCGCCTGGGACGGCCGGGACAAGGCACGCGCCCTGCGTCTGCTGGGTGTCGGTGAACCGACGCGGACGACTCCCCCGCCGCCGGGTCCGCCCACTCCCCTGAAGCCCGCATTGCCGAGTTCGTCGTACATCATGAAGGGCTACCAGACCTCGCAGGAGAAGGGTTACTGGTGTGGCCCGGCGACGTTCCAGTCGATCGACTGGGCGGACGACAAGCAGCAGGACACCCAGGCCTCCTGGGCGAAGGACCTCGGCTCGACCAGCTCCGGTACTGCGATCTCCGCGATGGTGAAGCAGACCAACCTGAAGACCAAGTGGGACATTGCCGCCGGCACCTACATCGTGCAGAACGTCGGTCACTGGGACACGAAGAAGTTCTTCACCGTGCACCAGAACCACCTGGCCGACGCCGCACCGGCGCCCGTGATCGAACACGTGCAACTGCTCAAGCGGTACTTCCCATATCTGGCCTTCAACCACAGCGGGCATTACCAGGTCGGCCGCGGGTACGACACGAAGAACGGCACGATCGGCATCTTCGAGGTGTTCAACGAGCGCCGCTTCAACAGTCGCGGCAACGTGACCAACGGCCCGAAGAACATCCCGGCATCGGCCCTGTTCAACGCAACCCTGGCCAACTCCTTCAAGAACATCGGTCTGTAGGCGGATGCGCCGATCAGACCTCGTACCGTCTGTCGCTGTTGTCCTCTCCCTCGGTCTGCTCGCGAGCGCCTGCTCGTCCGGCACCGACCAAGGCAACCCCGCTCCTTCGACCTCACCCACCGCCGGTACGCCGACCGCCGGGTCGGGGAGTACTCCACCATCCAGCCCGGGTGGTACGCCGTCAGGCCCGACCGGTACGCCGAGCTCGAGCCCGGGTGGTCCGCCTGCATGGACGAAGGTGCTTCGCCAACCGGTGGATGGGCAGCATGTCGTCACCGCCCAACGGAAATACCTGGTCACGCGGAGCAGTGACGAGGCCGGAACCACCACGGTGACGGATCGCGCGAGCAAACGGGTCGTCGTGCGGCATGCGCCGCTCGCTGGGTTCGTCGCACAGTCGCCGGTCGTGATCGATGACAAGTGGGCGTTGATCGAGGACATCCGGTCGGACGGGCCCGATCCGGAGATCCGGGCCTATCGGTACGACCTCACGACCGGGACGAGAACGGATCTCTCGAAGCAGAGAGCGCTCCCTGCGATCTCCGAGCCGGAGCTGGGGGCGTATGACGGGACCTTCGCGTACAGCTCGACCGACAGCCGGCGCAGGTCGTGCCTGGTGATCGCGGAGCTCGCGTCGTTGAAGACGCGCAGCGTGAGCTGCGTGCCGGACCCGGGATATGTCGCCGATCCGATCGTATCTGCCGACTCCGTGACGTTCAGCCAGCTCACCGCGCCATCGAGCCCGCAACGGTGCAAGCGGCTCTTCACCGCACCGCTGTCCGGTGGTCCTGCACGACCGGTGGCCGCGGCGAAGAACTGCATCCAGTGGAGCGGCGCCACGTTGCGCGGAGCAACCATCTGGTCGGAGGTGGGCGCGTCCGATCCCGACCAGTACTCGAGCAAGGCCTACCTCCGCGAGACCGGCGACAGCGCGACCCGATCCCTCGGCCAGATCGTCACCGACACGATCGTGGCCTGCGGCAACTGGATCCACTGGGAGGTCCGCACCATCTCCGATGGGGTGGAGGCGTTCCAGATCCAGCGCTGGCAACCGGGCCTTGCTCGCCCGCAGCGGATCTACGCCACTCCGCCGGACACCGCCCTGACGGCCCCTTCCTGCCAGGACGGTCAACTCCTCGTCGAAGCAGCCCACCTCGGCGGCGGCTCGAAGTACACCGAAGCGCTCCTCGCCACCACCGCCTGACGCCGGAGCTGCTGGAGGGGCGGTCGCCGCCGCCGCGATTCCGGCCCGAGGACGCTCTCGTGATGCCGGTGGAGCGGCGTCCTCACGAATGCAGAGAAGGGCGGCGGGTCCGCGTTGTTGGCGCGGTCCCCGGTGCCGCGGCCGCGATCCGGCCAGAGTGGGGCCGGCAGGGTCAGGGGTGGAGCGGGAGACCGCGCTCTCTCAGTTGCCTGCGGAGGGTATCGGCGCCGACGAAGAGTTCGGCGTCGATGCCTACCGCACGGGCGCCGTCGACGTTGTGCCGGACGTCGTCGGTGTAGAAGGTGCGGGCCGGGTCGAGGTCATAGCGCTCGAGCAGGATGCGGTAGATCTTCTCGTCCGGCTTGATCGTCTGCTCCCGGCCCGACACAACCTCACCGACGAAGCCGCCGAGGATCGGGAATGCCTCCTTGGCGACCCCCCACTTCTCCTCTGAGAAGTTGGTCAGCGCGTAGGTCGGGATCTGCTGGTCGCGCAGCTCGGTGAGCAGGTCGGCGGTGCCCTGGATGACGCCGTTCACCATCTTCAGCCAGCCCTTGTCGTACGCCTCGATCCACTCGGCGTGCTCCGGGTGCACCGAGGTGAGCTCGGCGACGGCCTCGGCCCAGCTCCGGCCGGCGTCCTGCTGCCGGTTCCAGTCGGGCGTCGCGATGTTCGTCAGGAAGTGCACCCGCTCGGCGGCGTCCGGAATCAACTCGGCGTAGAGGTAGTCCGGGCTCCAGTCCAGCAGCACCCCACCGATATCGAACACGACGCTGGCAACCTTCGGCTCACTCATGCCCGCAAGCCTACGAAACCGCTCCCAGCGACTGCCTCCGTGTCCCGATCCACCCGCTGCACCTCAGCCGGTCGAACGCCTTCACGACCCGGCGGCGGCCGTGGCGGCCGCCGCTGATCGGGCGCGATCGTGAAGCGACGGCGCGAGTGCGAGCTGGGCGACGAAGAGGATGATGCCAAGGACGGCGCAACCCAGCCAGGCGGTTGCCCGGCCTGCGTACTCGAGTGTGTTGGTGCCGAGCAGCGGGCCGATCACGCTGCCGAGGCCGAAGGACATGCTGCCTGCGAGCCCCAGATAGCCGCCGCGCAGATCTACCGGCGCCAGGTCGGCGAGCACGGCGCCGAGCACGGCCGCGAAGCCGATCTCGCCAATCGTCCAGACGACCACCGACAGCCCGTAGCCCCACCAACTGTGCACCACCGCGCCCAGACCGAAGCCGAGTCCGACGATCAGCATCGACGACGCCAGCAGCTTCGGCCGGTCGTAGGTCGCGAGCCGCCGGCTGACGAACGGCTGGACCACCACGATCACCACGCCGTTCAGTGCGATCACCAGCCCGTACGTCGAGCTGGGCAGGCCGTCGGCTGCCATCACCAGTGGGAGCGTGGAGTATCCCTGGAAATAGATCGTCGCGTAGCCGATCTGGATCAGGATCATCAGCAGGAAGGTCGTGTCGCGCAGAGCCACCGGCAGCAACGACCGGCGTGGTCCCTCGTCGAGAACCGGCCGGGTTTCCGGGACCATTCGCCAGATCACCAGCGCCGCCACGACCGACGTACCGGCGTTGATCCAGAACAGCAGGCTGTAGCCGATGCTCGCGAGGACGCCCGCGCTGACCGTGGAGACCGAGAAGCCGAGGTTGATCGCCCAGAACAGCAGGCCGTACGCGCGAACGCGCTCCCTCGGCTGGAGCAGGTCGGCCACGGTCGCCTGGACCGCCGGTCGGAACAAGTCGCCCATCAGCCCGACGACGAAAGCGGCGGCCCAGATCGTCTCCATCGAACGCGCCGAGCCCAGCAGGATCAGCGCAGCCGCAGTACCGAAGAAGCCGAGCAGCATGGTTCGGCGTCGGCCGACCCGGTCGGACAGCCAGCCACCGACCACCTGGGATACGACCGAGCCGGCGCCGACGGCTGCCGCCACGGCCCCCGCAGTACCGGCTGAAAGGTGGCGGTCCTGGGTCAGGTAGAGGACGAGGAACGGCTGCACGAAACTGCCGAGGCGGTTGACCAGCTGGCAGACCCAGAGCGCCCAGAACGCCCGGGGAAGGCGGGGAGCGCTCTCTCGCGGAGCTCCGATCTCGTTCATGCCTCTACTGTCGAGCGCACTCGGCGAGCTGTCGAACATTAGGCGGAGGACTAATCGTGCCAGCCGGGTTATGGTGCTCGGGTGATCACTATCAGGCTCACCGCCGACGACGTGAGCCGGATCAGGTTCGCCTTCTCCCCGGTGTGGGAGACGGTCACGAGCGTCCGTGCGTTGAGCAACAGCACGTCCGGCAGCGTCCACGGTCCCTGGCTGCGCAAGGTCCGGCCGATAGTGGCGGGCGACGACCTCACGTTGCTCAGGGCACTCATCCCCCCGATCGGGTACATCCCCGACTTCATCACCCCGGCACCGCCTCGGCGGTCGACCAGCTTCGAATCGGGTCTCGCCGCAGTGGCCGCGACGCCGCACCACCTGGTGGTCGACGAGCTGTCCAAGCTGCAGCTCGACCACCCACACCCATTGCTGGCGGAGCTGATCGCTGATCCGCGGAAAGCACTCGATCGGATCACCGCCGCGCTCGACAGCTACTGGCACCGGACGATCGAGCCGGACTGGCGCCGGATGCGCGCGCTGCTCCAGGAAGATCTCGCGTTCCGGCTCGACGAGCTCGCCGCGGGTGGGGTGGACAGGCTGTTCCGCAATCTGCATCCGTCGGTCCGCTTCAGCGGTGATCGGATCGAGATTGAGCGGCCCTACTGCTGCGACGGTGTGCCGCTGCCCGGCCAGGGACTACTACTTGTGCCCTGCGTCTTCACCTGGCCCGCTGCTCTTCCGGTCACGGCTGCACCGCACGTGCCCACGATCACGTACCCGCCGCGTGGGCTCGGCCGACTCTGGGAGAGCCAGCAGGACGTCAGCGAGTCCCCGCTCGCCGAGCTGGTCGGCAGAACCCGCGCTGCGATCGTGGGCCACCTCGATCTGCCGATGTCCACCACGCACCTGGCTCACCAGCTAGGCGTTTCCGCTCCCACTTTGAGCGTCCACTTGAGCATCCTGCGCAATGCGGGCGTGGTCGACTCCCGCCGCGACGGCCGAGCGGTGCTGTACCACCGCACGTCATTGGGCAACCACCTGCTCGCCGCCTCACAGCCGGCCGGCCTCGAAACAGCAAGCGCGTAAGGCCGCAGCCCTCCGGTCGCACCCCTCCGGCCGCGTCCGGCCGCAGCCCTCCCCAGTCCTCCCGTCTCAGCCGGCACCGGAAGCCGTCACCGGTACGCCGTCAGCCGTCAGCCGAAGGTCGCGGGATCGACCTGGATCCGCACCGAGCCGGCAGCCTTCTTGGCACTGCGGGCCGCCTGGGCCTCCTTCAACGCGCGAGCCAGGCTGGTTCCGGCAGCGCGAGGCGTCCGCACGACCGCGCGAGCTGTCTCGTCGTCGACCTCTACCGGGCCCAGGACTTCCAACCCAGCTTGCGGATCCACCAGTTGCCGCAACCGCGCGAGCAGATCGGATACCGCCTCGGTCGGCCCGGTCACCTCAGCGAGCTTCGCCGCAGGAGCCAGCCGGGCCGTACGACGTTCCTCCAACTCTCGCGCGGCGAAACCCTCCGGGCTCCACCGAACGACGGCCTGCAATGGCCTCGCCGAGGGTTCCCCGACCATGATCACGGTTCCACCGTCACGGGCCGGACGAACCAGCGCGGCCGCGTTGAACCAGCGGCGTACGGCTTCCTCCGGCGCACGGAGGTCGGGCCGGGCGAGCAACAGCCAGGTGTCCAGGAGCAAGGCGGCGCTGTAGCCGCTCTCTGCGACTGGTTCCGCGCCGGGCGTGCTGACGATCAGCGCGGCCTTGTCCGTCACGGTGTCCAGCACGTTGTCGCCCCCCGAAGTACGGACGAGAACGCCAGGAAACGCTCTCCCGAGTTCCTCGGCCGTTCTCCGCGCGCCGACCACGGCGGCTCGCATCCGGGTGTCGCCGCACTCAGGACACCGATGGTCCGCCGCGGGTCGCCCGCAGACGCTGCAACTCGGCGGTCCGGAACCACCCGTACGACGTAACGAACCACCGCAGGTCGCACACCGGGAAGGAGCTCGGCAGGTCTGGCAGACCAGGCTCGGCAGATACCCCGCTCGCGGAACCTGCACGAGCACCGGACCCGACCGCAGGCCCTCGCGCGCGACCTCGAAGGCCCGGTGAGGTAGTCGCGCCGCCCGAGCGGACGGATCCCGCGCCAGATCCGTATCGGACTCCCCCGCGATATGCACGGAGGGAGCAGCCGCGCGGATCACGGCCCGATCGGCGATCAGCTCGGCCGCCCAGCCCGATTCCAGCAGCGCGGCCGTCTCCGCGGATCGGGCGAACCCACCGAGGAGCGCCGCGCAGTTCTGCCGATGAGCGCGAAGCAGCAACACCTCCCGGGCATGTGGATAAGGCGCGCGCGGCTCGGCGTACGAATCGTCACCGTCGTCCCACAACGCGACCAGGCCGAGGTCGGTCACCGGCGCGAAGGCGGCGGCCCGCGTGCCGATCACCACCCGGGTGCAACCGCGCAAGGCCGAGAGGAATGCGCGATACCTGGCGGTCGGTCCGAGATCGGCGGAGAGCGTCACGAACCCGTCCGGCCCGAGCACGTCGGTGCACGCCGCGGCCAACCGCTCCAGATCGCGCGCATCGGGCGCGAGCAGCAGGGCACCGCGACCTGTCGACGCGCAAACCGCCGCGGCTTGGGCGAACGCGAGTGCCCAATCAGCACCCGGTACTGCGGTCCAGCTGGCGCGGGCGGCCTCCGAACGGCTGAGTGCGTCAAGGAATCCCGCTGCCTGCGGGTACGGCGACCACTCCGACACGGACGAAGACGCAGCCGGCCGGATGGGTTGGATGCACCGAAGCGGCTCGGCCTCGACCTTCGCGTGCCGGGGTGGGACCGCAAGTCGAGTCACATCAGCCAGCACCCCGGCGTACCGGTCGGCGACGGCGCGGCAGAGATCAGCGACCTCGGGCGTGAGCACCTGTTCGGGTGAGACGACTTTGCGGATCCGCGCGAGCCTGCCTTCATGCTCGGACGACTCCATCCGCTGCAGCACGAACCCGTCCAGGTCCTTGCCGGCGAACCGGACCTTCACTCGCACACCGGGCTGGGCCGCGTCGGCCAGATCGTCGGGCACGAGGTAGTCGAACGGGCGGTCCAGGTGCGGCAGCGACACATCCACCGCGATCCGGGCCACCGGCAGCGCCGACGTGATCCCGGCCGGTTCCTTGGTGCGGGAACGGCGAACGGTTTCGCGGAGCAGCGTCAACTGCTCAGGTGAGTCCCCGTTCTGTGCCACTGGGGAACTCTAGTCGGCCACGGCGACAACGCACCGCACCCTGTGGACAACAGGCCGACCGAGCCTCCGGCCGCTACCCATTCCGGCCCACGGGCACCGATTTTGGCTTCAAAGCGCAACTGCCCGCGACCACGAGGGGCGCGGGCAGTTGCGGTGCGAGACCTACTTGGCGACGGCGGCCTTCAGGGCCTCGACGCGGTCGGTGCGCTCCCAGGTGAAGTCCTCGCCGGTGCGGCCGAAGTGGCCGTTCTTGGCGGTCTGGGCGTAGATCGGGCGAAGCAGGTCGAGGTCGCGGATGATCGCGGCCGGGCGCAGGTCGAAGACCTCCAGCACCGCGTCGCTGATCTTCCCCACCGGCACGGTCTCGGTGCCGAACGTGTCGACGTAGAAGCCGACCGGCGCGGCCTTGCCGATCGCGTACGCGACCTGGCACTCGGCGCGAGCGGCGAGGCCCGCGGCGACGATGTTCTTGGCGACCCAGCGCATCGCGTACGCCGCCGAACGGTCCACCTTCGACGGGTCCTTGCCGGAGAACGCGCCGCCACCGTGACGCGCCATGCCGCCGTAGGTGTCGATGATGATCTTGCGGCCGGTCACGCCGGCGTCGCCCATCGGGCCACCGATCTCGAAGCGGCCGGTCGGGTTCACCAGCAGCTTGTAGTCGGTCGAGTCGATGTCGAACTGCTCGAGGATCGGGTCGACGACGTGCTTCTTCACATCCGGCGTCAGCATCGAGTCCAGGCTGATGTCGGCAGCGTGCTGGCTGGACACGACGACGGTGTCGACGCGGACAGCCTGGTCGCCGTCGTACTCGACCGTGACCTGGGTCTTGCCGTCCGGACGCAGGTAGGCCATCGTGCCGTCCTTGCGCACCTCGGACAGCCGCTCGGACAACCGGTGCGCGATGGTGATCGGCAGCGGCATCAACTCGGGGGTCTCGTTCGTCGCGTAGCCGAACATCAGGCCCTGGTCGCCGGCACCCTGCAGGTCCAGTGCGTCCACCGACGCGTCGGCGCGGGTCTCATAGGCGGTGTTGACGCCCTGCGCGATATCGGGCGACTGGCTGCCGATCGCGACCTGGACGCCACACGACGCACCATCGAAGCCCTTCAGCGACGAGTCGTAACCGATCTCGAGGATGCGGTTCCGGACGATCCCCGGAATGTCCACGTACGCCTTGGTGGTGACCTCGCCGGCCACGACCACCAGACCGGTCGTAACGAGGGTTTCCACCGCGACGCGGCTCTTCGGGTCCTCGGCCAGCAGGGCATCGAGGATGGAGTCACTGATCTGGTCAGCGATCTTGTCCGGATGACCTTCTGTCACGGACTCGGACGTGAATAGGCGCCGTGCCACGGTTCTCCCTCAGGTTTCTGGTTCGGCCACACGACGGGGAATCCCACCCCGCCCTCGCATGCTCCTGGGAAGTATGCCAGCACTTCGGGCTACGGTCAGCGCGACGGCGCCGAACCGCCCACATGGCGGGATGTCCGGCTCACATTGTGAACACCGCCGCCTGGCGAGCCAGGTTAGGCTTCGCTCTGCTGCGGCAGCCTAGGTCTGGGCAGCCCAGCGTTCGGACCAGGCCTGCAGGGGTTTGAGCGCTCGCTGCAGGTCTCGCCCCAGCGCGGTCAGATCGTGCGCCTTCGCTTCGTCCTGCCAGATCAGGCCGGCCTCGCGGAGTTCCCCGAGCCGGGTATTCAGAACGGTCGGCGAAACATCGTCGCATCGCTGTTGCAGGGCACGGAATCCGACCGGCCCGCCGCGGAGTTCCCAGAGGATCCGCAGAGCCCACCGTCGCCCGAGCAGGTCGAACGCGGCCAGCATCGGCCGCCCGGTCTGCGATCCGCGAGCCGGCCGCGCTGGTACCGGAGTCATTCGCACTCCCAATGCGTCTTCGACAGTTGCGATACTGAATTAGTAGCGGCACACCCGGCTGCTGCCGATGCTATGAAAACCGTAGCACTGAGTGCCGGGAGGCCGTGGTTGAAATCGTCAGGCGTGCCCGCCGACGGTGACTTCGCCGATCGTAAGCGCGGGTGTCGCGTCGAGGATCTCGCCGAGGCGGCTCACCTGGTCGTCGAGATCGCGGAGGTCGGCGGCCCTCAATCGACGGAGGGGTTCGACTGTGACCTGCAGCTTGCGGCCGGCTCGTCGCTGATGCCAGACGCCGGCGACGAGCCCGTCGACCAGCAGGACGGGATAGTTCCCGGCCTGTCCCCCGGCCAACGCCCGCGTCCACGCCTTGCCAGGGAAGAGCAGTTCGCGCGGATGGCTGCCGACGGCGTACGCGTCGAAGTACGGCAGTAGTCGTACGCCGCTGGCTCGTTCCTTCGGCAGCTCACTGTCTCCGTCGACAAGCCACGCCGGCTTGCCGTCGAGCTCGACCTCCCGCAGCTCCGGCGTTGCCGCGAACAACTTCGCGATGACTGCCGGTGAGGTAGCCAGCCACTTCGCGAATTGCTGGGGCGTTGCGGGGCCGTAGGCGTGGAGAAACCGCCGGAGAATCTCAGAGAGCGCTTCCTCGCCGTTCTCGGGTTCGAACGGCGTGAACCGCTGCGGGTTGGAATAGGTGGCCTTGCGCCCGCGATTCGGCCCGTAGCAGAGGACTCCGGCCTGCGCGGCTGTCCCGATCGCCTGACGCCACCGCGGCCAGAACTCCTGGAACGCGGGCATCACCAGATCCCCCGCCCACGAGCCGGCCCGGGCGACGACCTGCTCACTGAGCTCGTCGATCGTCAGCTCATCCTCGGAGAGCGCCGCCCCGATAGCCTCGATCACCTGGTCGGTCTGGTTGTGCGTCATCCGCATCGATTCCGGCCGCGCCGAACCAGATCTCGGCAGCGCCGAGAAGGCAGCGGTCCACAGCGGCAGATCCTCCGCTGGCAAGAGATGCACGGTGCCGCGCGGGCCGAATGTCTTCACCAGGGTCCGGTCGTCCCAGAGTGCTCGCTGAATATCCACTCGGGTCGCGCTCTCGAGCCGCAGCGCCACGGAAACCTCAGCAGCCGACAACACCTGCGCATGCGCCCCACACATAGCCCGTACTACGTCCGCCGGGCTGCTCGCCGCTGGAGTGGTCAGGTGATGCCGAGCCATCCGCCGCGAAACCACCGACTCCCAGCCGACCTCCGTAGTACCCATACCCGAGAGGCTAGGTCCAGAAGAGGACAGCTACTGACCGCTGCCTGACCCGTCGGCGGATTAGTGCCAGTGGGTGGCGACCAGGTTCCAGATGACGCCGGCTAGGGCGTCCTTGCTGCCGGAGGGGACGTGCAGGGCGCCACCGTCGCGGTCGAGGATGACGGCCTCGTTGTTGTCGCTGCCGAACACCTTGCCTCCGGACACGTCGTTCACGACCAGCAGGTCGCAGCCTTTGCGCTCGAGCTTCGTCCGGGCCAGCTCGATCACGCTGTGCTCGGCGTCACCGGTCTCGGCGGCGAACCCGACGATCACCTGGTCCGTGCGCTGCCGATCGTGCGAGATGGTCGCGAGGATGTCCGGGTTCTGCACCAGGCTGACCGCCGGCACTGATCCGTCGGCGGTCTTCTTGATCTTGTGCTCCGCGACATCGGCCGGCCGGAAGTCGGCCGGAGCAGCCGCCATCACGATCGCATCGGCATCAGCCGCGCGCCCGGTGATCTCGTCGTACAGGTCGCGGGTGCTGGTGACCGGGACGACCTGGACGCCCGCGGGATCGGGCAACTCGGAGTTCGCCGCGACGAGGGTGACCTTGGCGCCGCGTGCGGCCGCGATCCGGGCGAGCGCGTAGCCCTGCTTGCCGGACGAGGAATTGCCCAGGTATCGCACCGGGTCGAGGTGCTCGCGGGTGCCGCCGGCGCTGACCAGGATGTGCTTACCGGTCAGATCGGCGACGGACTGGCCGGCGGCCCGGGCGGTCTCGTCGGCGAGCATCAGCTGGCTGATCGCGAAGATCTCGGCGGGCTCCGGAAGTCGGCCGCGACCCGTGTCGGCGCCGGTCAGCCGTCCGACGGCCGGATCGAGCACCGTGATGCCGCGTGAACGCAGGGTCGCCACGTTGGCTTGCGTCGCGGGGTGCTCCCACATCTCGGTGTGCATCGCCGCCGCGAAGAGAATCGGGCAGCGCGCTGTCAGCAAGGTGTTGGTGAGCAGGTCGTCCGCCAGGCCGTGGGCCGCCTTGGCGATCAGGTTCGCGGTGGCGGGCGCGACCACGACGAGGTCGGCGCCCTTACCGATCCGGACGTGCGGAACCTCGTGCACGTCGTCGAACGGGTCGGCCGTGACCGGCTGGCCCGAGAGCGCCGCCCAGGTGGCCGCGCCGACGAACTCGAGCGCGGCCGCGGTGGGCACCACCCGGACCCGGTGACCGGACTCGGTCAACCGGCGCAGCAAATCGCACACCTTGTACGCCGCGATGCCGCCGCCGACACCGAGCACCACCGAGGGCCGCGGCTTGGACTCGTCCCCGGTCGCTGTCATCGACAGGTGATTACTCGGACTTCTCCGCAGCGGCTGCGGCTTCCGCCTCGGCCTCCGGGTCGATGTCCGTGCAGGTCAGGACGCCCTCGTTGATCTCGCGCATGGCGATCGAGAGGGGCTTCTCCTGGACGTGGGTCTCGACGAGCGGACCGACGTACTCGAGCAGGCCCTCGCCCAGCTGGGAGTAGTACGCGTTGATCTGCCGAGCCCGCTTGGCGGAGTACAGCACCAGCTTGTACTTCGAGTCGGTGCGGGTGAGCAGGTCGTCGATCGGCGGGGAGGTGATGCCGATGGCGACGGGCTGGTTGCCAGACAAGTTCAGCTCTTTCCAGAGGAGGGTGATTGAATCAACTTTACCAACTGATCGGCCGCCTCCCGAACGGAGGCGTTCACGATCGTGACGTCGAACTCCTTCTCGGCCGCCAGCTCAAGAGTAGCCGTCTGGAGCCTGCGCTCCCGCTCCTCGGCCGTTTCGGTGCCCCGCCCGACCAGCCGGCGGACCAGCTCGTCCCAGCTCGGGGGCGCCAGGAAGACGAAATGCGCCTCCGGCATCCTCTCGCGGACCTGACGCGCGCCCTGCAGGTCGATCTCCAGGAGCGCCGGACGGCCCTCGGCGAGCTTGTCCAGCACCGGCTGCCGCGGCGTACCGTACCGGGCTGCCTTGTGCACGACGGCCCACTCCAGCAACTCGTCGTCGGCGATCATCCGGTCGAACTCCTCGTCCGACACGAACAGGTAGTGAACTCCGTGCTCCTCACCAGGCCGTGCCTTGCGAGTGGTCGCGGAGACCGAGATCCAGATGTCGGGGAAGCGCTCTCTGATGTCCGCGGCCACGGTGCCCTTACCGACCGCGGTCGGCCCGGCCAGCACAGTCAACCGCGCCCCGCCCGTACTGCGGCCTGCTGCGCTCCCGTCGCCCTTGGCGGCGTCACTGGCATCACCCTGCGCCGGGCTGTTGCCGCTGGCGTGGGCCGGTTTGCTGCCGTCCGTCGGCGAGGGAATGCCGTGGATCTCGGCTGTTTCCTGGCCCGAAGCGTTCCCCGTGTCCGAATTCATCTTCAGCTCACCTGTGTCCAGCGTGCCCGGCAGCAGCTCCGTCGCCATCAGTTTCACTCGGCGAATTCGCGCTCGAGCGCGGCGATCTGGTTCGTCCCCAGCCCGCGCACCCGGCGGGTCTCGGAGATCCCGGCCCGCTCCATGATCTGCTGAGCCCGCACCTTGCCGACACCGGGGATGCACTGCAGCAGCGCGGTCACCCGCATCTTGCCGATCACGTCGTTGGTCTGCCCCTCGTGGAGCACCTCCGTCGGAGACGCCCCCGAGTGCCGGATCCGGTTCTTGATCTCCGCACGCTCACGCCGCGCCGCCGCGGCCTTGTCCAGAGCCGCCGCACGCTGCTCCGGGGTCAAAGAAGGAAGTGGCACCGTTTCACCTGTCCCGTTTTGTGGCTTCGCCGCTGAACCTAACACGCGACAGGACAGCCTCAGTTCAGCTCAGGGACATCGACCTTGCACGAGTCTTTCGCGTGCGTCGCGATCGCCTTGTACGCCGTGGTCACGGAGCCGGTCTCCTTGCTCAGCCGGGCCAGCTGGACGCGGTCCGTGCCGGCCTTCTGGGCCTTCTCGGCGAACGTCACGATCGCGGCCCAGTCGTCCTTCACCTCCGTCGGCGCGCTGTCCTGCAGCTTCTTCGCGTCCTCGAGGATCTTCACGTAGTCGGCCGGGTTCTGCGGGTCCACGTTCACCGCGGACGCGGCGTACCCGGCGAGGTCCACGCAGTACGCCTGCTCGTCCGTGCAAGCGGTCAGGCCGGCGGCCGCGACGATCATCGTGGCGGTCATCACTACAGTGCGCATCTGGTTCTCGTCCTCGGGGTTCGGGAGTCGTCCTGGGGATGTTGGCGACGACGCTACCGGCCGTGACCAACCCAACAGCAAACCGCCCCTTTCACACTGCCCGGGCCAGTCGGGCGCCGATGCCGGCCAGCTCGCACACGCCGGCGCCGAGGCCCGTCCTCGGGACACGCCGGGACGCGTCCTCGGGAGACGCCGGGGCCCGTCCTCGGGAGACGCCGGGGCCCGTCCTCGGGAGACGCCGGGGCCCGTCCTCGGGAGACGTCGGCGTCGACCGCCGGTCCTCGGACACGCCGACGGCGGCGACCCGTCGTCGGGACACAGCGACGGCGCCCGGTACTGGGGACGCCGCCGCCACTCGCATTGTCGCTGGTGCCTTCGACGGGGTCAGGAACCGATGGTGACCTTGCAGGTGTCCTTGGCCTGCTTGGCGATCGCCGTGGAGGCCGCCGCGATCTTCTCGCCGTCGTTCTTGGCCAGCTCCGCCAGCTTGCTCTGGTCGCCGTTGGCTGCTTTGGCCTTGTCCGCGTAGTCCAGCACGATCTTCCAGTCGTCCTTCAGGTCGTCCGGCGCCGACTTGGACAGCTTCTTGGCCTCGCCGCGCATCCTGTCGACCGCTGCGGAGTCCTTGATGTCGAGGTTCTTGACCGCCTCGGCATAGTTCTGCAGCTCAGTGCAGTAGCTGCCGCCCGAGCACGCCGTCAACATGCCGACGCTCATTGTCAGTACCGCCGCGAGGGCCGCAACCTTACGCAATTCCGTTCCTAACTTCCGCGGGAAGACCGTCTCTCCCCGTCACCGCAACACTTCCGGACCCTGGGGGCCAATCCCGTCCCCGACACACCGTGACAACCCCCTCACTCCACCCCAGGAGCCACCACTGCCCCAACTGCGTCCCGCCCGACAGCTTCTGATCACCTCAGGGTCGTCGGGCAGCGGACGCCCAGCACTGACCAACGACCGCCCGGCTCCGGGCGTCACGCTCACCAGACCCTCAGACGACCAACCAAGCGGCCCTTGGTGAGTGCCGGCGGTCCGCCCGGATCCGCTGGGGACTACTTCCAGGTCAGTAGGACGTGGAGGGCGGCGGCGAACTCGGCTGGGCTGACGCCACCGCCGCCGTGGTCGCCGGGGAGGATCCCAAGGGGTTGATCGAGGGAGTCCGCCAGCGCCTCCGCAGTACGGGCTGCGATCTCCCCGTCCGTGGTTGCGGCCCGGGCTACGACGACACGGGTCGAGGTTCCGCGCAGGGCGTCCAGGTCCGGCACGTAGCCGACGATCGCTCTGAACATGTGCCCGAAGAACAGGTCGAGATTCGGCACCATCCGCGCCAGCAGTGCCTCCAGCTCCGGCGGCACCTGCCCTGACTCGTCCTGCCCGTCAGCGCTCGGCACGATCCCCGTGTCGCTGATGAAGCGCTGGAAGGCGGCGACCGCGCCGGCTTCCCGATAGACGGCGAGCAGGGCCTCACCGAATACCCGCTGTTCTTCACGATCGGGCAGCAGTTCGGTCAGCGGCGGCTCGTGAGCCAGGAGAGCCTTCACCCGGCCCGGAAAGAGCGTCACCAGTTCGAGCCCGGTGATCGCTCCCCCGCTGTTCCCGTACACATAGGCCGGCTCCGGCCCGAACTCGTACAGCAACCGCCGCGCATCATCAGCCTGTTCTGCGACCGTCACGTCTTCGTCCGGGTTGTCCCGCGTGCTTTCGCTCAGCCCCCGCGGGTCATAGGTGACGACCGAGTACTCCGCCGCCAACTCCTCCGCGAGCGGTCCGAACATGCTCCCGTCAGCCGGCCCACCGGGGATGATCAGCAGGACCGGCCCCCGCCCCCGCACCTCGTAGTGCAACTTCGCCCCGGGCACGTCCAGGTATCGGCTCTCCACGCTCATCAGGCACCTCCGCCTCCAGGCCGCGCCGTCGCGACCAATCAGCCCAGACGTCGGAGCCCCAACGATCCCCTCGACATCGCACCCACGGAAGACCGGGGAGCCCTCAGAGAAGATCCATCTCGCCCTGGAGCAGGAAGCACACGCGGCGCGGCCAGAAACCGTGCCCTCGGACAACAAGTCGGCACCTCGGACAAGCAATTACCTGTCCCAGCTCCCCAAAGGGTGTCCGAGGTCCCCAGAGGGTGTCCCAGCTCCCCACAGGGTGTCCGAGGGCCCCACAGGGTGTCCGAGGTGCCCAAAAGAGTGTCCGAGCTCCCCAAGCGCGACCGGCGTTCGGCGGGGGCTCGACTGCCGGGTCCGCGGGCCTAGTAGCCGAGGACGGTGCGGAAGGCGTCGTTGGTGCGGGCGGCGGCGTCGCGGAGTGCGGTGGGGGTTGGACCGGCGGCGAGGATCTCGCGGGAGCTCGAGGGGACGACGTTGTGTACCGCGGAGCCGAAGACCGCTGCGAGGCTCTCCGGGGTGGCACCCTGGGCTCCGAGGCCGGGAGCGAGGAGTGGGCCTCGGATGTCGAGGTTCTCGTCGGTGCGCGCGATTGTGGCGCCTACGACTGCTCCGAACGAGCCGAGGTCGTCTGCGTCGGCGTTGAGTTCGCGCAGACCGTCGAGGACGGCACCTGCCACGGTCGGGCCAGCCGCCGTACGGGCGGACTGGAACTGCGGGCCCTCCGGGTTCGACGTGAGGGCGAGGACGAACAGGCCGGCGCCGGATTCGCGCGCCGCGTCGATTGCGGGCTGGAGGGAGCCGAAGCCGAGGTACGGGCTCACGGTCAACGCGTCACAGGCGAGCGGCGCCTTCTCGGCGAGGTATGCGGAGGCATAGCCGGACATGGTCGAGCCGATGTCGCCGCGCTTCGCGTCGATGATCACGAGCGCGCCGGCCTCGCGGAGGCGGATCGTCGCCTGCTCCAGTACTGCGATGCCTGCCGAGCCGAAGCGCTCGAAGAAAGCGGACTGCGGCTTGAACACGGCCACGCGATCGGCCAGTGCGTCGACCACGCCATAGGTGAACGACGCGAGACCCTCCGGGTCGTCCGGTAGGCCCCACGCCTCCAGCAGATGTGCGTGCGGGTCGATCCCGACGCACAGTGGACCACGCTCGGTCATGGCGGCACGAAGACGGACGCCGAACGGCTGGTTGCTCATAGGGAGATCACGCTCTCTCATCAGATGTGTCCTCGGGTCTGTCCGGCGAGGCTCATCGGAGATGTCCTCGGGGCTGGTGGGTCAGCAGGCGGTTGGTGCGGCGGACCAGGCCGGGGCCGCGGAAGATCAGGCCGGTGTAGAGCTGCACGAGGCTCGCACCGGCGTCGAAAAGGCGGGCGGCGTCGGACGGATCGAGGATCCCACCGACGCCGATGATGGGAAGCGCTCCCTGGGTTTCCGCGTGGATGTGCGCGACGGTCTTGGCGGAGATCTCGGTCAACGGCCGGCCCGACAAGCCACCCGCCTCACTCGCCGAACCCTGGTCTGACGCGGCGAGTCCCGACCGCCCGATCGTGGTGTTGGTCGCGATGATCCCCGCGACGCCCACATCGGTGCAGACCCCGAGCAGCTCGTCGATCGCCGACTCGGTGAGATCCGGCGCGATCTTCACCAGGATCGGCTTCGGCCCGGCGGCCGGGGACACGCTCGGCCCAGACGACGACCCCCGGGACATCAGAGACGACGCTTCGGCGTGGAGGGCGGTGAGGAGTTCTCGAAGGTGGCCCGAGTCCTGGAGAGAACGCAGTCCCGGAGTGTTCGGGGAACTCACGTTGACCGCGAAGTAGTCGCCATAGCGGTAGAGCCGCCGCAGTGAGGTGACATAGTCCTCGACGGCGTCCTCGAGCGGAGTCACCTTCGACTTGCCGATCGAGATACCCAGCGGATACCCGAGATCGCCGTATCCCTCGAGCCGCTCGGCCAGTGCTTGCGAGCCGAGGTTGTTGAAGCCCATCCGGTTGATCACGGCTTCGCTCTCGACCAGGCGGAACAACCGCGGCCTGGGATTCCCGGGCTGCGCATGCGCCGTCACCGTGCCGACCTCGACGTACCCGAAACCGAGCGCTCGCCAGGCGGGCAGGGCGATGCCGTTCTTGTCCATCCCGGCCGCCAGTCCGACCGGGCTCGGGAAACGTACTCCGAAGACCGTTCGGGCCAGGCCGGTCGGCAGAGAACCGTAAGAACGCGAGAGAGCGCTCACTGCGCCGGGAACGCGGCTCAGCCGTCGCAGCCCGTGCAGCGTCTGCTCGTGCGCGACCTCCGCGTCCCCCTTGCCCAGCCGGTAGAGCACCGGCCTGACCACCCGCCGATACATCCCGTTCAGCCCTCCACGGCGTCGGAAGGAGCACCCGCGACCGCGCCTGCGGCGCCACCCTCCACCGAGCCGGCGGCGGCACCCTCAACGGCGTCGGGCACGCCGCGGATTCGGGACGTCCAGTCCTGCAGAGAGCGCACTCCGATGTCTCCGGCTCGCTGTGCCTCGATGCCCTGTACGGCGGCCGCCAGCCCCTGCACCGTCGTGATGCAAGGGATGTTCCGCGCCACCGCGGCGCTCCGGATCTCATACCCGTCGATCCGCGGCGACCCGCCCTGGGTGACCCCGATCGGCGTGTTGACGATCAGGTTCAACTCGCCGTCCTGGACCATCTGCACGATCGTGGGCTCACCGTTCGGCCCGGGGCCCTGGCTGCTCTTGCGGACCGTGGTCGACTCGACCCCGTTCCGGCGCAGCACATCGGCCGTGCCCTCGGTGGCGTAGATCTCGAAGCCGAGATCCGCAAGCCGCTTCACCGGGAAGATCATGTGCCGCTTGTCCCGATTGGCGACCGACACGAACACCTTGCCGGATGCCGGCAACGGTTGCGATGCACCCGCCTGCGACTTCGCGAACGCAGTACCGAAGTTGTCGTCGATGCCCATCACCTCACCGGTCGACCGCATCTCCGGCCCGAGGATCGTGTCCACCGACGACCCGTCGATCGTCCGGAACCGGTTGAAGGGCATCACCGCTTCCTTCACCGCGATCGGCGTCGAGGCAGGCAAGGTCCCGCCGTCGCCCGAAGCCGGCAGCATCCCCTCGGCGCGCAGTTCCGCGATCGAGGCACCGAGCATGACCCGAGCGGCAGCCTTGGCCAAGGGAGTCGCGGTCGCCTTGGAGACGAACGGCACCGTTCGTGACGCGCGGGGGTTCGCCTCCAGCACGTACAACACATCTCCGGCGAGCGCGTACTGCACGTTCAGCAGCCCCCGCACACCCACACCACGAGCGATCGCCTCGGTCGACTCGCGGATCTTCTGGATGTCGGCGTTGCCGAGCGTGATCGGCGGCAGGGCGCAGGACGAGTCGCCCGAATGCACGCCGGCCTCCTCGATGTGCTCCATCACGCCGCCCAGGAACAACTCCGTGCCGTCGAACAGCCCGTCCACGTCGATCTCGACCGCGTCGTCCAGGAACCTGTCGATGAGCACCGGGTGCTCCCAGTTCGCGGCCAGCGCGTCGCCGCTCAACCGCCGAAGCGCGGCCGTGAGTTCGGCCTCGCTGTAGACGATCTCCATACCGCGACCACCCAGCACGTACGACGGCCGCACGAGCACCGGGAACCCGAGCTCCGCGGCGATCAACTGTGCCTCGTCGAACGACATCGCCGTACCGTGCTTCGGCGCGGGCAGCCCGGCGTCGGACAGCACCTTGCCGAAGGCACCGCGCTCCTCAGCCAGGTGAATCGCCTCAGGCGAAGTACCGACGATCGGCACCCCCGCGTCGGCGAGACGTTGCGCCAGGCCGAGCGGCGTCTGACCACCAAGTTGCACGATCACCCCGGCGACAGGGCCGGCCTGCAGCTCGGCGTACACGATCTCGAGCACGTCCTCGCAGGTGAGCGGCTCGAAGTACAGGCGGTCCGAGGTGTCGTAGTCGGTGGAGACCGTTTCCGGGTTGCAGTTCACCATCACCGTGCAATAGCCGGCGTCGCGCAGCGCCATCGACGCGTGCACGCAGGAGTAGTCGAACTCGATCCCCTGCCCGATCCGGTTCGGCCCCGAGCCGAGGATCAGCACGGCCGGCTCGGTCCGCAGAGCCACCTCGGTCTCTTCGTCGTACGACGAGTAGTGGTACGGCGTGGTGGCCGCGAACTCGGCAGCGCAGGTGTCCACCGTCTTGAAGACCGGGCGGATCCCCAGTGCCTGCCGGACGCCGCGGACGACGTCCTCGGCCAGTCCGCGGATCTCGGCCAGCTGGAGATCGGAGAAACCGTGACGCTTGGCGAGCTTCAGGATCTCCGGAGTCAGCCGGGGCGCCGCCGCGACCTGCCCAGCGGTTTCGTGGATCAGGTACAGCTGGTCCACGAACCACGGGTCGATCCGGGTGGCCTCGAAGATCTGCTCCGGACAAGCCCCCGCGCGGATCGCGTCCATGATCGTCCGCAGCCGTCCGTCGTGCGGCGTCTTGATTGCCTCCAGCAACGACTCCAGGTCGGTCGAAGGCGGTCCGGCCCAGGAGAACCGCGCCTCTGGCTTCTCCAACGAACGCAGCGCCTTCTGCAGGGCCTCGGTGTAGTTGCGGCCGATCGCCATCGCCTCGCCCACGCTCTTCATGTGCGTGGTGAGGGTGGCGTCGGCGGCCGGGAACTTCTCGAACGCGAACCGCGGCACCTTCACCACGACGTAGTCCAGCGTCGGCTCGAAGCTCGCCGGGGTCTGCTTGGTGATGTCGTTCGGGATCTCGTCCAGCGTGTAGCCGATGGCGACCTTCGCCGCGATCTTCGCGATCGGGAAGCCGGTCGCCTTCGACGCCAGCGCGGACGAGCGGGACACCCGCGGGTTCATCTCGATCACGATCAGCCGGCCGTCGGCCGGGTCCACCGCGAACTGGATGTTGCAGCCGCCGGTGTCGACGCCGACCTCGCGGATGATGCCGATGGCAAGATCCCGCATCACCTGGTACTCGCGGTCGGTCAGCGTCATCGCCGGCGCGACTGTGACGGAGTCGCCGGTGTGCACGCCCATCGGGTCGACGTTCTCGATCGAGCAGATGATCACGACGTTGTCCGCCTTGTCGCGCATCACCTCCAGCTCGTACTCCTTCCAGCCCAGGATGGACTCCTCGATCAGGACCTCCGTGGTCGGGCTGGCGACCAGTCCGGCGCCCGCGATCCGCTGCAGGTCCGCCTCGTTGTACGCCATCCCGGAGCCGACGCCGCCCATCGTGAACGACGGCCGGACGACCAGCGGGAAGCCGAGCTCGCCGGCCGCCGCGAGCACGTCGTCGAGGGTGTGGCAGACCACCGAGCGGGCGACCTCGGCGCCCAGCTTCTCCACGATCGCCTTGAACGACTCGCGGTTCTCGCCGCGCTGGATCGCGTCCACCGAGGCGCCGATCAGCTCTACGCCGTACTTGTCCAGCACGCCGTTCTCGTGGAGAGCGATTGCTGCGTTCAGGGCGGTCTGTCCGCCCAGGGTGGCGAGCAGGGCGTTGGGACGCTCCTTCTCGATCACCTTCTCGACGAACTCAGGGGTGATCGGCTCGACGTAGGTCGCGTCCGCGAACTCCGGGTCCGTCATGATCGTGGCCGGGTTCGAGTTCACCAGGATGACCCGGAAACCCTCTTCCTTGAGCACCCGGCACGCCTGGGTGCCGGAGTAGTCGAACTCACAGGCCTGGCCGATCACGATCGGGCCGGAGCCGATCACCAGCACCGAGTCGATATCTGTACGACGTGGCATCAGCTGCCGGCCCTTTCTGATGACGCGGCCATCAGGTCTACGAAGCGGTCGAACAAGTAGGCGGAGTCATGCGGACCCGCGGCCGCCTCGGGGTGGTACTGCACGGAAAACGCCAGTACCCGTCCGTCCTGGCCGGTCAACCTGAGTCCCTCGACCACGTTGTCGTTGAGCGACACGTGACTGACCTCGGCGGTCCCGTACGGCGTCTCGACCTTCTCCTCTATCGGTGCATCGACGGCGAAGCCGTGGTTCTGCGAGGTGATCTCCACCTTGCCGGTGGCCCGGTCGAGCACCGGCTGGTTGATGCCGCGGTGTCCGTACTTCAGCTTGAACGTGCCCAGCCCCAACGCCCGGCCGAAGACCTGGTTGCCGAAGCAGATCCCGAAGTACGGCTTGTTCTGCGCCAGCAGAGCCTTCAGGAGTTCGGTCGGGTGCTCGGTGGTCTCCGGGTCACCCGGTCCGTTGCTCATGAAGATGCCGTCGGGGTTGTGCGCGAGCACCTCCTCCAGCGTTGCCGTGGCGGGGAGCACGTGCACCTCGATCCCGCGCTCGGACATCCGCTTGGGCGTCATCGACTTGATCCCCAGGTCGAGCGCGACCACGGTGAACCTGCGTTCCCCCTCGGCCGGTACGACGTATGCCTCGGGCGCGGTGACCTCGGCGGCCAGGTCGGCGCCGGCCATCGGCGGCTGCTCCAGCACCTTCTTCAGCAGTTGCTCGGCGTCGAGGATCTCGGTGGAGATCCCGGCCCGCATCGCGCCGCGCTCGCGCAGGTGCCGGGTCAGGGCGCGGGTGTCGATGCCGGAGATGCCGACGATGCCCTGTCCCTTCAGCTGATCGTCGAGAGAGCGCTTCGCCCGCCAGTTGGAGGGAACTCGCGCGGGGTCGCGGACGACGTACCCGGCGACCCAGATCTTCTGGGACTCGTCGTCCTCGTCGTTCACGCCGGTGTTGCCGATGTGCGGCGCGGTCTGGGTGACGATCTGCCGGTGGTACGACGGGTCGGTCAGCGTCTCCTGGTAGCCGGTCATCCCGGTGGTGAACACCGCCTCACCGAAGGTCTCACCGGTCGCCCCGTACGACGTACCGGCGAAGGCGCGGCCGTCCTCGAGGACCAGCAGCGCCGGTTTAAGGGCAGCCTGGCTCATTGCTCGGCTCCGATCAGGGTCGAGATGGAATCGGTCAAGGTGGCGGAATCGGCCTTGCGGCGCGGGCGGAACCCCGTGTCGAGCTCGTGGCCGTCGTGGTTCCAGGTGACCACCACCAGCCCGGACGCCTCGGCGGTCACCTTGCCGGCGATCCCCCGGTCGGTCCGTACGCCGGTCAGGTGGTCGGCGGGGATGAAGACATCCGCGGCACCTTGCCGGTGGAAGATCAGGCCGGCCTCGCTGACGGCCAGGTCCGCGTTACTACGGACTCCGAGTTCGTGCACGGCGATGCGGTCCATCCAGTCGCCTGCGGTGGTGGTCGCGACGTACACGCCCTCGGTTCTGGTGCCCTTGGCATCGGTCGGCACGGACGGCAGCGGGGCGAGGCCGGACTGCCGCGCCTGGCGGTTGCGCCAGCCGCGATACATCGCGAACCAGCCCGCCCCGATCACCACCAGCGTGGCGAGGATGCCCAGAACTGTCCTCACTTGGTCAGCTTCCCGTCGAGCACGGTCGGCGTACCGCGCAGGAAGGTCGCCACGACGCGACCAGGCAGCGTCATCCCGTCGAACGGCGTGTTGCGCGACAGCGACGCCGTCTCACTCGGTACGACGGTGCGCTGGGCGGCCGGGTCGATCAGGGTCACGTTCGCCGGTGATCCGACCTCGAGCGGCTGCCCGTGGTCGCCGACCTGGCCGATCGCGGCCGGGCGGTAGCTCAGCCGGTCGGCGAGATCCGCCCAGCTCATCAGCCCGGTGTCGATCATCGCGTGCTGGACCACCGAAACAGCGGTCTCCAGCCCGGTCATCCCGAACGCGGCCGCGCTCCACTCGCAGTCCTTGTCCTCCACCGGGTGCGGCGCGTGATCGGTGGCGACGATGTCGATCGTGCCGTCGGCCAGACCTTCACGGACCGCCTCGACGTCCTCCTTGGTCCGCAGCGGCGGGTTCACCTTGTAGACCGGGTTGTACGACGCGGCGAGGTCCTCGGTCAGCAGCAGGTGGTGCGGAGTGACCTCGGCGGTGACCTCGAGGCCGCGCTTCTTCGCCAGGCGGACGATCTCCACCGAGCCCTTGGTGGACAGGTGGCAGATGTGCAGCTTGGAACCGACGTGCGCGTTGAGCAGGATGTCGCGGGCGATGATCGACTCCTCGGCGACACTCGGCCAGCCGGTCAGGCCGAGAACGCCGGAGAGCGCTCCCTCGTTCATCTGCGCGCCCTGGGTGAGGCGGGGCTCCTGCGCGTGCTGCGCGACCACGCCGCCGAAGGCCTTCACGTACTCCAGCGCGCGGCGCATCAGCGCGGCGTCCCAGACGCACTGCCCGTCGTCCGAGAACACGCGGACGCGGGCAGCCGAGTCGGCCATCGCGCCCAGCTCGGCGAGCTGCGTGCCCTTCAGCCCGACGGTGACAGCGCCGATCGGGAACACGTCGCAGTACCCGCCCTCGCGACCGAGCCGCCAGACCTGCTCGACCACGCCGGCGGTGTCGGCGACCGGGTCGGTATTGGCCATCGCGTGGACCGCTGTGAAGCCGCCCATCGCGGCGGCCCGCGTGCCGGTCAGCACCGTCTCGGCGTCCTCACGGCCCGGCTCGCGCAGGTGCGTGTGCAGATCGACCAGGCCGGGGAGCGCGATCAGACCGCTCCCGTCGATGATCTCGACGTCCTCGGGCCGGTCGAGGTCGTTGCCGATGGCGACGATCTCGCCGCCGTCGATCAGCAGGTCCGCCACCTCAGCGCCGACGATGCTCGCTCCGGTGATCAGGTACGCGGTCATGCGGTGGTCTCCTCGGTCGGGTTCGTGGTCTCGCTGCTCGGGCTGTCGCTGCTCGTGGTGTCAGTGCTGGGGCTGTCTGTGCTCGTGGTGTCAGTGCTGGTGGTGTCAGTGCTCGTGGTGTCGCTACTTCCGGAGAGCAGCAGGTAGAGGACGGCCATCCGGATCGCGACGCCGTTGGTGACCTGTTCGACGATCACCGAGCGGGTCGAGTCGGCCACGTCGGCGCTGATCTCCATGCCGCGGTTCATCGGCCCCGGATGCAGCACGATCGCCTCGTCGGGCAGTTGCGCCATCCGGTGCACGTCCAGCCCGTAACGCCGGGTGTACTCGCGGGCGCTCGGGAAGAAGGCGTCGTTCATCCGCTCCCGCTGAACCCGCAGCATCATCACCGCATCGCTCTTCGGCAACGCCGCATCCAGGTCGTACGACGTGTTGCACGGCCAGGCGGACATGTCGACGGGCAGCAGCGTGGGTGGTGCCACCACGGTGACCTCCGCGCCGAGCGTGGACAGCAGCAGCACGTTCGACCTGGCCACCCGGCTGTGCAGGACATCGCCGACGATCGTGATCCGGCGTCCGTCGAGCGAACCGAGGTGGCGTCGCATCGTGAAGGCGTCGAGCAGGGCCTGGGTCGGGTGCTCGTGAGTCCCGTCGCCGGCGTTCACGACCGAGCCGGTCATCCAGCCCGAGGTCGCGAGCAGGTGCGGCGCGCCGGAGGAGCCGTGGCGGCAGACGACCCCGTCCGCGCCCATGGCCTGGAGCGTGAGAGCGGTGTCCTTGAGGCTCTCCCCCTTGCTCACACTCGAGCCCTTGGCGGAGAAGTTGATGACGTCGGCCGACAGTCGCTTGGCCGCGGCCTCGAACGAGATCCGGGTCCGGGTGGAGTCCTCGAAGAAGAGGTTCACCACCGTGCGGCCACGCAGTGCCGGCAGCTTCTTGATCGGGCGGTCCGCCAGCGAGCGCATCTCCTCGGCGGTGTCCAGGATCAGGTTGGCTTCATCGAGGCTGAGGTCGCCCGCGCTCAGCAGATGGCGCATCACGCGGTCGCTCCCGTCTTGCCGGAACCGGCCGAACTCTTGTCGGTGCCCAGCTTGTCGGTGCCGGCCTTGTCGATGCCCAGCTTGTCGGTGCCGGCCTTGTCGATGCCGAGCTTGTCGGTGCCGGCCTTGTCGGATCCGAGCTTGTCGCCCGGCGGCTTGTCGGCGATCAGGACGGCGTCGGCCCCGTCGTACTCCGTCAGATGCACGGTGACCCGCTCGACCAGTGAGGTGGGCAGGTTCTTGCCGACATAGTCCGCGCGGATCGGGAGTTCGCGGTGGCCCCGGTCGACCAGGACGGCCAGTTGGACCGCCTTCGGGCGACCGATGTCGCCGATCGCGTCGAGTGCGGCGCGGATGGTGCGGCCGGAGAAGAGGACGTCGTCGACCAGGACGACCACCTTGCCGTCGATTCCGCCGGGTGGGATGTCGGTGTGCTCCAGCGCGCGGGCCGGCTTCAGCCCGATGTCGTCGCGGTACATCGTCACGTCGAGTGATCCTGTCGGCACACTCTGTCCCTCGACCGCGGCGATCCGGTCGGAGATGCGGGTCGCCAGGCCCACCCCACGGGTGGGAATGCCGAGCAGGACGACCGGGTCGGCACCCCGGTTGCGCTCGAGGATCTCGTGCGCGATCCGGGTCAATGCCCGGGAAATGTCGGAAGCATCCAGCACTGTGCGCGGTACTGACTTCGAGTCGTGCGACCCGGGTACCAAGGCAGGGCTCATCGCTACCGTTCCTCCTTTCCCGCCTCTCTGGACGGGTCTTTAAAGGACGTTCGGACCACTTGACATGCTATCGGATGTGACACGCCGTCTTGACGCTGGCCTCCGGCCCAGAATATTGTTACTCTGTGTAATCGTGGGGGGTTTCACCAAACGGCCCACCCCAATCGGGCCTTCACATGGGTCACTGACCAAAGTCGGAGGGAAGAACCAGCGTGCCTAGCGAATACGCGAAGACACTAGGCGGCAAGTTGCGCGCCATCCGCCAGCAGCAAGGTTTGTCGCTGCATGGTGTGGAAGAGAAGTCCAAGGGTCGCTGGAAGGCGGTCGTCGTCGGCTCTTACGAGCGTGGCGATCGGGCCGTCACCGTCCAGAAGCTTGCGGAGCTCGCCGATTTCTATGGCGTGCCGATTCGTGAGTTGCTCCCTGGATCCGCCAGTGCGGCCGCTGCGGCAGCCGCTCCGCCGAGGTTGATCCTCGACCTGGAGGCCCTGCAACACCTCGACGCGAGTGAGGCCGGTCCGCTCACGCGGTACGCGGCCACGATCCAGGCTCAGCGCGGGGACTACAACGGCAAGGTGCTGTCGATCCGTCAGGACGACATGCGCACCCTCGCCGTGATCTACGACGAGTCGCCGACGACTCTGACCGAGCGTTTCATCTCCTGGGGAGTTCTCAACCCGGAGGCGAAGGGCGACGTCGAGGAGTCCGAAGCGGCCGGCGCCTGAGTCAGGGCGTATGACGGTCGGGGCTCGTAGCAGCTTGCCCTCGGCCGCCTGCCCGCTCCTTGACGGATCGGGCCAGCAGCAACACGTAGTACCGAAGTATTGAGCAACTGCAGTACACAGGCCGGGGCCGTTCCCCCCGCGCCGCGCACGGGGATGATGAGAAGGCCCGGCACCGCACCGTGGCGGTACCGGGCCTGTTCGGCCTCTGGGGTGCTGTCAGACCCCGAGCGTCGGCTTGAGCTGCAACAGCCGGGCCAGCAGTCCGTTGACGAACGCGGGCGACTCGTCCGTGGACAGATCCCGCGCCATCGCGACCGCCTCGCTGACCGCCACCACGTCCGGAACCTGCTCGTCGAACAGCAGCTCGTAGACGCCGATCCGCAGGATGTTGCGATCCACGGCCGGCATCCGGTCCAGCGACCAGCCGACCGAGTGCGTGCTGAGCAGTTCGTCGATCGAATCGATGTGTTCCGAGACACCCCCGACCAGCGCCACGGTGAACTCGTTCACCGGCGGGTCGTTGTCGGCCACCCGGTCGGCCAGGGTGCCGCCCACGGGCAGCCCCCGGACCTCGGACTCGTACAGCACGTCGAGTGCGCGCTTGCGGGCCTTGCTACGGGCAGACATGTTCTGTTGTCAGCTCCAGTATCGGCTACTGCGATCAGGACGTGACGCGGCCGAGGTAGTCCCCGGTCCGGGTGTCCACCTTGACCGTCTCGCCGGTGGTCAGGAACAGCGGGACCTGGATGGTGTATCCGGTCTCGAGCTTGGCCGGCTTCGTGCCACCGGTCGAGCGGTCGCCCTGCAGGCCGGGCTCGGTGTACTCCACGGCCAGCTCGACCGAGGCGGGGAGCTCGACGTACAGCGGCAGGTCGTCGTGCACCGCGACGATGGCGTTCTGGTTCTCCAGCAGGAAGTGCGACGCCTCGCCGACGACCTCCGGAGTGATGTGGACCTGCTCGTAGGTGGAGCTGTCCATGAAGACGTAGGAGCCGCCGTCGTTGTACAGGTACGTCATGTCCCGCTTGTCGACGTTCGCGACCTCGACCTTGACGTCGGCGTTGAAGGTCTTGTCGACCACCTTGCCGGACAGGACGTTCTTCAGCTTCGTCCGCATCACGGCTCCACCCTTGCCGGGCTTGTGGTGCTGGAACCACACGACGGACCACAGCTGCCCATCCAGGTTGAGCACCATGCCGTTCTTGAGGTCGTTCGTCGTTGCCACGCGGGGAACCCTTCGAAAGTAATCAGCGGTACGGCAGATTGTAGCGGTCACAACGCCCTGCGGCCGACTCGCGCACCCCGGCGGCCTCTACCCTGAACTGCAGGGGCTTCGGCCCGACGTCAGGCAGGTTCCTCACGGGACCCTCGGGAGGCATGCGATGGAAGTCCTCATTCCCCTGGTGCTCGTGATCGTCAGCCTCATCATCAAGAAGGTGAACGACCGGTCCGTCGCGCGGAACAGCACGAATCCGAACCCCAAGATCCAGCGGCTGGTCGAGCGGATGCAGGCGCAGCAGCGCGGTAACCAGCCCACCCAGTTCCAGGGCCAGTTCACCCAGCCGACCTCCGGACCGCCGGTGCCGGGCCAGACGTTCCCTGGGCAGGCAGGCGCGGGGCAGCAGGGTTCGGTGCCGGGGCAGCCGCTGGGGCGGGCGCAGAGCTCGGCTCAGCTGGCCGGGATGCTTCAGCAGCGGATGCAGGCCGGCCAGAACGCAACCGGCTCCGCCCAGCAGGGCCAGTACGGCGTTCCGGGGCAGCAGGTTCCGGGGCAGTATGCGGGTATTGCGACTCAGTACACCCCGCCCGGGCAGTTCCAGCCGCCGGAGCTACCGCAGCCCCAATTCCAGCCGCCGCAGTTCCACCCCGGGCAGTTCCAGATGCCACAGGCGTCGACCTGGTCACCGTCTTACCAAGCTCAGCAGCCCGACCGAGGCGCAGCCCACCGCCCGCAGCAGAGCAAACCGCCCAGCGGCGACATCGACAACCGCGTCCGCGAACTGATGTCGAAAGGCAGCGAGGTCGCCGCCGTCCGGCTGCTCTGCGACGAGCAGGACATGGGCATCATCGAGGCCCAGAGCTACGCCCGCGCCCTGGTCGCCGGCCCCGGCCAGGCACCCCGCAGTACCAGCCCGGCACCCCGCTCCGCCGACGGGAACGCCTCAGAGCGCCGGGAGAGCGCTCCCCCGGCCGATCCCGAGGAAGCCGAGACCCGGTACGTCGGGTCGGCCGCGTTCGCCGAATCCGTCTTCAACACCGACCCGGACGAGAACGTCTGGGCCAGTGGCTGGGTCGACAAGCCCGACCAGGACGACCGCTCCGACATCGACGAGCTCTGGCAGACCGTCCAGAACAACGGCCGCCCCACTCCACCCCCGGCGGAGCCCAGGTAACCGGCCCAGGTAACCGGCCCAGGAAACGGCCCAGATAACCGGCCCAGGTAACCGGCCCAGTCGACCCGCCTCAGTCGGCCGCGGCTAGGGCCAGGTGAAGGTCAGGTGGGTGTGGGGTCTGGTGAGGTGGAAGCCGGGCGGGAGTCGGGTGGCGGGGGTGTCGGCGGGGTGGACGTGGAGGACCGGGTCCGGGCCCTGGCGGTAGTCGTGATTCCAGCGCCGGATCTCTCCGGCCAAGCTCTCGGCATGCTCGGCGGCGGCTGCTCCGTGGGAGGTCGCGCCCAGCTCGACAACCTCTTCGTCGGCAGTCCGACGCGAGGTCAGATAGGTGAGGGTGTCGTCGGCAATAGTCGCCGACGTGCCCCAGCTCGGTATCGCGGACACCAGGCCCTTCTTCACCGCAGATCGTTGGGCGGCCAGGATGCAGTAGCCCGGCCGACTCGCCGCGAGCCAGAGGTTCAGGTCAGAGAGCGGTTCCTCGCGGTTCACCAGGACACCCGACCAGACGACGACCCTCGGCAGCTTCAGGACTTCCTCCGGCGGCTCCACCACCTCCTGGTCCGTGTCGAAGCGAAGGCTCACCTGGTCCTGGTGCATCCCCACCAGCCGCTCGCAACCCGCCCCGGCACCTTGCATGCAGACGAACCCGCACAACGCCATCGACCGGCTCCGCAACGAGCCGCCCGTCGTCCGGTCAAGAGCGATCGAGCGGGTCTGACCACGCAACCGCAGCGGTACGACGATGCGCCCGTGCTCGGCCAATTGGTCCATCCAGGCAGACGCGATATCCCAGGCCGTCACCGTCACCAGGATCCGGTCATAGGGAGCGCTCTCCGGCGATCCGAACTCACCGTCGGCCTGCACGACCCGCACGTTGTCGTATCCCGCGGCGGCCAACCCCTGCCGGGCTCGGTCGATGACATCGGCATCGATGTCGATCGTCGTGACCTCTCCCCCGGGCCCGACCAATTCGCTCAGCAGGGCAGCGTTGTAGCCGCCGGAGCCGATCTCCAGGACTCGATGTCCGGACCGGATGTCGGCCTGCTCGAGCATCACCGCCATCACCGCCGGCTGCGACACCGAACTGATCGCGACCCCGGAATCGTCGCGCTTCATCAGGACGACGTCGTCGGCGTACGCGACTTCCAAGGGCACCAGTGGAACGAACTCGTGCCGCGGTACAACCCGGAAGGCGGCTGCCACTCGCTCATCGGTGATGGAGCCCTGGGCAACCAATTGCTCGGTGAGTGTCGCGCGCAACGTCCCGGCGTACCGTTCGTTGTCTGCGGCAGTCATGAGGGCCAGTCTGCCTCGTCACGGAGGTCTCGAAGGCGTCGGCAGGCGTCCTGCGCGGGCGCTAGCCGGCGTTCAGGGTGGTGAGGGCGCGGAGGGCCAGGCGGTAGGAGTCGAGGCCGAAGCCGGCGATGGTGCCGGTGGCGACAGCTGCGACGACGCTCGTGTGGCGGAACTCCTCGCGCGCGGCCGGGTTGCTGATGTGGATCTCGATCAGCGGGGCGGTGCGCTGGGCGCAGGCGTCGCGCAGGGCGTACGAGTAGTGCGTGAAAGCTGCTGGATTCAGCACCACCGGTGTCTTGTTGTCGGCGGCTTCATGCAGCCAGCCGACCAGTTCCGCCTCGTCGTCTGTCTGCCGGACCTCGACCTCGAGCCCTAGGTCGGCGCCCGTCTTCTCGCAGTCGGCCACCAGGTCCGCGAACGTCGTCGCGCCATACACGTCCGGCTCCCGCGAACCGAGCCGACCCAGATTCGGTCCGTTCAGCACCAATACCCGCCGCCCACCAGCCACATCCGTCACATCCCCACCTTAGGGCCCCCGCCCGCCCACGTCGCCGCACCCCTCTGACCTCCGCCCGTCCCACACTTGTGCAGACCCGCTGCCGGCAGAACGGGGCCGACGGTAGCGGAACCCGCGCAGGACCTGCCGGACTCTTCCGGGTGTGAGCACAAGAGCGGCGACAGTAGGGATGCGGCGAATGGAAGTCAGCCCCGGGCAAACGGTCGGCAACGACCGCGACGTGTGGGAACGACTTCGGGACGCCGACGAGCAAGCCCTGGCAGATCTCTTCCATCGGCACAGCGACGCGGTCTACAACTTCGCGTTCCGTAGGACTTCGTCGTGGTCGAGCGCCGAGGATATCGTCCAAGCGACGTTCACGGCGGTCTGGCGACGCGCCCGCGCCGGGCGGATCGACCAGTTGACGCTGGACAGCGCCCGGCCGCTGCTGCTTGTCATGGCCGGGCACGAGTGCGGCAACGTACTGCGCTCCTCCCGGCGGCAGGCGGCACTCGCGGACCGGATCGAGCTGGTCGACCAGGCACGCACGATGCCCGATCACTCCGCGACGGCGGCCGCGAAGGTGGACGACCAACGCGCGATGAGCGACCTCCGCAGGCTCCTCGACCGGATCCCCGCCAAACAGCGCGAGGCGGTCGAGCTCGTCGTCTGGTCGGAGTGCTCGATCGCCGAAGCCGCCCGCGTGCTCGGCGTACCGGAAGGCACCGTCAAGTCCCGGCTGGCCAGAGCGCGGGCGCGCCTGGCCGGCCTCATCGATCTCGGCAGCACGGAGGGTCTCAGATGATCAAGCAACTCCCGGCGGAGCGACCGCTCCCCGACAAACAAGTCATCCTCGATCGCGTCCTCGCAGCGGACTCCGCTCCGGCAAGGAGGGGCTGGCTGATGCCGGTCGCGGCCGCGGCGTCGATCGCCGTGATCGCAGGCGGCGTACTGACGGTGCCCGCCCTGATGAAGTCCGACGACGGCACGGGCCCTGCCGGCCAGTCGCAGACCGGGGCAACGAAACACACCGCCGGCACACCCGCCGGGTTGGGTCAGTCGATCGACGCGGGCAGGCTCACCCCGGCGCAGGCGTCCGAGTTCGGCAAGGCCTGCGCCCTGATGATCGGCGCCACGGACCCCTGGAAATCTCCTGACCGGCTGCCGTCCAACTGGCCCGACGGCCATGCGAAGGTCAACGCGATCCTGCACCCGACCGTGGTCCGCAGCGGCTGGGACCCGAAGGCCACGGACAAGACCGTCGTGGTCAAGTCCGGCGGCAAGACCTACGGGTGCGTCGGCCAGGTGACCAAGAAGCGGCCGGACGGTAGCACCACGTTCGGCTACGACTGGGCGACGTTCGCCACCAGCAAGCAGGGGATCCACGGCACCGGCGGAGGCATGGCCGGCACTATCGTGCTCGACAACAAGCCGGACAAGCTCGTCACCGACAGGTGGATCGTGGTTGGTCCCGAGGTGGCCGCCGTGCGGCAACGCCTGATTCTCAAGGGCAAGGCCAGCCCGTGGTTCACCACCAAGGTCGTCGACGGGTTCGCCTACATCCGCGCCTGGAACCAGGCGGCCCTCGCGATCGGCGACAAGGTCCAGCTCGAGACGCAACAGCTCGACAGCAACGGCAAAGGCACTACTGAGGTTCAGAGCACCACTGTCGAGCCGCGTGTCCCAGCCGACGGCAAATTCGGACACGTGAGCCTGCCGGTGCCCAAGCGATGACTCCTCAGCCGCTGATCTCGGCGTAGGCGGCGATGAGGAGGCTCGGGTCGGGGGCTTCGAGGATGGACGGCTTGGCCAGACCGTCCAGTACGACGAAACGAAGCCGATCGGCCCGGGTCTTCTTGTCCAGCTTCATCGCGTCCTGCAACTGCGGCCACGCATCCGCCCGGTAGGAAACCGGCAGCCCGAGCGATTCCAGCACAGCGCGATGCCGGTCCGCGGTGGCATCGTCCAGCTTGCCCGCGGCCCGGGCGAGCTCCGCCACGAAGACCATGCCGATGCTGATCGCGGCACCGTGGCGCCACTTGTACCGCTCCAGCCGCTCGATCGCATGGCCGAGCGTGTGCCCGTAGTTCAACGCTTCCCGCCCGATCGGTCCCCCGGCCGCGGTGGTCCGCTCTCGCAGGTCGGCGCCGACCGTATCGGCCTTCACCTGGATGGCCCGGGCGATCAGTTCCTCGGTGTGCTCGTACGCCGGGCTGGACGCGCCGGCCGGGTCCTTCTCCACCAGGTCGAGGATCACCGGATCCGCGATGAAGCCGCACTTCACGACTTCCGCCAGACCGCTCACGTAATCGTGCCGCGGCAGGGTCTCCAGCGCGGCGAGATCGCACAGCACCCCGGCCGGTTCCCAGAACGCGCCGACCAGGTTCTTTCCTTCGGCGGTGTTGATCCCTGTCTTCCCACCGACAGCCGCATCCACCATGCCGAGCAAGGTGGTCGGAATGTGCACGACCTTCACGCCCCGCAACCAGGTGGCGGCGACGAAGCCGGCGAGGTCTGTCGTCGTCCCGCCGCCGATGGACACGATCGCGTCGGACCGGGTGAACCCCGCCTGCCCGAGGACCGACCAGCAGTACGCGAGAACCTCTGCGGACTTGGCTTCCTCGGCGTCCGGGATCTCGATCGCGTGTGCGGTGAAACCGCCCGCGGTCAGGTCGTCCCGGATCGCGTCGCCGCTGGTCCGCAACGCCCGCGGGTGAATCACCGCGACCCGCTGCACCGCGTCCCCGAGCAACCCGGGCAGTTCACCGAGCAGATTGTTGCCGATCACAACGTCGTACGGCGCGGCCGCCTCGACGCGGATCCGGCGAGGTTCGGCGGTCATCCGAGGTGCTCCACGATCTCGGCGGCGAGGTCCTCCGGCGCGCGTCCGTCGGTGTCCACCGTCAGCTTGGCGACCTCGGCGTACAGGGGCCGGCGGGCCTCCATCAGGTTCCTGAGCTGGGTCCGGACGTTCCCGAGCAGCAGCGGCCTGGCGACGCCGAGGCCGACGCGCTTGGCCGCTTCACTGAGCGAGACGTCAAGGAAGACCACGTTGTGCCCGGCAAGATCCGCCCGGGTGTCGGCATCGAGGATCGCGCCACCGCCCAGCGACAGCACGGCACCCTCGTCCTGCAGTGCGGCAACGATGGCAGCCCGCTCGAGACTGCGGAAGGCGGCCTCGCCGGAGTCGACGAAGATGTCCGAGATCGGCTTGCCCGCCTCGTTCTCCACGTCCGTGTCGGTGTCGCGGTGGGTCTTCCCCAAGCGCGAAGCCAGCAACGCGGCGATGGTCGACTTGCCCGAACCAGGCGGGCCGACCAGGACGACGACCGGGCTCACTGGTCCCACTCGCGCGCGGCGATCGTGCTCGGCAGGCCGGCCAGGTACGCCTTGTGGTTGCGCGAGGTCTCGGCCACCGAGTCCCCGCCGAACTTCTCGATCGACGCATCCGCCAGGACGAGCGCGACCATCGCCTCCGCGACGATCCCGGCGGCCGGTACTGCGCAGACGTCCGAGCGCTGGTGATGCGCCGAAGCCGCCTCGCCTGTCGCGGTGTCGATCGTGCGCAGCGCTCTCGGCACCGTGGCGATCGGCTTCATCGCCGCGCGGACGCGCAGGGTCTCGCCCGTGCTCATGCCGCCCTCGGTGCCACCCGACCGGCCGCTGGTACGGCGTACCTCACCGTTGTCCACGACGATCTCGTCGTGCGCCTGCGACCCCGGAGTACGGGCCAGTTCGAAGCCGTCGCCGAGTTCGACACCCTTGATCGCCTGGATGCCCATCAGCGCGCCGGCCAACTTGGAGTCGAGCCGGCGGTCCCAGTGCACGTAGCTGCCGAGGCCCGGCGGCAGACCGTCGACGACCACCTCGACCACGCCGCCGAGGGTGTCACCGGCCTTCTGTGCGGTGTCGATCTCGGCCACCATCGCCTTGCTCGCGTGCGCGTCCAGGCAGCGCACCGGGTCCTCGTCCAGCCGGGCGACGTCCTCGAACGTCGGGATCGACCCGTAGGGCGCCTTC
Source organism: Kribbella alba (assembly GCF_039529635.1). Classification (NCBI taxonomy): domain Bacteria; kingdom Bacillati; phylum Actinomycetota; class Actinomycetes; order Propionibacteriales; family Kribbellaceae; genus Kribbella; species Kribbella alba. The sequence goes on along the minus strand of NZ_BAAANE010000007.1, from coordinate 353,185 downwards.
ACCGTCCCGATCTCGACCACGTGGCTCACGATCGTCACGCCGTACGCCTGCCTCAGGAACCTGGCCGCCACCTCGCCGAGCGCTACCCTAGCCGCGGTCTCCCGGGCGCTGGCGCGTTCGAGCACTGGCCGGGCCTCGTCGAAGCCGTACTTCTGCATGCCCGCGAGGTCGGCGTGACCGGGTCGCGGCCGGGTCAACGGCGCATTCCGGGCCAGGTCCGCGAGCACGTCGGGATCGACCGGATCGGCGGACATCACCTGCTCCCACTTGGGCCACTCGGTGTTGCCGACCTGGATGGCGACCGGGCTACCGAGCGACAGCCCGTGCCGGAAACCACCGATGAACGTCACCTCGTCCCGCTCGAACTTCATCCGGGCGCCGCGGCCGTAGCCGAGACGACGACGGGCGAGGGCGTCGGCCACATCATCAGTGGTGACCTGGACGCCTGCGGGAAGACCTTCGAGTACGGCGACGAGCGCTTGTCCGTGCGACTCGCCGGCGGTGAGCCAGCGCAGCATGCCGTGATTCTTTCACGCTCCCCCCACGAACTCGCTGGCAGTCTCAGTACGCCGGCATCCCAGCCGGCCGCTGGCGGGATTTCGACCGATAACGGGTTCATTCGGCGCTAGCGGGCGAAGAACCCGCTAGCCGGCTGGCGAACCGCCCGGGTGACCGTCACGGCCGTTTCAGTGCAGGTAGAGCTGCTCCAGCGCGTTGCCCACGAGTGCGCCGACCAGGGCGCCGACGAGCATGAACGGCCCGAACGGGAACATCTGCCTGCGTTTGAACACCTTCGCCAGCGTCAGCACGATCCCCAGCACCGCGCCGAGGAAGAACCCGCCGTACAGACCGGTGATGAGCTGCCCCCAGCCGAGCCACCCCAGCGCCATGCTGAGCAAGCCCGACAGCCGTACGTCGCCGAACCCGACCCCCCGCGGAAACACGAACCACAGCAGGTAGAACACGCCGAACCCGATCACCCCGGCGATCGCGGCGCGCCGCAGCGATCCCCACTCCCCCGACACCGCGGCGCCGATCACCAGCGCCGCGCCGACAGCCAGGTACGACGGCCAGATGATCGCCGACGGCAAGTACCTCGTGTGGGTGTCGATATACCCCAGCACGGCGCCGACGACAGCCAGCAGCAACCAAGCGACGAGCCCCGCCGAGGTCCCCAGACTCCACCTGAGTAGACCACCGGCGACCGCCGCAGCCGCGCCACACCAGTACGCCGCGCCGCGCGTGGCGAGCTCGGCGTACGGGGTTTTGGTCTCGCCTTCGTCCAGCTCGGGTTCGGGGATCCGCCGCATCAGCCACGGGCCGAGCACGAAGGCCGCGGGTCCGCAGAGCACCACTCCGGCGGCCGCGGCGAGCAACGCGTTGTCAGCCGGCACGATCCAGGAGCCTAGACGATCCCGGACCACCCCACCGACACCCTGTGGACAACGCGCCACCCCGAGCAGGCTGGTCGACCAACTGCCCGGCTCGCCAGCTCAGGAGAAGGTGTAGGAGGTGTGGAAGAAGTTGGTCGGGTCGTACTTCTTCTTCGCCGCGCGCAGCCGGGTCAGGCTGCCGCCGTAGTAGGAGTTGACCGACCGACCGGCCTCGACGTAGTTCACGTATCCCCCAGCCGACGCTTTGGCGACCGCGTGGTGCCCTGACGTGAGGAAGTTCTGCGCGGCCCGGAGTGCCGTCGACGACGGATGCGGGGCGAGCCCGGAGTACCACTGGATCACGCCGAGCGCGGACCGCCACGGCCACGCGGCACCACCCGCAGGCTGCTTCGCGGCTTGTCCACCCAGCGGATCGAGGATCGCCGACCCAACCACCTTCGCGCGTGCGGCAGCCTTCACAGCGCCGATCAACCCATTGATGGTGGCCGCGTCCATCGGACCCCGCAGTACGTCGGAGCCGGCCAGGAACCCGGTCCGCGGACTGGTCGTGCCGCCGCCCAGATACTTCACGGCTTCCAGGTGCGTCTTCACTGTGATCGAACGGCCGGTCGCCTTCGAGCCGACGAACGACTCCAGTTGCGCGGCGGCGGCAGCGGCCGATCCCGTGGTGGACACCCCGACCGCGTGGACCGACACCGTTCCGTTGCTCTGGGCATCGATGTGCAGGTTGGCCCAGGCCGTCGCCGGTGCGTCGTGAGCGAACCGCTGCCAGCCCCGCAGTACAGCCGCGGCCTTCGCCTCAGGCCAGCTCAGCCGGAAGAAACCGAGCTTGCCTGCCCCGATCGTCGCCAGCCGGAACGACGTCACGATCCCGAGGTTCCCGCCGCCTCCACCCCGCAGCGCCCAGAACAACTCGGGCTCCTGGGTCGGACTGACCGTGCGGAACACACCGTCGGCGGTGACCACCTGCATCGACAGCACCCGATCACACGTCAGCCCGTAGGACCGGGTGTGCACGCCCATGCCACCACCAAGGGCCAGCCCTGCGATGCCGACCGTGGGACACGTTCCGGTCGGCAGGGATCTGCCGTACTTGTCGAGGAAAGCGTGGACGTCGTACAGCTTCGCGCCGGCTCCGACAGTGACCACGTTGTCGGCGTAACTGATGCTGCGCGCCGCACCGACATCGACCACGAGCCCGTTGCTGACCGTGGAAGCACCGACATAGGAGTGGCCGCCACCCTTGGGGACACAGACCAGCTTGTTCTTCCGCGCGAACAGGATCGACTCGCGGACATCGTCCACCGTGGAGATCCGGACCACGCCGGCCGGCCGGATCGAATCGAATCGGGGGTTGAAGATCTGGTGTGCGGCGTCGTAGCCGGTCTCGCCCGGCCGGTAGAGCTTGCCGTTCAACCCGCGCCGGAACCCGTTCCAATCCGGTGCCGCCACCATCAAGCCCTCAGGACCGGCGTTCGCGGGCTTCGAGTCGGAACAGCCGGTCAGACCGACGGCCGCCAGGGCGCTGCCGGCCTTCAGAAGTGTGCGGCGGTCAAGCTGGCTCACGATCGTCGAGCTCCTCACGCGCGGCGGACCTCATCGCCGCCAGGGGCGCGGGCGACCTACCTGTCATCATCTCCACCTGGAGGGTCGCCTGATGCACGAGGAGATCAAGGCCGTTCAACAGCTCTGTACCGATCCGGTGCGCCGCGATCGCGAGTTGCGTCGGCCACGGGTGATAGGCGACATCGAAGACCACCGGCGCGACGGCCGCGAAGTGCTCGGCCCACGGATCGACAGCACCACCCGGCAGCGTCGAAACGCACAGGTCGAAACCGCCGATCTGCTCGACCTGCCCGAAGTCCGCGACGGACGTCTTCAGCCCCAGCTCGGCGGCAAGATCCCGCAGCCGTTCTGCCCTCGCTACCTCCCGTACGACGACCGTCACCTCGCTGACGCCGAGACCCCGCAAAGCCGCAAGGGTGGATGCCGCCGTCGCCCCACCCCCCAGAACGACCGCGGTATCGGCCGTGGTGATCCCGCGCTCGCCGAACGCCGCGATCAGCCCCGGTACGTCGGTGTTGTGCGCGGAACGGGTCCCGTCGGGCTCGAACAGCATCGTGTTCGCCGCACCGATCAGCTCCGCGACCGGATCCACCGTGTCCACCAACTCCAGCGCGACGCGCTTCAGCGGCATCGTCAGGGACAACCCGCGGAAGTCATCGCCGAGCGTGCTCAGGAATCCCCTGAGCTCGGCCTCGCCGACCTCGTGCGCCTCGTACTGCCAGTCCAGCCCGAGCTCGGCGTACGCGGCGCGATGCATGGCAGGCGACAACGAGTGGGCGATCGGCTGGCCGAGCACGGCACAACGAGTCATCAGCAACGACCGGTGTGAGCCGCGCACCACGCTTGCAACTTCTGCACGTTCCTCTGGTGCTCATCGGGGCTCGAGGCGAACGCGGTCTCACCGGTGTCGAGGTTGACGAGCGTGAAGTACAGCCATGAGCCCGGCGTGGCGTTCAGCGCTGCCCGCAGGGTGTCCCGGCTCGGCGAGTTGATCGGCGTCGGCGGCAACCCGCGGTACTTGTAGGTGTTGTACGGCGAATCGATGCTGCGCTGGGCGGCCGTGGTGAAGACGCCGCCGTTGCGGCCCGTGACGTAGTGGATCGTGGAGTCCATCTGCAGCCGCATGCCCTTCTGCAGCCGGTTGTAGATCACCCGGGCGACCTTCGGATAGTCCTCCGGCCGGTTCGTCTCCGCGGAGATGATGCTCGCCACGATCACCGCCTGGTAGGGGTCGAGCTTCTTGCGCTGCGCGGTCTGCGGCAGCTTCAACTCCGCGGACGTCTTCGCGAACTGCGCCGTCATCATCTTCAGGATCGAGTACGCCGTGGCGTTCTTCGGGATGTCGTAGGTCCCCGGGTAGAGGAAGCCCTCCGGGTTGCTGTTCGCGTACGCCGGGATCCCCAGCGACCAGGGCTTCGCAATCGCGGCCGCCGCGGAACCCGGCGGCAACTTGGCCGCCTTCGACTTCTGCAGGAGGTCGATGATCTCGGCCTTGGTCCGGCCCGCGGGGAGGCTGATCCGGGTGACCAGGACCGACTTGGCCGGGTCCAGCAGCAGTTCCAGCGCCGCCTTCGCCGACATCTCCTTCTTCAGGGTGTACGTCGCGGCCTGGATCTGGCGGGAGCGCTGATCGTCCCGCGCGACCCGCTCGAAGGCCCGGGCGCTCTTGACCACGCCCTTCTTCTCCAGCGTGTCGGCGATCGCCTGCGCGCTCTGCCCCTTGGTGATCTCGACCGTCACCGCGGTGGTCCCGGCGCCGGTGTAGTCGGGAGCTGAGAAGAGCTTCTCCAGCGCGTCACGGCCCTTGCCGAAGCCGACCACCAGACCGGTGATCAGGGCGCCGACGACCATCAGCGAGATCAGCCCGGCGAAGCAGCCGAACCCGCGCCGGGTCCGGGCCTTGCGCCGGTTCGCCCGGCGGTCGACCCTGCTCTCCGGGCGGAGGCCCAGATTCTCGTGCAGGTCGTCGCCCTCGTTCAGGTCTTGGTCCACCGATGTTCCGTTCACAGGGGCCTCCCCGGTGGGTTGCCGGTCTCACGCTCGAAGTCGAGCGCATGTTGCAGAATCACGACCGCGGCGGCCTGGTCGACCACAGCCCGCCGCTTGGAGCCCTTCTTCCCACGTTCCCGGAGCATCCGCTCGGCCGTGACCGTGGTGAACCGCTCGTCCACCAGCCGTACCGCCGTTCCCGAGTTCCCTGCCTGCACCTTCACCCTGACCTGCTCCGCCGTGTCGCGAATCTTGACCGCGGCCGGCCCTTCACCGCCCGACAGCGAGCGCGGCAGGCCGATCACGATCTCGAACGCGTCGAGTTCGGACACGAGACTAGCGATCCGGTCAAGATCGCCCGGGCCGCGTCGCACCGTCTCCACCGGCGTCGCGAGAATGCCGTGGGGGTCGCTTGTCGCGACGCCGATCCTGGCGTCCCCGATGTCGAGCGCGAGCCGCACCCCCCGGCGCATCAGTCTGCCTCGCACAGGGGGCACGTCGGTCGCATCATGGTCAGCCGGTCACCGATTGGCCGATGGCATGTTCGACCGCGGCGAGCGCCCCGTCGACACCTGCCGCATCGGTTCCGCCACCCTGGGCCACATCGTCCTTGCCGCCGCCACGGCCGCCGAGCTGCTCGGCCGCGATCCGGACCAGGTCGCCTGCCTTCAGCCCCCACTCGCGGGCGGTGTCGTTCAGGGCGACCACCACGGCCGGTTTGCCGTCGTTCACGCTCAGGACGGCGACCACCGCCGGACGGTCAGCCGGCATCCGGCCCCGTACGTCGAGGGCGAGCTTGCGCAGGTCTCCACCGTTCACGCCGTCGGGAGCCCGGTGGCCGACGTACGCGACCCCGAAGACGTCCTTCGGCTTCGACGCCAGCTCCGCGGCCGCGGCCAGCACCTGGCCAGCCCGGACCTTCTCGAGCTCCTTCTCGGCAGCACGCAACCGCTCGGAAAGATCCGCGATCCTGGCCGGCAGTTCCTCCGGGCGAGCCTTCAGCGACTCGCTCAGCAGTCGCACCAGCGCCCGCTCCTTGCCGAGGTGGTGCAGCGCCTCCATGCCGACGAACGCCTCGAGCCGGCGAACACCCGCACCGACCGACGACTCGCTGGTCACGGTCAGCGCGCCGACCTGCGACGAGTGCTTGACGTGCGTCCCACCGCAGAGCTCACGCGACCACGGGCCGCCGATCTCGACGACGCGGACCTGCTCGTCGTACGTCTCGCCGAACAGCGCCAGCGCGCCCCACTCGCGAGCCTCCGGAAGCGTCATGTACTGCGCGGAGACGGGCAGGTCCTGGCGCACCGCGAGGTTCGCGACCTCCTCGATCTCGCTCCGGGTCGCCTGGTCCAGCGCCGACGACCAGGCGAAGTCGAGCCGCAGGTAGCCGGGCTTGTTGTACGAACCGCTCTGCAACGCGTTCGGGCCGAGCACCTGCCGCAGCGCCGCGTGGATGACGTGCGTGCCGGAGTGCGCCTGGCAGGCCGAGACCCGCCACTCGTGGTCGACCTGCGCGTGCACGTCGAGACCCGGCTGGACGACACCTTCGAGCACCTTCACCTTGTGCACGATCAGACCCTTGACCGGGCGCTGCACGTCCAGCACCTGCAGCTTCGCGCCGTCGGCGACGATCAGGCCCTCGTCGGCGATCTGGCCACCCGACTCCGCGTAGAACGGGGTCTTCTCGAGCACGACCTCGACCGTCTCACCTTGCTCCGCGGCCGACGCCACGACGCCGTCCCGCAGGAGGCCGCGGACCTGGGAGTCGGTCGAGAGCTCCTGGTAACCGGTGAACTCGGTGACGCCCTTCTCGCGCAGCTCCCGGTAGCCGGAGGTGTCCGCGTGGCCGGCCTTCTTGGCCCGCGCGTCGGCCTTGGCCCGCTCGCGCTGCTCGGTCATCAGCGTCTTGAAGCCCTCGGTGTCCACCCGCAGACCCTGCTCGGCGGCCATCTCGACGGTGAGGTCGATCGGGAACCCGTAGGTGTCGTGCAACTGGAACGCCTGCGCGCCCGCGAGCTGCGCTGCTCCCTGCGACTGCACGTTCTTCACGGCCAGGTCGAAGATGGAGGTCCCGGCGGTCAGCGTACGGCGGAAGGCCTCCTCCTCGGCGTACGCGATCTGGCTGATCCGGCCGAAGTCGGCCTCCAGCTCGGGGTACGACTTCTTCATCTGCTCGAGGCTGGTCGGCAGCAGTTCCACCAGGCTGGGGTCCTCGTAGCCGAGCAGGCGCATCGAGCGGACCGCCCGGCGCAGCAGGCGGCGCAGTACATAGCCGCGCTGCTCGTTGCCGGGGGTGACGCCGTCGCCGATGATCATCAGCGCGCTGCGAACGTGGTCGGCGACCACGCGGAACCGGACGTCGTCGATCGGATCGGCGCCGTACTTGCGGCCGCTCAGCTCCGACGCCTTCTCGATGACCGGGTAGACCTCGTCGATCTCGTACATGTTGTCGACGCCCTGCAGCAGGTACGCGACGCGCTCGAGGCCGAGGCCGGTGTCGATGTTCTTCTTCGGCAGCTCGCCGAGGATCGGGTAACCCTCCTTGCCCGGGCCCTCACCACGGATGTTCTGCATGAACACCAGGTTCCAGAACTCCAGGTAGCGGTCGCCCGCCTCCCAGTCCCGCTCGGCGCCGAACTCCGGGCCGCGGTCGATCAGGATCTCCGAGCACGGGCCGCACGGACCCGGCACGCCCATCGACCAGAAGTTGTCCTTCATCCCGAGCCGGACGATCCGGTCGTCGGGCAGCCCGGCGACCCGCTTCCAGATGTCGATCGCCTCGTCGTCCTCGTAGTACACCGAGGCGTAGAGGACCGACTCGTCGAAGCCGTAGCCACCCTCACTCTGCGGCTTGGTGACCAGGTCCCAGGCGTACTGGACGGCCTGGTCCTTGAAGTAGTCGCCGAACGAGAAGTTGCCGTTCATCTGGAAGAACGTGCCGTGCCGGGTGGTCTTGCCGACCTCCTCGATATCGAGGGTCCGGACGCACTTCTGCACGCTCGTCGCGCGCGGGAAGGGCGGAGTCTGCTGGCCGACGAAGTACGGCACGAACGGGACCATGCCGGCCGGCACGAACAGCAGATTCGGGTCGCTGGCCGGCAGCGGCGCGCTCGGGACCACCGTGTGACCGCGGTCCTCGAAGTACTGCAGGAACCGCCGCCTGATCTCACTGGTTTCCATGGGTGTTACCGGTAGTCCTCACGCTGTGTCTGAGTTGTCGCTGTGTCTGTAGCCGTATCAATGCCGAGCGCGTCGCGCAGTTCGGTCTCCCGCTCGGCCATCCCGGCCCGGACCTCGTCGCCGAAGTGCCGGATCGCGCCGGCCATCTTCTCGGCCGAGGCCTGCAGACTCTCCGGCGCCAGCGCCTGGGCCCGCCGCTTCAGCCGGGTCACCACGTAGACCCCGACGAGGGTGCCGATGATGAACCAAACGATCCGCTTCACAGAACGTCACCGCGCTTCTTCGCCCTGCGCTCGGCCTTCATCTCTTCCTTCACCCGGCGCGACACGTTCTTGCGCTGGCTCTCGCCGAGCGCGTGGCGCACGCCGTAGGTGAAAGCGGCCGCCTTCACCAGCGGCCCGCCCGCGGTCGCCGCGAACAAGGACGCGAGAGCGGCCGCGTTGGTCGTCACGGTGGTGGCGTTGTCCGTGATGGTGTCCACCTTTGCCAACTGGGCATTCGTGGTCGCCACGGTGGTGGTCACCTCACCGAGCAGCGGGATGCTCGAGTCCGAGACACCCTTGACCATGATCCGGGTCTCGTCGAGCACCTTGCCGAGCTTCAGGATCGGATAGGCCAGCAGACCTACCAGGATGAGCAGCGCACAGGCTGCGATCAGCCCCGCGACTTCACCGACGCTCATGGAACGATCCACCTTCCGTTGTCACCTCGTGGACCGCCCGACTTTATCGCGCGGCTTCCCCGGGCTTCCCACAGGACACCATCCCCCAGATCACAGTCCCCCACCAACTCCCGCGAGCCGCGGCCGACAGGTCCACGTCTCGGCCGCGCGGTCCCGGAACAACCGCCTCCGGTGAGCCCCCTGGATCCGCCCGATCGTGGCCCGCTCGTCCTCGAGGTCCAACGACGTCACCCGGACGATCGCGAGCCCGTTCGCCTCCAGCCCTTCCTCCCGCCGGTTGTCCGCGGTGTGCCGGCCGAGCTCTCGATGATGCGCCCCGTCGTACTCGAGCCCGAGACCGGCGAACGGCTCCAGGAGATCGACGATGCCGAGGAAATCTCCGGCCAGATCGAAGACGGGCACGTTGACGAGCAGGGGCGGGAGTCCGGCTTCCCGGCAGAGCAATCTCAGCCGACTCTCGGGTGGCGAAGCGGCGCCGGGGTCAAGAAGTGGCAGCGCCGCCCGCAACTGACGGACGCCTCGTCGACGGGGATGATCTGCTTCGTACGCCGAGATGGCTCCGGCGCCGGTGATTCCCGCGTGCAGCAAGCAGTCACCCGCTACCACCGCCTCGGTGAGATCGCCGGCCAACCTGAGCATGTCGTACGCCGTCCTGGCCCCCGACGTGCAGCGGATTCCTTGCGGTTCGACGACATCGCCAGGCTCCAAGGTCGCCCGCAACGTGACGATGCCCGGGCGCTTGACCACCCTCTGCGGAGGAACCACCAGGAGCACCGGCTCACCGGTTCGCCCAGGACCTGGGTGCCCCCAGCCCCCATCCAGATAGGCCACGCCTTGCAGATAAGCCGCGGCCCACCCGCCCACCACACCATCCTCCGGCCCGACCGCGACCACGTCGACGATGCGCTGCCGGATCGGGTCATTCACCTGCGCCGACCGGTGATACCCGAAGTGGGGAGACGTCCACTCGCCCGACTCCAACTGCGCCCGAGTCACCCCGCTGTCCACCAAGTCCCGCCGCCGCCGAGCCACCGCCCGCCCATCAACCCTCATCCCCCCACTCTGACGTTCTTTGCGCCCCTAGGCCGCCCGTTATCCACATGGAGCCCTTCGACTGAAGCCACTGTGCTCCCATGCCCACGTCCCCCACCCCCACATCCCGCATGCCCACGTCCCCCACCCCCACATCCCGCATGCCCACGTCCCCCACCCCCACATCCCGCATGCCCACGTCCCCCACCCCCACATCCCGCATGCCCACGTCCCCCACCCCCACATCGCCCCCACCCCACGTCCCCGCACCCCCACCCGACGTCCCCGCACCCCCACCCGACGTCCCCGCACCCCCACCCCGCCGCACCCGCCGCCGAGCGTGAGGACTTTGCCGCCGACTGAGGGCACCGTGCCGTCGGTAAAGGCTTTCCAACGGCACGTTGCGCACAGTCGACGAGAGGGATCACCGCGAAGCCCCAGCAGGCCACGACACCGCCGCCGAGCGTGGGATTTCCCGCCGAGTGCGACGATTTCCCGCCGAGTGGGGAATTGCCGCCGAATGCGGGAATTGCCGCCGACCGTGAGGACCGTGCCGTCGAGTGTGACCACCTTGCTGCCGGTAAGCGCTCTCCAACGGAACGGTGGCCACACTCGATGAGCCGATCACCACCGAGCACGCGCTGCCCGAGACCCAGCTCGCGCCCGAGGACCGACGAGTAGGTTTACGCCGGGCGGTCCACGCGGGCAGAGCACCGATCAGCGCGGGCCAAGTGTCCGCTCCAGCCCTGGTAAGTCGGGGCAAGCCCAGCCGAGGGGTGGGGTCAGTCGAAGGTGATGGTGAGGGTGGATAGGTGGGCGGTGGGGGTCCAGGTGAGGTGCATGGTGCCGGTGTTGCCGCTGGACCAGCGGAAGCGGACCTTGTGATCGTCGCCGGACAGGATGGTCATGGTTTCGGTCGGAGGGTTGTCCTGGTATGCCTTGGCGATCGCCGCGCGGCCGTCGTACGGGCCGATCGGGAGGCCGGGGAACGACATCCGGGCGTCTTCGGCGAAGCGGGCGGCGAAGCTGGTCCAGTCACCGGTGGTCACGGCGAGGCTTGAACGCCTCGACGTGCTCTGCGGCACGGTTCATGGGTTCAGCGGTCTTTCAGGATCTTGGCGAGGTCGGCCGCCGGTTCATCGGCTCAGCGGTCCTTCAGGAAACTTGGCGAGGTCGGCCCACGGTTCATCGGCTCAGCGGTCCTTCAGGATCTTGGCAAGGTCGGCCGCCGGTTCATCGGCTCAGCGGTTCTTGAGGATCTTGCGGATGTTGGCGAGGCGGTCGGCGTACGCGGCCTCACCGCCGCGGCGGGTGGGCTTGTAGTACTCCGCGTCGTCGACGACGTCCGGGGCGTACTGCTGGGGGACCACGCCGCGGGGGTCGTTGTGGGAGTACTGGTACGACGAGCCGTGGCCGAGCTTCTTCGCGCCCGCGTAGTGGGCGTCGCGCAGGTGGGGTGGGACCGGGCCGACCTTGCCCGCCTTCACGTCCGCGATGGCGGAGTCGATCGCCATGATCACCGCGTTCGACTTCGGCGCCAGGGCCAGCGCGACGACGGCCTGGGCCAGGTTGATCCGGGCCTCGGGCATGCCGATCAGCTGGACCGCGTCCGCGGCGGCGACGGCCACGCCGAGCGCGGTCGGGTCGCCCATGCCGATGTCCTCGCTGGCCGAGATCACCAAGCGGCGCGCGATGAACCGGGGGTCCTCGCCGGCCTCGATCATCCGGGCCAGGTAGTGCATCGCGGCGTCGACGTCCGAGCCGCGGATGGACTTGATCAGTGCGGACGCCACGTCGTAGTGCTGGTCGCCGGCCCGGTCGTATCGCACGGCCGCCCGGTCGACTGCGGTCTCCAGCGTCTTCAGGTCGATCACCGCCGGCCCGTCCGTACTGCGGTCTGCCGCCTCAGCCTGTTTCGCCCGGGCACCGCCCGCGGCGGCCTCCAGATAAGTCAGCGCCCGCCGGGCATCTCCCCCAGCCATCCGGAGCAGGTGGTCCTTCGCGTCGGCGGCAAGCTCGAACTCGCCGTTCAAGCCGCGCTCGTCCGTCAGCGCCCGATCGAGCAGTACTGCGATGTCGTCGTCGGTCAGTGATTCCAGGGTCAGCAGCAGGGATCGCGACAGCAGCGGGGAGATGACGGAGAAGAACGGGTTCTCAGTCGTCGCTGCGACGAGCGTGACCCAGCGGTTCTCCACTCCGGGCAGCAGGGCGTCCTGCTGGGCCTTGGTGAAGCGGTGGACCTCGTCGATGAACAGAACCGTCTCGACGGTCTTGCCGGGGCGGGCCAGATCGCGACGAGCGCCGTCGATGACCTGACGGACCTCCTTGACGCCGGCCGTGACGGCGGACAACTCCACGAACTTGCGGTTGGTCGCATGTGACACGACGGCCGCGATCGTGGTCTTGCCGGTGCCGGGTGGACCCCAGAGCAGCAACGACATCGGCTGGTCGCCCTCGACGAGCCGGCGAAGCGGTGATCCCGGAGCCAACAGGTGCTGCTGCCCGACCAGTTCGTCCAGACTCCGCGGTCGCATTCGCACCGCCAACGGGGCCGAACTGTGGTCGACGTCAGTCAGGCTGCCGCCCCCGCGGGCAGGGGCGGGCGCACCCGGCAGATCGAACAAACCTTCGCTCACACCCATGACCCTACCCAGCAGCACCGACACTCGGCTCGCCAGCCAGCCAACGACCAGCCCACCACCACGATGGCCGGATTGTTCAACAATTTAACAAATCTGACATCTAATTCATTGACGAAGGAAACAAACTCCCCCGAGGCTCGGTGGCGTTGCCAACCACTGACACGGAGGTCATCTGTGCAACCGACCACCTCATCTGGCCGGAACGAATCAACCGAGGCCCGTTCGCGCCTCAGCCGGCGCCGGATCCTGCAGGCAGCCGGCGCGGCCGGCGCCGGCCTCACCCTCGGCACCGCCCTCAGTACCGAAGGCGCCGCAGCCGCCGCTCCACGCGGCTTCGGCGGCGGCAAGCCGAAGTACGACGTACTACTGCAGGCCACCAAGGAGAACTCGTTGTGGGGCTGGTTCCCCATCGACCGGCCCTCGGTGCTCACCGTCAAGTCCGGAACAGTCGTCAAGATCAACGCGGTGAACCAGTCGGGCGCCTCGGCGGTCGGCGGTCCCGTCGCGTACTTCGAGGCACTCGGCGTACCGGCGGACCAGGTACTGCCTGAACTGATCGACATCTCCACCATCCCGCGCACGCCGGGATCCAGCGGCCACGTCCTCACCGGTCCGCTGTACGTCGAGGGTGCCGAACCTGGTGACGTCCTCGAGATCAAGATCCTCGACCTGTCGCCGCGGGTTCCGTACGGGATCAACAGCACCGGCCCCGGCAGCGGGGTGCTGTCCGGGCTGCTCGCCCAACGGTCCACCCGGCTGCTCACGCTCGACAAGCACAACGAGTACTACCAGTTCGCGCCGGGGATCCGGATCCCGTTCAAGCCGTTCGCCGGGATCACCGGGGTCGCGCCGCCCGCCGATGCGGGCTTCGTCTCCGCCAACCCGCCGAACCGCTGGGGTGGCAACCTGGACATCAAGGACCTGACGGCCGGGTCGACCTTGTTCCTGCCGGTGTTCCGGCCGGGTGCGCAGTTCTACATCGGCGACACGCACGGCGCGCAGGGGCACGGCGAGATCGACCAGACCGCGATCGAGCACTCGATGTCCTTCACCGCGCAGTTCACCGTCCGCAAGGGTGCGTCCCTGGTCTACCCGCGGGCCGAACTGCCTGACCACATGGTGACGACGGGCATCAACGCCGACCTGGACACAGCACTCCAGATGGCGGCGACCGAAGCGATCAACTACCTGCGCGAGGTCACCAAGGGAGCCCTGAGCGCTGCCGACGCCTACGCCCTGTGCAGCGTCGCGGTCGACTTCGTCATCGCCGAGGCAGTGGACGGCAACAAGCTCGTCGCCGCCTACATCCCCAAGTCCCTACTCCCCAAGCACTGAGTCATCAGCGCGCGCGGGGTGATCCCCGCGCGCGCCCGGCCGGCTCAGTCCTTGTCGCGCGGCCTCTCGTCCCCGTCGGCGTCGACCTCCCGGAGCTGCTCCGGGAGGTCTTCGTCGTCGAGGTCGCGGAGTTCCTCGGGCAGTTCGTCGTCGTCGAGGTCGCGCAGCTCTTCGGGGAGATCCTCGAACTCCTCTGCGGGAATCTCCTCGGACTGGGCCACGGACGCGGGCTTGATGGCGTTGCGGAGACGGCCCAGGATCCGGTCGGCCTCGGTGCCGAAGGGGTTGTCGTTGACCAGGTACGTCCACGTCGCGGTCGGCCGCGGAACCCCGGACGCCTCTTCATCCAGACCGTCGGAAGTGATCTCGGCTTCCTTGAAGGTCTCGGCCGCCTCGGTCCAGGCGTCCTCGATCAGCGTGTCGAACGACGCGATCGCGGACCTGTTGAACTCGTCGATCGGCTTCAGGTGCACGATGCCGCCGGCCAGCGAGCGCAGGTGGATCCCTTCGCGCAGATCGGCCAGATAAGCCAGGTGGTCGCTCCAGCGCTGGTCCAGATGGTGCAATGCGATCCTGCGAGCCGCGTCCTTGACCGTGTCCTCGCCGACCTCCTCCACCAACTCCTCGTACCGCTCCTTCACGCGGCCGGACAGTTCCTCGGCCGCCAGGTCCTCGGTGAGCACCTTCTCCCGCGTGTCGAGCAGGATCGCCCGCTGCTGACCCGTCAACCGGTGGTACGACCACGTCGTACGGTGCAGCTCGGCATTCGCGCCGTCGGCGACCCGCTGGGCGTGTTCGAGCATCGCGAGCGCCTTGCGGTCGGTCAGCCGGCCGTTCTCGTCCGGTTGCGGCCGCAGCCCCGATGTCACGGAGTACCGGGTCACCAACTCGTCGCCGAGGCTCGCGAAGAACAGTGAACCGCCGGGGTCGCCCTGGCGTCCGGCGCGGCCGCGCAGCTGGTCGTCCAGCCGGCGCGACGCGTGCAGACCGGTCCCGACCACATACAGGCCGCCGAGCTCCGCCGCGCGGTCCTTCTCGTGCGATTCGTCGCGACCGCCCAGCCGGATGTCCGTACCGCGACCGGCCATCTGCGTGGACACCGTCACCGTGTCCGGCACACCCGCCTCGGCCACGATCGCGGCCTCCTCGGCGTCGTTCTTGGCGTTCAGTACGACGTGCGACACCTCGGCGGCCTCGAGCCGGTCGCTCAGCTGCTCGGACTCCTCCACGCTGTGCGTGCCGATCAGGATCGGCCGGCCGGTGTCGTGGATCTCCTTGATGTGCTCGACCAGCGCCGCGTTCTTCTGCTCGACGGTCAGGTAGAGCCGGTCCGGTTCGTCGATCCGGATGTTCGGCTTGTTCGGCGGGACCAGCGCCACCTCGACCTGGTAGAACTCCTGGAGTTGCTCGCCCACCACCACCGCAGTACCGGTCATGCCGCAGAGCTTCGGGTAGCTGCTGACCAGCGCCTGCACAGTGATGCTGTCCAGCACCTCGCCGGAGTCGCTGACCGGCACTGCCTCCTTGGCCTCGACCGCGGCCTGCAGACCGTCCGGCCACCGCTGCAGCTTGGCGATCCGGCCGCGGCTGTTGTTGATCAGGCTGACCTTGCCGTCGCGGACGAGGTAGTCGACATCCTTGCGCAGCAGCACCTCCGCGTGCAGCGCGACGTTGATCTGGGTCAGCCGCTCGAGGTTCTCGTCCTCATAGAGGTTGATCCCGCCCAGGTGTTCCTCGACCTTGTCCGTGCCCTTGTCGGTGAGCGCGACCGTCCGGCCGTCGCCGTCGACCTCGTAGTCGGTCCCCGCGCGCAGAGTGCGGACCAACGCGACCACGTCGTCGTCGAGTTCTTCGGACCGGGTCGCACCGGCCAGGACCAGCGGCACCCGGGCCTCGTCGATCAGGACGGAGTCGGCCTCGTCGACCAGCGCCACGTCCGGCTTCACCGTGACGCGATCGGCGACATCGGAGACCAGCCGGTCCCGCAGTACGTCGAAGCCGAGCTCGCTGACCGGGGCGTAGCAGACGTCGGCCTGGTACGCCTCCCGGCGCTCCTCCGGCGTCGAGGCCTGGCCGATGTGGCTGACGGAAACGCCGAGCAGCTTGTAGACCGGGCCCATCCACTCCGCATCGCGGCGGGCGAGGTAGTCGTTCACGGCCATCACCTGGACGCGGCGGCCGCCGACCGCATACCCGGCGGCGGCGAACGCACCGGCCAGGGTCTTGCCCTCGCCGGTGGCCATCTCGACGATCCGGCCGCGGAGCAGCGCCAGTGCGCCGACGATCTGGCCGTCGAACGCGCGCTCGCCGATGGCCCGCTTGCCGGCCTCCCGGGCCAGCGCGAGGAACTCGATCAGGTCGCCCTCGTCCAGGCCGTCCGGCGTCCGCATCTCGGTGACGACCTCGGTGAGTTCGTCGTCGGTCAACTCCTGGAGCGATTCCTCCGCCTCGCCGATCGCGACAGTGAGCCGCTCGTACGGGCCGAGGTCGATCGAGCCGGGGCGCTGCAGGAGCCGGCGGAAGCGCGAGGTCAGTTTCATGGCCATGATCTCCGCAACGTACAACCTCGACGGCTCGTTCCGTGCGGCAGCCCCGCGTGTTCAGGGCGTGAACTGGTACGGCGTGGTGGTGGTGACGGCGTGCAGGCCGAGCTTCTGCAGGATCGGGCGGGAGTCCTCGGACGCGTCCACCCGGAGGAACTCGAACCCACGGTCCTTGGCGATCCGGGCCCGGTGAGCCAGGATCGCGCTGTACAACCCCTTCCGCCGCCACTGCGGCAGCGTGCCCCCGCCCCACAGACTGGCGAACCCGGTGCCTGGATGGAACCGGATCCAGGCGGCCGTCAACGCCGGACCGTCCGGACCCTTCAGCGCCTCCTCGATCAGCGTCACCACCAGCCGGTCAGGGAACATCCGGGACTCGGCCGCCAGCCGCTCCTCGATCCGCTCCAGCCCGTTGTGCCACAAGGTGTCCATCAGTACTGCGATGCGGTGGAAGTCGGCCGCCTCCTCGACATCGCGCAGCACCACCTTCGACGGGAGCGCGGAAGGCCGGGCCAGGATGGTGTCGACCTCGCCAAGGATCAGCGTCTCGGGTTCCTCCGCCACGAACCCGGCCCGGGTCAGCCGCTCCCCGAGATCCGCCGGCTCGTCGTAGCCGTAGGTCTTCCACTCGAACGGCAACCCGCGCTTGCCGAAGAACTCGATCTCCGCCGCGATCACCGCGTCCGGGTCGTCGCCGAGCCCTCGAGGTGTCTCGACGAACCCGCCGCCGCCCGGTCCGTCCAGGTACGAGCGATGCACGAGACCGTCGTGCTCCACCTTCCAGCCGGGGATGGTGTCGGCGTCCGGCAGGCGGATCCGGCGGTGGAACACCTCGAGCAGCTCGTCAGGACTCATGGCCTCATCCTGCCCCCTCCGGCAACAGATTTTCGGTCGCCGCTCGTGGTTGTTCGGGCACCTGAAATCACCACCCCCGAACGACAACTATCGGCCCCGGAGCGGGCGTCTAACGGGTGTCTTTGAAGGGGGACATCATGAAGGCAATCCGCACCATCCGAAAACCGATCCGTACCGCGATCGCCGTCCTCGCCGTCGCCGCCGTCCCGGCGGGAGCGGTCGCCATCCCGGCGATCGCCGGCGGGACAGCGACGGCGAGCACCACCGCGGCGAGCACTGCCACCAGTTGCAGCACCAAGTGGGGCTCGTTGCCTAAGGCAAGCAGCCCGCTCGGCCGCGGGACACTGACGGGGATCCGCACCGGCCGGCACGCCTGTTTCGACCGCATCGTGTTCGATGTCTCGGGCAAACAGTCCGGATCTCACGTGCGCTACGTGTCGAACGTCTACCAGGACGGATCGGGTTTCCGCGTTCCGCTGCGCGGCGGCGCGAAGCTGGAGATCATCGCCCACGTTCCTGACTACAACGACGCCGGCCGATCCACCTACCGTCCGGCCAATCGCAAGGAGCTGACCAACGTGGCCGGCTACCGCACGTTCCGTCAGGTTGCCTACGCCGGCAGCTTCGAGGGCCAGACCACGATCGGGCTCGGCGTCCGCGCCCGCCTCCCGTTCCGCGTCTTCACCGTCGCCGGCCCAGGCTCCGGCAGCCGCATCGTGGTAGACGTCGCCCACACCTGGTAGGCGACCCCGGGGAGAAGTTGCTGACCGGTCAGCAGACATGTTCGAATGTCCGGGTGGACCTGCTGCAGAGCCAGGGGCTGTTGCGGCGGGTCCGCGGCACGTCACCCTCGATGTCATCGCGGACCGCGGCAGCTGCCGTGTTCCTTCTCTTCGCCACCAACGGCGCCCTGATCGGCGGGGTCGGCGGGACCCTTCCCGCCCTGCGAGAGCGGCTCGACGTGAGCGCGTCGGGACTTTCGCTGCTGCTGTTCTGCCTTGCCGCTGCCGCGGTCGTCTCGATGCAGGTCGGTGGACGGCTCGCCGACAAGATCGGTGCCCGGCCGGTCGCCCTCGTCACCCTCTCCGTCCTGGCTGCCGGCGTCGGCCTGCTGGCGATCACCTCGTCATTGCCTTGGGCAATCGTCGCGATGGTGCTGGCCGGCCTCGGCAACGGCGCGATGGACGTGGCGATGAACTCGCTCGGCGTCGAGGTGGAGCAATCCCGGCCGAGACCGATCATGAGCCGCTTCCACGCGTTCTGGAGTCTGGGCAACCTCACCGCGGCCGGGACCATCGTGCTGATCGCCCGCCTGCTCGACCGGACCGGCGGCGCCAACGTCGGACCGGCACTCGAAACGCTTTGCGTGGTCGGCATCATCGCGATCGCGGTGGCATTCCGGATCGTGCCGGACGGCCGCCGGATCGAGCACAAACCAGACGGCGTCCGTACTGCGATCCCGCGGCTGGCGTGGGCGCTCGGGCTGATGGCCTTCTGCTTCGGACTCGCGGAGGGAACGGCTGTCGACTGGTCCTCGGTCCACGTCACCGATGTCGCGAAGATCGACCCCTCGACCGGCGCGCTGGGGCTCGTCTGCGTCAGCGGATGCATGGTGATCATCCGATTGCTCGGCGACCGCGCCGTCGCCCGGGTCGGCCGCCGCGCCGTGGTCCGCGTGGGTGCGGTCACGGCGATCGCCGGCTACTTCATCACGGTGCTCACCGATCCCCTGCCCTTGCTGCTGATCGGCTGGGCGCTTGTCGGACTGGGCCTCGGTCTGGTCGCGCCGCAGGTCTACGCCGTCGCAGGTCACGTCGGCGGCGGACGCATGCTCGCCATCGTCGTCACCTTCGGGTACGCGGCGTTCCTGGTCGGGCCGGCGATGATCGGCCAGTTGGTCGAGCACTTCGGCGTTCAGCACGCGATGATCCTGCCGCTCGTCCTCTCCGGCTGCCTGGTGGCCGTTTCGCCGGCCCTCCCCCGCGACGACTGATCGCCGCGCGGGCCGGTCATGGCGGCGCCAAGCTGAATGTCTACCGTCCAGGTAGTAATACACTCTCCCACCTGGGCGGTAGGCGTGCCATGATCGCTTCATGAGTGCGGAGATCAGGTTGGTGGCGCGACGCCATGTCGATCTGATGCGCACGTCCAGCGCCAGCTGTTGACCAAGTACGTCCAGCTGCTCCGCTCTGTCTTACTCACCTTCCTTACTGCGTAGCGCCACCCGCCTGCGCAGCGCTTCTGCGTCCCACAGAGGAGTTCCCGTGCACCAGAGATCTGTCCGCCGTTCGCTTGCCTTGGCGGCCGCCCCCGCCCTCGCCTTGTCCGCGGCATTGACCGTTCCGACTTCCGCAGCTACGACACAGCAGGTAGACGTCGCACTGGAGTGGTACGACGTCACTGCTGACACCATCACTGCCGCAGGCGCACCCACCCAGGTGACGAACAACCGCACCTGGGCGATCGGCTGGGTGGCCGCCACCCGCGCCCTGCTCCGTACGCCGTCCAGCGGCCGGGCGCAGGACTATCGCGAAGCAGCGCTGGCCGGGGCGGTCCACGAAACCTTGGTCACCTTGGTCCCCGCACGAAAGGCCCAGCTGGACCAGTCATTGTCGACCACGCTCGCCCGGATCCCTGACGGTACAGCGGAATCAGCAGGACTGGCTGCCGGCCGCAAGCAGGCGCAGACGGTGCTCGCGTCACGCGCCGAGGACGGGTTGGATCCGGCATCGGTCAACGCACCGTTCACCCCACCGCCTGCCGGCCCGGGGATCTGGCAGCCGACGCCGCCCACCTACAGCCCGGCCACGCAGTACGGCAATCGCTCCGCCAAGCCCTTCCTGCTGACCAAGCCAGCTCAGTTCCGCCCAGGCCCACCGCCAGCAGTCGGGTCGGACCGCTACCTCCGCGACCTGGCCGAAGTACAGGCGACCGGGGCGTTCGACAGCACCACCCGCACCCAGGCCCAGACCGACACGGCGACCTTCTGGCTCGGCTCGTCATACGTGCTCTACACGGCTCCGTTGCGAGTAGCGCTGGCGGAGTCGGCGCGGAAGGCGCTGGTGGAAAGGGCCAAGCTGGTGGCGTTGTTCCATGTCGCCTCGGTGGACACGCAGATCGCGACGTCGGACACGAAGTACGCGTACCAGAGCTGGCGTCCGATCACCGCGATCCGCGCAACCGATGACCCGGACTGGACGCCCCTGCACACCACGCCCGCACACCCTGACTACCCCAGCGGCCACAACACCTACTCCGGCGCGGCCGAGCAGGTTCTCACCTCGCTCGTCGGCGGGCGCACGGCCAAGCCCTACACGATCGGGAGTCCGAGCGCGCCGGGTGTGACCCGCACCTACACCGGCTGGCACCAGCTCACCACTGAGAACGTCGACGCACGCGTCTGGTCGGGAATCCACACCCGCACAGCCGACACGGCCGGAGTCACCCTCGGTCGACAGGTAGCAGCCAACGCCCTGCGCGAGGCCGACCGCCTGTTCCGCTGACCCACGCCCCGGCGGGAAGACGGCGGACCTTCCCGCCGGGGCGTGCCTCACTGGAGGGTGCGGTTGAGGAGGTCGAAGAAGGTGTCGCCCCGGACCAGCTTGTAGGGACCCGTGAGCAGCGGCGCCAGCGCGGCGATGTCGGGGATACCTCGGACAACGTTGTCGGTGAGCAAATTGGAATCGTTTCCGCCGAGCCCTGGTTCAGCGGGCCGCGGCGGTCAGCCCGCGAGCCGCCAGGCTTTCGGCCGGTCCGCGATCACCGGTTGCCGTGGAGGACGCGGGTCGCTTTCCCGAGACCTACCGAAGGGACCGGTCCAGCGATCACCAGGCGTCGTGGAGGACGCGGGTCGCTTCCGCGAGACTCAGGCCGGCGCGCCGCGCGGCCCGGGCGAAGGCCGCTGCCGCCGCCCGGGTGTCCTCGTCGTCCACCTGACTGCGCGACGCCAGCACGAAGGTGCCGTTGCGTCCTCGCGTCTCCACCAACCGGTCTGCCTCGAGCTCCTTGTACGCCCGGGCGACCGTGTTCACGGCCAGCCCGACTTCACCCGCGAGCTGCCGTACGGTCGGCAGCCGCGTCCCCTGTGCCAGCTCACCCCGCCGGATCTGGTCCTCGATCTGCTGCTTCACCTGCTCGTACGGCGGCTGAGGCGCGGCCGGGTCCACCGAGATGATCACCGGCCCACCCAATCACGTCCGCAGTGGGTGGTTGCCGTCCCCCGGCCAGCGAGGTCTGACGGCAGCGGCCGGACATCTCCACGATCTGGAGCGCGAGTACATGCCCGGATCCGCCCAGTTATCGGGGGTCAGTACCCCCACCGGGGACCTCGGACAACGAATATCGTGTCCACGGTCCCACCAAGGTGTCCGAAGTCCCTGGATCCGGGCGGACCGGTTGGCGTGGCGCCCAGGCGACCGGGCCGATGCCGCCGGTTTCGCCCGCTGGCGGCTTGCTCGGCGCTACCGGGCGAAGAACCCGGCAGCCAACCACGTCAACCGACCGGATCAGGCCAACTCTGCCGCGCCGAGCCGACCGGATCAGGCGAAGCCGTCCGGGCCGTAGGGCTTCTGCTCGACCAGGACGAGCCAGTTGCCGGAGTTGTCCCGGAGCACCGCCTCCACGCCGTACGGGCGGTCGGAGGGTTCCTGGATGTACTCGACGCCCTTCGCGACCAGCTCGTCGAAGGTCTTGCGGCAGTCGTCGGTGGCGATGCCGAAGCGGGCAGCATCAGCACCGCAGGAAGTGGTACTTCTTCGAGACCCCGGCGGCCGCCGCCAGCCTGGCCAGGTCGACCGGCTCCGCGAAGTTGCGATCGGCAACATCCCGCGCCCGCCGCAGCTGCGGCAGCAGCTCAACGGGGACCTGGCCGACCGTCACGGCTCCGACTTTGCCACACCCGTCGCGCTGGGGTCAGCTGCTCCCGCGGAGGAACGACTCCACCACGGTGAGGTAGCGGCTGGGTTCCTCGACGTGCGGCATGTGGCTGGAGGCCATGAAGATCTCCCAGTGCGCGTCCGGGATCAGCTCGGCGTACGGCGTCACCGCGACCGGCGCGGCCTCGTCGTACGCGCCCGAGATCACCAGCGTCGGCACCTCGATCTGGGGGAGGCGGTCCACGATGCTCCAGTCCCGCAGGCTGCCGACCACATGGAACTCGCTGGGCCCGTTCATCGTGTGGTAGACGGTCGGGTCCTCCTCGAGGGACGCGAACGCCGCCCGCACCTCCGGCGGATTCGGTACGACGCGGCAGACGTGCCGGTCGTAGAACGTCTTCATCGCGGTCTCGTACTCCGCGGAGTCCGTCGTCCCCGCCTCCTCGTGGGAGCGCAGGGTCTCGTCGATCACGGGCGGGAGCTCAGCCCGCAACGACGCGGCCGCCTCGAGCCACAGGGGCATCGACGCGGGCGAGTTCGCGATGACGAGCCGACGTAGGCCTGCCGGCCGCAGTACGGCGTGTTCGGCCGCGAGCATGCCGCCCCAGGACTGGCCGAGCAGGTGGTAGTCGTCCGCGATCCCGAGCAGGGTCACCAGGTTGTCGAGCTCGGCCAGGAACAGCTCGACGGTCCAGTACGACGGGTCGGCGTCGGGCAGGTGCGTGGAGTTCCCACAGCCGAGCTGGTCGTAGTGCACGACCGGCCGGGCCAGGCCGTCCGGATCCGCGAAGGCGGTCAGCGAGAGCAGGTACTGGTGGGTGGCTCCCGGGCCGCCGTGGGCGACGACCAGCGGCGTGACCCCGCTGGACAGGTCGCCGGTGACGCGGAACCAGGTCTCGCCCTTGTCGAACGGGATGCGGCCCTCGATGGTCGGCGGCAGCACCTGGTAGGAAGGCTCGGCAACGGTCATCGGCAGGTCCCTCTCAGTCTTCGAGGAAGGCGCGCACGTGGCGGCTCAGGAACTCGAGGTCGGCGGGGATGTCGGCCGGTGAGCCGGCCCGATGCCCCCAGATGCTGGGAATCTCGACCAGCTCGGCCTTGCGCAACGACGCCAGCTCGAGCTCGTTGTCCGCGGTACGGAAGTACAGGTCCGTTGCCGACGGCATCAGCAGGACGCGCGCGACGATGGCGCCCAGGGCAACGTCGAGGTCGCCGCCGAACGGCGTGCTCACGTCGGCCTCGAGCCAGGTCAGCGCCTGCGCGTACTTGTCGGCCGCGCGCCCCTCGGCGAAGCGGTCCACCCAGTCGGTCTGCAGGAACGTGTCCAGGTCCGGCGCACCCAGAGACTCGTAGAGCCGGGCACGGTAGAAGTCCTGGCTGAGCCCCCAGCCGGCGTACACGTGGGCGAACGCGCGCATCGCGGCAACCGGCTCCGAGGAGAACCGCCCGTTGCCGAGGTGCTCGGGGGCCGCCTCGAGAATGCTCAGCAGGCCTCTGAGGAAGACCCTGTTGTGCAACGAAGTACGGGCACTGCCGCAGACGACGATCGCCCGCTCGACGAAGTCCGGGTAGAGCGTCGCCCAGTGATAGGCCTGACCGGCGCCCATCGAGAACCCGTACGCCGCGGCGACGCGGGTGACACCGAACTGCTCGGTGAGAAGCCTGTACTGCGCGTGCACGTTGTCCGCCATCGTCACCAGCGACGGGTACTCCGGATCCGTGGAAGCGCTCGAGGACAGCCCGTTGCTGAACATGTCCGGGATCACGATGAACCAGCGCTCCGGATCGAGCACGGGACCGACCAGCCAGTCCTGGGTCTCGTGCGTCGCACCGTAGCTGCAGGGGTAGACGATCACGTTGTCCCGAGCGGGCGACAGCGTGCCGTGGGTCTGCCAGGACAGTTTCGCGTCGCGGATCACCCCGCCTCGCTCGACCGGCAACTCGCCCAGCTCGAAGATTCCGTTCTGCACAGTCGTCATACCAGTACTCCGGTCGGCAGCAGGGCGTGGACGCCCCAGGTCTGGTTCGCGACCTGGGTGACCCGCAGATCGACGGAGGTGCTCGCAAGCGCCAGGGCGGTGCTCTTGTCGACAGCGAGGATCGCTTGCATCCACCGGACCATCGCGTCCAGCGCATCACCCATCGCCACGTTGAGGTCGACGTCGAAGCCGAAGGTGACCCGCCCGGCCGGGGTCTCGGCGTGAATGGTGTCGATGGGGCGCTCCTCCCGGACCAGGTCGACGGTCAGCGTAGTGGTCATCGGGCACTCGATCGCGGTACCGCCGACTTCACCGTCGCCCTGGGCGGCGTGTCCGTCGCCCAGACTGAGCATCGCGCCGGCGACGGCCACCGGCAAGTAGAGCGTCGACCCGGCCACCAACTCCTTGCAGTCGATGTTGCCTCCGCCGACGGCCCGCGGCGGGATCGTCGAGTGCTCACCGGTCGCCTCGGGCGCCACGCCCATCACGCCCAGGAACGGAGCCAACTCGCGGGTGAAGCCACCGTTGCAGCTGCCGGTGCCGGCCTCGGAGTCAAGATCCCAGAGCAACCAGGACGGCTTGTCGGTGACGCCCAGCCGTTCGGTGATCGGCGACTTCAATGCCCCCGCGACGGTCCAGCCCCACGGATCCGGCGTCAGCGAGAGGAGCTGGAGAGCCAGTACGTCGCCTGGCTCGGCGCCGCTGATCGCGATCGGCCCGGTCAGGCAGTGTCCGCGCGCCTCGGCGAACATCTTCGGCTGCTGCTCGCCCGGTGTCGTCTGCGGCGACAAGTAGCCGGAGGCGTCGAGCGAGTGGACGATCAGGGTGTCGCCGGGGTCGACGCTCAGCACCGGCGGGCGCTCCGCGGTGAACACGTCGATGGTCGTCTGGGGGGTGGGATCGAGCTTGTGGGTGTTGGGCATCCGCTACCTCGCCATGGTCAGGAGTTCGGTGGTGGTCAGGGGGTGGTGACAGGCGACCGCGTGCAGGCCGTCAGCGGCCGCGAGCGCCGGTACCTCTTCAGCGCAGCGATCGGTGGCAAGCGGGCAACGCGTCCGGAAGTGGCAGCCGCTCGGCGGGTCGATCGCTGACGGCAGTTCGCCGCCGAGGCCGACCGATCGGGCCTGGTCGGTCTTCGCCGATTCCGGCGCCGGGATGGCCTTGATCAGGCCGGCCGTGTAGGGGTGCCTGGGCGCACCGTAGACGTCCTCGCTCGCGCCGAGCTCGACCAGCCGGCCCAGGTACATCACCCCGATCCGGTCGGCCAGGTATTTCAGCAGGGACAGGTCGTGCGAGATCACGACGTACGTCTGGCCGTAGCGGTCCTGCAGCGACCGCATCAGGTTCAGGATCTGTGCCTGCACCGAGACGTCCAGCGCCGAGACCGGTTCGTCGGCGACGATCACCTTCGGCCGAAGCGCCAGCGCCCGGGCCATCGCGATCCGTTGCCGCTGACCGCCGGAGAACTCGTGCGCATAGCGCTGTGCCGCCTCAGGTGGCAGGCCCACCGCGTCCAGCAACTCGCTGACGGTCCGGCGACGCTCGCGCCGGGTGCCGACCCCCTGCGCGACCAGCGGCTCCTCGATCAGCGCCGCCACGGTCATCCGCGGATCGAGCGCGGCGGCGGAGTCCTGGAACATCATCTGCAGATCGCGTCGCCGCTTCCGCAGTACGTTGCGTCCCTGGGCGGCAAGATCGCGACCGTCGAACATGACCGAGCCGCTGGTCGGGCGCTCGAGGCCGACCAGCATCCGGCCGATGGTGGTCTTGCCACAGCCGGACTCCCCGACGATGCCGATGGTCTCCCCCGCGCCGATGCTCAGGGTGACGCCGGAGACCGCGTGCACGGCTCGCTTCGGGCCGAACGGCCGTAGCGACCGCAGGCCGAACTTCTTGTGCACGTCGAAGAGCTGCACGAGGGTGTCGCTTCCTCCCGGCTCCTGTTTCGGCCGCGACCTGAGCCGCTCCGTCCCGATCAGCAGCGACGAGCTCTCGTCGGCCGGATGGAAGCACGCATGCAGGTGGCCGGGCCCGGACTCGACAAGGGACGGGTCCGCCTGCCGGCAATCGTCCTGGGCGAAGGCACACCGGGGCGCGAACCGGCACTGCGGCGGCAGCTCCAGCAACTTCGGCGGCGCACCGGGGATCGTGGCGAGGTCCGCACGGCGGTCGAGCTCGAGAGTCGGCATCGCCGCCAGCAACGCTTCGGTGTACCGGTGCCTGGGCGCCGCGAACAACTCCCGTACGCCGGCCTGCTCCACCATCCGTCCGCCATACATCACCGCGACGCGGTCCGCGTACTCCGAGATCACGCCCATGTCGTGGGTCACCAGCAGCACGCCCATCGACAACTGCGACTTCAGATCGTCGATCAGCGTCAGGATCTGCGCCTGGATCGAGACATCGAGCGCGGTCGTCGGCTCGTCGGCGATCAGCAGGCCGGGATCGCACATCAGGCCGAGTGCGATCATCACCCGCTGCCGCATCCCGCCCGACAGTTGGTGCGGGTAGTCGTCGAGGCGCTCTCGCGGCCGGGGCATCCCGACCAGCCCGAGGACGTCGGTGGCCCGGGTGGTCGCGGCGGCCCGACTCCCGCCGGTGTGGATGCGATACGCCTCGCGAAGCTGACTGCCGATGGTGCGGACGGGGTTCAGCGAGGTCATCGGGTCCTGGAAGATCATCGCCATCCGGCTACCACGCAGCTTGCGCATCTCCGGCTCGGAGAGGTCGGTGAGCTCCTGGCCGTCCAGGCGGATCGAACCGGCGACGATCGACCCACCCGGCGGGAGCAGCCGCATGATCGACATGCCGGTCATCGTCTTGCCGGAGCCTGACTCCCCGACCACTCCGAGGGTCTCGCCGGCCTCGACGGAGAAGGTGACTCCGTCGACCGGGCGGATCTTTCCCTGCCTGGTGTCGATCTCGGTGCGGAGGCCGGTGACCTCGAGCAGCGGGCTCATTTGCTGTCACCTTCCTGCTTGGCCAGCCGGGTGTTGGACAGCCGGGTGGCCAACTGCCGGAAGCTGCGTCCCAGCCGCACGCCCTCGCGCGGGTCCAGCACGCGCATCAGGTAGTCGCCGGAGAAGTTGGCGAGCAGGATCGTCGCCATGATCGCCAGGCCGGGAAAGGTCGAGAGCCACCAGGCATCGGCCAGGTTGGTCGCGCCTGCCGCAAGGTCGCTCCCCCAGTCCGGTGCGGGCAATCGGACCCCCAGGCCGAGGAAACTCAGCGTCGTCGCGGTCAGCACGCCCCAGCCGATCGCGCTGCTGCCGAGAACGACCACCTCGGTGAGCAGGTTCGGCAGCAGATGCCGCCAGGACGTGCGGAGGGTGCTCGATCCGAACACCTGCGCCGCTTCGACGTACTCGGCCTTGCGCAACCGGCGTACCGAGGACTCCACGACGCGGGCGAAGCCGGGGGTGAAGGCGACGCCGATGGCCAGCACGATGCTGCGGACGCCCGAGCCCGCGGTGGCGATCAGGATCAGCGCGATCAGCAGCACAGGCAGTGCGAGGAACACGTCCACCAGACGCATCACCACGGCGTTGACCAAGCGCGGCGCGATCCCGCCGAGGACCCCGATCGCGACCCCTGACGCAGTGGCGAGGAGCACTCCGAGCAGACTCGCCAGCAGCACCGGCTGCGCGCCGTACACCGTGCGGCTGAAGACGTCGCGGCCCAGCAGATCGGTCCCGAACAGGTGGCTACCGCTCGGACCCTGCAGGTTCGCGTCGCTGGTGGCCACCGGATCCACATGAGCCAACAGGCCCGGAGCGACGAGCAGGATCAGCACCAGCAGCACCGCAAGGAGCAGTACCGCTCTGGCGATCGTTGCCCTCAGCCCCTTGGTGGACCGGCGGCCGGGTTTGCTCAGCCGGACCGGGACAGAACCCAACGCCACGGGATCACCTGAGCTCATGCGGCTGCCTCCTGCCGGGTGCGGGGGTCGATGGCGCCGACGACCAGGTCGACGCCGAGGTTGATCAGCACGTAGCCGATCCCGATCACCACGACGGCACCCTGGACGACGGGGATGTTCTTGCTGGTGATCGAGGTCGCCAGGAAGCTGCCCAGACCGGCCCGGCCGAAGATCACCTCGGTGATGGCGGCACCGGTCAGGATGTTGCCGAACTGCAGGCCGATGGTGGTGACGGCCGGCACGGACGAGTTCCGCAGTACTTGCCTGAGCAAGACCCGCCACTCGCCACTCCCCCGGGCTCGAGCCGACTTCACGTAGTCGCTGCGCAGTTCCTCGATCACCCGGCCGCGGACCAGCCGGGTGAGGATCGCGGCGTACCCCCAGCCCAGGGAGACCGCCGGCAGGACGAGGCTCTTCGCAGTACCGTCGTCGATCGCGGACAGCCAGTGCAGCTTGACGCTGAAGACCAGCACGAGCAACAGCGCGAGGAAGAAGTACGGCACGGCGACGCCGACGAACGAAACCCCGCGGGCGACCGTGTCGAGGATCGATCCCGGCCGCCTCCCGGCCACCAGACCGAGCGGGATGCCGACCGCCATCGCCACCAGCATCGACGCCGCGGTGAGGACCAGCGTGCTCGGCGCCCGGGAGAGCAGCTCGAAGGCGACCGAGTTCTGGGTCAGGAACGATGTGCCCAGGTTGCCGTGCAGCAGGTTGTCCCCGAAGTCGAAGTATTGCCGCCAGATCGGTTGGTCCAGGCCCAACTGCTGCCGGAGCAGGGCAATCTGCTCCGGCGACGCGTTCGAGCCGTACAGGATCACCTTGGCCGGGTCGCCGGGCACCAGATGGACGAGGGCGAACGAGATCACGGTGATGCCGACCACGACCGGGATCGCGGAACCGAGGCGACGCAGGATGAAAAGCGTCATCAGCCGAGCGTGGCGCTGTGGAACGCCAGGTAGCCGTTCAGGGTCTGGTGCAAATTCTTCACCTTCGGCGACAACGTGAACGCGCCGGCGACGTCCCACAGCGGCAGGTACATCGAGTCCTGCATCAGCTTCGTGCCGACCTGCTGGTAGAGGCTGTTCCGGGTCGCGTCGGCGGCGGTTGCGTTCGCCTTGGCGATCATCTGGTCCACCGCGGGGTTCTTGTAGTGCGACCAGTTGAAGCCGGACTGGATCGCGTTCGAGTTGACCCAGATGTTGAGCAGGTAGGGATCCGCGCCGTAGTAGCCGAACGAGCCGAGGTTGTGGACGCCGGAGTTGAAGCTGGCCTGCGCGGTCGCGAACGGCTGGACACTGGTGCTCGAGCTGAAGCCGACCTTCTGGAGCTCCGACACGACGAACTGAGCCGGCAGTTCCATCCCGGCGCCGCTGAACAGGATGATGTCGAGGTTCAGCTTCTGGCCGTTCTTGGTCCGCGTGCCGCCGCTGCCCGCGGTCCACCCGGCCTGGTCGAGCAGCGCGGCCGCCTTGGCCGGGTCGTAGGAGTAGCTCTTGCCGGCCGCCTCGCTGAAGCCGGGCGTGATCGGCGTGAGGACGTTGTGCGCCGGCTTGTACACGTCGTACAGGACCCCCTTGACCAGAGCGTCCTGGTCGACGGCGTACATGATCGCCTGCCGCACCAGCGGATCGTCGGTCGGCGGCTTGGTCACGTTGATCGGCATACCGAGCGGGGTGCCGATCGAGGGCACCAGCAACTGCTGGTACTTGCCGGACTTCTGCGCCGCGGAGATGTTGTTGGGCGGAAGGTTCATCGCGATCTGCAACTGGCCGCTCTGCAGGGCGTTGTAGCGACCGCTGTCGTCCGTGACGATCCGGAAGATCAGCTTGTCGAGCTTGGCCGGACCGGTGCCGAGCGCCGGCGGACCCCAGGTGTACTTCGGGTTCTTGAGCAGCGTGAGCTGGTTGCCGGTCTGGTAGCTCTGGAAGGTGAACGGGCCGGTCCCGACCGGGTTGTTGCCGAAGCCCACCGGCCCGTACTTGGCCAGCGCGGTCGGTGAGGAGATGCCGAAGTTGCCGGCCGCCTGCTGGTGCAGGAACGACGCGTTCGGCGCGGTGAAGATGATCTGGACGGTGTAGTCGTCGAGGATCTTGGTCTCTTTGTACGGACCGAGCGCGCCGAGACCGCTCTTCGACTTGGTCTTCGGGTCGACCACGTGGTCGTACGTCGCCTTGACCGCGGCCGCGTTGAACGGTGTGCCGTCGTGGAACGTCACGCCCTTGCGCAGCTTGAACGTGTAGACCGAAGCGTCCGGCGAGATCTTCCACGACTCGGCCAGGCCCGGGTGGAACGCGCTGCCGCCGTTGCCGTCGGGCAGCCAGTAGACCAGCGGGTCGAACAGGGCGAAGGAGATCAGCAGGGTCAGAGCGAGGCCGGTCGCGCCGGGGTCGAGCGTGTCGGGCGTCGCGTTGATGCCCATCGTGAGGGTGCCGCCGCCGGCGGACGCGGAGGCCGACGACGCGGTGTCGTCGGCTCCACAGGCCGAGAGCATCGGGACGAGCCCGATCCCGGCGGCCAGACCACCGCCCAGCCCGAGCAGCCGGCGGCGGGACATCGGCCGGCTGACAGCGCGGCTTGCGGAGGGGAGATGCAGGGGATGGTGGTCCATGTGACGTGCTCCTTGGCTCGCAAACGAAGCTCTTCCGTATGTTGTATACGGGATTTGCTACGTCCAGATTTCCGAGCCGCCACGAGCTGGTTTCGTCTCGGCGCGTTCTACGCCGCCTACCACCCACGATCATGCTTGAAACCAAGGGCAGCTGCCAGGACCGTCGGCGAAAGATCGGGGCAGTTCGGGCGCGGCGGCCGGAAGGATCGCAGTACCGCCGCTGTATACGGAAAGATCAGCAGGCCCGCTGCTGATCGGCGGCTATGCCTGGTCGAGCCGCGGCCGGATGGTGCTGCGCACGTTCAGTACGTGGTGCCGGGCGGCAGCCTCGGCCAGGTCGGCGTCGCCGGCCTCGATTGCCGCGATCAGACCGTGGTGCTCGGCCCAGGCGTCGGGGTTCTGCAGCGGCGCGGCCTGCCGGAGCAGCCATTGGCCGCGCTTGACCATCGGGATCGCGATGGCGATCAGATAGTCGTTCCGGGTCATCTCGAAGATCAGCGAGTGCAGTTCGGTGTGCAAGGTCGACAGGGTGTCCAGATCCTCCTCGGGCCCGGAGGAGTTCACCAGGTCGAGAATGGCCCAGGCCCTCGCCAGCAGGGAGGTTTCGCGCTCCTCGGCAGAGGCCGCCAGGCGCGCGCCCAGTGGTTCGAGCGCGAGCCGGACATGGAACAGATCGTCGGCCTGGCGACCGGACAGCTTGGCCACGAAGGCGCCCCGCCGCGACACGACATCGAGGAATCCCTCGGCCTCGAGCACCCGCATCGCTTCCCGGATCGGGTTGCGGGAGACGCCCAGCAACTGCGCGAGCCGATCCTCCACCAGACGCTCGCCCGGTTCGAGCGAACCATCCAGGATCAGCCGGCGCAGCTCCGCCGCCACCACGTCACGCAGCGGCAGGTGGCTGTCCCCCACGAGGACCGAGTTCGAGGTCACCCGGTTCATCGTATACGAAGCAGCGGCCTTCTCCGATCGATTCCGCCTTCGCGGCTGGTCAGCCGACGAAGCGCCGGATGAAGGTGAGCGCGGTGTCGGCGACCTCGCGCCAGCCGTTGTCGATGGTGAGCGCGTGACCCCGCCCGGCGATCTCGACGAACTCGGTGGTCCCCGGGTTGCGCTGCTGCCGCTTGAACGAAGCCTCGGCGATCGCCCGGGGCACCGTGTGGTCCTTCTCGCCGGAGACGACCAGCAACGGTCCCCGGTCAGGGTTCTCGGTGTCGACCTTGGCCTCGGTCCACGGATTGAGGTTGGCGGCGGCCGCCTGGAACAGCGGAGCACCCGGGGCCGGTACGGCGTACGCGTCGTACAGCTCCTTCGCCTCCTCCTCGGAAACCGCATTGGCGAAGGCGAACCGGAACTGGTCATAGGTGAGCGGTACTGCGCGATGCCGGTTCGCCGGGTTGCCTAGCACCGGAGCCGACGACTTCAGCGCCGAGATCGGCAGCGGCAGGACGCCACGGAACGGGGCCGCGTCGATCGCCACGGTCGCCGCGGACAGGCCCATCCCAGCGACCATCTGGGCGAGCAGCCCACCGAAGGAGTGACCGATGACGGCCGGCTTCTTGTCCAGCTTGCCGATCACCGCCGCGTAGTGGTCCGCGACCTGGCCGACCGTCTTGTTGGCGAACACCTCAGGGTGGGCGTTGGCCTCGGCAACGGTCTCCGGGTCGTCAGGCCAGCCGGGCGTCAGGGGCGTGTAGCCGGCCTCGGCGAAGACGACCGCCCAACGGTCCCAGCTGCTGGGCAGCAGCCACAAGCCGTGGATGAACACCACGGGCGTCCTTCCGGACGCGTTGGCCCGCTCGATCTCTTCTTCGATGGTCTCGGGAACACCGGGCGAATACTCGGACATCGGAAATCTCCCTTTCCTGCCGACGAGACTCGTGCCTCTTGGTGCGCTCAGTGTGTGCCTGCGGAGCGGGTGCTGTCATTGTTCCGGCAGACCCTCGTCAGAGCGCCGAAGCTTCGTCGATCACAACGGGTCGCCGACCCCCGGGCCCTTGCCGAACTGACCCTCGCCTTCGAAGTCACCCGCCGAGCCACCTGACACGATGGCCCGGCGGGGAGACGTCGGCTAGCCGAGGCCACCGCCGGTCTTGCCGAGGGCGTCGAACTGGGCGCGGGTCAGCTTGCTGGTGTCGCCGGCGTAAGCCTTCGAGCGGGTGCAGACGACTCCGGCCGGGACCGACCCGGTCAGATAGCGGATCGCGTTCTTGAAGGAGTCGCAGCGGCGCTGGTCCTCGGCGCCGGCCGGGTAGCCGATCGCGGCGTTGACCTTGCCCATGTTCAGTTGGTCGGCGAAGGGATTGATGTTGCGGGCAACGGTCCAGTACCAGCGGGCGATCGGGGCGCTCCACTGCAGCGACCTGGCCAGTTCGGGGTTCCCGAGCAGGTCGATACCGAAGTACTGGCCGGCGGGGCGGTAGTTGAAGTCGCCGGTCAGCTGGATGTAGCCGCGGCCGCCGTACGGCCTGGTGTCGCCGATCTCGCGGATGTTGTACTCCAACCGCGACTCGTGCACGAGCGTCGCCAGGAAGGCCGCCTTGCGGTACGGCGTGTTGATGTTCGCGTCGCGCATCGCCTGGTTCAGCGACGGGAGTCCGGTGTTCACCAGCGACGGGTTCGCGATCCGGCTGCCGAACATCGCCTGCACGTCGGCCAGGGTGATGTCCCCGGACGGCGGGTTCGGGTTGCCGCCGCACTCCGGTACGCCGGGCAACTTGTCCTCGGGGATCGCGACGTACGCGACGGAGACGTAGCCGCCGAGGGCGGGCACGTGCGCCCACCACCTGCTGGAGCCGCCGGACACGGTGACCAGGTCACCCGCCTTCTGGCAGTCCACGTCGATCGAGGTCGGACCGGGCAGTGTCCGCACCACGGGCGATGAGAGGTACGCGTCCGAGCGGACGTTCACCCCTGTCCCATAGGTCTGGAACACGGCGGCGTGGGCCGGCGTGGCGGCGATCAGGCCGCCGGCAGCGAGCCCGGTCAGGGCCAGGCCGGTGGTGAGGATACGGCGCATTCGTGCTGTCAGCATGACGTCTCCCGGGCGGGCAGAGGGGCGGAACTCTGAGGGGCGGAACTCCGAGGAAAGGCGTCGTGAAAAGTTGCCTACCGCAACTCACGACACAGTTACTTTCCACCGAGTCCTTCTCATGCTCAACCCTTTCGACAGCAGTGCACGCTGCCGTGACAGCTAACTGCCAACGACAACGTCCGAAGAACCGGGGGTCCTGCCCCGCAGTACTTCGGACGCAAATCGCGACACGACACCACGATCACCACCGAAACGACAACGTCCGAAGAACCGCGGGTCCAGCCCCGCAGTCCTTCGGACGCAAATCGCTGGCTACGCCTTCGCTTCAGCCTTCGCGTCGCCCTTGGGCTCGGGCTTGGCGTCGACGCCGGCTTCCTTGCGCTGCTCCGGGGTGATCGGAGCCGGGGCCGAGGTCAGCGGGTCGAAGCCGCCGCCGGACTTCGGGAACGCGATCACGTCGCGGATCGAGTCCGCTCCGGCCAGCAGCGCGGTGATCCGGTCCCAGCCGAACGCGATCCCGCCGTGCGGCGGGGCGCCGAACTTGAACGCGTCGAGCAGGAAGCCGAACTTCTCGGTCGCCTCCTCGTCGGTCAGGCCCATCACCTTGAACACGCGCTTCTGCACGTCCTCACGATGGATACGGATCGACCCACCGCCGATCTCGTTGCCGTTGCAGACGATGTCGTACGCGTACGCCAGCGCGCTGCCGGGGTCCGTGTCGAAGGTCGCCAGCGAGTCGGGCTTCGGCGACGTGAACGCGTGGTGCACAGCCGTCCACGCGCCCGACCCGACGGCCACGTCACCCGCGGCGGTCGCGTCATCGGCCGGCTCGAACAGCGGCGCGTCGACGACCCACACGAACGACCAGGCCGACTCGTCGATCAGTCCGCCACGACGGCCGATCTCCAGCCGGGCCGCACCGAGCAGAGCCCGCGAGGGCTTGACCGCGCCGGCCGCGAAGAAGATGCAGTCGCCCGGCTTCGCGCCCACGTGGTCGGCGAGGCCCGCGCGCTCTTCCTCGGACAGGTTCTTGGCGACCGGTCCACCGAGCTCGCCGTCCTGCCCGACCAGCACGTACGCCAGACCACGCGCGCCACGCTGCTTCGCCCAGTCCTGCCAGGCGTCCAGCTGCTTCCGCGGCTGGTCGGCTCCACCCGGCATCACCACGGCCCCGACGTACGGCGCCTGGAAAACCCGGAAGGGGGTGTTCTTGAAGTAGTCGGTCATCTCGACCAGCTCGAGGCCCATCCGCAGGTCCGGCTTGTCGCTGCCGAACCGCGCCATCGCCTCGGCGTACGTCATCCGCTGGATCGGGGTCTGCACCTCGTGCCCGGCGAGCTTCCACAGCTCGACCAGGACCTCCTCGGACAACGCGATGATGTCGTCCTGGTCGACGAAGCTCATCTCGATGTCGAGCTGGGTGAACTCCGGCTGCCGGTCCGCGCGGAAGTCCTCGTCGCGGTAGCAG
This sequence comes from Kribbella alba, assembly GCF_039529635.1. NCBI lineage: Bacteria > Bacillati > Actinomycetota > Actinomycetes > Propionibacteriales > Kribbellaceae > Kribbella > Kribbella alba. The sequence continues at coordinate 318,079 of NZ_BAAANE010000007.1, read as the reverse complement.
CGCGCGATCTGGTAGTACCGCTCCATGCCGGCCACCATCAGCAGTTGCTTGAACAGCTGCGGCGACTGCGGCAGCGCGTACCAGGAACCCGGCCGGAGGCGGGCCGGGACCAGGAAGTCCCGCGCGCCTTCCGGCGTGGACCTGGTCAGCGTGGGCGTCTCGATCTCGATGAAGTCGTGCTTCGCGAGCACGTCCCGAGCGGCCTTGTTCACCTTGCTGCGCAGCCGGAGCGCGTCACCCGGGCCCTGGCGACGCAGGTCGAGGTACCGGTACTTCAGCCGGACCTCCTCGTTCACCGGCGTGGCGTGGTGCTCCTCGACCGGGAACGGCAGCGGGGCCGCCTCGTTCAGGACCTCCACCTCGGTCGCGATGATCTCGATCTCGCCGGTCGGCAGGTTCGGGTTCGCGTTGCCCTCGGGGCGGGGAGAGACGTCACCGACGACCTTCAGGCAGTACTCCGCGCGCAGGTCGTGCGCGGCGTCCTCGTCCCGGATGACCACCTGGACCGTGCCGCTGGAGTCGCGCAGGTCGATGAACGCCACGCCGCCGTGATCGCGCCGCCGCGCCACCCAGCCCGCCAGGATGACGGTCTGCCCGGTGTGCTCGGCACGCAGCGAGCCTGCGGAATGGGTACGGATCACGAGTTCTCCTGAGGGGTTTCGATACCTGGTCGTACGTCTTCGGTGGGCGGCGTCCAGCTCGCGGCATCGGCCGGGACCTGGTCGCCGGAGCGGAGGTCCTTCACTGTGTCGCCGCCGGGCCCGTCCGCCGGGCCTTTGAACCACACGAACGGGATCCCCCGGCGATCCGCGAACTTGATCTGCTTGCCGAACTTCGCCGCCGCCGGAGCGACCTCGACGGGAATCCCCCGCTGACGAAGAGCCGCCGCGGTACGCATCGCGTCCGCCCGCTCGTCTTCGTTGTTGAGAGCAACCAGTACTGCGGTCGGCGTACTGCGGGAGCTCTTCAGCAGGCCCTGGCTGAACAACCGGGCGAGCAGGCGGGACACCCCGATGGAGATCCCGACGCCCGGGTAGGTCGTCTTACCGTCGCTCGCGAGCGAGTCGTAACGGCCGCCCGAGCAGATCGAGCCGTACGACTCGTGCCCGATCAGCTGGGTCTCGTAGACCGTGCCGGTGTAGTAGTCCAGACCGCGGGCGATCTTCAGGTCGGCGACCAGCAGCCCCGGGGCGTGCTCGTTGGCCGCGGTCATGATCGCCGCGAGCCGCTCGAGGCCCTCGTCGAGGATCTCGTGCTGCACACCGAGCGCCCGGACCTGCTCGACGAACGACGCGTCGGTCGCCGAGATCTCCGCCAGCCGCAGCACCTGCTTGGCGGTCTCCGGCGTCAGGGCCGGCCCGTCCGCCGCGGTGAGCAGCTGGGTGATCTTGTCCGGGCCGATCTTGTCCAGCTTGTCGACGATGCGCAGCACGCTGGTGACGTCCTCGATGCCCAGGCCGCGGTAGAACCCCTCGGGGATCTGCCGGTTGTTGACCTGGATCCGGAACGGCGGGATCGGCAGCCTGCTGAACGCGTCGGCGATGACGAGCGGCAGCTCGACCTCGTAGTGGAACGGCAGGGTGCCGTCGCCGACCACGTCGATGTCGGCCTGGGTGAACTCGCGGAACCGCCCTTCCTGCGGGCGTTCGCCGCGCCAGACCCGCTGGATCTGGTAGCGCCGGAACGGGAAGGAGAGCTTGCCGGAGTTCTCCAGCACGTAGCGCGCGAACGGCACCGTCAGGTCGAAGTGCAGCCCGAGCCCAGGTCCTTCGTCATCAGCCGACGCACCGAGCCGGCGTACCGCGTAGATCTCTTTGTCGGTGTCCTCGCCCTGGTTGGAAAGCCGCTCGATCGGCTCCACCGCACGCGTCTCGATCGACGCGAACCCGTGCAGCTCGAACGTCTCCCGGATCGTGTCGAGGAAGTACTGCTCGACGATCCTTTCGGACGGCAGAAACTCGGGGAACCCACTGATCGGGGTCACCCGACTCATCGTCGTCCTCGCTTCGCTCCGGGCGCCGACGAGGCACAAGTTGCACTGAATTGAATGATGCCCTCGCGTTGCTCGGTCATGACTTGTTAAGTCTCCAGGTCCTGCAGGTAGGGGTTGGTCGCCTTCTCCCGGCCGATCGTGGTCTGGCCACCATGACCCGGCAGGACGACGATCTCGTCGCGCATCGGCAGGATCTTGGTGGCCAACGTATGCAGCATGGTCGGATGGTCGCCTCCCGGCAGATCCGTCCGCCCGATCGACCCTGCGAACAACACGTCACCGGAGAACAAGACGGCGGGGACGGCGCCGTTCAGTTCCGGCCCCTCGTACGGCGTAGTGAAAGTCACCGAACCACGCGTGTGCCCCGGGGTGTGGTCGACGGTGAACCGCAGGCCCGCGAGCTCGAGGCTCTGGCCGTCCTTCAGTTCCTCGACGTCGTCAGGCTCGGCGAACGAGTGGTCACCGCCGAGCAGCATCCGTGCACTCTCCGCGCTGATCCCGGCCATCGGGTCGCTCAGCAGGTGCCGGTCGTCGGGGTGGATCCACGCGGTGCTGTCGTAGGTGCCGCAAACGGGCAGCACCGAGAACATGTGGTCGATGTGCCCGTGCGTGAGCAAGACCGCGACCGGCTTCAGCTTGTTCTCCCGAACCACCTGCTCGACACCCGTCGAGGCATCCTGCCCGGGGTCGATGACGATGCACTCCGCGCCCTGGCCGGTGGCGACGACGTAGCAGTTCGTACCCCACGAACCCGCGGGGAACCCGGCGATGAGCACGACAAACCTTCCTGGAACAGTTCGGGACCACCCAAGGCTACCGGTGCCCCGGCACTGGCTTCGACCCGGATTGTTCTGTGCTTGATTGTGATGGCAACCCCGTTGCGTAGCGCACGGGAGTTTGTGATTGTTCAGTGATACGCGTGGGGAGAGGTCCCGACGCGCCCGACTGGCCCCTGTTTGCCGTGGTGAACCGGGAACGAACCAGAATGGGGCACGAGCGCAGTACATACCGCCGGAAGGGGCGAGTTGTGGCCGAGGAAAGCTGGGGCCGGGTAGCAGACGACGGAACGGTCTTCGTACGGACCAAGGACGGCGAACGGGCGGTCGGCCAGTGGCCTGACGCGAACCCCGAGGAGGCCCTCGCCTTCTACACCCGCCGGTACGACGCCCTCGAGTTCGAGGTGGATCTGCTGGAGAAGCGGGTCCAGGCGGGCACCGTGTCCCCCGACGACGCCAGAGCCGCGGTGAAGAAGGTCACCAGCTCGATCGACGAGGCTCAGGCCGTCGGCGATCTCGACGGCCTGCGGGCCCGGTTGGACTCCCTCACCCCGCTCGTCGCCCAGCAGCGGGAGAGGAAGAAGGCCGAACGCGCGGCGAAGGTCGAGGAGGCCCGCGAGGCCAAGACCAAGATCGCCACCGAGGCCGAGACGATCGCCGCCGGCACCGACTGGCGGCACGGCGTCACCCGGCTGCGCGAACTCCTGGACGAGTGGAAGGCGCTCCCCCGGCTCGACAAGTCCAGCGACGACGAGCTGTGGCACCGGTTCTCCTCCGCGCGGACGACCTACACCCGGCACCGCAAGCAGCACTTCGCCGAGCTGTCCTCCAAGCGCGATGAGGCCGCCGTGGTGAAGGAGCGCCTGGCCGCCGAGGCGGAAGGACTCGCCGCGTCCACCGACTGGGGACCAACCTCAGGACGCTTCCGCGACCTGATGCGTCAGTGGAAGGCCGCCGGTCCGGCCCCGCGTGAGGTGGACGACAAGCTGTGGGCCCGGTTCCGCAGCGCCCAGGACGCCTTCTTCGGCGCGCGCGACGCGATCCAGGCCGAGGAGAACGAGGAGCAGGTCGCCAACCTGGCCGCCAAGGAGGCCCTGCTCGTCGAGATCGAGGCGATCCTCCCGGTCAACGACGCCAAGGCCGCCCGCGACCAACTCCGCGACCTCCTCGACCGCTGGGACGCCATCGGCAAGGTCCCCCGCGACTCGATGCGCGCGATCGACTCCCGCCTGCGAACCGTCGAGCAAGCCGTCAAGGCCGCCGAGGACGAAGTCTGGAACCGCAGCAACCCCGAGGCCCGAGCCCGCGCCGAAGCCACGGTCAAGCAGCTCCAGGCCCTGATCGCCGACCTGGAGAAGCAAGCGGCCAAGGCGGAAGCCCAGGGCAACACCCGCAAGGCGACGGAAGCCCGAGAAGCCATCGAAGCCCGCCAAGCCTGGCTGACCCAAGCCCAGAACGCCCTCGCCGACTTCAGCTGACCCTGTACTGCGACGTGGCCGGACCTCCACCACTCCTACGTCGCAGCTCCCGGTCGCCCGGGGTCGCTGTTTCTCCTCATCGAGTGTGGCCGGCGTGTCGTCAGCAAGCGCTTGCCGCCAGCACAGCCCTCACACTCGCTCGCACAGCCCTCACACTCGTTCCCCCGGCGCGCCGGTTGCGGGTGGGGCGGGCATCGTCGACGGATGCTGGAGGTGTAGCTCGGCTATAGATCGCTGCCTTGGGCAACCTGTCCGGACTGCTAGGGACAGCGGCATAAAGCCAGTCCTGAAAAGCAACCCGCGCAGTCGTGCGGTGGTCAGGTGCTGAAGCCGGCGTGGACGTGGTCGTGGTGGGTGGCGTCTGAGAAGTAGGTCGCACCTGGGAGGCGGTAGGGGCCGCCCACGTTGTAGGAACCGGCCGCGGCGGCTGCGCGCATGTAGCCGGTGATCAGGGAGCCGGAGGTGGCTGGGTCGACTACGGCGTGGCCATCGATCTGCCAGGTGTCGAACGCTCGGCCCCGGGGGTGATCGCTGGGACGGTTGGTGCCGAAGACGTTCTGCGGGTGGCCGGAGCGGATCACGCTCACACCGATCCGGTAGTTCTGGGCCAGGCGAAGCATCGCGTTCAGGACGGTGTCGTGGACCTGGCCGGATCTGACATCCGCCATCGACGCGGGCGGGAGGATGATCCGGTCGCTCGCCAGCACGCGGGTGGCGGACGCGGACAGACGCGATGCTGCCGATCCGGGCTGGGCGGGGTGCAGTGCCGTTACTCGCCAGGTCTGACCTGATCTGATCAGCCGTACGTCGACCGTTGTGCCGCCACTTCTGACCCCGCCATCGACCAGCGAGTACTGCCGACAGACCACGAGCACGCTCGCCGAGTCGGACAGGATGCCGCCGTACTGCGCGTCGATCACCTCGACCACCGACCGCACTCCCGGACGCTGGAGCAGGCTCTCCGTTGCTCGCACGGCCTGCACCTTCACTTGCGGCTGGATCTCGCCACGGCCCGGCGCCCATCGCCGAACCTCCGGCAACGCGATGCTGGGACGACCACGCGGCGTCGGAGTCGAGGTCGAATCAGGGCTCGAAGGCACAGGAGAAGCACCACCCGAGCTAGGCGTTGCCGGGCTGCTTGCACTGGAACTACTGCTGGTGGAACCGCTGCTCGAGCTGGAACCAGTGCAAGCCGTCAGCAGACCGGAGCCGGACACCAGCAGGCCGGAGCCAAGCGCCAGTACGCCGCGCCGACTCAGCTGCGGCCTACTGGATGGAGACCCTCTATTGGGTGACGCGGTAGACGTCGAAGACGCCCTCTACTGAGCGGACGGCCTTGAGGACGTGGCCTAGGTGAGTCGGATCGCCCATCTCGAAGGTGAAGCGAGACTTGGCTATCCGGTCCCGGGTCGTCGTCAGGGCGGCCGACAGGATGTTCACGTGGTAGTCGGACAGCACGCGGGTGATGTCCGACAGCAGCCGCGCTCGGTCCAGGGCTTCCACCTGGATGGCCACCAGGAAGACCGACTGGGCGGTGGGTGCCCACTCGACCTCGACGATGCGTTCGGGCTGGGTTTGCAGGTTCTCCACGTTGGCGCAGTCGGCGCGGTGCACCGAGACACCGGCACCTCGGGTGACCCAGCCGATGATCTCGTCGCCCGGCACCGGCGTACAGCAGCGGGCAAGCTTCGAGAGCACGTCGGTGGCACCCTTGACGATGACGCCGGCGTCGCCGCGAGCTGTGCGCTTTCGGCGCTCGCGGGTGGCAGGCAACCGCAGGCCCTCGGCAAGGTCCTCGGCCGCGCCCTCTTCTCCGCCATACGTCTCGATCAGACGCCGCACGACGGCTTGGGCGCTGACGTGGCTCTCGCCGACCGCGGCATACAAGCCGGTCACATCCGGGTAGCGCAGGGAGTTCGCGACCGCGGTGAGGGTCTCGTGCGACAGCAGCCGCTGCAGCGGTAGTCCCTCCTTGCGGAGCTGCTTCGCGATCGCGTCCTTGCCGTGCTCGATCGCCTCGTCGCGGCGTTCCTTGCTGAACCAGTGCTTGATCTTGTTGCGGGCGCGGGGGCTCTTGACGAAGCTGAGCCAGTCGCGCGAGGGACCGGCGCCCTGCGCCTTCGAGGTGAAGACCTCGACCACGTCGCCGTTCTCGAGGGTGCTCTCCAGCGGCACCAGCCGCCCGTTCACCCGGGCGCCGATACAGCGGTGCCCGACCTCGGTGTGGATCGCGTAGGCGAAGTCGACCGGTGACGACCCGGCCGGCAGCGACATCACGTCACCGCGAGGGGTGAAGACGTAGACCTCGGAGTTGTTGATCTCGAACCGCAACGAGTCGAGGAACTCCGACGGGTCGGACGTCTCCCGCTGCCAGTCGACCAGTTGCCGCACCCACGGCATGTCGTTCGGGCCGCCGACGTCGCTGCTCGGCGGCGCGCCCACCTCGGGGGCCGGCGAGTTCGGGTCTTCCTTGTACTTCCAGTGCGCGGCGATGCCGTACTCAGCTCGGCGGTGCATCGAGAAGGAGCGGATCTGCAGCTCCACCGGCTTGCCCTGCGGGCCGATCACCGTGGTGTGCAGCGACTGGTACATGTTGAACTTCGGCATCGCGATGTAGTCCTTGAACCGGCCGGGCACCGGGTTCCATCGGGCGTGCAGGACACCGAGCGCGGCATAGCAGTCGCGGACCGACTCGACCAGCACACGGATGCCGACCAGGTCGTAGATGTCGCCGAACTCGCGGCCGCGGACGATCATCTTCTGGTAGATCGAGTAGTAGTGCTTCGGCCGACCGGTGACGGTCGCCTTCACCTTGGAGGCGCGCAGGTCCTCGTGCACCTGGTCGATCACGGACGCCAGATATTCGTCGCGCGACGGGGCCCGCTCGGCGACCAGCCGGACGATCTCGTCGTACACCTTGGGATGCAGGGTCGAGAAGGACAGGTCCTCGAGCTCCCACTTGATGGTGTTCATACCCAGCCGGTGGGCCAGCGGGGCATAGATCTCCAACGTCTCGCGGGCGATCCGCTCCTGCTTCTCCTGCCGCAGGAAGCCGAGCGTGCGCATGTTGTGCAGCCGGTCGGCGAGCTTGATCACCAGCACCCGGATGTCCTTGGCCATCGCGACGACCATCTTGCGGATCGTCTCGGCCTGCGCGGACTCGCCGTACTTGACCTTGTCCAGCTTGGTGACGCCGTCGACCAGCATGGCGATCTCTTCGCCGAAGTCCTTCTTCAGCTCGTCGAGCGTGTAGGGAGTGTCCTCGACGGTGTCGTGCAGCAGCGCCGCACACAGCGTCGGCGCCGTCATACCGAGCTCGGCCAGGATGGTGGCGACCGCGAGCGGATGCGTGATGTACGCATCGCCGCTCTTGCGGAGCTGGCCGGTGTGATACTTCTCGGCCGTCCGGTAGGCCCGCTCGATGATCGCGAGGTCGGCCTTGGGGTGGGTCGCCCGGACCACCCGGAACAGCGGCTCGAGCATCGGCGCCCTGTTCGGGTGCCTGGTGCCACCTAGTCGGGCTAGGCGCGCCCGGACGCGAGCCGGAGCGATCCGAGGCGGTTGTGCAGCGGGAGGGGCGGCAGCAGGCGGCGACGAGCTGACCATCGGACGCGCCGCTGCAGGCGCGCGCGGAGGCTCATGCGGGACCACGTCCGGTACCGCTGAAGTCATCGCCGGGTCTTCGCCCACGTTGTATCCCTCCGCCGACAGAGCACCAGTCTAGGGGGAAGCAGCCAACCAGGCAGACACGGCCTGTGGACAACACGCCGATTTGACGTGACAACTGACTTCAGACAGTGACGAAGGCCTGGTTCAGACCGTCACGACGGCGGTCAACTGCTCCCCCGCGAGCCGCTCCCGGCCCGGCAGGAAGGACAGTTCCAGCAGCACCGCGGTGCCGACCACCTCGGCGCCACAACGCCGTACGAGACGCAGGCAGGCCTCGACCGTGCCTCCGGTCGCCAGCACGTCGTCGATCACCAGCACCCGGTCCCCCGGCTCGAAGGCATCCTGGTGGACCTCGATGGTGGCCTTTCCGTACTCCAGCGCGTACGACTCCTCGTAGGTCGCGGCCGGCAGTTTGCCCTTCTTCCGGACCGGCACGAAGCCGGCGCCGAGGGCGAGCGCGACCGGGGCGGCCAGGATGAAGCCACGGGCCTCGATCCCGACCACCTTGTCGACCACGACGTTGCCGTCGGCATCCCGGCCGGACGCCGCGAGCGCCTGGACCACCTGGCTGAAGCCTTCGTGGTCGGCCAGCAGCGGGGTGATGTCCTTGAACACCACTCCCGCCTGCGGGTAGTCCGGGATGTCGCGGATGCCGTCCTTCAGGATCTCTTCCAGCGAACGCATCACTTACCGCGCTTGGACCGCGGCTTGCGACTCGGCTGCGGCCTGCCGGCGCCGCTCGACGACTTCACCGGACGGCTCGACGCCACCGGCGTACCAGCCTTCGGCCGGTCCTGCTTCCGGGCAGCGGGCTCGTTCCCGACCGCGGTGGCTCCGGCCGTGGCAGCCACCGGCACCGGCGCGCCAGAAGCCGTCGTGACGGTCCCGCCGCGCTTGGCGAGCACCCGACGACGCAGCGCCTGCATGCCCGGCTCGCGCTCCTTGAAGACCGCCAGCAACGCCGGGGCGATGAAGATCGACGAGTACGCACCGACCGCGATACCGACGAACAGCGCGAGCGACAGGTCCTTCAACGGGCCGGTGCCCAGCACGAAGGTGCCGACGACCAGAATCGAACCGACCGGCAGCAGCGCGATCAGCGTGGTGTTGATCGACCGCACGATGGTCTGGTTCACGGCCAGGTTGGTCGCGTCGCTGTAGGTGAAACGGTTGTTTCCGGTGATGCCGCGGGTGTTCTCGCGGACCTTGTCGAACACCACGACCGTGTCGTACAGCGAGTAACCCAGGATGGTCAGTACGCCGATCACGGTGGAGGGCGTGACGTCGAAGCCGATCAGCGCGTAGACGCCGACCGTGATGGTGACGTCGTGCACCAACGCGATGATCGCGGCCATCGAGGCCTTCGGTTCTCGGAAGTAGGCCCAGATCACCAGGAAGACCAGCACCAGGAACACGATCAGGGCCCAGATCGCCTTGTTCGCGATCTGACTACCCCACGACGCACCGATCTGCTGGGTGCTCACCTTGTCGACCGTGACGCCGGCCTGCTTGGCGACGGCGGTCCGGACCTTGGTGATGTCGTCCTGGCTCAGCGGCCGGGTCTGAATCGAGACCTTGTCGTTGTTGACCGTGGTGACGATCGGGTCACCGAGGTCCTTGGCGTTGGTCGCCTTCACCGCGGCGGTGAAGTCGTCCACGGTGCTGCTGGTGACCTTCACGTTGGTCTGGTACTCGACGCCGCCCTTGAACTCGATGCCGAGGGCAAGACCGCGGGCGAACAGGCCGGCCAGCGAGACGACCACCAGGACGATCGAGATGGTGAACCACAGCCTGCGCTTGCCGATGAAGTCGTAGGAGACCTCACCGCGGTGCAACCGGGCACCGATGCTTCCGAGCTTCGACATCAGACCTCGCCTCCCACGGGCTTGCGCGTCGTCGGCTTGGCCGGACGGGCCGTCGGTTTCATCTGGCCGGGCAACCGCTCGACGCCGAGGTGCTCGGGGTCGAGACCGGACAGCTTGTGGCCGTGACCGAAGAAGTCGGTCCGGGCCAGCAGCGTGACGATCGGCTTGGTGAAGATGAAGACCACCAACAGGTCGATCAGCGTGGTCAGGCCGAGGGTGAAGGCGAAGCCCTTCACGCCGCCGACCGCGAGGATGTAGAGCACCACGGCGGCGAGCAGCGAGATCGAGTCGGCCGCGATGATGGTGTGCTTGGCGCGGGCCCAGCCGGTCTCCACCGAGGAGCGCAGGCTGCGACCTTCTCTGACTTCATCGCGGAGTCGTTCGAAGTAGATGACGAACGAGTCCGCGGTGATACCGATCGCCACGATCAGACCGGCTATACCGGCCAGGGTCAAAGTGAAGCCGATCGACTTGCCGAGCAGCACCACCGAAGCGTAGGTGAGCGCCGCGGCCGCACCCAGCGACATCACCACGACGAGACCGAGGCCCCGGTAGTACAGGAACGAGAAGATGATCACCAGCGCCAGGCCGATGATGCCGGCCGTGATACCGGCCGACAGCTGGTCGCCACCGAGCTGCGGCGACACAGTCTCGACCGTCGAGGTCTCGAAGGACACCGGCAGCGCGCCGTACTTCAGCACGTTCGCCAGATCGCGTGCCTCGGCCTCGGTGAACGAGCCGGTGATCTGCGCCTGACCACCCGGGATCGGGCCCGACACGCTCGGGGTCGAGATCGCCTCGCCGTCCAGCACGATCGCGAACAGGTTCTGCCCCTGCGGACGCTGCGCGATGGCGGTGGTCGCCTTGAGGAACTTGTCGCCGCCCTGACCGCTGAACTTCAGGTTGACCTGCCACTGGAAGCCACCCTGCGGGATGCCTGCGCTGGCGTCGGTCAGGTCGGTGCCCTTCAGGATCGCGGGGCCGAGCAGGTACTTGTACTGACCGGCGCGGTCGCAGGCGATCAGCGGCTTGTTCGGGTCGTCCTGCGACGCGTCCGGCTTCTTACCAGTGCACTGGAACGACGCGAAGGCAGCCTGCGTCGTCGCGTCGGGCGTGTAGTTCAGGGGGTCACCGGCGGCCGCGGGCGGCGTGGCGGGCGTCGACGGCACCGGGGTGCTCGGCTTGGGAGTCGGCGTCGGGGTCGCAGCCCCCAGCACGCTGCTGTAGGCGCGCCCCTTCGGCGTCGCCGAGGGCGTCCCCGACGGCTTGATGGTGGTGCTGGCCTTCGGCGTGGTGCTGGGTTTCGGCGTGGCCGACGGCTTCCCGGTGGGCGTCGCCGAGGGTGACGGCGTCGGCACGGGCGCACCCGGCTGGGCGTCGTACACGACCCGGAAGTACAGCAGAGCGGTCTGGCCGATCTGCTTGACCAGGCTGTCCTGGTTGGATCCGGGCACGGCCACGTTGATGTGGTCGGCTCCCGACGTGGTGATCTCCGCTTCGCCGACACCGGCGCCGTTCACCCGCTGGGAGATGATGTTCTTCGCCTCGGAGAGCTGTTCCGCGGTCACCTTGCCGCCGCCGGCCAGCGACTTGGCGGTCAGCGTGATGGTTGTGCCGCCCCGCAGGTCCAGCCCCAGCTTGGGCTTCCAGGTCTTGGTGAGTCCCATGATCCCGAACAGCAGGACCAGGATGACTCCCAGGACGATCAGGAGCCGCCCGGGGCGGGTTGTCGTCGTCGTTGCCACGTGTGATTCAACCTTTGCGTTACTGGGCGCGCTGCAGCGTCACCGGGGCGCTTGCGCACCGCACGCCGATAGGACGGGTGATCAGTTCTCGGTGTGCGTGGGAGGCAGCTTGGCCTTGTCCTGCACCTTGTCCGCCCCCGTCTCCGGTACGTCGACCGTGTCCCGCGCGGCCTCATCGGTCTTCTCGTCGGCGGTCTCGTCGACGGGCTCGTCCGCAGTCTCCTCGACGACCTCATCGGCCGGCGCCTCTTCGGGGACCACCCGGCCGATCGCCTGCTTGACGAACTGGACCAGGACGCCGTCGGAGATCTCCACCGTGACGTACTCGTCGTCGACCTCCTCGACGATGCCCACCACGCCGCTGGTGGTGATCACCTTCGTGCCCGGCGCGAGCGCGGCGACCGTGTCGGCCTGCTTCTGGCGCTGCTTGCGCTGGGTACGGCTCATGAACCAGATCATCCCGACGATCAGAATCAGCGGGAGAAGCAAGGTGATACCCGAGCCACCGGAGGAGGCCATCGGTGCGGCGATCAATACCATCGGGACTCAGAATCCTTCGTAGAGAGTAGGTACGGGCGCCCCGCACGCTCTGCTCAAGCGCGCAGGTCGCAGCGGGATGACCTGGGGATCAGGCCACCGGGGAGTCTAACCCTGGGCGGCAAGAAGTACCGCATGACGCGGGGTCACGTTTGCGTTACTCGGTCCCCTTATTCATCATCTGTGTCGAAAAGCGTGTCCGCGAAGGTCGCGCCTTTCGGAACCGCCAGGCCCAGATGCCGCCACGCCGCCGGGGTGGCGACGCGACCACGCGGCGTCCGCGCCAGGTAGCCCGACCGGACCAGGAACGGCTCGGCCACTTCCTCCACAGTCTCACGTTCTTCGCCGACCGCAACCGCGAGCGTCGAAAGCCCGACCGGTCCCCCGCCGAAGCGGCGGCACAGAGCGTCCAGCACGGACCGGTCCAACCGGTCGAGGCCCATCTTGTCCACCTCGTACAGCTCGAGCGCCGCCTTGGACAGCGCGAGCGTCACGATGCCGTCGGCCCGTACCTCTGCGTAGTCGCGGACGCGGCGGAGCAACCGGTTGGCGATCCGGGGTGTGCCGCGGGACCGGGAGGCGATCTCGGCCGCGGCCTCAGGAGTGATGTCGACCTCCAGCAGCGCCGCGGACCGGTTGACGATCTTCTCCAGCTCGGCCGCGTCGTAGAACTCCAGATGCCCGGTGAATCCGAACCTGTCCCGCAGCGGTCCCGGCAGCAGACCGGCCCGGGTGGTCGCCCCGACCAGCGTGAAGGGTGGGATTTCCAGCGGGATGGCGGTGGCGCCCGGCCCCTTGCCGACGATCACGTCGACACGGAAGTCTTCCATCGCCATGTAGAGCAGTTCTTCAGCCGGGCGAGACATCCGGTGGATCTCGTCGAGGAAGAGCACCTCGCCCTCGTTGAGCCCCGACAGGATCGCCGCCAGGTCACCCGCGTGCTGGATGGCCGGACCGCTCGTCACCCGCAGCGGCGCGGACAGCTCGCTCGCGATGATCATCGCCAGGGTTGTCTTGCCCAATCCGGGCGGGCCTGACAGCAGCACGTGGTCCGGGGTTCGATTGCGCCCGCGGGCGGCATGCAGAACGAGCTCCAGCTGCTCGCTGACCCGGCGCTGCCCGCCGAACTCGGCCAGGGTGCGCGGCCGCAGGGCGGACTCGATCTTGCGTTCCTCGAGATCCACCGCGTCCGCGGACACCAGCGGCCTGACGTTGTCTTCCATCCGCTAGGCCTTCGACAGCGCGCGAAGGGCGGCCCGGAGCAGATCCGGCACCGACGGCTCGGCGGAGTCGATAGCGAGCGGCGACACCGCGATGACCGCGTCGTCGGCGTCGCGAGCGGACCAGCCGAGACCGACCAGACCGGCGTGCACCTGCTCGCGCCAGGCCCCGGTCGCCTGGAGCGGCCGCCCGGCGACCATCTTCGACGGCATCCCGATCTTGTCCTTGAGCTCCAGCACCAGCCGCTGCGCCACCTTCTTACCGACGCCGGGGATCTTCACCAGCATGGCCAGGTCTTCCGAGGCGACCGCCTGTCGGAGCTGGTCCGGGCTCAACACCGCGAGCGCCGCCTGGGCCAACTTGGGGCCGACGCCCGACGCGCTCTGCAGCAGCTCGAACAACTCCTTCTCATCCGCGTCGGCGAAGCCGTAGAGGGTCAGCGAGTCCTCGCGCACCACCATCGACGTGGCCAGCTTGAACTCCTGCCCAGGCCGCAGGGTCGCCAAGGTGCCGGGGTGGCAGTAGAGCTGCAGCCCGACTCCCCCGACCTCGATCACGCAACTGTCCACTCCGATCGCGGCCACCGGGCCGCGCACGAACGCGATCATCGCTTCCCTCCTTGGGCCGCCACCGCGGCCCGCAACCTCGCGACCTGAAGCCGCGACTGAGCCTGTGCCTGCGCCTCCAGATGCACCCGGCCCTCCGAAGCCTCCTGCAGCCGGCTCGTCACACCGCCGCGCCACACGTGGCAGATCGCCAGCGCGAGTGCGTCGGCGGCATCAGCCGGCGTCGGACGCTCGGCCAGCTTCAGGATCCGGGTCACCATGGTCGTGACCTGGTCCTTGTCGGCGCGGCCCGAACCGGTGACCGCCGCCTTGACCTCGCTCGGCGTGTGCAGCGCAACCGGCAGTCCGTGGCGCGCGGCGACCACCATCGCCACGCCCGACGCCTGGGCCGTGCCCATCACCGTCCGCACGTTGTGCTGAGCGAAGACCCGCTCCACAGCGACCGCGTCCGGCCGGTGCTCGGCGATCCATTCCTCGATGGCCGTCTCGATCCGGACCAGCCGCTTGGCCACGTCCAGGTCGGCAGGTGTCCGGATCACCCCGACGGCGACCAGCGTGGGCGGCCGGCCGGACGTGCCGTCGACGATGCCGAGGCCACACCGGGTGAGCCCCGGGTCGACGCCGAGCACGCGCATGGACCACCTCCGAACGTTTGTTCGACAACCCTAGTAGTCCAGCCCGCCACCGAAGAAATCGACGCGCCGAGGCGCCCCGCCGAGTGCTGGGTGGCACTCGCCGAGGCGCCGGCGGCAGGCAGGGAGCCTCCCCGGCTACTTGCCCTGGGCTGAACCGGAGACCTGATCGCCCCAAGCCGCGCGTGCCCCGGAATCGCCGACCCGGTAGACCTGCACGCCCGCTGCCACGGCAGCCACGACGGCCACGACCGACACCACAGCGCCGGCCACGGGCCGCCGGGCGATGCGATCGGTGACGCCACGCTCCACCAGCACCAGGGCAACGGCGACGATGAGGACCGGAATGGCGAACCAGAGCAACTGGTCCCCGAGGTGGGCGTGCCGGCCGGGATCACCGACGCGCTTCTCCAGCGACTCCCCGCTCTGGGTCGCGACCGGGATCAGGATGGTCGCGATCAAGGCGCACGCGGCGACCAGTACGCCGTATCTCGCGCGCCAGCGGGGCCTGATGACCAGGGCCAGGACGCCGAGAATCGACAGTGGCAGCAGAACCACCACCGCGTGGACGATGAGGGGATGAAGCGGCAGACCGTTGATCGTGTCGAACATTGGGGGCGGTGCCCTTCTCTGGGAGTACAGGGACGGGCACTAGGTAAGTGAAGGATTCTTAGCCGCGGCTTAGAAGTAGTCGAGCATGTACGACGGGGCGCCGGCGAAGGCAGTGTCGATCGCGCTGTCCGCGCTGGTGGATCCACCTGCGGCCAGGCCGGACCGGCGAAGCGTAGCGAGCGGCGTACCGGCGTACAGGGCGGCTAGTCCGCGGGCACCGAGCCTGAGGGCGTCACCGGTGGCGGTGGAAGTGGTGAGCCGGCCCGAGCCCTCGGCGACGGATAGGTGCCAACGGCCCGTGTTTCCGCTGAGTTCGGCGTCGTCGAGGTCCAGGTCGGCCTCGAGCGAGACGCCGGTGGCAAAGCCGCGTGCGGCGATCGCAGCCGGAGCATCGACCATACGGAGCATCCACCGCTGCAGCTGAGCGTGCTTGTCGGCCTCGTGTTCGACCAGCAGATGCACGGGATCGTTCGGAGCGACATACGCCTTCACGGTGTTCGCGATGGACGAGCCGGACCCGACGGTTGCCCACAGGGCACGGGAGGTGGCTTCAGAACCGGCGATGATCTCGTCGACGCGCAGGTCGCCG
This sequence comes from Kribbella alba, assembly GCF_039529635.1. NCBI lineage: Bacteria > Bacillati > Actinomycetota > Actinomycetes > Propionibacteriales > Kribbellaceae > Kribbella > Kribbella alba. The sequence continues at coordinate 302,396 of NZ_BAAANE010000007.1, read as the reverse complement.
TCGTCCCAGTTGTAGACGACGAAACCGTCCTCGGCGAGGTAGCCGAAGTTGTCCTCGTCCTCCAGCCACTCGGCCACCTTCGACTCGGCCCAGACGAGCGGTCCGCTGCTCCGGCCGGTGCTGTGGGCTTCGGCCACGAGTTCGAGCAGGCGACCCGCGTCGTCCGGACCGGCGCGGCGGATGCTCACGTCCTTGCCGCCGAGCGAGCGCAGATCGGCCGCAGGGAAGGAGAAACGGTACCGGTGGCCACCGAACTCGTAGCCGAGGTGCCGGTAGATCACCGTCGTGGCCGGGTAGAGCGCGGTGATCGGGAAGCCCTTCTCGGCGGTGCGCTGGAGCACGCCGCGCATCAGCTTGCTGCCGACTCCACGACCCCGGTACTCCGGTGCGACGACCACGCCCGCGACACCGGCCATCGGCACCTGCCGGCCACCCCACCACTGCTGGAAGGCCCAGAACCGGGCGGCGGCGACCACCTCTTCGCCATCCACGACACCGACGAACCGGCCGTCGTCGATGAACTCCTGCGCGTCCTTGATCCACTCTTCCCGGTTCGCGGCCGCCAGCGGTCCGAAGGACCTGGACCGGACGCGGATCACGTCGTCCAGGTGTGCCGCGGTGATGTCGACGAGTCGCAAGGCATCAGTCACGCCCAGACCCTACGACGAGCCGCCGCCACCGGGCGAGAGCATTACCGCTTGTCGGTCACCCAGAGATTGATAGTGCCCTCGACGACCACCGTGCCGTCTTCCCGTGTGGCCTTCACCCGGACCGGCACGTCGGGGCCGGCCGTCCAGGCGTCCGGATCCGTCTCGGCAGAGCAGGTGAGGTCCGACGTCGACTTCGCCAGGTAGGCGACCTCCATGCCCTTGGGGAGCCAGCGCTTCCCACTCGGGACGGTCGCCTCGGCGAGGGCGCCCATGGCAGCCTCCAGCCCGTTGCACACGGCGATGGCGTGCACCGTGCCGATGTGGTTCTGCACCGCCCGCCGCTTCGGCAGCACCAGGGACGCGTAGTTCGGGCTGACGTGGACGAACCGCGGCCGGATGGACCGGAAGTACGGCGCCTTCCAGGTGAAGGCCACCGAGAACGCCCGCGTGCCACCCGGCATGACCCGGAACTTCTCCCACATCCCAAGCACCTGATTCGCCATGGCGATCATGTTACCCGCCAGTCACTTCGAGGTCGATCACAACTGTTTCGGCGGCCAGGGCGCCCAGGCGCGGGTGTTGACACGCTCTGGAAGCGGACAGACAGTTGGCTAGGCGATCAGACAGAGAGCGGCTGGCCGCCATTGCCTAGGTCGGGTCGGATGACGACTTGATGAACCTGATGCGTGCCCATCGCAGCGGCCTGATCGCCCGAGTCGTCCGCTCCCTGCGGACAATCGAGGACCTGGTCCACGTGGCGGTCGCCGTGCTGCTGTCCGTCCTGGCGCTCGTGTTGCTGATCGACGTGATCGACAGCGTTGTCATGGCTCTCAGAGGCCCGTACAACGCGTTGGATGTCGTGTTGTCGATCCTCGACAAGACCCTCGTCTTGTTCATCGTGGCCGAGCTACTGCATACCGTGCGGATCACGATCACCGAACAGCAACTGCAGGCCGAGCCCTTCCTCGTGGTCGGACTGATCGCCGGGGTTCGCCGCCTCCTGCTCGTGACGGCCGAGGCCGAGCGATCGTTCCGATGGAACCCGCAGGGCATCGAACTGCTCATCCTGATGGGGCTCATCCTCGCGATGGCGGTAGCGATCCTCGCGTTGCGTCGCTGGCCGCCGCCGCCCGTGGAGGAAGCGACAACCCCGGTCAGCCCACCTGCTCCATGACCTCATCGGAGACATCGAAGTTGGCGAAGACGTTCTGCACGTCGTCGCTGTCTTCGAGGGCGTCGATCAGCCGGAAGATCTTGCCGGCGCCGTCGGCGTCCAGCTCGACCGTCATCGACGGCACGAACGAGGCGTCGGCCGACTCGTAGTCGATCCCGGCGTCCTGCAGCGCGGTCCGGACCTTGACCAGGTCACTGGCCTCGCTGATCACCTCGAAGGAGTCGCCCAGGTCGTTCACCTCGTCGGCGCCGGCCTCGAGCACAGCCTCCATCACGTCGTCCTCGGTGAACTTCTTGCCGTCCTGCTCCTTGCCGAGCACGATCACACCCTTGCGGTTGAACAGGTAGGCGACGCTGTTCGGGTCGGCGAGCGAGCCGCCGTTGCGGGTCATCGCGGTCCGTACGTCGGCCGCGGCCCGGTTCCGGTTGTCGGTCAGGCACTCGATCAGCATCGCGACACCGTTCGGGCCGTAGCCCTCGTAGGTGATCGACTGCCAGTCCGCGCCACCCGCCTCGGCGCCGGACCCGCGCTTGACCGCGCGGTCGATGTTGTCGTTCGGGACGGACGACTTCTTCGCCTTCTGGACCGCGTCGTACAGGGTGGGGTTGCCGGCCAGGTCGCCGCCGCCGGTGCGGGCGGCCACCTCGATGTTCTTGATCAGCTTCGCGAAGAGCTTGGCGCGCCTCGAGTCGATGACCGCCTTCTTGTGTTTCGTGGTGGCCCATTTGGAGTGGCCTGACATCGCGAACCCAACCCTTCTACCGCTTGCTGCTGACTAGAGGTCGCGCACGAGATCGGCGAAATATCCGTGCAGCCTGGCGTCCCCGGTCATTTCCGGATGGAACGACGTGGCCAGCAGCCGATCGTGGCGAACCGCGACGATCCTACCTTCGGCCGGACCAGAGCTCACTGTCGAGAGCACCTCGACCTCGCGGCCGACCCGTTCCACCCACGGTGCCCGGATGAACACCGCGTGGTACGGCGTGTCGAACGCGGCGAACTCCAGGTCCGCCTCGAACGAGTCCACCTGGCGCCCGAAGGCGTTCCGGCGCACCGTCACGTCGAGCCCGCCGAGGGTCTCCTGACCCTCGATCCCGCCGGTGATCTCGTTCGCGAGCATGATCATCCCGGCGCAGGTGCCGAAGGTCGGCATGCCGTCCGCGATCCGCTTCTGCAGCGGCTCGAACAGCTCGAACGACCGGGCCAGCTTGTCCATCGTGGTCGACTCGCCACCCGGCAGCACCAGGCCGTCGACAGCCGCCAGCTCGGCCGGCCGCCGTACCGGTCGGGCCTCGACGCCGACCTGCGCCAGCATCGCAAGGTGCTCCCGCACGTTGCCCTGCAACGCGAAGACCCCGATCACAGGCTTGCTCACGCTTCTCCTCTCACAGCTTCACCCGGCGTTGCCAATTCACCGTCACCTCGATGCGGCCCTCGTCGAAGACCGCGGGCAGGCCGCGTTCGCGCAGCAGCGCGAGCAGGTCCTCCAGGAGCGGCTCCCCCGGCGCCACGTTGGCCGTGTCGGGGTGCCAGACCTTCAACTCGAGCATCCCGAAGTCGACCGCATGCCAGACGTCGGTGTCGGTGAAGAACACCAGCCCCCTCGGCTCCACGGCCGACTCGAGCACCCGCCGAGCCGCGTGATGGTCCGACGTATACCGGACCACCACGAGCCCGAGCGATTCCAGCTCGTCCAGTACTGCGTCCAGCCGGTCCGGGTCCGTCTCGGCCGGCCAGGTGGCCGCGTCCTCAGCCAGCGACGCGACTGCCTCGTCGATGAGCTCGGGAACCAATGAGCCGGCGTCGGCCGACGGAGCATCCTCGCGCACGGCCTCGGTCAGCGCGGCCGTCGCGGCGGCGCGGTCGGCGTACCCGGACCGGACCAGGACGCGGGCGAGACCCCGCAGCTCCCGGGCCGTCCGATCGTCGACCGCGCGCAGACCGGCCGGCCCGGCGACTCCTGTCACCAGCCGCGCTCGGCCAGGCGGTGCGGCTGCGGGATCTCGTCGACGTTGATGCCGACCATCGCCTCACCGAGACCGCGGGACACCTTGGCCAGCACGTCCGGGTCGTCATAGAAGGTGGTCGCCTTGACGATCGCCTCGGCGCGCTGGGCCGGGTTGCCCGACTTGAAGATGCCGGAGCCGACGAACACGCCCTCAGCACCGAGCTGCATCATCATCGCGGCGTCGGCCGGGGTGGCGATGCCGCCGGCGGTGAACAGCACGACAGGCAGCTTGCCCGCGGCAGCGACCTCCTTGACCAGCTCGTACGGCGCCTGCAGCTCCTTGGCCGCGACGTACAGCTCGTCCTCGGGGAGGTTCTGCAGCTTGCGGAGCTCCTGGCGGATCTGGCGCATGTGGGTGGTCGCGTTGGAGACGTCACCGGTGCCGGCCTCGCCCTTGGAGCGGATCATCGCCGCGCCCTCGGTGATCCGGCGCAGCGCCTCGCCCAGGTTGGTCGCTCCACAGACGAACGGAACAGTGAAGTTCCACTTGTCGATGTGGTTCGCGTAGTCGGCCGGGGTGAGCACCTCGGACTCGTCGATGTAGTCGACGCCGAGGCTCTGCAGCACCTGCGCCTCGACGAAGTGGCCGATCCGGGCCTTGGCCATCACCGGGATCGAGACGGCGCTGATGATCGAGTCGATCATGTCGGGGTCGCTCATCCGGGAGACGCCGCCCTGGGCGCGGATGTCGGCCGGGACCCGCTCGAGCGCCATCACCGCGACGGCACCGGCGTCCTCGGCGATCTTCGCCTGCTCGGCCGTGACGACGTCCATGATCACGCCGCCCTTGAGCATCTCCGCCATGCCCCGCTTGACCTTGGCGGTTCCGGTCTGCGGGCTGTTCTGGATCTCGGTCACTACATCCTCCTGGTCGCGGCTTGGCACGTCTCAAGCTTAGGTCGCGACAGCGGCTTATCTTCAGTCCACCTCAGATCAACTGGACTGAGCCAGCGCGGTCCCCAGCCGGGCCACCACCAGCCGCAGCGTGGCGGGCGGCGCGGTGAACGGAATCCGGATGTGCCGCCGGTCCGTCCCGTCCGGAGTGAACAGGTCGCCTGCCCCCAGCAGCAACCCCTGTTCGCGAGCCGTCTCCAGCACCCGGCGGGCCCGTACTTCGGTCAGCTCCAGCCAGAGCGTCATCCCACCGGTCGGAGTCGGCCAGGCAACGCCGTCGAGCGTCTTCAGCCCAGCTTCCAACGCCGCGAGGTTGGTCCGCAGCCGGGTCTTGCGCCGTGAGATCACCCGGTCGAGGCGGCCGAGGATCGCCTGCGCGAGCAGATCGTCCAGGGCGCTGGGCGAGGTGACGCTGAGCTGGGCGGCCGTGTTGATCCGCCTGCGCAGCTGCCGGCCGGTCCGGACCCAACCCACCCGCAGCCCGCCCCATACCGTCTTGCTCAGCGATCCGACGCTGACAGTACGGGGGTAGCGGCTGAGCGGCTCAGGTTGGTCTCCACTCGCGAGCCAGAGCGGCCGCATGGTCTCGTCACTGATCAGCGCCGCGTCGTATCGCCGGGCGATCTCGACCACGGCGGCCCGCCGGTCGGCAGGCAGGCTCAGGCCGGTCGGGTTGTGGTTGTCCGCCTGCAGATAGATCACCTTCGGCTTGTGTCGCCTGCACAGATGCGCGAGCTGGTCGGTGTCCCACACACCGGCAGGCCACCCGACCACGTCCAGCCGGTGCTTCCGCAGGAGGTCGAAGGCTGCCGGGTACGTCGGGGTCTCGGTGATTGCCACACCGGGTCCTAGGTCCAGCCCGGCCAATGCCGCATTGAGTCCAGCCGCGGCACCAACCGTGAGGGTGAGCTGGCCCGGCGCTGTCGGAACGCCCTCGACAGTGAGGCGCTCGGCCAACGCAGTACGAAGCTCTACTGATCCGCCGGGCGGCGGCCCGTCGCCGCCCATCGCGTGCGGCAGCCCGTCGGCCACGATCTGGGCAGCAACCTCCGCCACATCGTGCGGAGCCGCCGTGGTGGCGAACCGGAGATCCAGGACGGGCTGATCTCCCGCAGTGACGGTCGAGGCCGGCGCAATGGGATCCAGCAGCCGATCGAGCGGCCGCACATGCGTCCCGGAGCCGCGCTTGGTCTCCAGTACGCCGTCCGCCCGCAACTGGTCCAGAGCCCGTACTACGGTCACGCGGCTGAGCCCGAGTCGCTCGGCCAGCACTCTCTCGGAGGGGAGCCTCGACCCGATCGACAGGTCACCGCGTTCGATCCGGCGCAGCACCAGCGCCTCGACCTGCTCGGTCTTCGTCCCGTCCGCCGGATCCAGGTCGCTCCCCCGCCACATAAGTCCAGTCTTCCACCACTGGACTACCACCCCGCCACCGCCTCGCTAGGAGCTTGCGTCCGAAGAAGTGGAGGGCAGGACCCCCACTTCTTCGGACGCACAGCGGGGGGAGGTGAAGGTGGGGGGAATTGTCGGTGGGCGGTGTAAGGATCGGGGGTATGGACGAGCGGTGGGCGGTGGCGCCGGCGGAGGGTGGCGGGGCGTTGCTCGTCGCCTTGCATCCGGACGGTCAGCCTGCCGGTGAGATCCGGCACGAGGCGGATCTGGCGGCTGCGGTGGGATCGCGTCCACAGGTGACCCGATGGGTGTGGCGCTCGACGCCGGAGATCTATCCGCGCCTGCTCGCGGCCGGAGTGCGGGTGGAGCGGTGTTACGACATCGAGAGTGCCGAGGTGTTGCTGCTCGGGCACGAGGGGCGGCTGGGCGAGCCGCGGTCGGCGGCGGCCGCGTGGGCGCGGCTGACGAACTCGCCGGTGCCTGCTGATCCACCTCTGCGAGCAACCGACCCTGGCGAGCAGACGTCGCTGTTCGAGATCGAGGCCGAGCCGGTGTCGTTCGGGGCGCTGCTGAAGGTTTATGCCGACCAGCTCCGACGGCACCAAGAGGCCGAGCACCCGGACCGAATGCGGTTGCTCACGGCATCAGAGTCGTCCGGAATGCTCATCGCCGCCGAGATGGATCGCGCCGGCCTGCCGTGGAGCGCGGAGACCCATCGGGCGTTGCTGACCGAACTGCTCGGACAGCGATTCGCAGGTGGCGGTGAGCCGCGACGGTTGACCGAACTCGCCGATCAGGTCTCGGATGCCTTCGGGCGGCGGGTCAGACCCGACCTGCCTGCCGATGTGCTGAAGGCGTTCAAGCAGGCGGGATACCAGCTCAACTCCACTCGCCGCTGGGAGTTGCAGACCATCGATCACCCGGCAGTCGAGCCACTGGTCGAATACAAGAAGCTCTACCGGATCTACACGGCCAACGGCTGGACCTGGCTGAACGACTGGGTTCACGACGGCCGGTTCCGCCCGGGCTTCGTCCCCGGCGGCACAGTGTCGGGCCGCTGGATCACGAACGGCGGTGGTGGGCTGCAGATCCCCAAGGTGATTCGTCGCGCGGTGGTCGCCGATCCGGGCTGGCGGCTGGTGGTCGCCGACGCCGCCCAACTGGAACCCCGCGTGCTCGCGGCGATCTCGCGCGACCCGGCGCTGATGGAGGTCGCCGGGGCCGCCGACGACCTCTACAAGGCGGTCTCGGACAAGGCGTTCTCGGGTGATCGCGCGAAGGCCAAGATCGCCGTACTGGGTGCTATCTACGGGCAGACGTCGGGAGACGGGCTGAAGAACCTCGCCGACCTCCGGAAGCGGTTCCCCAAGGCGGTCGCCTACGTGGATGACGCCGCTCGGGCCGGCGAGGAGGGCAAGCTGGTGCGGACCTGGCTCGGCCGGACGTGCCCGCCGTCCGGCTCCCAACTGGACGCAGCCACCTTGGAAGGTCCGCCCGCCGACGAGCCACAGGTGGACGGCCGCAGGACCAGGGCGCGCGGCCGCTTCACCCGGAACTTCGTGGTCCAGGGCAGCGCCGCCGACTGGGCGCTGCTGATGATGGCCGCGCTGCGGCAGTCGATCACGGACCTCAAGGCCGAGCTCGTCTTCTTCCAGCACGACGAGGTGATCGTGCACTGCCCCGCGGAGGAGGCCGACGAGGTCGCCGCCGCGATCCAGGCCGCCGGCGACCTGGCCGGCCGCATCACCTTCGGCGCAACCCCGACCCGCTTCCCCTTCACCACCGCCATCGTCGAGTGCTACGCCGACGCCAAGTGATCCGGGAGGCCGAAGCGGGCGAAATCGGTGATCTCGAAGGCGGTCATCTCCGCGATCAGGCCGTTCTCGATACGGAAGACGTCGAAGCCGAACGGGCGGTAGATCGTGTCGCCGGGCTCGCGGAGATACGCCGCCAGCGCGGGCTGCCGGTTCAGACCGGCGACCAGGAACTGCCAGTGACCGCGGTACGAATTGCCGGCCGGATCGAGGTTGGCGGCCATCGCGCGCTCGGCGTCCGCTCGGCCGAGGAACCAGAACGGGTACGGCGGCATCGTGATCCGCACATCCTCGTGCATCAGGGCGACCAGCGCCGCCGGATCGGCCCGTTCGAATGCCTCCATGTACTTCGCCAGCAGCGCCTGCTCCTCAGCCGTCGGGTCACCCGAGGGGGCCCAGTCCAGACGTCGCGACGGCAGGTGCTCCCGCAGTACCGGCCGGGCTCGTTGCAGCGCGCTGTTCACCGCCGCCACAGTGAGCTCCGTCGCCGCGGCGGTGTCCTTGGCCGACCAGCCGAGCACGTCCCGGAAGATCAACACGGCCCGCTGCCGGGCCGGTAGGTGCTGGATGGCAAGGAGAAACGCGAGCTCGATCGTCTCGCGCCGGACGACCTTCTGGTCGGGTTCCTCGGCCCGGTCGAGCAGGACGTCCGGGAACGGCTGCAGCCAAGGCAGATCATCCCGCGCCGGCAGCGGCTTCGGAGGAAACGACGGCGGCTCGAGCTGGTGCGGCAACACCCGCTGCGGGCGACGCGACTCGTCGATGCACGCGTTGGTCGCGATCCTGTACAACCAGGCCCGGAAGCTCGACCGTTCCTCGAAGTCCCTACGCTTCCGCCAGGCCCGCAGCAACGTCTCCTGCACGAGGTCCTCGGCATCGTCGTACGAGCCGAGCATGCGGTAGCAATGCACCCGCAACTCATGCCGGTACTTCTCCGCCTCGGCGGCGAAGATGGTCTCGTCCGTCACCGTCAACTGCCGTCCTCCAGCTCGATCGTGCCTGGCATCGGCGCGTGCCCGGCCAGCCGGAACCAGGTGACCAGCCGTCGCCTCCGCAACTCCCGCGTCGACACCACTATGTCGTTGTGGAACCGCCGGGCCATCTGCACCCGCCGCATCGCCAGGCCCAGCTCACTCGCCCAGGGCTCCGCATCGGTGCCGGTCGCGCCGATCGCCCGGGTCAACGCCGACTCACAGTGCTCGCGCTCCTCCTCGCTCGCGGCGCGGGCGCGATGCGCGGCGTCCAGCAACAGCAACGACGACGCTGGATCCAGCACCCCGCTGCCGGCCAGCTCTGCCACGAGCGCCGAGCGGCGCGCGAGCTCCGTCTCGAGGGCCGCACGCGCAGTCGCCACCCGGTGATGCAGCCGGTCCAGCCGCCCAGCGGTCCAACTCCCATAGGCACCCAGCAGGAGCAGCACGGCCGCCACCGCGACGATCACCCAGGCGAGCTCCACCCGCCCATTCGACCATCCTCCGTTGCGCCGCAGGTGGACGACACCTTGCGGGAGTCTCACCGCCCGACGCCGACCGCGCCTTCCCAGCCCTCCGCAGTTCGACGAAGGCAGCCGGGATTACGGAGTGCTGACGGTCCAGCCGGATCGGGTAGTCGGCATCCGCGAGGCTCCTAGGGTCGGAGCCATGGCAGAAATCGGTGTGATCGGCGGATCCGGCTTCTACTCGTTCCTCTCGGAAGCTCGTCCGGTCGAGGTCGACACCCCCTTCGGGCCACCCAGCGAACCACCGGTCGTCGGCGAGGTGAACGGCCGCGAGGTCGCTTTCATCCCCCGGCACGGCGCGGACCACCGCTTCCCGCCGCATCGGGTGAACTACCGCGCCAACCTCTGGGCACTCCGCGAGCTCGGCGTCCGCCAGGTGCTCGGCCCGTGCGCGGTCGGATCGCTTCGACCTGAACTCACCCCCGGCACGTTCGTCGTCCCCGACCAGCTCGTCGACCGCACCTGGGGCCGTGCTCACACCGTGTACGACGGGGTCGCCGCTCCGGTCGTCCACGTCTCGCCGGCCGACCCGTACTGCGCTGTCGGCCGTCAGACGGTGATTGCCGCAGGCAACGATGAGGTGGTCCCGACCGGCACCATGGTGGTGATCAACGGTCCCCGGTTCTCCACCCGCGCCGAGTCGCGCTGGCACGCCGACCAGGGCTGGTCGATCGTCGGGATGACCGGCGCCCCCGAGGCATCGATCGCCCGGGAGCTCGCACTCTGCTACACCTCGGTCGCCGTGGTCACCGACCACGATGCGGGGATCGCGGCCGGCGACGGTGTCACGCAGGCCGAGGTGATCGCCGTCTTCGGCCGCAGTATCGGGCGCCTGAAGAACCTACTCACCGAGGTGATCGGCCAGCTCCCCAAGCCCGACACCGACTGCAGTTGCCGCCACTCGCTGGACGGCACCGCCGGAGAGGACCTCTGGTGAAGATCCTGCTGACCGGTGGCGCCGGCTTCATCGGCCGGCACGTCCATACCCAACTCGTTGCTGAGGGCCACGAGGTCACAGTGCTCGATTCCCTCCGCCGCGATGTCCACACCCACCGTCCACCACAGACCGAGAACCTCCTCGTCGCTGACATCCGAGACGCCGAGGCGGTCGGCAAGGCACTGACAGGAGTCGACACAGTCGTCCACCTCGCAGCCAAGGTCGGGCTGGGCGACGACCTCGACGACATGGACGACTACGTCAGCACCAACAGCCTCGGAACCGCCGTGCTGCTCCGCGAGATGGGCCGTCGGAACGTGCGCCACCTGGTCTACGCCAGCTCGATGGTTGTCTACGGCGAAGGCCGCTACGAATGCGACCGCCACGGACCCGTCGCCCCCGGACCCCGTCGGATCGAAGACCTCGACCATCGCCAGTTCGAGCCGCCCTGCCCGAGCTGCGGGGAGCCCCTTCGGCCGGGCCTCGTCGACGAGTCAGCGGCAGCCGATCCCCGCAACACCTACGCGGCGACCAAGCTGAACGGCGAACACCTCGCGGCCACCTGGGCCAGGGAAACCGGCGGCCGGGTCGCGGCGATGCGCTTCCACAACGTGTACGGACCCGGCATGCCCCGCAATACGCCGTACGCGGGCGTCGCGGCTCTCTTCCGCTCGGCGCTGGAACGCGGCGAGGCACCCAAGGTCTTCGAGGACGGCCGCCAGCGCCGCGACTTCATCCACGTCCGCGACATCGCGACCGCCGTCACCACCGCAGCCACCGCGATCACCACCACCGCAATCACCGCCGCCGCCAACACCACCGCAGCCAGCACGGACCACCCGCAGTTCGCGGCGTACAACGTGGGCAGCGGAACCGTGCGGACCATCGGCGACCTGGCCGAAGAGCTCTCCCGCGCGTACGCCGGACCCGCGCCGGTCGTCACCGGCGCCTACCGGCTCGGCGACGTCCGGCACATCACCGCGTCCTCCGACCGGATCCGCGCCCGTCTCGGCTGGAAGCCCGACTACGACCTCACCACCGGAATCGCCGATCTCCTCGGCAACTGATCCCCGGGTGCCACCCCGGCTCGGCTGCCGACCCGCAACCCGCCGCCCCCATCCCCGGCACCAGCCGGACTCCCCGCGCATGTGGTCGTCACCGGGTCAGCCCGGAGATCCCCGCACAGGCGGTCGTCACCGGGCCGACCCCGAGATCCCCGCACAGGCGGTCGTCACCGGGCCAGCCCCGAGATCCCCGCACAGGCGGTCGTCACCGGGCCAGCCCCGAGATCCCCGCACAGGCGGTCGTCACCGGGCCAGCCCCGAGATCCCCGCACAGGCGGTCGTCACCGGGCCAGCCCCGAGATCCCCGCGCATGTGGTGGTCACCGGGTCGAGCCCGGCCGGCCCGAGTGGGCCTGGTTGTTGTGCTGCGCCGCGACATAACCACTCGGCCTCTGCCTATGTCGCCGGCAAGACGCGCCTGCACCGCACTCCGGCCGGGCGTCCGCAGCCCGCCCAGTCCATCTCGCGTCGACGCGGCTCACCCCCGCGCCACTCGCAACCGACCCCGTCCGAACCAGGGCGTGGTCTTGCCGAGGAGTCCACCGGTTAGTAACAGACGCCCCAGGCCGATCAGCAGGCCGAACCGCGGACGACTTCAGCCGTCCGGGACTGGGCCGGGTGAGCCCCGTGATTCTCAGGAGCTGATCCCCACCGGCGGGAGTTCGATCTCGAAGGCGCAGCCGCCGTCGACGTTGTTCACGGCGATGCTGCCTTCGTGCGACTCGACCACCCCGCGGGCGATCGCCAACCCCAGACCGCCGCCGCTGCTCGACCCGTTGGCCGGTGTGCGCTGCTCGTCCCCGCGCCAGCCGATGTCGAACACCCGCTCGAGGTCGTCGTCAGGTATGCCACCACAGCCATCCGTCACCGCGAGCCGAACCCGTCCGTCCGCCTCGCGATCCACCGCCAGCTTCACAGTTCCGCCCGGTTCGGTATGGCGAATCGCATTGCCGACCAGGTTCCGTCACCGCCCGGGTGAGCTCGTCGGCATCACCATGTACTGCGAGCCGATCGTCGTCCGGTGGCGTCTCCACGGTCAGTGAGACACCCTCCGACCGGGCGTGTTCGCAAGTCTCCCCAGCCACGTCCTCCGCGAGCTCCCGGAGGCTGACCGCGGACCTCCGCCTGGGAGGTGGCGCCGCCGACAACCGGGACAGCTCGAACAGGTCGTCCACCAGCCCCGTCATCCGGTCGACCGTCGTCCGCATCTGCCTGAGCGCCCCTGGCACATCGTCGACGACCCCGTCCTCCAGCCCTTCGGAGACGGCCCGGAGCCCGGCGAGCGGCGTACGGAGATCGTGAGACATGAAGGCGACCAGTTCCCGTCGGCTGGCTTCCAGCGCGCGTTCTCGTTCACTGGAGGCGGCCAGCCGTTTGCGGGTCAGCTCCAGTTCATCGGTGAGCGCAGCGAGCTCGGCCGGCACGCTGCCGTTGGAGCCTGCAGCCGGCTCGTACGACGTACCCAGGTGGCGCAGGCGGCGGCCGACGTCACGCGAGCCCGCGGTGATCCAGTGCCCGAGCAGGACGGACATCGCCAGGCCCAACAGGGCCGAGAACGCCAGCGTCCAAAGCACCACGAGTGAGTCGTGTTCCGAGATGAACATCGCCCGCACGCTCTGCAGCACGGCGGCGAGCGCGGCGGCCATCGGAGCGAGGGCCACGACGATCATGGTGATGCGGAGCGAGCGGCGCCGGAACTGCCACAGGATCAGCCCGCCGATCGCGGCGACGATGAGGGTCCACCCCGTGGTGAGCGCCAGGATCATGGCGGTGTCGCGGTTCATCCGGCCTCACCTGCGAACCGGTAGCCGGTCCGCGGCACGGTCAGCACCAGCCGCGGATCGGACGGATCCAGCTCGATCTTCTCCCGCAATCGACGTACGTGCACGGTCACGGTGGACGAGTCGCCGAAGTCCCAGCCCCAGACCCGACGAAGGAGCTCGGCCTTGGTGTAGGCCTTGCCAGGATGCGCGACCAGGAAGGCCAGCAGGTCGAACTCGCGGTGCGTCAGCGACAGCTCGGCATCGTTGAGGAAGGCGGTTCGCGCAGCTGTGTCGACGGAGATCGGACCAGCGCTCAGCTTGGTCGGGGTCAGGTCCAACCCGCCCAGGCGTTCCTCCCGCCGCAGCATCGCCTGCACCCGCAAGGTCAGCTCCCGCGGACTGAACGGCTTGACCACATAGTCGTCGGCGCCGAACTCCAGGCCGACCAGCCGGTCCTCCTCCTCGCCACGGGCAGACAGCATGATCACAGCGGCGCCGTCGTCGGCCGCGCGCATCCGGCGCAACACTTCCAGCCCCGACAGGCCGGGGAGCATCACGTCCAGCACCACCACCGAGGGCTTCCACTGCTGCCAGACCTCGACCGCGGTCACGCCGTCGGCAACCACGCGGGCGTCGTAGCCGGCCTTGGTCAGGTACGCCGAGACCACGTTCGACACGGTCGGGTCGTCGTCCACCACGAGTACACGAGTAGCCACGCAACGAGCGTAGATCTTCGGCTGCCGGTCGAGCGCCTCCTCCCGCTGTCCGGATCGGGATGTAAGCGAGCCGTATTCGCCTTCCGCGCCAGCTCAGCGCGGAACTTCCCTACGGTCGAAGGGTGTCAGTCGATCTCATCCTCCCCTGCCTCAACGAGGCCGCCGCGTTGCCGTGGGTGCTCGGCCGCCTGCCCGCCGGGGTTCGTGCCGTTGTCGTCGACAACGGTTCCACCGACGGCTCGCCCGAGATCGCTGCCGATCTCGGCGCGGCTGTCGTTCCGTGCGAGGTTCGCGGGTACGGCGCCGCCTGCCACGCCGGGCTGGAAGCCGCCACGGCACCGGTCGTCGCCTTCCTCGATGCCGACGCGTCGCTGGATCCGCGCCAGCTGGTCCGGGTGACCGCGCCCGTCCTGGCTGCGCAGAGCGACCTGATGCTGGGTCGCCGCCGACCGGTCTCGCGGGACGCCTGGCCGTGGCATCTCCGGCTGGCCAACGCGGAACTCTCGCGCCGGATCAGGCGCCGTACCGGGACCCGGTTGCACGACCTCGGCCCGATGAGAGCCGCTCGCCGCGAGGCGTTGCTCGGCCTCGGCCTGGTCGACCGCCGCTCGGGCTATCCGCTGGAGACGGTGGTTCGCGCCGCGGACGCGGGCTGGCGGATCGCCGAGGTGGACGTTGACTACCTGCCGCGGGCGGGCCGCTCCAAAGTCACCGGGACGCCGCTCGGTGCTGCCCGAGCCGTCAAGGACATGACGAAGGTGCTCTCCCGATGACGGCCGGTAGCCTCATCGTCATCGCGAAGGAGCCCGTGCCGGGCCGGGTGAAGACCCGGCTGCAGACCGAGTTCACCCCGAGCGAGGCCGCCGCGCTCGCCCGCGCTTCCCTGGCAGATACCCTCGCCGCCGTCCGAGCCACCCCGGTACGCCGGTATGTCGTCGCGCTCGAAGGTGATTCCACGGGATGGCTGCCGCCGGGGTTCCACGTCGTACCGCAGCGTGGTGACGGCCTTGACGAGCGACTCGCAGCCGCCTTCGAGGACGCCTACTCGGGACTGCCGATGCTCCTCGTCGGCATGGACACCCCGCAGGTGACTCCCGAGCTGCTGATGGTCGACTGGGCGGGCCACGACGCAGTACTGGGACTGACTGAGGACGGCGGGTATTGGTGTCTTGGCCTGCGCAAGCCCGACCGCCGCGCCCTTGTCGGCGTGCCGATGTCAACTGATCACACCGGCGTGGATCAGCTCGAGCGGCTTCGGTCTCTGGGCTACAGCGTCCTCCTGCTGCCGATGCTGCGGGACCTGGATACGCCTGCCGATGCGGCTGCGCTGGCGGCCGCCTTTCCTCATCTACGGGTATCGCGGCTGCACCGGCGCTTGCAGCACTCGGCGCATCCGGGACTCCTCTTCGAGAAGGCGCTCGGCGGAGCACGGGTTGTTGCCACCGGCACCGATGGACGGGCGGTGCCGTCGCTGTCCGAGGTAGATCGCTGGCGAGCACCGGCCGATGCCGCGGATCGGTTGGCGCTGAGCCGCTGCGAGGGTCCCGTGCTGGACATCGGCTGCGGGCCTGGCCGGATTGTGACCGCCTTGGCCGAACGAGGGATCCCGGCTTTGGGCGTCGACATCTCCGCACTGGCGGTGATGCTGACGACCAAGCGAGGCGCTCCTGCCTTGCGGCGGCCGGTGCAGGAGCCGCTCCCGGGTGAGGGGCGCTGGGGCAGCGTCTTGCTGATGGACGGCAACATCGGCATCGGTGGAGCACCGAGGTCATTGCTGCGGCGGTGCGCCGAGCTGGTGCGGCCGGAAGGGCTGGTGCTGGTCGAGGCCGATCCCGATGACGACCTGGACGACCCTGCGCCGATCGTCCTCCGCAGTGCCGGCGGGCGGCGATCACATCCGTTGCCCTGGGCAAGGGTGGGCAGCCGCGCCGTACTCCGCTACGCGCAGGCCGCCGACCTCCGGGCCACCGAGGATTGGCGCGCCGACGGCAGAGCCTTCCTCACCTTCCGCCGCACCGCCTCCGTGGCCGAGCTCGCCCAGGCCTATTGATGGCTACCCGCCTCGGCCCGTTTGCCGGCGGACTGGTTGCGGCGGCCGCGTGCGCTGGGGTTATCGCGGCCGAGAGCGCCAGTTGGTGGCAGAATCCCGCCCTGCTGACGGCCTGTGCACTAGTCGCTGGGCTCGTTTGGGCGATCACGCGTCGTCCTGCGGGCCGCGGCGCTGTGCTGGGAGTGGTGGTGTGTGCGGTGCTGTGCCAGCTGCCTGGTCTGGTCGCTGCTCCCATCACCAGCACGGACGCCTATCGCTATGTCTGGGACGGCCGCGTGCAGCTCTCCGGCAGCTCGCCCTACTCCCATGTCCCGCTCGACGACGCCCTGGCCCGGTTGCGCGACCCACTGCTCTTCCCCGGCCTCTCCCCCACGGAGAAGTCCGGGGTGACCGGCCCACCCCGAGTGCCACACGACCCCGCCGCCGTCGCTGCCCTTTCGACGGACGATCCCCGAACCCTGATCAATCGTCCGCGCGTGCCGACCATCTACCCGCCCGTGGCCCAGGCGTACTTCACAGCGATGGCGCTGGTGACTCCCTGGTCTGCCGGCACGCTCGGACTCCAGGTAGCCGCGGCGGCACTCGCCGTCGTACTCACAGCACTACTCGCTGGAGAACTCCGGCGCCGCGGGCGTGATCCTCGCTGGGCGGCCCTGTGGGGTTGGTCACCGATCGTGGCTCTTGAGGCAGGAAATGCCGCACACGTGGACATCCTCGCCGCGCTGCTCATCGTCGCTGCGGTCATCACCGCCGCCCGACGCAGACCGATCGTCACCGGCTTGCTGCTGGGAGCCGCCGCCAGTGTGAAGCTGATCCCCCTGCTTCTCCTCCCGGCCTTCACCACCCGCCGGCCGCGGACACCTTTGGTTGCCCTAGGCACCTTCGTCGCGTCCTACCTGCCGCACCTCGCCGTCGCGGGCACCCTGGTCGTTGGCTTCCTGCCGGGCTACCTCACCCAGGAGGGCTTCTCCGACGGGAGCTCCCGCTCAGCGATTCTCGCGCTGGTGTTGCCTCCTGAGCCCCGTCAACTGGTCGCCGGGCTCCTCGCCGTCGGCCTCGCGCTCCTGGCGATCCGCCGGCACGGACGTGAGCCGATCGCCGTCACCTGCTGCTGGCTGTACGGCGCCGCGCTGTTGATCACCACGCCGACCTACCCGTGGTACGGACTGCCGCTGATCGCGCTCGCAGTACTGGCCGGACGGTTCGAATGGCTCGTCGTACCGGTCGCCGCCTACCTCGCCTACGCGAACTTCGGGCATGACGTCCGGCAGGGGCTGATCGACCTGGTAGCAGCCGGCATCGTGATCACCACGATCACTTTGCGTCACCGTCCGAGCGCCGGGAATGAGTTTGACGCGCCCCCGAGGCGCTCCGACACTGAAGGACGTGTCCACACGTATCGCTCTGGCAACGTCGGCGGGCTTCCCGGAACTGCACCCGGACGACCTGCCCCTCGTCGCCGCGCTCCAGGCCGCCGGGCTGGACCCGGTCGCGCGGGTCTGGACGGACCCGTCGGTCGACTGGTCCTCGTTCGACGCCGTGCTGCTTCGGTCGGTCTGGGACTACCACACCCGGTACGTCGAATTCGCCGAATGGCTCGGTCTGCTCGACAAGGCCGAGGTGCCGGTCTTCAACGACAGTGACCTGGTCCGCTGGAACGCCGACAAGAGGTACCTCCTCGAGCTCCGTGAGCGTGGCGTCGCGATCGTGCCGACCCAGATCGCCGCCGGCCCCTGTCTGCGCGAGGTGGTCGCCGGGCTGACCGGCCAGGAGATCGTCGTGAAGCCGACGGTCGGCGCGAACGCCCTGCAGACGATCCGCGGGATCGCCGGCTCGGACGAGCTCAGCCGCGCGATGGACGACCTGCCGGAGGCCGCGTACCTGGTGCAGCCGTTCCTGCCGGAGATCCAGTCCGAGGGCGAGTGGTCGCTGCTGTTCATCGACGGGGAGTTCAGCCACGCAGTACTGAAGCGCCCGGCCGACGGCGACTACCGCGTCCAGCTCGTCCTCGGTGGAACGTCTGCCCTGGCGGAAGCGCCGAGCGCAGTACGGGAAGCCGCCACAGCAGCCCTGGCCGCTGTCGACACCCGCCGCGCGCCGCTTTACGCCCGGGTGGACGGCGTCGTCGCCGGCGGCCGGTTCCTCCTGATGGAACTCGAACTCATCGAGCCCTACCTCTATCTGCTCGACTTCCCAGCCGCGGACGACAAGCTCGCCACCGCCCTCGCCGCCCGGCTGGACTGAGCTGGGGAATGCCGACACTCGAAGAGATCCGCCAGGCTGCCGCGGAGCTGGAAGGGCGGATTCATCGGACGCCGATGGTGGAATCGTCCGCGCTGAATCAGGAACTCGGGGCGCGGTTGACGTTGAAGGCCGAGTTGTTCCAGAAGACCGGCAGCTTCAAGGTGCGGGGCTTGCTCTACAAGACGCTTCGGCTGACGCCCGAGGAGCGCGAGCACGGCGTCATCACGGTTTCGGCTGGCAACGCGGCGGGGGCCCTCGCCTGGGCGGCGCGCGCGGCCGGCGTACCGGCGACCGTGGTGATGGCGAAGACCGCGGTGCCGGCGAAGATCGCGGCGGCCCGCGCGTACGGCGCTCAGGTGGAACTCGTCGACGGTGATCTGATGGCGGCGTACGAGTCGATCCGGGACGAGCGGAAGCTCACCGGCGTGCACCCGTTCGACGACCTCGACGTAATCACCGGGCACGGCAGCCTCGGCCTCGAGTTGCTCGCGGATCGCCCGGACATCGACACCGTCCTGGTCGGGGTCGGCGGCGGCGGCCTGATCTCCGGGGTCGCGCTCGCGGTCAAGCTGCTCAAACCCACGATCCGCGTGATCGGCATCGAGCCCGAGACCGCGGACGTGGTCAGCCGCAGCCTCGAAGCGGGCGAACCGCTGAAGCTGCCGACCTCGAAGTCCGTCGCCGACGGTCTGGCCGCACCTGTCTGCGGCACGCGCAACTTCCCGATCATCCAGCAGTACGTCGACCAACTGGTCCGCGTGAGCGAAGGCGCGATCGTCGAAGCCACCCGCCTGGTCATGTCCCGCACCAAGCTGGCCCTCGAACCAGCCGCCGCCGCACCCTTCGCCGCCCTGCTCGAGGGCAAGGTCCAACCGCACGGCCTCACCGCCGCGGTGGTCAGCGGGGGCAACCTCGACGTGTCGAAGCTGGTCCTCTAGGCGTGCGCCGGATCCAGCTGCCGCGGCGGTAGATCCGAGACCACCCCGTCACCGGGATCGTCGACGACATCACCCTGGCGAACCGGGTCGTTCTCCGGCAGCAGGATGTCCCGGCTCACCACCAGCATCAGCCACAGCGTGCCGGCCATCCGCAGGACTACGGCGAACCAGTAGATCTTGTCGGGCGCATCCGGCTGCCCAGGTGCGAGGAACTGGGCCAGATGCAGCCAGACCATCATCCAGTAGAAGCATTCGCAGGCCTGCCAGATCAGCCAGTCGCGAAGCCTGGGCCGGGCCAGTGCGACCAGCGGCAGCAGCCAAAGCACGTACTGCGGCGAGTAGACCTTGTTGACCAGCAGGAACGCGGCGACCACCAGGAACGCCAGTTGCGCGAAGCGAGGAGGTCGCGGTGCCATCAGGCCGAGGATCGCGATCGACAGGCAGAGGCCGGCGAAGATCACGATGTTCAGCCGGTTCACGTCGGTGACCTCGTGGCCGGCCAGCTTCAGCACGTACCAGATCGACCCGTAGTCACTCTCGCGCTGGTCGTTGAAGACCCAGAACGACATCCACTCGTTCTTCGCGAGCAGGTAGATCGGCGCGTTCACCAGGGCCCACGAAGCGCCCGCGGCGACAGCCGCCTGGAACCACGGCCACAGCTTCCGGCCGCGGATGCACACGATCAGCAGCGGCCCGAGCAGCAGGAACGGGTAGAACTTGGCCGCCGTTCCGAGGCCCAGCAGGATCCCGAACCAGATCGGTTTGCCGCGCGACCAGGCGAACATCGCGCCGGCCGTGAGGACTACGGCGAAGAGATCCCAGTTGATGGTCGAGGTGAACGCCAGCACCGGCGCAGCAGCGACGTACAGGGCGTCTAGTGGTTGGCCACGGGCCGCGCCTGGCCGGGAAGCGACACCTCGCGCGGTGGCGACCGTCAGGCCGACCAGAAAGAGCGCGCAGAGGAACAGCATCACGACGTTGACGACGAAGAAGACTCCGGCGGTGTCGCGCTTCTGCTCGACGGTGACGTCCTTCTTCGGATCGCCCGTGATGGTCCAGGTGATCTTCGCCGCGACCTCCATGAACCCGCCGGTCAGCACCGGGTACTCCAGCACCGGGTAGTTGCCGGTGTCCAGGAACGGCCGGTTGCCCTCAGCGAAGCCGCGCTCCTGATAGAGGTAACCGATGTCCGAATAGCACAGCGCCTTGAACGGCCGCCAACTCTGCCGGTCCCAGCCCGCCTCCATGCAGGGCGCCTTCTGCAGCACCCCGAGCGCGAAGGTGATAGTGCACACGGCGAGCGCGATCCGCAAGGGCGTCCACCAGGAGCTGCCGAGCCGGGCAAAACGGCCTGCCGCACCACCGAGGCCCACCGTCAGGCCGGCGACGGCCGGGTCGACTTCCGACGGGGCAGGCCGGGCCTGGGCGTCGGAGGTACGTCGTGAGGTCACGGTGGACATCGTCTCCTATTCGGTCAACCGCAAGCCAAGCGGCGCCCGCCAGGTTACCCACGACCCGCTCACGCGTGAACCACCCCACCCGCGACCGCCGCCGCGCGTTTGTCCACGTGACTCAGCTTTCGCTCAGCGCGGCAGGACAAAGGTGGGGGCATGCGAACCCCACCGCCGGATCGGGTGGCGCCCTGGGCGACCGGGCTGGTCGGGTTGCTGGGCATCCTCAGCATTCTCGATGCCACCGTCCCGCCACTGCGGCCCCGGCTGCACGCGATGGCGGAAATCCTGCCTGCCTTCGTTCCCGAGGTCGCGGGCGCCGCTGCTCCCCTCGGCGCGACCCTGGTGATCCTGTCGCGCGGACTGGTTCGGCGGAAGCGCCGCGCCTGGGCCGGCGCACTGATCGCCTGTGCCGGTCTAGCCGTCCTGCACTTCACCGCTCACGAGCCCGAGCAGGCAGCGGCGACGGCGGTCGTGATCGGCCTGCTGGTGGCCGCACGACCAGCCTTCGCCGGCCATCCCGACCCACGAAGCTGGCCGAGGACGGCCTCGACCTTCGTCCTGGCCACCGTCTTCGCGACAATGGTCGGGATCGGTTCCCTGCTGGTCGACCGCCACGCACTCACCCGTTCGCTGAATCCCCTGCAGGTGCTGAACGAGACCTGGCTGGGGTTGGTCGGTATCAGCGGTCCGGCGGCGTTCAGCTCGGCCAGGGTCCAGGGGCGGATCGAGACGACGTTGCTCCTGCTCGGGGTGATGGTCGCGGTCGCCACTCTGACCGTGGCCCTGCGCCCCGCCCGCGGACCGCACCACCTGCTGCCAGCCGAAGCTGAGCAGCTCCGCGAGCTGCTCGGCCGCTACTGCTCGGACTCCTTGAGCTACTTCGCCCTGCGCGATGACAAGTCGGTCGTCTTCTCTCCTTCCGGGAAGGCCGCGATCACCTACCGGGTCGTCGCCGGGGTGTCGCTGGCGAGCGGCGATCCGCTCGGCGACCGCGAGGCCTGGCCGGGCGCGATCGAGGCCTGGCTGACCGAAGCGAAACGCTACGCGTGGATCCCCGCCGTTCTGGGCGCGAGCGAGCAGGGCGCGACCGTCTACCGCCGGCACGGCCTCGACGCGTTGGAGCTCGGCGATGAAGCAATCGTCGACGTCGACGACTTCGCTCTCGAGGATCGCTCCCGGCGGTCGGTTCGCCAGGCGGCCGGCAAGGCGCTTCGTCGCGGCTACACGGTCACCGTGAACCGCGCGGCCGAGCTCCACCCGGTCGAGTTGGAGCGGTTCGCGCACCTCACCGCGGAGTGGCGTGACGGCCAGGCCGAGCGCGGATTCTCCATGGCACTGGGCCGCTTCGGCGATTCGCGCGATCCCGGCACGGTGATCGTCGCCTGTCGCAACGAGGAAGGTTCCGTCGTGGCCATCCTCGCGCTGGTGCCCTGGAACACCGACGGACTCTCCCTCGACCTGATGACCAGATCACCCGACGCGGGCAACGGCGTGGTCGAGCTGATGATCACGCAGCTGCTCTGCAAGGCCCCGGCGCTGGGCGTGCGCCGGGTCTCGCTGAACTTCGCCGTCTTCCGTGCCGTGTTCGAACGCGGCGGCAAGCTGGGCGCAGGCCCGGTACTGCGCTTGTGGTACCGCACGCTGCTGATCGTCAGCAGGTTCTGGCAGATCGAGTCGCTCTACCGCGCGAACGCCAAGTACCAGCCGAGCTGGAACCCCCGGTTCATCTGTTTCCCCCGCGCCCGGGATCTCCCCCGGATCAGCACCGCCGCCCTGCGCGCCGAGGCCTTCCTCAAAATTCCTGGAACTAGCTGAGCGAGAAGCACCCGTCGAACGCCCACAGGGGGTTGATCACCGAGGTGCCGTCGACGTCGACGACCGTCGGGCTGCCGTTGAGGTCCGCGGGCCCGTCCCCGTCGGCAGTGAAGCACCCGTCGGCCTTGACGTTGATCCAGTCGGTCGGCGCCGACACCCGCTGAGTCTCCGAAACGTCACGCCTCGTAGGCATGGGTGCTTGACGCTGGCCGAATCTCCGCCACAAACCACGGCCACCCCCTATCGTGAGCCGCGACGGCGACGGACAATGGCCGCCGGGAGTGAAAGGTCATCATCCTGAGGGGGGCACGATGACCAAGATTCTGATCATCGACGACGCGCCGGATCTGCTGAGCTTCGTCAGACGGGCGCTGGAGACCGAGACCTATCAGGTCCTGACCTGTACTGACGGGCTGGACGGCATCCGGCTGGCACTCAGCGAGCGACCTGATCTGGTCATCCTCGACCTGGTGATGCCGGGAGTGCACGGCGAAGCCGTGCTGTCCGCCCTGATGGCACAGGACCGCTCGCTGCGGGTGATGATCCTGTCCGCGACCGGTAACGTCCAGCTGCGGATCGCCTGCCTCGAGCAGGGCGCGGTCGACTTCCTGGCGAAGCCGTTCGCGATCCGCGAACTGCTCGCCCGGGTTCGCAGCAGACTGCAGGAGGACACCTCGAAGCGCCGCAAGCAAACGCTCCGCGTCGGCAACCTGGTGCTCGACCAGCAGGCCCGACTGTTGCTGGTGGACGGCGAACCGACACCGCTGTCGAAGCGCGAGTTCCTCCTGTTGCTGCATCTGATGCGGAACCCGGACGCCGTCTGCTCCCGGCAGGAGCTGCTCTCGGAAGTCTGGGGCTACGACTTCGACCCGACCACGAATGTGGTCGACGTATGTATCGGCAGACTGCGCGCCAAACTGCGGTCCGACCTCATCCTGACGGTGCGAAGTGTCGGTTATCAGCTCCAGAGCGCCTGACCTCGCCGAGCCGGCCACGGTGCCGACCGCCGTCGTCCGCCACCCATGGACAGGTCTGGTGGTCGACGTCGCGCTCGCTGTCTTCGTGGTCGCGATGATGATCCTGATGCTGGCGCTACCCGGACACGAGTCCGGGCCGTTCCACTTCATCTTCTTCGGGCTGGCGCTCGCCTACGGCTACCGGGTGTGGCCGGTCGCACCGACGGTCGCGGTGATCCTCGTGATCAGCCTCCCGAGCGGCTGGCTGCTGGTGAGCCATGCCGAGGAGGGCTTCATCGCCCGGGCCCAGTTGGCCGAGATCCCGGTGATGCCGTTGGTGATGCTGGCCATGGTGTGGCACGCCCAGCGCCGTGTGACGGCTCTACGTCAGGTCACGGAGCTGGCCCGCCTGCAACAGGCGGGGGTCGACCGCGAGCGCGAGTTCTTCCGCGACGCCTCCCACGCGATCCGTGCTCCGGTGACGATCGCCCGCGGTCATCTCGAGCTTGCGGCGATGACAGCACTGCCCGACCAGGTGCAGGCAGACCTGTCCGTCGCCCTGACCCAGCTCGAGCGGATGTCCGCGCTGTCCAACCGCCTGCTTGCGCTGGCCCGGCTCGACACCGGTTCGGCTCTGCGACGACAGCCCACCGATCTTGCCGAACTCGTCAGGGAACTGGGGGACAACTGGCGCAGCAGTGCCGGCCGGCGCTGGAGCGTGAGCAGCGAGGAGACGGGCATCTTGCTGGTCGACCCGGAATGGCTCGCGATGGCCGTCGACGCGCTGCTGGAGAACGCCGTGCACTTCACGGCGGACGGCGATGCCATCAGCCTGACCTGCCGGGTTCCGCAGACGACATGCACGATCGTCGTGGCCGACTCGGGGGCCGGGATCGGCTCCGAGGACCTCGGAGCTGTCTTCGACCGGTTCTGGCATCGGATGCCCCCGAACGGACCGGAGGGCACCGGCCTCGGTCTATCGATGGCGCACGCGGCCGCGACCGCGCACGGCGGTTCGCTCACGGTGCGGAACGCCGTTGAAGGTGGTGCGATCTTCGAGCTCACGATCCCGAGAACCCGGCAGGCCGGATGAGGTCCCGGGCTCAGCTCGCCGAACCAGGACGGCTACGTCGTTTGCGCGATGTGATGGGATCTGCTCGCTTCTAGCCTGAAAGGATGAAACGAACCAGGATTTCCGGTTTGTGCGCCCTGGCCTTACTACCGGCCGGAATTCTGGCGTTCCCATCGCTCGCGCACGCCGCGACGACCTCCCTGTACGTCGACAAGACGGCGGCCGGCTGCTCGGACGCCGGCCCGGGGACCGCGACGGCGCCGTACTGCACGGTGGCGAAGGGCGTCAGCAAGCTGGCCGCCGGGTACACCCTCTTCATCGGGGACGGCACCTACGGCGAGACGATCAAGCCGGTGGTGTCGGGAACGGCCGCCGCCCCGGTAACGATCACCGCTTGGCCGGGTCGTAGCCCCTTGATCGTCGGCTCGACCTACTTCGGCGCGAACATCTCCGGCCGAAGCTACCTGACGCTCAGCGGCCTCACCTTCGCCGGAACCGTTGCTGATGGCATCTATGTGGTGAACGGCGACCACCTCACCATCACCGGCAACACGGTCTCGGGCGCCGGCCAACCGGTCAAGAGCCACACGGCTCCCGGAATCAGCATCCGCGGCGCCACCTCGTCGGTGGTGAGCGGCAACTACTCCCACCACAACAACGGCACCGGCATCCTGCTCACCGCCGGCGCCACCGGCATCACCGTCGAGGGCAACACCGCGAGCTTCAACGCGGAGGGGTTCCAGCGCAATGCCAACGGCATCAACGTCGTCAGCCCGGGCAACTCCGTGCTGCGCAACGTCACCCACGACAACGAGGACTCCGGCATCCAGTTCTACACCGGCGGCAACAACAACCTCGCTGCGCTGAACGTCACCTACAACAACGGCGATCACGGGATCGACAACCTCAACGTCACCGGTGGCCGGCTGATCGGCAACACGGTCTACCGCAACTGCACCACTGGCATCAATGTCGAGGGCACCTCGGGCGATTACCAGGTGGTGAACAACGTTGCCGTCGACAATGCCGTCTATCCCGCCTACAAGGGCATCGCCTGCGCCCGCCGGGCGGGGAACATCGGAATCTGGGATTCGGCACCGGCCAGCACCACGGTCGACCACAACCTCGTCTGGCTCACCACGACCGGCAAGCTGTACGCCTTCAAGACGACCTACACCTCACTCGCCGCGATGCAGGCGGCGACCCACCAGGAGGCGAACGGCGTGCAGGCGGATCCTCGGTTCGCCGGCGCGGCCGGAGGGAACCTGCGGCTGCTGGCGGGTTCGCCGGCGATCGACCGCGGTGACTCCGGGGTGTCCGGCGCGCAGTCCTCGGACATCGTGGGCAATCCGCGGGTGGACGATCCCTCGACCGCCAATACGCACGCCGAAGGACCCCGGCGGTACGACGATCTCGGTGCCTACGAGTACCAGCCGGGCCAGTAGAACCGAGTCACCCTGAGTGAGAAACAGCCATGGACCGTCAGGCGAACGAATAATGACAGAAAGATGACCGGACCATGACGGAACCGCTCGGACGCCGCGGCTCAGGCACGCGGAAGTCTCTACTGGAGGCCTGAGACCGAGACGTGCGTGCCTGGGGGCCAGGGCGGGATGACCGTCCGTAGCCGATACCGGCGGGGGTGGGCGAGCACGGAGCCGCAGGGGTGACGGCTGACTCGGTGATGACCTGAGGGGGGTCAGATGAACGCTGTCAGCGTGCCTGAATCATCGGACGGAGAGAACTCCGCTACCGAATCGGCGCGACTTTGTCACGACCTGCGGCAGTACGTCGCCGCAGGTCTGCTGCTGTCCACGACCGCACCCGGGCGGGAGCCCGGGGGCCAGCCACTGTCCTTGATTCACCAACAGTTCGAGGCGATCTCGGAACTGCTGGATGCCGAAGGGGGGCACCGGGTGGGGGTGGTCAACCTGACGCGGCTGGTCGCCGAGTGTGCCGAGGTCGCACGAGTGACCTATCGCGCCCCGGTCGTCACCGAGCGGTCCGGTCCCGTCCTGGTCCGCGGCGACCAGGCACTTGTTCGCCGGGCCGTGGGCAACATGCTCGACAACGCCTGCCGTGCCGCCGGCTCGACCGGCACCGTCTCGGTCCAGGTCGAGGTAAACGACGAAAGTGCCCGCGTCGAGGTCCACGACGACGGCGCAGGCTTCGGTGGCATCAGTTCTGGCACCGGCCACGGCCTGCAGGTGGTTGCGGCCGCGGTCCGTGCGTGCCGGGGAAGGCTGGAGATCTCCAGTGGCCCAGGGGTGGGGACGTCGGTGCGGCTTTGCCTGCCTGCGACCCGGCGTCCGGTGCGACCGGCATGAGGCTCGCGGTCTGCGACGAGCAATGGTTGTTCGCCTCAGTGCTGGCCACTGCCCTCGCCCAGCAAGGACATGAGGTGGTCACCATCACCGATCAACCGCTGGTACTCCTGGACGAGGCCGCGAGGCTGGGCCCGGACATCTGCGTGTTGGATGCCGTGACCGGCCCCCCGTCGTTGATCGAGTTCTCCAGGCGATTGCACGCAGTGGACTCCCGACCAGCTGTCATCATGCTGACCGACTCCGGCCACGAGGAGGTCTGGGAGGCGTACGGCGAAGGGTTGCTCGACGGGCTCGTCAACAAGGCCTGCGCGTTCCCGGTTCTGCTGGACGCGATGGACCGGGTCGCGGCGGGCGAGCGAGTCGCGGCGGGCTGGTCGACGCCGGAGCGCAGATCCGCCCCTGCCGCCGTCCTGGACGCGCTGACCACGCGCGAACTGGAGGTACTGCGACTCGTCGTGCAGGGGCACTCCACCCAGACCATGGCCGATCGACTCGGGGTGAGTCGCCATACGATCCGCACCCATGTCCAGCAGGTGCTGCGCAAACTGGGGGTCCACAGCCGCGGCAAGGTCGCCCGGGCCGCAGCGGCTGCCGGACTGGTCGACGTAGCGGCACTGACTTCCGTCCGGCGCCCGCGGCGATGACCGGGGAATTGGCGTCGGCTCGGCCCGAGCAGTCAGCTGAGACTGTGCAGGCGGACCTAGCGGACGATGCCGGGGTGGTCGTTCTGCTCGTGGACGACCATCGCGTGTTCGCGGAAGCTCTGGCCGGGCAGTTGCTGGCCGAGCACGGCATCGATCGCGTAGAGCTGGCCGGCTCGCTCGACGCTGCTCGCGCCTTGCTGAGCTCGGATCGCCCAGATCTCGTGCTCCTCGATCTGAGCCTGGCTGAAGAGTCCGGGTTCGAGCTGCTGACCGAGCTCGCCACCGTCGAGGACGCGCCGACGGCGGTCGTGCTCTCCGGCCACAGCGAACCACGGCTGATCGTCAAGGCGCTCGAGTGCGGCGCGAAGGGCTGGGTGTCCAAGACCACCCGCCTGGACACACTGGTCGACGCCCTGTGGCAGGTCATCGACGGCCAGATGTACCTGGCTCCGTCGACCTTGCAACCGGTGCTGACCCAGCTGCTCGCCGATCTGAACAGTCGCAAGAAGTCCTCCGCCTTCGAGGACACGCTGACTCCGAGGGAACTGGAAGTCTTGCGCTGCTTGGTCTCCGGGATGACCAGGGCCGAGGTGGCCCAGCACCTTTTCCTGTCGATGAACACGGTCCGGACCCACGTACAGAGCCTGCTGCGCCGGTCGGATCAGCACTCCGCACTGGCACTGGTCGCCTTCGCCCGTTCACAAGGCGTGCAAGGCATCGACGAGACCGACAACCCGCACGGTCTCAGCCGGCCCGGATCGTCTCATTGACGTAGCGGTTCTCACCCCGTCGTCGGGCGCGGCCGCGGCGCCGCGGGTCGTAGCGTCGAGGTCATTGCAGGGTGCTCTGAGGGGGGCAAACGGGATGACTACCCGAATCAATGCTGTGCCACGCGCTGTACCGGCTGACGACGTCGCCGTGCCATTCGCGGACTGCTACATCAGCGACGAAGCACAGGCCGCCGCGCTGCGGGTGCTGCGGTCGGGATGGGTGACCACCGGCCGCGAGGTGGTTGCCTTCGAGAACGAGTTCGCGGCTGAAGTTGGAGCAGACCACGGAGTGGCGGTTTCTTCTTGTACAGCAGGGATCGAGCTCGCGCTGCGGTCCTTCGACCTGCCTGCGGGATCGCTGGTGCTGACGTCGACGCTGACGTTCTGCGGTGCGGTCCAGGCCATCTTGCATGCGGGCTTGCAGCCGGTGCTGGTCGACGTGGACATGGAGACGGGGATGCCGACGCCCGCGACAGTGCGGGACGCAGTACGGGCGTTCGGCCGGCCGGCGGCGATGACGATCGTGCACTGGGCAGGCGATCCGGCCGATGTGTCCGCGCTGGCGGATGCAGCTGTGCTGTCGCGCGACCGGGTCGTCGTGGACGCCGCGCATGCGGTCGGCACCTACACCGGCGCGATCCCGGTCGGCTCGGGCTGCGGCGCGACCTGCTTCAGTTTCTACGCCACCAAGAACCTCCCGCTCGGCGAGGGCGGCATGGTGACCACCGATGACCCGGACCGCGCGGAATGGTTGCGGCGGGCCCGTTTGCACGGGATGACCGCGGACGCGTGGCGGCGGTACCTGCCCGGCGGCAAGTGGCGCTACAACGTCGCCGAGGCAGGCCTGAAGGCCAACATGACCGACCTGCAGGCCGCGATGGGACGGGCGCAGCTCACCCATCTGCCGGCCTGGCAACGCCGACGGGCCGAGATCGCGGCCCGGTACGACGAACAGCTCGCCGGGCTGCCGGGGATCCTGCTCCCCCACCGGCCGAGCCCCGCCGACGGTCTGCACGCATGGCACCTGTATCCGGTGCGGGTACAGCCGGCGGACGGGATCGACCGCGACGGCGTGATCGCCCAGCTGGCCGACCGGGCGGTCGGGACCTCGGTGCACTTCATCCCGGTCCACCAACTGTCGTACTTCCGGCGGCACACCTTGATCCCACCGGGCGGTCTGGCCGGCGCGGACGCGCTCTCCGAGCAACTGCTCTCGCTGCCCATCTATCCCCGGTTGTCCGATGACCAGGTCGATGCCGTGGGTGCGGTGCTGGCAGACATCGCCCTCGGGCGATTCTCAAGAAGGGGAAGGCAATGAGTCAGCCTGTGCTGCTACGGCAGAGCGAGACGAACCTGCTGCGGACCATCGTCGTCGGGGCCGGTGAGGCTGGGCTCGCACTGGCCCGCGACCTGCACCGGGTCAGCTCGTTCGGGCTGGATCCGGTCGGCTTCCTGGACGACGACACCACCAAGCAGGGCAGGCGGTTCGGCGGTCGGCGGGTGTTCGGCACCCTGGCCGACCTGGAGCTGGTCCTGGAACGCAACAGGGTCGACGTTGTCGTGGTCGCCATTCCGTCGATGCCTCCGCACGAGGTGAAGCGGCTCGGGCTGCGGGCCGCCGCGCAGGGCGTGACCGTGCTGCACCTGCCGCCGTTCCTGGCGGCTCTACAGCGGCAGATCGCCGGCACCGACATGCGCGCGTTGCAGGTCGGGCCGCTGATCGGCCGGCCGGAGCTGCACGTCGTCAGCCGCGGTGCGGCCGAGGCGATCAGCGGCAAACGGGTGCTGGTCACCGGCGCGGGTGGGTCCATCGGGAGCGAGCTGTGCCGACAGGTGTCCGGCTTCGGCCCTGCCGAGCTGATCATGCTCGACCACGACGAGTCCAACCTGCACAGAACCCAGCTGGACCTGTGGGGCGAAGCTCTGCTGGACACGGAGAGCACGGTCGTCGCCGACATCCGCGACGCCGAACGGATCCACCAACTGTTCCGCGACCACCGGCCGCAGGTCGTCTTCCACGCGGCCGCGCTGAAACACCTGCCGGTGCTGGAACGCCACCCGTGCGAAGGGGTCAAGTCGAACGTCCGCGGCACGGAGAACCTCGTCGAGGCAGCGCTGGCCCACGACGTCGAGCGGTTCGTCCTGATCTCGACCGACAAGGCGGCCAACCCCGCTTCGGTGCTTGGGGCAACCAAGCGACTGGCCGAGCTCGTCCTGGACATTCACCACGGGTCCGGCACCGTGTTGACCGCCGTCCGGTTCGGCAACGTCCTCGGCAGCCGCGGATCGCTGCTGCACGTCGTCCGCGACCAGCTCGCCAGCGGGTCGGAGGTCACCGTCACGCACCCGGACGTCAACCGCTTCTTCATGACCATCGAGGAGGCCGTCGGCCTGGTGCTGGAGGCGGCCCGGATGTCCGACGGGTCCGCAACCTACGTCCTGGACATGGGCGAACCGGTCCGCATCGTCGACCTGGTCAGGAACTTCGCCAACCTGCTGAACGTCCGCGAGGTCACCTTCCGGTACACGGGGCTGCGGCCCGGCGAGAAGCTGACCGAGGAACTGTTCGGCGTCGACGAGGAAGCCTTGCCCACGGACCACCCGCGGATCTCGATGACCCGGCCACAGCGCGCCGTACCGGGATTCCGGGCCGGACTGCGGGAGCTCTACGACGCCGCTTCGCACAACCGCCCGGACGAGGTGTTCCGGCACCTGCGTCGACTGGTCCCGGAGTACAACCCGGCCCCCGGCCTGGTGTCCGCCGTGACCGCGGGCGCGCCCTACCCGGACGACTTCTGACCACCGATACGACTGCGAGCAGAACATGACCACTGATGCCAGGCCATCACAACTCGACGTCCGCGTCCTCGACGGAACCGTCCACACCCCCCCGACGGTCTTCGATGACAGCAGCCTGCTACCGGCTGACCGCGCCACGATCGGGGCGTTGGGTCATCGCGTCGAGGGCGCGGACCTGGCCGCGCCACCCGTCGTGCTGCCCGACTTCCACCACAAGTCGAAGATGGAACTGCCATCCAGCGTCGCCGTCGCAACCACCGGCACGATCCGTCCCGACCTGACCAGCTCGTCGGTGAACTGCGGGATGGCGCTGATCGCGGTCGACTCCGAGGTACCGGACGACAAGGCCGTCGAGCGGTTCATGCGGGCGGTCCGGGAGCGATACCCGTACCCGACCCGCGGCACCCGTGAGCTGTCCCGCCGGGAAGTCGTCAAGGCGGTCGAGAACGGCTCGGAGTTCAGCGTCGACCGGTGGGGGGCCCCGGCCGACGACCTCGAGCGGATCGAGGAGGGCGGCCGGATCGACCTCGAGCGGTACGGCGGCATCGGCCGGCTGGAGGCGGAACTCCCCGGGATCGCCTTCCAGCTGGCCCGGTACCGGTTCGGCACGGTCGGACCGTCGAACCACTTCGTCGAGCTGCAACGGGTGGAGGAGATCCTCGACCCCGACCGGGCGACCAAACTGGGCGTGACCGAAGGCCAGCTGACCATCCAGTACCACGGCGGCGGTGGCGTCTTCACCGGCGAGATCGGGCGGCTGTTCTTCCGCCGCAAGGACTACCCGCGCCAGCTCAAGGCGGTGAACGCGGCCCTCAAGCCGTGGTTCCACCTGCGCTCGGCCAGGTCCTTCGCCCAGCTGAAGGCTCGGTTGAGCCTCTACTTCACCGACGGCTGCGACCCGCTGGACCTGGCCAGTGACGAGGGTCAGCGGTTGATGCTGGCCACCGCAGCGGCGATGAACTACGGCTTCGCCTTCCGTACCGCGACGTACGCCGCGCTCCGGCGGATCGCCGGTGAATCGCTCGGTGGTGCCACCGGCCGGCTGGTGGTCGACTCGCCGCACAACAGTATCTACGAGGAACCGGTCGGCGGCAGCACAGCCGTGGTCCACCGGCACAACTCCTGCCGCGCCTTTCCCGCGGCCATGATGTCGCCCGGAACCACCTTCGCCGACACAGGTCAGGCCGTGCTCCTGCCTGGAACGCACCGGACCTCGAGCTATCTGGCCGTGGCCGGTGACAACGCGGCGGCCAGCCTCTACTCGGCCTGCCACGGCGCCGGCACCGTCGTGTCCGATCTCGTCACGCGCGGCCTGTCGGACAACGACCCGCTCGGCCGGATGACGCGGCGTTTCCGCTACGACGACGGTGCTCCGACCGAGGCCTTCCACTTCGACGACCGCGGCGTGAACGCGGCACTCGACGTCCTCGTCCGGAATGGGCTGGTCAAGCCCGTCGCCCGCATGCGACCCATCGCAGTACTCCACTAACGCTCGTCCCACAAGCAGGAGAGATGATGAACAGACGGCTCAAGCGGCTGGCGGCCGGATCAGTCATGATCCTGGCCGCGCCCAGCCTGCTCGTGGTCACAGGCAGTCCGGCCAGCGCGGTCGGCACCGGCTACTGGGTGAACACCGCGGCGGCCAACTGCAGCGACACAGCCACCGGGTCGGGCACGCAGACCCTGCCGTTCTGCACGATCGCCGCCGGGACCAAGAAGGCCGTCCTCCCCGGCGACACCGTGCACGTTGCTCCAGGCACCTATCGGGAGCAGGTCACCATCGGCGCCTCCGGCACAGCCACCGACCCGATCACCGTGACCGGTGACGGTCCGGGCGTCATCGTCCTCGGCACCCGCGCCCTGAGTGGTACCGCGCTGTGGACGGCAACGTCCACCACAGCCTGGAGTACGCCGTACGCGCCGGCCTCTGTTCCTCGTCAGGTGTTCCTCGACGGACAACGACTCCCCGCAGC
Source organism: Kribbella alba (assembly GCF_039529635.1). Lineage (NCBI taxonomy): Bacteria > Bacillati > Actinomycetota > Actinomycetes > Propionibacteriales > Kribbellaceae > Kribbella > Kribbella alba. The sequence continues at coordinate 269,445 of NZ_BAAANE010000007.1, read as the reverse complement.
CACCTCGGCCACCACCACCACACCGAACAGCTACTTCTACGACGCCACGGCGAAGGTCATGTACGTCGACACGGGTGGCACGAACCCTGCGGACGGCCACCAGATCGAGGCCGGCGCCCAGTCGTTCGGCGTGACCGCGAGCGGCCGGCAGAACGTTGTCATCAGCAACCTACAGATCGTCCGGCCGAATCTCGCCGGGGTCCGCCTGCTCTCGTCGTCGGCGACCACCATCGACCACGTCACCGCGTCGGAGTCAGCCGGCAACGGCATCCTGATCGACACGTGCCCGGGTGGCGGCATCACCGTACGAGCCGCAGCCGTCGACGGATCACTTTCCACCGGCATCAGGCTGGCCGGATCCAGCGGCGTCACCGTAACCGGCTCCACCAGTCACCACAACGGCCTGCACGGCATCGGGTTGTCCACCTCGACCAACAACTTGATTACGGGCAACAGCGCCTTCGCGAACACGTCGACCAGCCCGACCGCCACCTCCGCCGGCATCGACGTGAACACGACCTCGCCCGACAACACAGTCAGCAACAACGTCACGTACCAGAACCAGGACACCGGGATCCAGGTCTACAACGGGTCCCATCGGGCGCTCGTGGCCCGCAACATCTCCTACGGAAACGGCGACCACGGGTTCGACACGCTGTCGTCCACCAGCGTGCGGTACGTCAACAACACGTCGTACGGGAACCGGCGCGACGGCATCTCGGTCGAAGGCAACTCGACCGGCGCCACGCTGGCGAACAACGTGCTGGTCGACAACGGCGTCACCGCGACGGAGTACGACCTCTATGTCGACGCCGGGTCGGTCCCCGGATTCAACGCGGACTACGACACGGCCTTCAACCACAGCACCGCGCCGACCACGAAGGTCGGCGGCGTGATCTACAAGAAGCTCTCCGCCTACGCCACAGCGAGCGGGCAGGAGAGCCGCGGGTCCACGCTCGACCCCGACTTCGTCGCACCCGCATCCGGGGACTTCCGGCTCACGCCGGGCTCGACCGCGGTCGACGCCGCGAACTCGGCCGCCGGTGGATTCAGCTCGACCGATCCCACTGGCGGCGCTCTCGCCGACGACCCGATCGTGCCGGACACCGGCAGCGGCAGCCCGACCTACGCGGACCGTGGTGCGCTGGAGTTCCAGCCCGTCGCGGGTGGGACCAACTACGCGCCGCACGCTGCGCTGATCCTCGACCCCGCGACGATGAGTACTCCGCCGACGCTACCGGTGACCGCCGACGCCAGCGGATCGAGCGACGCCGATCTCAACGGCATCGCGTCGTACACGTTCGACTTCGGTGACGGCACGGTGGTCGGTCCGCAGCCGGGTCCGACGGCGACTCACACCTACGGCAGTACCGGCACCTACTCGGTGACAGTGACCGTGCGGGACGGCGCCGATCTGCCGGACTCGGCGACAGCCCAGGAGATCGTCAGCACCAGGCCGGTCCAGACCTACTCGGTCGAGCAGACCAACACCGCCTGCACCGACATCGGTCCGGGCACCGTGGCCACACCGTTCTGCACCATCGGCGCGGCCACCCGCAAGCTGCTGGCAGGCGATACCGCCCTGGTCGGCCCCGGCCAGTACCGCGAGCAGGTCCAGATCACCAGCAGCGGTGAACCGGCCAACCCGATCACGCTCAAGGCGACCTCACCGAACGCGGTCATCGTCGGCTCGAACGACGTCTCCGACGCCGCCGGCTGGACCGCCACCACGACCACCGCCTGGAAGCACGCGTACGCCGTCGTCCCGGCCCAGGTCTTCCTCGACGGACAACCTATGCCCAAGGCAACGAGTAGTACCACCACCACGTCCGGTAGCTGGTTCTACGACACCGCGGCGGCGACCCTGTACGTCGACACCGGCGGGACCAACCCGGCCACGGGCCACATCGTCTCCGCCGGCGCCCGCAGCTTCGGAGTACTGCTCCGGCAGGTCAGTGATGTCGCCGTCTCAGGCTTCGCGTTCCGGCAGCAGAACTTCAACGGGGTGTACCTGGACCGGACCCAGCGGGTCGCCGTCAGCAACGTCGACGTGGCCCAGGAAGGGGCGCCCGGTGTCACGGTGGATGCCTCCACCAACGCCACGCTGACCGGTGTCCAGTCCTCCTTCAACCTCTCGATCGGGGTTCGGTTCTTCAACTCGACCGACAGTTCGCTGCAGACCTCCGTCAGTCACGACAACCAGTTCCACGGCGTCAGCGTGCAGGGCAGCACGCGGGTGACGGTGGCCGGTGTGATTGCGTATGGCAACAGACGACTGGCGACCCGGATCGCGACCGGCATCGACGTCAGCTCGGGTTCGCAGCAAACCCTGGTCGAGGCGAACCTGACCTATGGCAACGACGACTCGGGCATCGAGTCCTACACCGGCGCCACCGGTACGACCGTCCGGCGCAACGTCGTGTACGACAACGGCGACCACGGCATCGACGACTTCGGCGCACCGGGCTCGGTGGTGATCGCCAACACGGTGGTGCGCAACGCCACCGCCGGGATCAACTTCGAGGGGGGCTCGAGCGGGGCCACCATCCGCGACAACGTGGCGATGGACAACGCCGTCGGCAGCACCAGGACGATCGGTGAGATCAGGGTCGACGAGTCGTCGAGCCCGGGCACCACACTGGACCGCGACCTGGTGTTCCAGACCGCCGCCAACGGGCCGATCTTCGAGTGGGCATCGCAGCCCTACTCGACGATGGCAGCGTTCCGGACAGTCAGCGGTCAGGAGCCCACCGGCAACGCGGCCAACCCTCGCTTCGCGGACCTCACCGGCCGCAACCTGCACCTCACCAGCGCCTCGCCGGCTATCGACGCGGCCGACACCACGCCCGCTGCCTGGACCGCGACCAACCGGGACGGCACGGCACCGGCGGACGACCCGCTGGTCGCGAACACGGGCACCGGACCGATCGTCTTCGCTGACCTCGGAGCCTTCGAGTACGTCGGTCCTGTTGCGAGGGTGACGGCCACGCCGGGCACCGGCTTCGCACCCCTGGACGTCGCGGTGGATGCCTCGACCAGTGCACCACTCGGTGCTCCGATCAGTGGCTACCAGGTTGCCTGCGGCAACGGCACGGCGCTGACGCAGTCGACCGGCACCTGCAGCTACGCTGCGGCCGGCACGTTCACTCCGACCGTCACGGTCACGGATGCGGCCGGTCTGAGCGACACCTGGACCGGAGCACCGGTGGTGGTCAAGCCCAACGGTCTGCCGACCGCGAGACTGACGGCCACGCCTAGTCAGGCCTACCGGCCGCAACAGGTCACGCTGGACGCCTCCGCTTCGTCGGACGCCGACGGACGACCGCTGGCCGGCTACAGCTTCGACTGCGGGAACGGCCAGACGACTGGTCCGCTGACGACGAAGACGACGGTCTGCAGCTACCCGAACGCCGGCACGTTCACCGCCTCGGTGACGGTGCTCGACACCGCCGGCATCAGCAGCCGTGCGACGGCACAGGTCAAGATCCTCGCCGACGTGCCACCGACCGCGGTGCTCAAGCTGAACAAGTCGTCGATCAAGACCAAGCAGTCCGTCATCGCGGACGCCTCGGGCTCGACCAGCGTCGACAAGTCACCGATAGCGACCTATCAGTTCGACTGCGGCAGTGGCGCGGCGAAACCGCCGCAGACGACTCCGACCACCACCTGCACCTACGCCTCGATCGGGCTGTTCACGGTCAAGGTCACGGTGACCGACACGGTCGGCCTGTCCAGTTCCGCGACCAAGGCAGTGCTGGTGCTGCCGTGAACCAGAACAATGGACGAAGGGCGCAACGATGACCATCGAAGAGATGTTCCGTCGGATCGTGCGGGCCCACCTGGGGATCATCCTGGTGTGCATCCTGCTGCCGGTCGCGGTCGCGATCGGGCTGCACGCGGACAAACCCGCGGTCTCCCTGGCCTCGATCCGCCTGCAGGCACTGTCCGGCGCGCCGAAGTCGGCGACCGAGGCCGAGGGGATCAGCAGTCGGGTGCTGGCGCTGGCAACGACACCGAGCGTCCTGGAGGCCTCGCTGAAGGAGGCGGGCGTGCAGCGCGGCGTCGTCGATTTCGCCGCCACCCATGTCGCGGCCCAGCGGCTCGGTGAGTCGTCGATCGTCGAGCTCAGCGTGACCGACCATGACCCGCTCGCGGCCGCGAAGATCGTGTCGGCGCTGGCCGACCGGGTCGCGCTGTTCATGAACAACGGCGACCGCGCCGTGTTCAACGACGCGAAAGCCAAGCTGGACAAGGAGGTCCAGGACGCGGCAGCTCATCGCGACAAGCTCGCCGACCAACTGCGCGGCATCGCCGACATCAACGCCCGGGCGAATCTCCAGACCCAGATCCAGTCCGCGGACCAACTGCTGGCCCAGTTGACCAGCCAGCGGTCCACGCTCGTGGTCGCCGACGCCACCCGCGACATCGTGGTGCAGATCGGGACGAAGCCCGAGGTCGTCCAGGTGAAGTCGGCGCTGCTCCCACAGGCCGCGCTGGCGGTGCTGCTCGGGCTGATCCTGGGCCTGACCGCCGCGGCGATCCTCGAGACGACGCGCCCACGCGTCGCGAGCGTTCGGGCGCTGGCCCACCTGTTGCACGCCCCGGTGCTGGGCAAGTCGACCGAAGAGATCGGCTCACTGCGCAACACGATGGCACTCGCGGCCCGGCGGCAGGGCGTCGACGCGGTGGTGCTGATGGGCGCGGACGAATCGGACACCGACACCGTCAGCCAACTGCTGTTCGCGCTGTCGGGCTTCTCGTCGACGCCACGCAAGCTGAGGAGCACGTCCAGCTCACCGGCAGGGATCGACGAGTCCGGCAGCGGGGTCTTCGAGCTCGACGCGGACGAGGGCGTGCCGTTCGCCAACGTGCGGTTCACCGGGCTGTCGGCAGTCACCCCACAGGACGAGATGACGGCCGGCGTCGTGGTGATCTCGGCCGGGACTGTCCTACTGCGCCGCCTCGACGACCTCGACGACGTACTCAAGGCCGTTCGCTGGCCGGTCCTCGGCATCGTCAAGGGCCCGGCCAGGCGCCGCTTCGGCAGGTTCCTGTGAGCGGCGTGAACGTGCTGATCCACACGGCCGGACAGCGTGTGGCGATCGAGGGCGATCCCGGATTGGTCCGCGCGACCCTCGCCGCCACCGGTACGGCCGACCAGCAGCTGATCCCCAGCCTTGACCTGCCCAACCTCGTCGTCTCGCTCGAGGCGAAGCGACAGCGCTTCGGGACGGCGCGCTGCGAGCCGATCACTCGCGGCGCCTGGGCGACCGGGCAGGGCGAGGCGATCATCGACAGCGTCGGCGGTTCCGGGTTCAGCCAGCGCTGGTCGCTCGACGAAGACGGACTGCAGGTCTCCAGCCGCTGGACGCCGACCGCCAGGGAGTCTGCGGCTGCACGCCTCTTACCCGCCCGCCACCGGGCACTCACCGGGCAGGTCCTGGTTCACTATCCGGCGCTGTGGCTCGCGGTGCAGCAAGGCTTCGCGCCACTGCACGTCTCCGTCGTGGAGGTCGACGGAGTCGCGGTGATGCTGGCCGGACCCGGCGGCGTGGGCAAGTCCAGCCTGGTGTCACGAGAACTCGCCGCGGGGGCGCGAGCGACTTGCGACAACATCGCGGTCTGCGACGGAACCGTGGCCCACGGCCTGGCCGAGCCCCTTCGGCTGCCGGCCGAGCTGACCGACCTGCCGGGTGGGAAGCGCGCCTTCCATCACCGGCGGGAACACACCTGGACCGGCCGAGCGAGGTCGCTGCGGCCGAGCTTGATCGTCGTCCTACGCCGCGGGGCGGGTGCTGCGCCTCAGGTCAGGCCGATCAGCGCGGGCCAGGCCGCCCGTGGCCTGGTGGCCGGAACCTACGCCGGCGGCGAGTTACGCCGATTCTGGCCGCTGGTAGCGGTCCTGGCACTCGCCACCAGATGCGGGCCGGTGCATCCGCAGGTCCAGCAGGTCGCCGCGACCCTGACAGCACGACTCCCCTGCGTCGAGCTGCAGCTCGGTAAGGAGCCCGGCGCCGGCCTGTCCGAACTGCTCGCCACCTCCCTCGCCGCCGTCCGCTCGAACGGAGTCCACTGATGCACAGCACGCAGCGGATCGAAGTCGCCCAGATCGTCACCAGATTCATCGCGGGCGCGGGCGGCGTGGCGCTGCGGGGAGTCCTCCCCCTCGACCCCGACCGCTACCGCGTGACCATCATCACCGGCCAGGGCGGGCCACTGACCGACCGCGCCGAAGCCGCGGGGATGGAGGTGATCCTGCTGCCGTCGCTGGTGGCACCGCTCTCTCCGCGGGACGACCTCACCGCCCTTCGGGAGCTCACCGAGCGCTGCCGGACCGGTCGGTACGACGTGGTCCACACGCACAGCGCGAAGGCGGGAGCCCTGGGCCGGGTCGCCGCACATCGTGCCGAGGTCCCGCTGATCGTGCACACCTACCACGGCTTCCCGTTCCACGAGTTCCAGAGCCCGCTCCGCAAGGCGGCGTACATCGGCATCGAGCGACGGCTGGCGCGGATCACGGATGCGGTGCTGGCGATCGGCACCGGCGTGGCCACGGAGGCGCTGCGCCGAGGTCTGGCCAGGCCGTCCACGCTGCGCACGATCGCGCCCGTGGTCGAGGCGATCACGGTTCCGCGAACAGCGGAGACGAGGGGGGTGGCCCGAGCCCGGCTCGGCATCGGCGAGCTGACGCCAGTGGTCGGGACGGTCGGGCGGATCGACTACCAGAAGGCGCCCGAGCATCTGATCGCGGCGGCCGCCAAGTTGCGGCACACCGACGCGGTCACCGTGTGGATAGGCTCCGGACCGGGCCTTGCCGAGGCAACGGAACTCGTCCGCCGGGCCGGTCTTGCCGAGCGATTCGTGTTCGCCGGCGAACGAACCGACGTGGCGAGTCTGCTGCCGGCCTTCGACGTGTTCGCGATGGCCAGTCGGTACGAGGGTCTGCCGTGTGCCGTCGTCGAGGCTATGCGGTGCGGCATTCCAGTGGTGGCCACGGCGGTCAACTCGGTGCCGGATTTGGTGGTGCCGGGCGAGAGCGGCGTGCTGGTTCCGCCGGGTCGGCCGGAACTGCTCGCCGCCGCCATCGACGGCGTACTGGACGATCCGCGGACAGCGGAACGGCTGGTCAGGCAGGGGCGGACGCGGGCCGGGAGCGACTTCGACTCGGAGCGGCTGGGCGAGGTACTCGACCAGGTCTACTCGACCGAGCGGACGGCCGGAGTGGTGGCGCGATGAGTGTCCCCGAGCAGGCCCGCGGGCCACATCCTCGGCTGTCGCCCTGGATGGCGCTGTGCCCGCTGGGAACGATCGAGATAGACGCGCGTACGACCGACGCCGCGGGAGTCGGCCGGCTCGCACCGGACCTGCCTGTCGTCCTGCTCGACCACCGGCCGTTTGCCCGCCGCAGGCTGCGCCGGCTCGCGCGGCGGTTCTCCGTCGAGGTCGAGCGGGAGTTCATCGTGCTGCCCACGATGCGGAGCGCGATCGTGATGATCGACGACAGCGAGGCTGCGGTCCGGCATTTCTGGACCGCGATCGCCACCGTGCCGCCGGGACTGGCTATCACCGCCCTACCGGCATCCGCGCTGCTTGGCCTGGCCCGGATCCTGCCCTGGAGCTGGACCGGAGCGATCGCACCCGGCCGCGCACTGGTGGGGAGGCGCTCATGACCGAGGCAACCAGAGCCGTCCACCCGCTGCCGGGCTCAGTCCACGAGGTGCTGTTCGCGCCGGCCACTCGCGGCGTCCTGATCGCCGCCTCCCGCGATCCGGACGCCAAGCTCACCTTCGTCGTCACGCCCGCCGCGAACACCTATCCGACCGGACCCACCGGGGCGGTGGCGATCAAGATCCCGGCCACGCCCGCGGCCGCCGCGGCGATCAGACGCGAGACGACCATGCTGATCCAGCTGCGCGACTCCCGTCTGGGGAGCATCGCCGGCACGATCCCGCAGTACGTCGAAACGCTGGACAGCGGCGGGCTGCCCGCGCTGGTGTCGACCGCGTTACCCGGTACGCCGATGAGCGTCCCGTACCACCGCTGGCTTCATACCGGGCGGTCCCGGCTGGTCGCCGCTGACTTCGCGTTGGCCGGCGGGTGGCTCCGCAGGTTCCAGACCGCCACTGCCGGCGAACCGGCCCCCATCACGTGGGCCGGGCAAGTGAGCGCCCAACTGCGCGACCGCTGGCACGCACACCCGCACCTCGAGGCCGCGCTGATCAGACTCGCCGCAGCGGATCGACAGCTCAGCGGCCACGCAGTGGCGCAGACCGTCGTGCATGGCGACTACTGGTTCGGCAATCTGCTGGTAGCGGACGACGCGATCTCAGGAGTGATCGACTGGGAAGGCGGCACGCGGAGCGGCTGTCCGCTGCGCGATCTGATCCGGTTCGCGCTGAGCTACTGCCTCTACCTGGACCGCCACACCCGTCCAGGCCATCGAGTACTCCGGCATCGCGGCCTCCGGCATGTCGGGTTCGGCCCGGGCATCAGCTACGGCCTGCTGAGCCGGGGCTGGCTGCCCGATCTGGTCCGTGAATACCTCCGCGACGGGCTCCGCACCCTGGGCCTGCCGGCTGAGCTCTGGTACAGCGCCGCCCTTACCGGGCTTGGCGAGATCGCGGCGCTGGCGAACTCCGACGAGTTCGGCGGCAGCCATCTCACCTTGCTGGCCGGGCTTCCACCCTGGCCGCCAACAACACAGCAGGAACAGGGCTGACGACCATGACGATCGAAACACCCCAGCGCTCCCCCGGCCGGATCGACCGGCCCGACCTCCCCCGCGGCGACGTGCTGGCGACGATGATGGGGCTCACCGTCTGTCTGCTGCCGTTCCTCGTCCCCGCCGGGCCGGGCAACACCGCGTTGGCCGACGTGGGTATGACGCTGTGTATCGTGCTCGCCCTGTTGTGGTCCGTTCGCGAGCACCTTCCGGTCAAAGTGCCTTATCTGGCAGGGATCGCGGGTCTGCTGCTCGGCGGTGCGTTCGCCGCGTACGTGTCGGAGGCACCCGTCGGCGTCGGTCTGGTCCTGGCCCAGGATGTCCTGTTGCTCGCGTGGTCGGCTGCTTTGGCGCTGGGCCGTCAAAACCCCACCATCGTCGCCGTCGTCACCCGGGCCTGGTGCCGGACCGCACCGATCTACTCAGGCGTGATGGCCGCCGCCTACCTGCTCGGCATCAACGCACTCAGTGGAGTCTCTGCCAAGGACGGCGTCAGGGCGTCGTACACCTTCGGCGATCCGAACCTGGCGGGGAACTACCTGGTCGTCTCGCTGTTCGTAATGGGCGCCTGCCAGTGTCCGCGCTCGCCTGGAGTGCGGCGGATCGCCTACATCCTGGTATTGACCGCGATCGGCTTCACCGGGTCGAACGGAGCCATGCTCACGCTGCTCGTAGGGCTGGTGCTGTGCTTCGCGGTCAGCAGGTACCGGCGACTCGGCGCCCTCGCGGGCCTGACCACCCTCGCCGCGTCCGTTCTGGTAGCCGGAATGGTCGCCGTGTTCGTGATGCCGCGGGTGGACCTCGGCCAGATCCGTGAAGCAGCAGCCGGGAGCGTCCCGCTGCTGCGCGACTCTTTCGGCCGGAGCGGCAGCTCCACCAGCGAGCGCGCGACGATCGTGAACGAGGGTGCCGATCTCTTCCTGCAGGGAGACGCCACCGGCTATGGGCCGGCCCGTACGAAGGCGACGCTCGCCGCCCACCAGGCGCCGTACGTGAAGGAGGCACACAACGACTATCTGGCCACCCTGCTGGAGCGCGGGCTGATCGGCGCGCTCGGCCTGCTGGTGCTGGGAGTCGCCGTGTTCGCTCGCTGTGTCCGGTTGGTGGTGGGCACGCTGCCGAAGGCGTACGCCGACCACGTTCCAAGAGCCTGGCTGCTGGCCGTGATAGGACCGGTGATGGCGACAGCGGCAGGGTTCTACGAGGTGCTCCATTTCCGCCATCTCTGGACCTGGCTCGGGCTGGTCGCGGCCCTCGTGCTGGTGATGCAGGACCAGCAGAGGCGGCCGTCGTGAGCGGGCCGCGGTTGCGGATCCCGGTCACCGGCGAGCTCTTCCGCACCGTGCTCGCGAACTGCTCGGCCCGCGGGCTGGCAATCACCGGGCTGACGCTCGCCACGGTCGTGGTCGCGCGGATCGGCGGCCCGGCGGCGGTCGGTGAGTACGCGTTGTTGCGCATGCTGCCCGGCTTGGTCGGCGTGCTCTGCGTGCTCGGACTGCCCGGCGCTCTCGCCTACTTCCTCGCCGCACCCCGACGGACGTTGCCGCGGTTGTGGCCGACGCTCATCGTGCTCGGCTTCGGCGGTGGCCTGGCCGGCACGGTCGCGTGGGTGGTTGTGTCACCGCTGATCGCCAAGGTGTTCTTCCCGCACGAATCTGAGTGGATGATCGCGGCGGCCGGAGCAACGGTGTCGACCCAACTGTTCCTCACCATCGGCAAGACGGCTCTCCAGGGCCTGGAAGACCGACGCGGTGGCGACATCGTGATCGCCGCCGAGGAGCTCGCCTTCCTTCCCGCTTACCTGCTGCCGTTACTGATCGGGATCCACGGAGTTGCCGCCATCATCGTCGGGCTGGCGCTGGCAGACCTGGTCGTCGCCGTCGAGGCCTGGCGGCGGGTCAGCGGACGGCTCGGCTGGCGACGGCTCGGCCTGGCCCGGGGTGACCGCGGCTGGTGGGGTCGGCCGGATCGCGCCCTGGGCCGGCAGGTCGCGTCGTATGGACTCCGCGGTCAGGTCGGCGGACTCATCACGCTGCTCAATCTGCGGCTCGACTTCGCGATCCTCGGCGCGATGGCAGGCCCGGCAGTACTGGGCGCATACGCCGTCGCGTCGAAATACGCGGAACTGCTCAGGCTGCCGGGGACGGCTCTGACGTGGGTCTTCTACCCGAGGCTGGCAAGTCTCGGAGGGACGGAGGCGGCCGCCACGGCGCGCCGCACGGTCCGGCCGACGCTGGTCGGCATCGCGGTCGCCGCGTTGCCCGTGGCACTGCTGACCTCGCCCGTGATGCGCCTGCTGTACGGCGCCCAGTTCGGTCCGGCTGTCACGCCGGCCCGGGTCCTGCTGGCGGGCATGTTGCTGGCGGGCGGCTCCGGGGTTGCCAGTGCCTACTTGTACGGGCGTGGCACCCCCGGACTCAACTCGATCGTCCTTGGGGCAGGTCTCGTCATCACGGTGGTGCTCGACCTGCTGCTGATTCCCCGCTTCGGTGCGCTCGGAGCCGCGGTCGCGTCGACGGCCGCCTACCTGTCCACGGACGCGCTGCTCGTCTACCTCCTGCTCCGGCTTACCAGGCTGCCCAGGCAGCGTGGCAACAGGACCCCGGTACCTGCGGAGGCGTCGACATGAAGGCCGTAGCAATCGCCACGCTGGCGCTTCTCCTGGTCACAGGCTGCTCCGGCAATCAACCGGCGAGCAGCCCTACAGCGACCTCCACCGGAGCCAGCGGCACGGCGACACCGCCGCCGGTCCAGAGCAAAGCCCAGCCGTCGACAAACCCCGCCTCCGGGCCAGGCGTACCGGCTGGAGACCAGTACGTCGCGTTGGCCAAGGCACTGCACAAACGCGGAGTCGCCATCTGGTGGGAGACCGACCTGGTCAGCCGCTGGCAGCAGGGGCCGGACTCCTTCGCCCAGGCGATCACCCGCCTCGGCGAGCTGGCCAAGGTGCCGGGCGTCGTCGGGTTCAAGATCTCCGACGAGATCGGCTACGGCGACGGCCTCACCACGATGGCCGATGCTGCCGAATTCCTCCGGCAGGCGAAGACCCAGCTGACCAAGGTTGCCCCCGGCAAGCAATTGCTGGTGGACGCCGTCGTGCCCGAGCTCGGCTGTCTACCTTGGCTAGGGACCAACCAGCTCGGTTGTGCTCAGCGGGTCCGGCTGAAGTACCCGGCCGCCACTGCAGCGGCCGTCGAGAGTTATCTCCGCGCCGGGCTGATCGACAGACTCGACCTCAGCACCGGTCTGCTCGACGACGCCACCTACGCCAAGTGGGGAATCACCAAGCGCGAAGCCCAGTCGGACGCCTGGAAGCGGGTCCGGGACCAGGGCTGGCCACAGCTCACCATGCTGCAGGCGCGCAAGGCGCTGGCCGAGCCGAACGGATACCAGGGTTCGCCGGACCAGGCAGCCAAAGACACTGCCACCTACATCGACGTACCGGTCGCGGCGGGCGCGCGGGCGGTCGACATCTGGACGTGGCGGCAGCACTACGAAGGCAACATCGTCAGTCTGCTCGGCCCCGACCTGTTGCCCAACCCGTTGTGGACCAATCTCGTCCAGCTGCGGAGCCATGGCACCCAGCTCGCAACCCACATGACCCCTTCGGCCATGCCAACCGACGACCGCGGGTTCGCACACGAGTGCGACCTGGCAGCCGCAGCGTTCGCCGCCATTTTCGTTGCCGCCGGCACCGGCTGAGAATGAGGAGCAGACCATGTCACTGAGCAGCCGTCTCCGCGCCCCGGCCCGGCACCGCGGCGAAGTTCGACCTGGCTACGGTGCAGTCGGCCCCGCGCGGCGCGGGCTGGACATCGTCGTGGCGGCGGTCACGCTGGTGGTCCTGCTGCCTCTCGTTGCAGTCATCGCAGGGCTGATCCTGCTGACGAGTGGCCGCCCGGTGTTCTTCAACCAGTCCCGGGTCGGCGAGCACGGCCGGCGGTTCGTCCTCTACAAGCTGCGAACCATGCGAGAGGTAGCCTCCGGCCCCGGAGTCACCGCCCAGGCGGATGCCCGGATCACCGGGCTCGGCGCCTTCCTACGCCGGACCGCGATCGACGAACTCCCCCAGCTATGGCACGTGCTGCGCGGTCAGATGACCTTGGTCGGCCCGCGCCCCGAGAGCGACGCCCTGGCCCGGCGATATCCCTCGTCGTGCCGGTCCGTGCTGATGGCAAGGCCGGGACTGACCGGGCCCGCCCAGCTCTACTACCGCGAACGCTCGGCTGTCCCTCCTGCCGACTGGCCCGATGTCGAGTCCTACTACCTGGAGGTCCTGGTCCCCCTCCGCGTGGCCGCCGACCGCGAGTACCTCGACCGGCCAACCGTCGGCCGCACCCTGCACTACCTGGCCCTCACCGCCCTCTTCGTAATCGGCGCCGCCGACCTCCAGCGCCCCGTCCAGCGGATTCCGGTCCACGCGAGTCCCTCGCCGCTCAATGACGACAGGGCACCTCGTGCCTCTAGCGCTGCGGGTAGGTGAAGGTACTTCGGATTCTTCCGCGATAACGGGGTGGTTCCGTGCCCGCACCCGCCGGCGGGCGCCGCACGGTCGCTGCCCGCCGCCGGCGGCGCCGCACGGTATGAGGAGAGCAGGCTCCTGCAACCCCGTAGTGGCGGCCGGTTTCACCGAGCTCGGCATCCAGCATGGCGACGTGATCGCCTTGCACAGCCCGAACACGATCCTCTGGCCGGTGGTGTTCGATGCGCCGCCCGGACCGGCGTCAGTCAAGGTCGCGGGAGGGCGACTTGGCGTGGGGTTTACGGGCCGGGGGATCCGGTGTCGTGGTCGTCGTCCCAGGGCGCCTTCCAGGTGGTGTCGGTCGCTGCGCTGCTTGGGGTGCGCGCGGGTGTGGCGTGGAGTGGTTCGTCGCCCCAAGGGTTGAGGCGTGCGGTTTCCTCGGGGGTGATCCAGGGGATGTCGCTGGTGTACGGCCAGGCCGGGGCAGGGCGCGGTGGTCCCTCGTCGCCGGGCGCGCCGGAAGACTCGGGCGCGCCGGCTGAATCGGGTGAACCGGGCGCGCCATGTTCAGGTGCGCCGGGTGGTCGTCGGCGGTTGAGGCGTGGGAGGCGGCCGGGTTCGGCCCAGGTGGGTCGGGTGACATTCACGCGGCCGCCGGTGATGGTGATCGTCCAGTGGCCGTGGTGGATCTGGATGTGATGGGCCCGGCAGAGCAGGACCAGATTCCACATCGCGGTCGGGCCGCCGTCGATCCAATGGATCAGGTGGTGGGCATCGCACTGGATCGGCGGTGCACCGCACACGACACAGCCCCTGTCACGGAAGTTCAGCGCGCGGCGCATCGCCCGGTTGACGAACCGCTCCTCCTTCCCCACATCCAAAGGTTCGGAGTCGGAGCCGAGGATGATCGGGACGACGCCCGCGTCGCAGGCCAGCCGCCGGACGGCGGCGGCGGACAGGTTGCCGCCGTAGACGAACCGGCCGAACCCCGGGTTGGTGTGGTCGAGGGCACCCAGCCCATCAAACCCGCCCGGCCCGCCGGGCCCGCCGAGCCCGCCGTTCCCGCTGCCTTCGGCGTTCTCGCCGTTGCCGTTGCTGGTGGCGGCGACGGCGTTTTGGAGGTCGGTGAGGTCGATGGTGACGGTGATGTGGGGTTTGATGACGCCGTGGCCGGTGGTGCCGGCACCGGCGGCGGCGTTCAGCACCGTGGTCAACGCGTCGGCCTGCCGCTTGTCACGGGATCTGGGGTCTTGTTCGCCGTCGATGGTCTTGTGCGGTTTGGCGTTGGCGTCGATGAGGGTGTTGAGCAACTCGGCGTTCTCGTTGGCGAGGAACCCGCCGAACTTCAGGCCGTGGTCGGCGTTCTTCATCCAGAACGCCTCGCGGGCGTAGGCCTTGTCCTCGGCCGGTTCGGGTCCGTCGGTGTCGAGCAACTCCAGGATCTGCCGGCCGAGGTCGCGCAGATCTCCGGGCGGCAGGTGCCGCGCGGCCCGCACCATCTGCTCCTCCGCCGCGACCACATCCTCCACCGGCACCGTGGTCGGGACCTTCTCCAACGCGGACACAATCGCCCTCGCCTGCGCCAAATGCAGCAGCACCGGAACGTCCCCACCCGCGGCGCCGTCGGCGTTCTCCTCGTCGGCCTGCTCGTCACCGGTGGTCTGGTCCTCGCCGGTCTGGTCGCTGTCTGGTGCGGCGGGGTCGCGCTCGCTGCCAGGCTCGTCGCCGTCGAGGCCGGGGGTGGGCAGGGCGGCGGAGACGAGTTCGTACTTGGGCAGCGCCGCGGCCAGTTTGAGGTCGCGGCGGACGTCGGCCTTGTCGAGGCGGTGCCGAAACGACACGAGTTCGGCGGTGTCGCGGGCGCCGAGCTCCTTGGCGTGGCCGCCGGCGTCGAAGCCGGCCAGGACCTGGAGCCGGTAGGTTTCCAGCCGGCTGATCTCGTCGTACAGCGCGTCGAGGGCGGTCAGCTGTTCGCTGCCACTCATCGACCACACCGGCCGCATCTCCACGAGATCCATACCGATAACTGTAGACGGGGCCGCCGACAGTTTCTGTGCCGAGAACCCGTTATAGATAAGGGATTCCGTGAGGCACCGAAACCCGCCAAGTTGTCCACAGCAACCGTAGACCTGTGGACGCAGAGCTGGTGAAAAGGACTGAGTTGTCCACAGCCCAACGTGAGGCTGCGTTTGCGCGTCCAACACCTCGACAGCAGCGCCTGCTACACCAGCGGCAGCCGGAGTCGCGTGGCTGAAGGCAATCAGACAGCCTCGGAGATGTAGGCAGGTCTCACGACCAAAGGCTCGCAGCGGGCGTTGAGGCAACTGCCGGTGGTGAGGTCGAACTCGAAGTTGTGCCCCAGGCAGCGAAGGACGCCGTTGACGACGACCCCGGTCTCAGCCAGGTCTTCGCCGGCGTGCGGGCAGAACCGGCCCACCTGCAACTGCTCGCCACCGACGGTGATCTCGATGGTCTCCTCGGGATCACGGGCATCCTCGAACCGCTCCACGGCTCGGAGCGCCGCGCGGTCGGCGTGCTTCAGCAGACCGACCAAATAGTCGTTGTAGCGATCCGGCTGCCGCCGGGCGGTGAATCGCAGCGACAGCAGGAGTTCCTCCCAGCGGGTGCGGCCGGAGATCACACCGTCCAGCCAGCGGCCGTCGAGGACCAGCCGGTAGTCGGCGTGCCCCTCCCCGCCGTCCAGTTCGACCCATACCCGATCAGGTCCGATGTGCGCGTCCCAGACACCCCCGCCAGGCCCGGACACCTCGAAGCGGACGGTCATACCGATCCGGGCCAGAAAGTACTCTGAGAGCGTGCCCAGCGACTCGAAGTGCGCCTTGAACCTCTCCGCGAAGCCCGCGGCCGGCAACGGGTTCGCGGCCCAGGCGGCCTCGATCGCAGGTCGGCGTCGGGCGGCATAGGCCTCCAGGTAGCGGCGTCGCTCTCGCACACCGGCCTCGAGCGAGAACTCCTGCCAGTGCGGATCACGGAAGACCTCGAGGTCACCCAGCCCGACCGCGTCGCCCGGTAGCAGACAGACGCCCGGCTGCTGCGGAAGGCGTTCCGCAAGCCACGCCAGCGCCTCACCCTGGTCCGGGAAGATGCCACCTGGGCGGAGGCCGCTGTTCAGCTCGAACAGGTCGTCGTCGAGGAAGCAGGGCGGCCCGGCGTACGGCATCACAAGCCGCGGTTGGATACTACGGAGCAGCCGGGTGACCGCCTTGAACTTGCCGATCCGCTTGATCGTCGAGATCCGCTCCCGCTCGGCCTCGTCGTACTCGTAGCGCACCGGGTGCCAACTGGCGCCGGACATCTGCACACCCATCAGGTCGAACTCCCCGCCCACCTCGGCCATCGCGCGCCGCGTCTGCGCCAGCGAGATCCGCGCGTCGTTCGTGTGCAGCACGCTCCGCCCGGCGACCTTGATCAGGACGGCGGCGTCGTGGCTCATCGGGCACTGCTCAGGGATGACGGTCAGCCAATCGTCCGGATCGTCACCGAGCGGATACCGCTGCCAGGCATCGAGTACGACGGCCCGGGTGCGGCCTATCGCCCGGAGCCGGCGCTGCATGATGGTGGACGGATAGCGCGGGATCACCACCGGGATCTGTGCGGGCAGGCCGGCGATCAGGTCGAGGTCGAGGTGGTCCAGATGCTCGTGCGAGACGACGACCAGGTCCACGTCGAGCAGGTCCGGCGTCAGCAGGTGCGAGTTGTCCGGGAACGGGAACCAGGCGCCGAGGAAGGCACCGCCCGGAGACAACCAGGGATCAGCCAGCAAGCGGACTCCCGGCGCGTCGACACGCAACCCGGCATGACCCAGCGCAGTGACCCTCGCTTCACTCATAGCCCAAGGCTCCCGGCCCCAGGCGCCCTGATCATCACCCGCCTGGATGAGAGCGGCTACGTCGTCTGAACCAAATACCGCGCGAACGTCAGAGCGGCTCGTCGGGTGGGTCGAGCCGATAGCCGTGACCCCGGAGCGTGTTCAGCGTCGGCAGCCTCGCGGGCACCTGGCCCGCCTCCCCCGCTTCCTGGAGCCGCCGGCGCAGCGAGGCCATCGTGACATCGAGCGTCTTGGTCGACCCGAACCAGTTCTCGTCCCAGACCCTGGCCATCAGGTCCTCCCGCGAAACCGCCGAACCGGCGTTCTGCACAAGCGTTTCGAGTAGCTCGAACTCCTTCGGCCGCAAGGCCAGCTCGGCACCGCCGACAGTGCACCGCCGGGCGGCGCCGTCGAGGACCAGGTCAGCGATCCGCACCGGCCCGCCGGTGCGCGAGGTGGAGCGGTGCCGGAGGTGGGCCCGCAACCTGGCCAACAGGACAGTGAGGCTGAACGGCTTGAGCAGGTAGTCGTCCGCCCCCGCGTCCAGGCCGGAAACGATGTCGATCTCGTCGCTCCGGGCGGTGAGGATGACCAGCAGCAGCTCCGGCAGCTCCGACCTGAGCCGGCGCGCGACCTCGATGCCGTCCAGATCGGGCAGGCCGAGGTCAAGGAGGACGACCTCGGCCTGCTCGCGGCGCGCTCCCGCCAGGCCGGAGCGCCCGTCACGGAACCACAACGACCGGTACCCGTTGCTCTCGAGAGCCCGGTCCAGCAGGCGGCCGATCGTCTCGTCGTCCTCGACGACGACCACCACGCGCCGGTCGCTGCTGATCCCCACCTAGCCAACGGTAGGACCTGTTCGCTGAGTTGACGCTGAGAAAACCGGTCACAGTTCGCGTAGTTCCTCCACCGGCGGCCGCGCGGAGCCGCGAGCGCTGGCCAGCGCGCCGGCCAGAATGGCGCCTACCGCGACCAGCACCGTCGCCATCAGGTAGAGCCACGGCACCGCGATCGCGGACGGCGGCGGATCGAAGACACCGGTCATGACCTTGACCAGCATCCGTGCCAGCAGCCAGGCGACGAGACCACCTCCGATCAGCCCACCGACGGTGACGGTGATCGCCTCGCTCAACACCAGCCCACGCAGCTGCCGTCGACTTGCTCCGAGGACGGTCGCGATGGCGAACGCCCGCCGCCGCTCGGCCAACCCGAGGGCCAGCACCAGACCGCCCGCCCCGGCTGCGATCAGGATGGCGAAGACCAGCTCGAACCTGGTGAGCCCGGACAGATCGACCGATGTCAGGCTCGAACCGATCTTGGACCGGACCTGGGTCAGATCGGTCACGTTGGCCGACGCGCCGAGTTGCTGCCGCAACTGGGTGGCAACGGCCTGCTGCCCGGAGCCGCCGGTGTCGACCAGGAACGCGCCGACGGCGTTGCTCCCGGTCGCCCGTGCCACATAGTCGGAGTTCGCGACGAAGAAGCTGTCCTTCGGCGCGGTCGGGAACTCCTTCACGATCCCGGCGTAGTGGAACGACACGCTCCGGAACGCCTTGGTCTTGCTGTCCTGCAGCCGGAGCTTCAACAGATCACCCGGGGACAGCTGGAAGTCCTTCACCGTCTCGTCGCTGACCAGGATCGCGTCAGGCTGCTTGGCCAAGGTGTCCATCAACTGCCGGGCCGTCCCGCCGACGAAGTACGCGTCCTGCAGGGCGGTCGCTCCGCCGATCGACGCCGGCCGTACGCCGTACAGGTCCTGCAGGTCCGACCCCACGTAGGCGAACCGATGCTGGATCGGTTCGACTCCCTTCACGCCGCTCGCCGCGGTCAACTGCTTCGCCGCATCCGGTCCGACGATCACCCCGGGCGACTCGGTGACGGTGACGTCGGCACCGTTCGTCAGCATCGCATCGGCCTCGGCCTGCTGCTTGTACGTCGAGTTGAAGGTCGCCGTGGACGCCGCGAACGAGATCGCCAGCCCCAGCAGCACCACCGACCTGATCAGCGGGCGGCGTTGCCGCGACATGCTCGCCGCGGTCGTGGTGGCCAGCGTGCCGGTGATCGGCCGGACCAGCCGGGTCAGCGGGCGTCGTCCGTGCTGCAACGCGAGCGCGGACAGCCGCCAGAGCAGCAGGGCACCACCCAACCAGAGCAGAGCGGGACCGAAGAACGCCCAGTAGGACACCGAGATGGTCGGCACTCCCTCGGGCGCCAGCACCAACGAGTAGTTGTTGTTGCTCGAGGCCCAGAAAACCAGCAAGGAGATCGCCAGGAACACGAAGTCCAGGCCGAGCCGCATCCACAGCGGGTTCTTGACCTGCCCGACCTGCTGACGCGCCTCACTGACCGTGCCGGTCCTCGGGTCACGCAGAACCGGTACCAGCACGGTGGCAGCGGCGACGAGAAGTCCCGCCAGCAAGGCGATCCCGAACCACAGCAGCGTGGATCCGGCGCCGGCTCCGAACGTGGCTGCCCCGAAGGAGACTCGTCCGACGATCGCCGCCAGCGCGAGGCCGAGCAGACCGCCGCCGAGCCCGACCAGTCCGGCCTCGATCGCGGCCAGACCGATCACCTGACCGGACCGCAGTCCACGAACCCTGAGCAGGGCCTGCTCACGCCGCCGGCGGATCGCGCCCGAGCCTGCGAGAGCCGCCGTCAGCAGAGCCGCCAGCACCGCGCCGGGCACGCCGAGGAAGAGGAACAGGATCTGCGCGTACGACGCGTCGCTGCGGGCCGCGCCCAAGGCCGCGCCCAGGTTGTTGCCGACCACCCCGGCACCGGCGAGCCCGGCTTCCAGGTTGTGAGCAGCCCCGATGACGGTCGTGTAGGCACTCGCGGGTGCACTCGGCAGCGTTGCGTTCCGGCGCACGTGGATCTGCGTCGTCACGGCCGCGGGATCCGTCGCCGCGGCCGGCGCCATCAGCTGCCGGAAAGTTGCCTGCGGCAACAGCAGGACATTGTCCGGTGGCGCCGACGGCTGGGACTGCGGCGGCGCTCCGACCTTCTGGAACAGCGAGTCCGCCTGCGGCAGGTCGATGACGCCGGCCACCTGCACCTTGACCGGAGCGAGCCCCGGGCGACCGATGGAGATCGTGTCACCAGGCGCCGCGTGCAGGTTCGCCGCCGTCTGCTGGGCCAGCAACACCCCGTCCGTCCGCCCGGTGAGCTGCCGGATCTCCCCCGGGAACGCGTTGCGATAGTTGGGCGGCAGGCCGAGGACGACGCCTGGCCCGGTGGTCTGGGTGGATCCGCCGAGGCTTGACTCGAATCCGGTGGTGCGGCCGAAGGCGACCGCCTCCGCCGAACCGACTCCTGGCGTCGTACGGACCGTGTTCAGGACGGCGGCGGGATCGCCGCCGGGCTGGACCTCGACCTGCCAGTCGACCGCGACCGAGGAGGCAGCACGGGCTGTCATGGTGGCTTGTGAAGCAGTCAGGAAGGCGCCGAGCGCTGCGATCAAGGCGACGGACAAGGAGACACCAGCGGCGGTGGCGAGCAGTCGGCCACCACGTCGACGGACCAGGCCGCCGAGCCAGAGTGCGATCACAGGAGCTCTCCCTTGACGGGCGTGAACAGTCTGCCGTCGCGCATCTCCCACTGCTCGTCGAACCGATCGCCGACGGCCTGGTCATGGGTCGTGATGACGAGAGCGGCGCCGGCTTCATCAGCGGCCTTGAACAGCACGTTGATGACGTGGCGGCCGGTGGTCGCGTCGAGTTGCCCGGTCGGCTCGTCCGCGAGCAGCAACCGGGGCCGGAGCGTCAGGGCCCGCGCGACGGCGACCCGCTGCGCCTGGCCACCCGAGAGCGTCTCGGGCAACTGGTTCACCAGGGCGGCGACTCCGACGATCTCGAGAGCCGCGAGCGCGCGTTCCTTCGCAGTGGCTTCGTCCGTCCCGGTGAGAACGGCAGCCATCATCGTGTTCTCCAGTACGTCGAGAGCGGGGAGCAGGCTCGGGCCCTGGAACACCACAGCGATGTCGCGGGACCGTTCGACCGCGGTCGACCCGAAGGAAGGCCAGCTGACCTCCCCGCTCGTTGGTGCTTCGAGACCTGCCAGCAGGTGAAGGAGGGTGGACTTCCCCGAGCCCGAAGGGCCCGTGATGGCGATCCGGGCCCCGGCGGAGACCTCGCAGGTGCAGCCGTGAACCGCGACGACGGCCGTGTCCCCGTGCCCGAACGTCCTGGCCGCGTCAACGCAGCGGACCACCTGACCGGGGTGGTGGGGTGGGGTCAGAAATTGTTCAGTCATGCGACGATCCGTCCGTCATGTAGCTCGATCACGCGGTCGGCGATCCGCATCACCACCGCGCTGTGGGTCACCAGCAGGACACCCTGACCCCGGCGGGCTCCCGACCGGATCAGTTCCAGCACGACCTGCTCGGTCTGTCCGTCCAGCTCACCGGTGGGTTCGTCGGCCAGCAGCACGTCCGGCTCGTTGCTCAGGGCAACCGCAAGTCCGGCCCGGGCCAGCTCACCACCGGACAGCTCGGTCGGTATCGCGCGGCCGCGCCCGCTCAGGCCGACCTCCTCGAGCAGGCTCTCCGGAGACCGCGACGGCTTCCGGCCGGCCGCGGCCTGGGCGAGCCGGATGTTGTCTCTCACGTCGAGGTGAGCCAGCAGGTTGCCGGACTGCAGCAGGATGCCGAGCCGCCGGCTGCGGATCTTTGCCCGCAGTGGCTCGGGACGGTGGCTGATCTGCTCGCCACCGATCGTGACCGCTCCCCCGGCCGGCTCGTCCAGACCCGCCAGGCAACCCAGCAGGGTCGACTTGCCCGAGCCGGACGGACCGACCACCGCGACCGTCTCGCCGCGAGCCACCTGCAGACTGACCCCGCGCAGCGCAAGGGTCTCCTCGTCACCGGCCCGGAAGAAGCGGTACAGGTCCTGACAGCGCAGGGCCTCGGTCATCACGCCCACCGCACGGACTCGGACACGATCTTCCACGGGTCGACGTTGTCCGCGTTGGTCGGTCCGGACAGCGTCAGGGTGACCAACTTGCCATTCTGGAAGAACAGGTACTGCTCGAACGCGTCGCGGACGACCTTGCCGGTGACCGGATCGGGGCTGGAGTCACCCTGGTAGGTGACCAGCACGACCTTGCCGGCGGGCCGGGAGATCTCGCTCACCTTGCCCATCGCGAATTTGGGCACCTGCCGCTGCAGCGCCGGCACGAGCTGGCTGCTGACCGACTGCGTGGTCGGTGCCGCCGTCGCGGCCGTCGCGCCCACCTGGATGCGGTTGAGCTTGTCGCCGAACGAGGTGACCGCGCCCGCCGTACTGCGGGCCCAGCCTTCGGGCACCTTGACGGAGTAGCCGCCACCAGGCGGCTGGAAGGCGACGTACGCCTGGTTGTCCGGGATGTCACCCGGCGGGTTCGACTCGGTCGCGACCGGGTTCGGAGGCGTCGTGGCCGACCCGGTCGGCGGCTGCGTGGTGCTGGTCGACGGAGTGCTCGCCTGGGACGTCGGAGCCGTGGACGGCGTGGACGCCGCCGAGCCCGAACTGCCGGAACTGCTGCAGGCGCTGGCGAATCCGGTCAGCGTCACCACGGCGAGCGGAACGACTATTAGTTGCCTGATCTTCATGGAGTTGACGCTAGGCAGGAGCAGGTAAGCGGTTGGCCTGCCTCGGGTTAGAGGAAGGCAAAAGTGTGCCGGTGGGTCGATCGAGCCACCATGATGGAGCCATGAGACAGCGAGTCAGCAGGGTCGCCATCGTCGCCGTAGCGGTTGCTCTGGTGCTGCTGGCCGTGCCGTTCGGCGTCGGGATCCGAATCTCCTACTTCGCCGACGAACGCACCGAACTGGAGCGTGCGGCGCTGGCTGCCGCGGTTCAGGTCGGACCGGACATCGCGGTCGGCGATCCGCTCGAGTTGCCGGCTCCGATCACCGACGGGCGGGTCGCGGTGTACGACCGGTCGCTGAAGTTCCGGGCGGGCGCCGGTCCGGCCGTCGCCGACGCGACGACGAGATCGGCACTGGGCGGCGTGGTGACGCAGGGTCGTGCGAATGGCGAGCTCGTGGTCGCGGTCCCGGTCGCCAGCTCCGAACGCGTCATCGGCGTCGTTCGAGCGTCCTCGCCGACCAGCGGAATCTGGAACCGGATCCTGCTGGCCTGGCTGGGTGTCGCGGGGCTGGCCGTGCTCGCGCTCCTGGTCGGGGTGGCGGTGGCAGTGCGACAGGCACGGCGCTTGAGCAAACCGCTCGAATCGCTGGCCGACACCGCACGGTCGGTGGCCGGCGGCGACCTGACCGCCCGCGCGGCGCCGAGCGGCATCCCGGAGATCGATGCGGCGGCCGGGGCACAGAACGCGATGGTGACCCGGCTCGCCGCCGTCCTGGATCACGAACGCCACTTCGCCACCGACGCGTCACACCAACTGCGGACGCCCCTTGCCGGCCTGCAACTCGGACTGGAGTCCGCGGTCAACGATCCGGCCGCGGATCATCGCGAGGCGCTCGAGGAGGCCTTGCGGCAGTCCGGCGAGCTCCAGCGCACAGTGGAGCAGGTGCTTGCGCTGTCCCGGTTGAAGCCGCAGAAGCCGGATGCGGCCCAGCTCGGCACGGTCGACGAACTCATCACCGAACTGCGTCATCGGTGGCACAAGTCGTTGGCCGGGCAGGGGCGCCGGATCGATCTCGTCGCGAAGGAGGGGACGGGGCTGCTCCAGGTCCCCCTGAACGCCTGGCAGCAGATCCTCGACGTCCTGATCGACAACGCCAGGGTGCACGGCCACGGCACGGTGCTCGTCACCATCCGGGATGCCTTCGGGGCGGTCGCGATCGACGTCGCTGACGAGGGCGCCATCGCCGACGGGTCCAGCGACCTCTTCCAGCGCGGGGTCAGCCGGGCCGGTTCCGGCGTCGGCCTGGGCCTGGCCCGTGATCTGGCCGAGTCGCAGGGTGGACGTCTCACCTTGGTCAGCACGGCACCGACCACCTTCAGCATCCTGATGCCGGATCCCGACGACCCAGACCTCGACAACTAGGCCAGGTACAACCCGGCGCCGACGAGGAGAGCCCAGGACAGGCCCGCGACGAGGAGAACGCGATCACGGAAGATCTCGTGCTCCGGCAGCTCACCGCGTCCGCTCGAGACCAGCAGGCCGTAGCGCAACAGGCCGGTCAGGAAGGGCAGGAACGACACCGCGAGCAACTCGCGGAAGACGTCGTGACCCAGGTACTGGAACGCCCAGAGGCCATAGGAAAGGGAGGTCCCGAGTAGAGCAACCGTCGTCAGCTGGTCCAGCCACGCGGACGAATAGGCAGCCAGCACCGGCCTGCTCCGTGCATCTGCCGCGGCCCATTCCGCCCGCCGCTTGCCGGCGACCAGGAAGAGGGCGCCGAACAACGAGACCAGCAGGAACCAGTTCGACACCGGCACCCGTGCCGCGGTGGCTCCGGCCGCGGCCCGCAGTACGAAGCCGAGGGCAACGACGACCACGTCCACCACAGCGACGTGCTTGAGGCCGTAGACGTAGAGCAGCTGCGTGACAAGGTAGGCGATTCCCAGCCCCAGAGTCGGTAGGCCGACAGATGCCGCAGTGGCGAGGCCAGCGACGGCCGCTGCGCCACCCCAGATCAAGGCGACCGGCGGGCTGATCAGACCGGCGGCCACCGGCCGGTACTGCTTGCGTGGGTGACGGCGATCATCCGGTGCGTCCCTGACATCGTTGAACGCATAGATCCCGATCGAGAGCAACGTGAACGCGATCGCCGCCACCGTCGCCCGCAACAGTGCTGTCGGCTGATCGATCACGCCCGCGGCGGCCGGGGCGGCGAACAGCATCGCGCCCTTGTGCCATTGCTGCGGCCGGCTGAGTTTCAGCAGCGGCAAGCGATGACGGGTGGTCCGCAGTACGGCCGGCGGTTTGCGCAGGTCGGTCATCAGCGGGCCACGACGTAGAAGAAGTCTCGCTGGTCGGCCTGGAGATAGCGATCGGCCGGCGAGCTCATCGAAGGCAGCAGCTTGCGGTTGTTGACGGACAGATTGCCGACCGGCTGCTCGATGTTGAAGCTGACCATCGCGGAGTGGATGTCGAGCTCCATCCCGTTCACGATCCCGGCCTGGTGCATGGCCGAGGCCAGTGTGGCCAGCGTCAAGCCGTTCCCGGCGACGTAGATGAGGTTGCCCTTGGCATCGGTTCCGAGGGCGGAGCGCCAGGTGTACTCGAACTGGCTGCGGGTGCTCCCCCAGGCGCCGGTCGCGTTGTCGGCCAGACCGCCGGCGATCTTGCCGTTCGTGATCACCATGTCGAGGTTCTGCCGGACCGCGACCACGTCGGGGCTCATCCGCACGGTCTGGTTCCACGCGCCGATCCGGACCACTCCGTTGCGGTCGATCACCGCCGAGGCGCGACCGTCGACCAGCGGGACAGCAGCCCCCGCCTCTGTGGTGTACCAGCCGGACTTCGAGTCATGCATCTTGAAGCCGGCGTTGAACACCGCGACCAGACCCGGCACGGCACTGCTCGGCACCGAGTAGCCGTTCTTGGAAGCCATTCCCACCACCGGCTCTCTGGTCCCCGGCATCAGCCGGACGATGTCGGAGCCCTGCGGGATGAGGGCCGCGGCCGCTGTCACCGGCAGGTGCCCGGGATCCGGGCGGACCCAGGTGGTCCACAACAGGGACTTGCCTCCCGCGCCCTGCCGGGCCGGACTCCAGACACCTTCGTGGGCGAGTGGCTTCACGCCCGGCAGCAGGCTGACCTTCGGCAGGCCGGCGAGCTGACCTGGCGTCGGCGCGGCTTTCCCGGCCGTTCCAGCCGCCGTTCCAGCCGCCGGGATGTCACTCGGATTACCGGTTGCGGGCGGCGCCTGGCGCGAGTACTTCCACGTCTCGATGGTGTCGATGATCTTGCCGCCACCATGGTCTCGGACCCATTCGACGGACCGGACGGCGAACGTGGCGTTACCGGGATACAGGAGGGCGCGCACGTACGAAATGGCCGGCACCACCAGTAGCAAGCAGATGCCGAGCGCGATCCACCGTCGGCGCCGGCGGCGCCGGGCCTTCTTCGCGGGGATCGGGAGCGATTGCTTCATGCTTCCAGTACACCGAATACATCCTGAGAAGTTCCGGAGAAAACCCTGTCAGCGTAGGGTTTCCGGCAACAATCGGCTCGGCAGACGGCGGAGCAGCCAGACCACCAGCCCCATTGGCTTGGGCACCCACACGACGACGCTTTGACCGGGAAGCGTCTGCGCGACTCGCTGAGCCACTTGCGCCGCAGTGGACGACAGTGGAGGCCGCGTGAGCCCGTCAGTCATCCGTGTCGCCACGAATCCCGGCCGGACGACGAGAATGCGCACTCCAGCAGCCGCGGCCTGGGGAGCAAGCAGCACAGCGGTCGAGTCCGCGAGCTGCTTACCCAACGAGTACGCCGCGATCGCGGTGCGTGGTCTGGCCGCCGCGGCGGACGAGAGCAGCACCAACTGCCCGGAGCCGGCCGCACTCATCCGCCGGACGAGGATCTCGACCAGCGCGGCGACAGCCAGCCCGTTGACGACAAGGCCCTCTGCGAAAGACTTCCCGGCCATCGACCCCACCGCGACGACCGCCAGCCCCAGCTGGTTGTCGGCGACGACATGCTCCAGCATTCCTTCGATCTCGTCCGCCTGGAACGCCGCGTCGTACTGGGTGGTGGTGACGTGATACCCGAGATCACGCAGCTTCTCGGCGTTCTCCCACAGTTCCTCGCTCGGCCGTCCCGCCAGTACTACGCGACGCGGCGGTGGCCCGAGGAGTTCGATCAGCACGGCCATGCCGATCTGTGACGAACCTCCTACCAACAAGGCGGTTCCACGATTCATGGCAGCAGATCCAAACGTTGGGCCAGAGCTGAGGTCAACCGCCGCCCCGGATCGAGGCGGGCCTGCGTGCGACGCCACGTCTCCAGTCGCGGGTACATCGTCGGGATCAGCGCCGGGTCGACCACGGAATCCTTGGCCAGGTAGACCCTTCCGCCGGCCTCGGCCACCATCGCGTCGATCGTGCGCAGGCTGTCGCCGTCCTGGACCCACCGCGCGGGCAGATCGAGGGCCAACGTCCAGCCGGGGATCGGGAACGACAGCGGGCCGGCGGTGCCGAAACCCAGATTCTTCAGTGTCGCCAGCGCGGGCGCCATCCGCCGCCCGAGCAGGCAGGCAAGTACGCGGAGCAGCACCTCGGTGGCGTCCGCGGGAATGGCGAACTGGTACTGGATCAATCCGCGGCGGCCGAAGGCGGCAGGCCAGAAATCCGCCCGGTCGAGCGGGCACAACGCAGAGGTCAACGGCAGCAGGCCCCAATCGTGGGCGCCGGCCAGATGCCAGCGCGCAGCCGAGGCCGCGGCGATCGTGGCGCCGAACACCACGCCAGGTCCGGGCAGCGATCGCATCGCCCTGCGTGCCGTGACGCGGCGCCGATCAGGCAGCCGCTGCAGGGATGCCGGGAGTTCCGCCAGCCCGGCCGGCCGGGACTCGTCAATCACTCCTCTGCCGAGTCGCCGCCCGGGCGCGTGTGCGTCCAGCCAGGCCACGACATGCAGGTTCGGGTCCAGTTCCTGCCGGGTCGCGAGCTCACGCAGTACGTCGATCGTCTCGTCGAGCGAGCGGGTTCGCCGTCGGCGCTGGGATGCCCAGCCGGTCTCCACCCGTTGCAGCTGGATCGCCGCCTGCAGGACCACGCCGGTGAGACCCATGCCACCGATCGTCGCCCAGAAGGCGTCGGGATCCTGTACCGCCGAGACTTCGCTGGTCGTGCCGTCCGGGTGCAGCAGCGACAGCCAGACCACGTGCTGGCCGAACGATCCCGCACCTGGATGGTTCTTCCCGTGGACATCGCTGGCGATCGCCCCGCCCACGGTGATCCGGGCTGTACCGGGGAGGACGGGGAGCAGCCATCCCAGCGGCAGGGTCTGGTCGACGAGGTCGGCCAGCACAGCACCTGCCTCGACCACGATCACGCCGATGCCCTCGTCGAAGGACAGCACCCGGTCGTGGCCGGTCATGTCGAGCACGGTCCCGCTTTCCGGCAGCGCGGCGTCGCCATAACTGCGCCCCGCGCCGCGAACCGTCAGGTGCGAGGCCGACCGGACCACGCGAACCAGGTCCTCGTCGGAGACCGGGCGCCGGACCAGGCCCTGTCGATGTGACGCCCGGCCCCAGCCGGACAGCGCCACGGTAGGTTCGTCCGGGTTCATGCGATCGGCCTGGATCCCCGCCGCTGACGCAGAATCTCCAGACCCACCGGGATCAGCGAGACGATGATGATGACCGCGATGATCGGCAGCAGGTACTTGTCGACGCCCGGGATCTGCGACCCGAGCAGATGTCCGGCCAGCACCAGGCCGACCGTCCAGACCACCCCACCGGCGACCTGCCAAAGGGTGAACTTCCGGGCGTCGATCCGCAAGGCGCCGACCAGGGGATTCATCACTGTGCGGACGCCGGGGACGAAGCGGGCCAGCACCACCGCGCGGCCCACGCCGTACGACTCGAGGTGTTCGCGGGCGCGTTGCGCGGCCTGCGCGAGCCGGGGTCGACCGGGGCGCTCGAGCAGTGACGGTCCGAACCGCCGGCCGATCAGGTAGCCGACCTGGGCCCCGGCGATCGCGCCGAGCGGAGCGAAGACGAGCGTCAGCGGGAGCGAGAGGTGGATCCCGGTCGTGGTCAGCAGCCCGGCCGTGAACAGCAGCGAGTCACCCGGGAGGAAGAATCCGATCAGCAGACCGGTCTCGGCGAACATCACCAGCAGCACGGCCCACGGCCCCAATTGGGAGAGCAAGCTTTGCGGGTCGAGCAGGTTCATCGGTCAAGCTCCACGATCGTCGGGAAGTCCATGAGATCGACGGTAGGAAGTCCTCGCTGAGAGCAAGCTGAGCGGGAATCGAGCGGTAGGCGCGCAGGTGCGCGGCGACCACCGATTCCCAGGTCATCGACGGGTCGGTGAACCTGTTGTGCTCCTGGATCTTCCGCAACGTCAGCGGGCTCGTCAGCAGTCCGGCAGTGACCTCGGCCATGGCCCGGTCGCTGTCGACCAGGTACCCCTCGATCCCCGGCCGGACGAATTCACCGACCCCGCCCGAGGCCATCGCCACCACGGCCAGGCCGGCACAGCGGGCCTCCAGCGCGGCGACTCCGAACGACTCCAGCTCAGCCGGGGCCAGGTAGATGTCCGCTGCCGCGTAGAGCTGCTGGATCTCGTACCGGGTCAGCCGGCCGGGCAGCTCGACCCATTCCATCCCGCGCTGCCGGACAACCCGCGTCAGAGCCGGAGCCTGTGGACCAGCGCCCACGACAACGGCTCGGAGCGGTATGTCGTCGGGAAGCTGCTTCCGGATGTTCTGCAGCGTGCGGAGCAGGGCACCCGGCCGTTTCCGCCGTGCGAGTCGCATGGTGCTCACCACGGTCAACACGTGGTCCTGCCGCTCAGGCTCACGCCAGGGCGCCGGATCGATCCCGTTGTGCAAGACCTCGACCTTGCGGCCCGGCAGGGCCTGACGCAGCGAGTTCGCCACCACTTCGCTGACCGCCGTCCACCGCACGCTCGGCCCGAATCCGCGATCCAGACCGGCCAGCAACAGGGGCACCAGCACTCCCCCGGCCGCGGGCAGCGAATGCATGGTGATGATCGCCCGCAGGCCCTCCGCGGCCGCGATCCGCGCGGCACTCCAGGCCAGCGGCGAGAACAGCGACGTATGCGCGTGCACGACGTCGAAATGATCGCGGACGAGCGCCTCGCGCAGCCGTTCGGTTGCCATCGGCAACCCACCGAGGGCAGGCAGCCGGACCACCGGCACGTCGCTCGCGTGCGAGGGTGAGTCGGTGATGGTGAACACCGTGACGGCATGCCCGGCGCGGCGCAGTTGGACCGCGAGATCGTGGACGTGCATCTCGATCCCGCCCAGCCGCGGCAGGTAGCAGTCGCTGACGAGTGCGATCTTCACGCCGCCACCGCCGTACGTCCGCGGCCGCCCGTACGCCGACGATCGCGCAGCAGCCAGATCCCCAGCGTCACGCCGCCGACCGGGATCTCCAGCAGGTAGGTGAACCCGCGGAAAAGGACGATCCCGGCCGCGACGGCAGCCGGATCACCCCCGAGCGCCACCAGCGCGGCCGTGGTCCCGACTTCGACCACGCCCGCGCCGCCCGGCGTGATCGTGATCAGCGTGAGCAGGCGTTCGACGGCCAGCCCCGTGATCAGGACCGGGACAGGCAGTGACACCCCGAGCAGGTGGAAGCACAACCACAGCAAAGCCAGCTGCAGCACCAGATAGGCGATCATGCCGAGCGTCATCGGCCGCCACCCGCGCCGGCACACTCGCAGGATGGAGGACCTGAGCTCTGGCAGGGAGGTCGCCAGGGCTGATCGGCGTCGGAACACGCCGATCAGCCGGTCCAGCGCCCGGCCGGTGGTCGCGGCGGCTTCCGCGCCGGCCAGGAACCAGACGACCCCCGCCAGCGCGGCAAGCACGGGCAGCAGCAGCAGACCGGTCCGGCCGATGGGTAGTGCGGCGGCGCTGTGTGCGAGCGGAGTCAGGGCAAGCGCCACCGCGACCACGCCCAGCTTGGCCACGACGTTGATCAGGGTGGTGATGGCGAGGAAGCCTCCGAACGCTGCCGAGGTGAAACCCCAGCGACGGGTCATCGCGAAGTTCAGTCCGGTGCCGGCCGCACCACCCAGCGGCAGCACGTTCGCGACCGCACTGCCCGTCAGACTCAGGGTCAGCCCCCGGCGTTTCGAGAGCCCCGGCAGAGAAGCAGCCAGCACGAACGAATGCGCCCAGAGACCGGCTATCCACACCACGGTCAGGGCTGCGATGCCGGTGAGCGAGATCCGGCCGAGGATGCCTCCGACCGTCGCCCAACTGGTCCCGACGGCACGCGGAAGCAGGACGACCAGCGCCAGCGTCGCAATGCCCGTCAGCACTGAGGTGATCATCCGCCGGGTCCTGCCGGCTGTCCTTGACCGGGGATCTGCATCCGCGCCGTTCGTCATTGAACCATCGTGGAATGAGGTCACTGAGAGGCCGCTGAGAGCCGCTGTGCCGGGCCCGGATCGCCGTGCGATGCTCAGCAGGTGCCGTTCACCCTGGTGTCGTTCCACGCACACCCCGACGACGAAGCCCTGCTGATGGGCGGTACCCTCGCACGCGCCGCAGCCGAGGGGCACCGCGTCGTGCTCGCGGTGGCGACCGACGGCGAAGCAGGCCTCGCGGCCTCCGCCTACCGGTCGGACCTCGCCGCGCGCCGCAAGGACGAGCTGGATCGATCCGCCGCGGCGCTCGGTTGCGCACGGGTGGTCCGCTTCAGCTTCCCCGACTCCGGCTGGTCCCGTTCGGAGCAAGCACCGGACGGCAGCTTCAGCCGACTACCGCTACTGGAGGCGGCCGCGCCGCTGGCGGCGCTGCTGCGCGAAGAGCAGGCGGACGCACTGACGATCTACGACCCGGCCGGAGGCTACGGCCATCCCGACCATGTGCAGGTGCACGCCGCGGGGCTCTACGCGGCCCGGCTGGCCGGTACCCCCTTGGTGCTGGAGGCAACGATCGACCGGGCGCTGATCCGCCGGTTGATCCGGATCGTCGAGGCGGTCCCCGGAGTACTGCCTGACGTCCATGCCGGCGATTACGATGCCGCATACACGGCCCGCGAGGACCTGACCCACCGCATCGACGTGCGCGCGTACGCCGAGGCCAAGCGCCGCGCGTTCGAGGCGCACGCGAGCCAGGCCAGCTCCGACGAAGGCGCGCGGACTCTGTCCCTGCTGCTCAAGCTCCCGCCCTGGCTTTTCCGCCGTATGCTCGGCCAGGAGTGGTTCGTCGAGCACGGCCGCTCCCCCGCGAACCCGGCCACCGAGCTGTTCGCCACTCTCAGTGACCGGTGATCAGGTCCTTCCGGGTCACTCAGCGCATTCTCAGCGCGGTGGGTTGAGACTGGGGTCATGAGGGTGTTGATGGTGGAGGACGAGGTGCGGCTGGCCGACACGGTTCGCCGTGGGCTCACCGACGCCGGGTTCGTGGTCGAACTCGTGCACAACGGCGAAGATGCCCTTTGGGCTGCGACCGAGAACAACTACGACGTGGTCGTTCTCGACATCATGTTGCCGAAGGTCAACGGGTACAAGGTGCTCGAGCAACTCCGCGAGCGAGGCGTCTGGACACCCGTCCTGATGCTCACCGCCAAGGACGGCGAGTACGACCAGACGGACGCGTTCGACCTCGGCGCGGACGACTACCTGACCAAGCCGTTCAGCTTCCTCGTCCTGGTCGCCAGGCTGCGGGCGCTGATCCGTCGCGGCGGACCTGAGCGCCCGGTGGTGCTGGTGGCCGGCGACCTGACCCTCGACCCGGCCCGGCGGCGGGTCGAGCGGGCCGGGCAGGAGATCGTGCTGACGCCGCGTGAGTACGGGCTGCTGGAATTCCTGATGCGGCACCGCGGCGACACCGTCAGCAAGATGGAGATCCTCGAAAGTGTCTGGGACCCCGCCTTCGACGGGGACCCGAACGTGGTGGAGGTCTACATCCGCTACCTCCGACTCAAACTGGACGCTCCGTTCAACCGGCACGCGATCGAGACCGTGCGTGGGATGGGCTACCGATTGGACAGCGAAGGTGGCTGAGGAATGACCTTGACGCACGAGCGCAGCACCCGACCACTCCGCCACCGGTACGCCGTACCGGTGGCGGGCGGCATCGTGACGGTGGCCGGCACGCTCGGCGTGATCGGTCTCGCCGACGCCGCCACGGAGTCGGACGGGCTGGCTGCCTTCGATCCTGAGTTCACGTCGGATGCCGTCTCGGTGCGGACGACTCCGCTGACCGCCATCGCGCATCTGCTGACGTTCCTCGGCGATGTGCCCGTGCTGATCGTCCTGATGCTGATCGCGGCGGCGCTGCTGTGGCGCTGGACGCACACCCTGCGGGCGCCCTTCCTGCTGTTGTTCGCGATGGCGGGCTCAGCGGCCCTGACCTACGGCATCAAGGCGCTGGTCGAGCGCAAGCGGCCGGGAATCACCTTCGTCCTGGGCCCGGTCGACAACGGGTTCGCGTTCCCGTCCGGACACACGCTGAACTCCACCGTGTTCTGGGGGATGGTCGCCGGGCTGGTCTGGGCGGGCCTGCGGTCGACACCGGCCAGGATCGCCGTGGCGTCGGCGGCGTTGTTGCTGAGCATCGGCATCGGTCTGAGCCGGGTCTACCTCGGCTACCACTGGGCGACCGACGTGCTGGCGGGCTGGACCATCGCGGTCACCTGGCTCGCGGTGGTGGTGACGATCGCCTACCTCACCCGGCGGCTACCGGAGCCTGTCCAACCCGCACCGGCAGACTGACCACGAACCGGGCACCTCCGAGCGGGGAGTCCCTGACCTCCACCGTGCCGCCGTGCCCGCGGACGACCTCCTGGACGATCGAGAGGCCGAGCCCGGAGCCACCGCTCTGCCGGGTCCGGCTCGCGTCCAGCCGGACGAACCGCTCGAACACCCGCTCCCGCTCGGACTCGGGAATCCCGTCGCCGTCGTCCTCCACCTCGACCGTCGCCGTACCGTCCTGCTCGGCCAGCGTGAAGCGGACCTTGCTCCGGGATGCCTGGACGGCGTTGTCCGCGAGGTTCCGGATCACCTGGCTCAGCTTGTCCGCGTCGCCCGTGACCCGGACAGCCGGTACGACGCCCTCGATCTCGGGGCCGCCCGCGCTCCGCAGCCGACGGAGCTCGGCGCCGACGAGGTCGTCGAGGTCCACATCGGTGCGCTGTATCTGCAGACCGGTGTCGTCTGCCTTGGCAAGCAGCAACAGGTCCTCGACCAGTCTGCGCATCCGGTCCGTCTCGGCCTGCATGACCTCGTGCAGCTCGAGACTCGACCGGCCGGTGGAATCGGCACTGATCACGTCCAGCGCGGCCATCAGGCTGGCGATCGGCGAGCGCAGCTCGTGGCTCGCGTCGGCCACGAACCGCCGCTGCGTCTCCTGACCGGACTGCAACCGGTCGAGCATCTCGTTCATCGTCACGGCCAGCCGGGCGACCTCGTCGTCGGCCGCCGGCACCGGGACCCGGTCGGCCAGCTGCTCGACACCGATCCCGTGCACCCGGCGCCGGATCCGCTCCACCGGGCGAAGCGCCCGCCCGACGAACACCCAGGTCGCGACGCCGACGAGCGCCAGTAACAGCGGGAAGCCGAGCAGCAGATAGGTGGTGACGGTGGCAACAGTGTCGCGCTGGGTCTCCAGCGACGAGGCGACGATGACCGTGTACCGGCTCCCCTGATAGTCGGTGCCGCGGACAACGATCAGGTGGTCGTGATCGCTGTCGATCAGCGGCATGTCGCCGACCTCGTTGATGACCGTCACGTCAACTGGCGGTCGCGTGGTGGTGAGCGCCACCTCGTTCGTCTTCGGTGACGAGCTGGCGACCACCCGGTTCTGCTGGTCGACGACCTGGATCAGCTGGGTCGGCTTGGTGTTCTCGATCAGCTCCCGGGCCAGTCCGGTCTGGCCTTCCTCCGAGATCTGGCTCGCCACGTCGAACGCCCGCGATTCCGCCTGGTCGGAGACACTGGTGACCAGGGTGCGCTGCAGCAGGAGGAGCAGAACCGCCGCGCCGACCGCCAGGCCGACCGCGACGACGGCGATCGCGGCGGCCGTCGACCGCCCCCGGACGCCGGACCGGCGAATCGCCGCCAGCGCACGTCCCAACCCCGCCATCCACGCACCTCCACGCTCAGCCCGTTCTCAGCAGCACAAGCCGATCGGCCCGCAGCAGCCATACTGCCAGGCAGGGGCTCAGCGAGGGGAACCCTGGTTGCCCACGTCGTGCAGGTAGCGCAGACCCTGCACGTAAGACGTGACGATGTCCGTCGAGAGGTAGGGGATCCCGACCTGCAGGCAATGGGCGCGGACCATCCCCTGGGCCCGGCGGAGATTGGCGCGTGGCATGCTGGGAAAGAGGTGGTGCTCGATCTGGTAGTTCAGGCCGCCCATCATCCAGTCCGTGCACGGGTTCCCATTCACGTTGCGGGAGGTGCGGACCTGCTTCTCCAGGTGGCCCCAGTGTCTGTCCTCGTCGAGCATCTCCATCCCCTTGTGGTTCGGGGCGAAGACGCTGCCGAGATGCAACCCGAACAAGGCAAGGTGCAGCCCGGCGAACGCGGCCGCCTTCTGCGGCGACATGACCAGCAGCAGCCCCCCGAAGTACCAGACCAGGTGAGCGGCGATCAGCCCGAACTCCAGCCGGGTCTCGCGCCACGGCCGCGCGAGCAGGTAGCGGATGCCGGCGACCTGCAGGGCCAGGCCCTCCAGGATCAGGAGCGGGAAGAACAACGCGGCCTGATGCCGGGTCATCCAGCCGAGCACGCCCTTGCGCGTCGCGGCCTGGTCCATCGTCCAGGCCAGCACGCCGGCGCCGACGTCGGGGTCCTTGTCCGCGTGGTTCGGGTTCGCGTGATGCCTGTTGTGCTTGTCGTTCCACCAGTTGAAGCTCATGCCGAGCAGCAGGTTCGCGTGCAGTCGGCCGATGATGTCGTGCAGGCGACGCGACCGGCAGATCTGCTGATGACCGGCGTCGTGACCGAAGAAGGCTGCGCGGGTGGTGAAGATCCCGGCAGGTATGGCGAGCAGCAGTTGCAGCCAGGAGTTTCCCAGCAGCACCATGCCGGCCACCACTGCGCCGATGCACAGCAGGTTGACGCCGATGGAGAGCAGATATCCACCGGTACGCCGGTCCAGCAGGCCTGATTCCTTGACTTGCCGCAACAGCGGGGCGAAGTCGCTGCCCCTGGCTTGTGTCGTGCTCTCGTAAATCGTCATCCCGGCTCCCGTGGCTCAACAGTGGTCCAGAAGTTGCTGAGTCCTGCCGGGTCCGGGGCAGATCATGCTGCCGCCAACGATAGCAGTCCAGGCAGGGGGTGTATCCGGCGTGGTTTGGGGCACCTGCGGCCTGTACCTGGTCACAACCGGCCAAACGGAGCGAAGGAAAGGGAGCAGACACCATGTCCGAGAGCAAGAAGATCGCCTTCCTGGTCGCCGCCGAGGGGATCGAGCGGGTCGAGCTGACCGAGCCGTGGAAGGCGGTCACCGACGCCGGACACCAGCCCGTCCTGCTCAGCCCGCAGCCTGGCGAGGTCCAGACCTTCGACCACCTCACCGCCTCCGAGAAGCGGCCGGTGGACCAGACGGTGGGCGACGCGTCAGTCGACGACTTCGCCGCGCTGGTGCTGCCGGGCGGCGTCGCCAACCCCGACGCCCTGCGGACCGACGAGACCGCCGTCTCCTTCGTCAAGGACTTCGTTGCCTCGGGCAAGCCGGTGGCGGCCATCTGTCACGCCCCCTGGACCCTGATCGAGGCCGACGCGGTGCGCGATCGCACGGTCACCTCCTGGCCCAGCCTGAAGACCGACCTCCGCAACGCGGGTGCCACCTGGGTCGACGAGGAACTGGTCACCGACGGCAACCTCATCTTCAGCCGCAAGCCCGACGACCTCCCGGTCTTCAACAAGGCCTTGGTCGAGGCCATCGGCTAGTACGACAGCCGTAGTTCGTGATGATGCCCTTCGGCGGGGGGCCGCGGAGGGCTGGGTGGGTGCGGCCCCGACCAAGAGTGGGGACCTGGGACAGGTAGTCGGGACCTTGAACACGTTATTTCGTGTCCGCGGTCCCTGTTTGGTGTTCAAGGTCACCGCTTCGTGACCGCTGCGCGCCACGTCCGGGACCGCCACGCCACCAGATCCCGAGCTACGGCTGTCGTACGGCTCGAGGAGTCTTCCCCCCCGCTACCGTCGGGCC
Source organism: Kribbella alba (assembly GCF_039529635.1). Lineage (NCBI taxonomy): Bacteria > Bacillati > Actinomycetota > Actinomycetes > Propionibacteriales > Kribbellaceae > Kribbella > Kribbella alba. The sequence goes on along the minus strand of NZ_BAAANE010000007.1, from coordinate 232,671 downwards.
GACGGACTCCGAAATAGCGGTGTACGGCGGTACGGCGGCTGGGTGACGGCGGCCGTGGCGGCGGCTCGGCGGTTCAGAACTCACGCATGCCGGCGGGTACCGATCCGGCAGTCCGTCGCCACCGGAAGGGGCAGAATTACCGCGTGTCCGATCCTGCTGAGCTGACAGAAGATGCCGCGGAGTTGGCCGCCATGATCGCGCGGCGGCTGCGTAGGGGCGAGCACACCGTATCCGTGGCCGAATCCCTCACCAGCGGCAGCCTCGCCTGCCATCTCGGGGCCGCCGAAGAGGCGAGCGAATGGTTCGTCGGCGGCGTCACCGCCTACGCCTCGCACGTCAAGTTCGAGGTTCTCGGCGTCCACCCGGGCCCGGTGATCACCGCTCGTTGCGCCCGGCAAATGGCGCGCGGCGTCGCGCGGCTGACCCGCTCCGACCTCGGCGTCGGGATCACTGGCGTGGGCGGTCCCGACCCGGTGGAGGGACGTCCACCCGGAACGGTGTTCATCGCGGTGAGCTCCGCCGAGGGCGAGAAGGTCGCCGCACACCAGTTCGACGGCGACGCGAGCGAAGTAGTGTGGGAAGCCACAGTGGCGGCCTTCTCGCTGCTGCTGTCCGTCGTCTCCTGACCGGATTTCCCCCAGGTTCAACCCCGGTGGCCCGGGTACTTGCTTCCTGCCCGGATATCGGACCGAGGAGCAGCAAGATGGGACGTGTGGTCGCGACTGTCGCGATGGTGGTTGTCTTCGTTCTGCAACTGGCCGGCTGTGGCAACCCGGACCAGAAGATGCTGTCCGAGGGAGCCCGGGCTGCACGCGACGCAGTATCGGAAATCAGTACTGCGCGGTTGGCGGCTCAGTCCCTGCTGGATCACAAGCTCTGGTCCCAGCCCGCGGAGCAGCTGGTCAAGGACGCGGAGCAGTCGCTGGGCAAGGTCGTGAGCACCTTCGATGCGCAGCAGCCGGGGACCGCGACCTCCCGCAAGACCTATGACCAGATCTCCGGCGCGCTCTCCGATGCAAGCGACAAGCTGACCGAGCTACGGATTGCCCTGGGCAACGACGACCTGGCCACGGTCCGCAAGCAGGTCATCGATCTGGAGAAGTCCGTCCAGCAGCTGGAGCGGTTGGGAGAGCTCGCCGAATGAAGAAGCTGCTCGGCGTCACCCTCGGCATCCTGACCGCGATCGGCGGCTTCGTCGACATCGGCGACCTGGTCACCAACGCCCTGGTCGGATCCCGCTTCGGGCTGCGGCTGGCCTGGGTCGTGGTCGTCGGCGTGATCGGGATCTGCCTGTACGCCGAGATGTCGGGCCGGGTGGTCGCGATCTCCGGGCGGCCCGTGTTCGACCTGATCCGCGAGCGGCTGGGACGTCGTACCGGTCTGTTCGCGTTGATCGCTTCGTTCCTGGTGACGCTGCTGACGTTGATCGCGGAGGTCGGCGGTGTCGCACTCGCCTTCGAGCTCGCCAGCGGCGTCAACTACCTGCTCTGGATGCCGCTCGCGGCGTTCGCGGTCTGGCTGGTGATCTGGCGGGTCAAGTTCTCCAGCCTCGAGACGATGTTCGGCTTGCTCGGGCTGCTGTTGATCGTCTTCGCCGTGGCGCTGTGGAAACTCGCCCCCGACTGGGGGCAACTGGTGCACCAGGCAACGAATCCGCATCCCACCGGACACGAGACGTGGGGCACCTACGCGTACTACGCGATCGCGCTGTTCGGGGCCGCGATGACGCCGTACGAGGTGTTCTTCTTCTCCTCCGGCGGCGTCGAGGAGAAGTGGACACCCCGCGACCTGGCCACCAGCAAGGTCAACGTCTTCATCGGATTCCCCCTCGGCGGCCTGCTGTCGCTGGCCATTGCCGGCTGCGCCGCCGTCCTCTATTTCCCGCACGGGATCCAGGTCGACACCCTCGGCCAAGTCACTCTGCCCACTGCCGTTGCCCTGGGCAAGGTGGGGTTGGCGATCGTGCTGCTCGGTGTGTTCGCGGCCACCTTCGGCGCCGCACTCGAGACCGCTTTGTCGTGCGGCTACACGATCGCGCAGTACTTCGGCTGGCAGTGGGGCAAGTTCGTCCGGCCCCGTGAGGCGTCCCGGTTCCACATCGTCATCATCATCTGCCTGGCCCTGTCGATCCTGGTCCTGCTGACCGCGGTGGATCCGGTGAAGGTGACCGAGTACTCGGTGGTGTTCGCGGCGATGGCACTCCCGCTGACCTACCTGCCGATCCTGATCATCGCCAACGACCCCGACTACGTGGGCGAGCACACGAACAGCGCCGTACTCAACTTCTTCGCGCTGATCTACCTCGGCTTGCTGCTGCTCGCCTCGATCGCCGCCATTCCCTTGATGATCATCACCAGAGCGGGGCAGTGACCATGACCGGACGCGTTCTGCACGCCCAGCTGCACCTGCTGGACCGGCAACTCATCGACAACCACACCGGGCGGCTGCTCGGCAAGGTCGACGACGTCGAGCTCGACCTCGACGCCGACCCGCCGCAGGTGACAGCGCTGATCTCCGGGCGGGTCCGGATCCCCACCACCCAGATCGTCGAGATCGACACGGCCCTCGAGATCACGGTCGGACAGCTCAACCTGACCGAGGGCGACGACTGGATCGAGCACCACATCATCGACAAGATTCCCGGAGCCGGCGATGCACCTGAATGAACTCCTCGGCCATCGAGTCACCGACGCCGCGGGCCACGACATCGGCGGGGTCGCGGACGTCCGTCTCGTCCAGGACGGACCGCTGCAACCGTCGATGCAAGCGGCCCTCCGCATCGACGGGCTGATCGTCGTGGAGAAGAAGTCCACCCGCCTGCTCGGTTACGAGCGACACGTCGGACCGGCGTTGATCCGCTGGCTGGTGCACCGCCGCCTCGGCAACGTCTGCTACCTCCCCTGGGCGGACATCACCCGCATCAGCGACGGCGTGGTCGAGACGCGCACCGGCCGGGACGACCTCAAACCCCTCGAGGACATGGCTCGCTACTGAGCCGGGTACCTGGGAGCCATGATGCGACCAGCCGAGATCCAGCCCGATCTGGAGATAGCCGCTGGACCTTCAAGCTCATCGAGGATTACGACGACCACTACTGCGACCTGTTCGTCGGCCTGGAACGACTAGCCCGCGATCAGCTGGCCGACGGCAAGCGCCACCTCAACGAGGCCGAGATGAAGCAGCGCCGAGTGACGCCCGGGCGGCCCGGCCACGAGATCGACCCGGAGGCTCTGGGCGAGCACCCGTCACAGGCATCACTCAGAGTCCCAACGCGAGGCGGTGGTAGGCGGCGTTCCAGCGGAGTTCTTTGCGGAACTGGCGGCTGGTGGTGTCCGCGTCGATGATCAGGAGTTCGGTGCGGAGCATCTCGGCCAGGTCCTCGAGTTCCTGGGCGCCGATGGCGGCTGACAAGACGGTGTGGTGGGGGCCGCCGGCCGTCAGCCAGCACTCGGCCGAGGTGCGGAGGTCTGGCCGTGGCTTCCAGACCGCGCGAGCGACCGGCAGCTTTGGGAGCGGCTGGTCCGGTGGGACCACGTCGATCTCGTTCGCGACCAGGCGGAACCGGTCGCCCATGTCGGCCAGCCCGACCACGACGGCCGGCCCGGGAGCCGCGTCGAAGACCAGCCGGACCGGGTCCTCACGGCCGCCGATCCCGAGCGGGTGGATCTCGCAGCTCGGCGTATCGGCCGCGATCGTCGGGCACACCTCGAGCATGTGCGCCCCGAGGATCCGCTCCTCGCCCGGCGTGAGGTTGTAGGTGTAGTCCTCCATGAACGACGTCCCGCCGGGACGGCCGCCCCCGGCAACCTTCAACGCGCGGAGCAGCAGCGAGGTCTTCCAGTCACCTTCGCCGCCGAACCCGTACCCGTCGGCCATCAGACGCTGGACCGCCAGACCGGGGAGCTGACGCAGCCCGCCCAGGTCTTCGAAGTTCGTCGTGAACGCCGTGAACGACCCCTCCTCGAGAAACGCGCGGAGCCCCAGTTCGATCCGAGCGGCGTACCGCAGCGACTCATGCCGATCGCCGCCATCGCTGAGCTCTGCCGCGAGCCGGTAGGTGTCGGCGTACTCCTTGACCAGGTCGTCTATCCGCGCGTCCTCGATCTCGTCGACCACCGCGACCAGGTCGTTCACGCCGTAGGTGTTCACCGAGACGCCGAAGCGCAGCTGTGCCTCGACCTTGTCGCCTTCGGTGACGGCGACGTCGCGCATGTTGTCGCCGAATCGCGCGAGCTTCGTGGTGCGCAGCGCGTCGAAGGCCGCAGCAGCCCGGCCCCAGACGCCGATCCGCTCGCGGACGGCCGGATCTGAGACATGCCCGGCGACGGTGGTGCGGGCGACGCCGAGCCGCGCTTGCACGTAGCCGAACTCCCGGTCGCCGTGCGCGGCCTGGTTGAGGTTCATGAAGTCCATGTCGATGTCTGCCCAGGGCAGCTCGACGTTGGCCTGGGTGTGCAGGTGCAGCATCGGCGTACGAAGTGCATCGAGGCCGGCGATCCACATCTTCGCGGGTGAGAACGTGTGCATCCAGGCGATCACCCCGACGCACTCGTCGGCCGCGTTCGCCGCGAGGCAGATCCGCCGGATCGCGTCGGCGTCGGTGAGCACCGGCTGCCACACCACCCGGGCTCCGATCTCCGCCGCCCCGTCCAGAGCCTCGGCAACCTTCCGGGACTGGTCCGCGACCTGCCGCAGGGTGTCCTCGCCGTACAGCCCCTGGCTGCCGGTCAGGAACCAGATCTCCTTTGTTTCCTTCATGATCGACTCCTTCGGCGTTGGCCGTAGACGTTCTGGTAGCGGTCGTAGAGGGCGTCGATGTCCTCTGCCGCGATCGGCACCAGCGGGCCGCCGGCCCGGGCGAGGTGCACCGTGCGGGCGACGTCCTCGCACATCACCGCCGCCTTGACTGCCGAGCGGGCATCCGCGCCGATGCTGAACACCCCGTGGTTGCGCATCAGTACTGCGGGCGAGCGGTGCCCAGCCAGCGTGGCGACGATCCCTTTGCCGATGTCGTCGTTGCCGATCAGCGCGAACGGCCCGACCGGGATCTCCCCGCCGAACTCGTCGGCCATCGCGGTCAGCACACAGGGGATCGCCTCGCCGCGGGCCGCCCAGGCCGTCGCGTAGCGCGAGTGCGTGTGCACCACCCCGCCGACTTCCGGCATCGCCCGGTACACGTACGCATGAGCCGCGGTGTCGCTCGACGGCGAGAGGTCGCCCTCGACCAGCTTGCCGTCCAGGTCGCACACCACGATCGACTCGGCCGTCAGGTCGTCGTACGAGACGCCGCTGGGCTTGATCGCGAACAGGTCCTCGCCGGGCACCCGGGCCGACACGTTCCCGGCGGTCCAGGCGACCAGGTCGTAGCGGACGAGCTCGGCGTGCAGGGCCACCAACTCCTGCCGCAGTGTTGTCGAAACGGTCATCGGTTCGCCTCATTCCGGATTGCCCGCAGCCGATGCAGTACTCCGCTTCCGCCGTGCGCGGTGCCGGCGAAATGGTCGTGCAGTTCGCGGTATTCGGCGTACAGCCGGTCATAGCCGTCGGCGCGGTCCTCGTCGGGGACATACGCGCCCTCGGTCCGCCGGCCCATCGCAGCAGCCGCCGCCGGGACGTCCGGGTAGGCACCCGCCGCCACCGCCGCGTGAATCGCCGACCCGAGCGCGGGTCCCTGCTCCGAGCCGATCACCGACAAAGGCCGCCGCAGCACATCGGCGTACACCTGCATCAGGAAGCGGTTCTTGAGCAGGCCGCCGGCAACGATGAACTCGTGGACGGCGACGCCTGAGGTCTCGAAGGCCTCCACGATCCGGCGGGCACCGAAGGCGGTCGCCTCGATCAGCGCGCGGTACGTGTCTTCCGGCCGGGTCGCCAGTGTCTGGCCGACAACCACCGCGGACAGGTCGTGGTCGACCAGGACCGAGCGGTTGCCGTTGTGCCAATCCAGCGCGACCAGGCCGTGCTGCCCGACCTGCTGCCGTTCCGCGAGCTCCACCAGGTAGTCGTGGACGTTGATGCCGCGCCGTTCGGCCTCGGCCTGATAGTCGGCCGGCACGGAGGTGTCGACGAACCAGCCGAAGATGTCGCCGACAGCGGACTGCCCGGCCTCGTAGCCCCAGAGCCCGCCGACGATGCCGTCGCGCACCACGCCGCACATGCCCGGCACCTCGGCGTGCTGGTCCGACGGCATGATGTGACACGTCGACGTGCCCATGATCGCGACCATCTGCCCGTTCTGGACCGCGTTCGCGGCCGGTGCGGTGACGTGGGCATCAACGTTGCCTACAGCAACGGCAATGCCTTCGGGCAGGCCGGTCCAGGCGGCCGCCTGCGCGGTCAGCCGACCGGCCAGACCGCCGAGCGGCAACAACGGATGCTCCAATTTGGTGAGGAAGTCCGCGAACCCGGGATCGAGCGCGCTCAGGTACTCCGTTGACGGGTAGCCGTCCTCGGTGTGGATCCCCTTGTAGCCGGCGGTGCAGACGTTGCGGGTCTCGACGCCGGTGAGCTCCCAGACGATCCAGTCGGCGGCCTCGATCCAGCGATCCGCCCGCGCGTAGCTGTCCGGGTCCTCCTGGAGCACCTGCAGTGCCTTGGCGAACTCCCACTCCGACGAGATCTTGCCGCCGTACAAGGGCAACCAGCGCTCGCCGCGCTCCTCGGCCACCGCGTTGACGCGATCCGCCTGGGGCTGCGCAGCGTGGTGCTTCCACAGCTTGGGCCACGCGTGCGGCCGGTCGGCCAATCCCTCGACCTCACACAGCGGAGTCCCGTCGGCTCGCGTCGGAAGCACCGTGCAGGCCGTGAAGTCGGTACCTATGCCAACCACCTCGTCGGCACGGATGCCCGCTGCGGCGACCGCCTTGGGCACGGCGTTCCGCAGTACGGCGCGCCAGTCGTTCGGGGACTGCAGGGCCCAGCTCGGCCCCAGTCGCACTTCGGAACCGGGCAGGCGCTCCTCGATCACGCCGTGCTCGTAGTCATGGACCGCGCTCCCCAGCTCGGAGCCGTCAGCCACTCTCACCACCACGGCACGGCCCGACAGGGTGCCGAAATCGACCCCGATCACGTACCCGCTGTGAGCGCTAACATCCTTGCTCATACGAAGGTCTCCCTACTTTCTCCAGGTGGATCAGGCGGAACGCCGGCCGGTGGACCGAGGAGCTGCCTTGGTTCGGCGCCGCGGGGCCTGTCCGCTACTCGCGCGGGCGACCAGGGACGCAGGGACGACGACGCGCTCGTAGCCGCCGTCGTCGCCGGACTCGATCCGGCGCAGCAGGATCTCGATGCTCCTGCGGCCGACCTCGCCGAAGTCTTGGTGGATCGTCGTCAGCGGCGGAGGAAAGAACTCCGCCTCCGGGATGTCGTCGAAGCCGACCACGCTGACCTCCTCGGGCACGCTGATGCGACGCTCCGCGAAGGCTCGCAGCAGGCCGAGCGCCATCTGGTCGTTGGCCACGAACACCGCGGTGAGGCCGGGCTGGTCTACCAGCAGGTGGCCGGCCTCATAGCCTGACCTCGGGCTCCAGTCGCCCACGATCGGTTCCGGGATCGGGCGCCCCGCCGCTGTCAGCGCTTTGCGCCAGCCCTTCAGGCGCCCCTCGGCCTCGAGCCAGTCGGACGGCCCACTGACATGCCAGACGGTTTCATGGCCGAACTCGAGCAGGTGCTCCACCGCCTGCCGGGCGCCGTTCACCTGGTCGACGCTCACAGCCGGCACACCACCGGCCCGTCCACCTTCCACCGCGACCGTCGGCAGATTCGTGGTCAGGGCTGCCAGCGCGCGAGCGGAGGACCGCTGCGGCGCCACCACGACGATTCCGTCGACGCCTTGGCCGGTCAGGAAGCCGATAGCCTCCAACACACCCGCAGCCGTCAGCGTCTTCAGGCTGACGATGCTGACGAAGTAGCCCGCGGCCCGCGCCGCCTGCTCGATGCCGTAGATGGTGCTGGCCGGACCGTAGAGCGTGGTGTCGAAGCTGACGACCCCCAAGGTTCGGGTCTGGCGGGTGACCAGCGCCCGCGCCGCGAAGTTACGCCGGTAGCCCAGCTCGTCGATCGCCGCGAGCACCCGCTCGCGGGTCTCGCCGCGGACGTTCGGATGATCGTTCAGCACCCGGGAGACGGTCTGGTGCGACACCCCGGCCAGCCGGGCGACATCAGCCATCACCGGTGACCGCCGCGGTTCGCTCGAACTCATCGACTCCCGTCCTCTCTCGACGCACTGACGAGTGTTACCGCTAACATACCCGTGGTCAAGGCGTGGCCGGGCTCTTGACCACTCGGTATGTGAGCGTTAACACTCTTGCCACATGAGCAACCCAGTCGCCAAGGCCGTCATCAACCTCGATCTCGAGGGGCCGGTGATCAGCCGGCATCTGTACGGGCACTTCGCCGAGCACCTCGGCCGGTGCATCTATGACGGCTTCTACGTCGGCGAGGACTCGCCGATCGCCAACGAGGGTGGCATCAGGCTGGACGTGGTGGAGGCGCTGCGGCAGCTGAACATCCCGAACCTGCGCTGGCCGGGCGGGTGCTTCGCGGACGAGTACCACTGGATGGACGGCATCGGCCCGAAGAAGGGCCGGCCGGGGATGGTGAACACCAACTGGGGCAACGTCGGGGAGAACAACCACTTCGGCACCCACGAGTTCATGGCCCTGTGCGACCTGCTCGGGGCCGATCCCTACGTCAACGGCAATGTGGGCAGCGGCACGGTCCGTGAGATGAGCACCTGGGTCGAGTACCTGACCGGCACCGCCGACAGCCCGATGGGGCAACTCCGCCGCGAGAACGGCCGGGAAGAACCGTGGCGGGTGCCGTTCTGGGGCATCGGCAACGAGGCCTGGGGCTGCGGCGGCAACATGCGCGCCGAGCAGTATGCCGATCTGGCGCGCCAGTTCGCGACGTACTGCCGAGACCACGGCGACAACAAGCTCTACCGGATCGCGGCCGGCGCCAGCGACGACGACTACGGCTGGACCGAGACCCTGATGAAGGCGGTCAGTCGCCTCGGCGGTCAGCGCGAGCCGCGCGGCTATTTCCAGGGTCTTTCGATCCACTACTACACGGTCCCCGGCAGCTGGGAGAACAAGGGCAGTGCCACCCAGTTCAGCGTCGAGGACTACTACCGGACCATGGTCAAGGCCCGCAAGGTGGACGAGATCATCACCGGTCACTCACGGGTGATGGACTGCTACGACCCGAACAAACGCGTAGGCCTCGTTCTGGACGAATGGGGCACCTGGTGGGACGTCGAGGAAGGCACCAATCCCGGCTTCCTCTACCAGCAGAACGCCCTTCGCGACGCCCTGGTGGCCAGCGTCCACTTCGACATCTTCCACCAGCATGCCGACCGGCTCGTGATGGCGAACATCGCGCAGACTGTCAATGTCCTGCAGGCGATGGTGCTCACCGATGCCGAGCAACTGGTGCTGACCCCGACCTACCACGTCTTCGAGCTGAACAAGGGCCACCACGACGCCGCGTCGCTGCAGGTCCACCTCCAGGCGTCCGAGGGGACGACGCGGGAGGTCGGCGAGGACCAGCTCGAGACCTTGTCGATGTCCGCCAGCATCAAGAACGACACCGTCCTGATCTCGCTGACCAACCTCGACGCGGAGCAGCCGATCCGGCTCGACCTGGACCTCCGCGGCCGCAGCCTCGGGACGACGACAGCCCGGATTCTCACCGCGGAAACCTTGCAGAGCCACAACAGGGCAGGCGCCCCGGCGGCGGTGACTGTGCGGGACTTCGACGGCGTCTCGACCTCCGAGGCAGGTCTCCGGGTGGAACTCCCGGCACACTCCTTCGTGACGATCAGCGCACCGGTCTGACCGCCACCCGCGCGTGCCGTGACGCTGAGACGATTCTCAGGGAGATTGGTATTGGAAGTCGTTTTCATCTAGCCTGAGGGGGTCCAGCTGTGCCGGCTTGAGGAGCCCCCTGCCATGAAGTTCGTCCGTCGCCGCCCCGTTGCCCGTCGGCGGTTCGCCGTCGGTGGAGCGGCGGTCATCGCCCTCCTGACCGCCGCCTCCTGCTCGACCTCGGGCACCGCGGCGTCGACGACCGGATCGTCGACCGCTGCCGCGGGCGGGAGGACGATCCAGGTGGTGGCGGCGGAGAATTTCTGGGGCAGCATCGCGTCGCAGCTCGGCGGCAGTCACGTCAAGGTGACCAGCATCATCAACAACCCCGACGCCGATCCGCACGCCTACGAGCCGACCGCGGCTGACGCCCGCACGGTGGCAGGCGCGCAGTACACGATCGTCAACGGCATCGGCTACGACGCCTGGGCGGACAAGCTGCTGGCCGCGAACCCCGCCGACGGCCGCACCGAGCTGAAGGTCGGCGACCTGGTCGGGATCAAGCCCGGCGGCAACCCGCACCGCTGGTACTCCCCCGATGACGTCCACAAGGTCATCGACAAGATCACCAGCGACTACAAGACCCTCGACCCGGGCGACGCCGCCGCCTTCGACAAACTGAAGGCCACCTTCGAGACCGACGGCCTCGCGGAGTACAACCGGCTGATCTCCGACCTCAAGACGAAGTACGCCGGTACGCCGATCGGCGCGTCCGAGTCGATCGTCACCCCGCTCGCTGACGGGCTCGGTCTGAAGATGCTGACCCCGGACTCCTTCCTGAGCGCGATCAGCGAGGGCGCGGACCCGACCGCGAAGGACAAGTCCGCCATCGACCAGCAGATCGCCGGCAAGCAGCTCAAGATCTACATCTACAACAGCCAGAACGCCACCCCGGACGTGCAGGCCCAGGTGAAGGCCGCGGAGGCCAAGGGCATCCCGGTCGCCACCGTCACCGAGACCCCCACTCCCGCTGGAGTGTCGTTCCAGGCCTGGCAGGTCCGTCAGCTCCAGGGCATCGAGCAAGCCCTGGCGAAGGCGACCGGCAAATGAACCTGGCAGCGCGAGTCCACGAGGCAGCACGCTCCGCTGCCGGTCCTCACCAGGCGCCGTCGAGCGCGGCAGCTCCAGTCGTGTCGCTGCGCGGCGCCGCAGTACGCATCGGCGGGCGCACGCTGTGGTCGGGCGTCGACCTGGAGGTGGCCGCGGGTGAGTTCGTCGCCGTGCTCGGGCCGAACGGAGTCGGCAAGTCCACGCTGGTGAAGGTTCTGCTCGGTGTCCTTCCGCCCGCCGCCGGACAGGTGCGGGTGCTTGGCGAACGGCCGGGCGAGGCCGGAGAACGGGTCGGCTACCTGCCGCAGCGCCGGAGCTTCGACGCGTCGCTGCGGATGCGCGGCACGGACATCGTCGGACTGGGCTGGGACGGTGACCGCTGGGGCATCCCGCTGCCAGGCCGACGGCGCAGAGCCGCCAAGCAGCGAATCGCCGAGGTCATCGAACTCGTAGGCGCCTCGGCGTACGCGAACCGGCCGATCGGTCAGTGTTCCGGCGGCGAGCAGCAGCGACTGCTCATCGCGCAGGCTCTGGTACGCCGCCCGCAACTGCTGCTACTCGACGAACCGTTGGACAGTCTCGACCTCCCGAACCAGGCCGCGGTGGCCGCACTCGTCGGCAGGATCTGCAGGGACGAAGGCGTGGCCGTGCTGATGGTCGCACACGACGTCAACCCGATCCTGTCCCGGCTGGACCGGGTCGTGTACCTCGCCGAGGGCGGCGCTGTCGCGGGCACTCCCGAGCAGGTCATCACCTCCGAGACGCTGTCCCGGCTGTACGACACGCCTGTCGAAGTACTGCGTACCTCCGACGGCAGGCTTGTCGTCGTAGGGCAACCGGAGGCGCCGGCGCAACACAGCGACCGGCACGCCGAGGATGCCAGGCCCTGATGCCGTCGGCCGGGTGGTCGTGGAACCTGTTGACCGATCTGCAGGAGATGTGGGCGTTCCCGTTCATGGTGAACGCGTTCCGGGCCGGCACGATCGTCGCCATCGCGGCGGCGGTGATGGGCTGGTTCATGGTGTTGCGCAGGCAGACCTTCGCCGGGCACACCCTGGCCGTCGTCGGCTTCCCGGGCGCGGCCGGCGCGACGCTGATCGGCGTCAGCGCGACCTACGGGTACTTCGCCTTCTGTGTCGCGGCCGCGCTGGTGATCGCCGCTGTCCCACGGGCAGGACGAGACGCCGGTGGAGGTGAATCAGCGCTCACCGGCACCATCCAGGCGTTCCTGTTGGTGTGCGGTTTCCTCTTCACGGCGCTCTACAAGGGACTGCTGGGCGGCGTCACCTCGATGCTCTTCGGCAGCTTCCTGGGTATCACCACGACCCAGGTCTGGGTATTGCTCGTGGTGGCTGTGGCCGTGCTTGGCGTGCTGGCCGTGATCGGACGCCCGCTGTTGTTCGCCTCCGTCGACCCCGATGTCGCCGCCGGCCGTGGCGTGCCGGTGCGACTCCTCTCGACGCTGTTCCTGATCCTCCTCGGGGCGGCAGCGGCAGGCGCAAGTCAGATCACCGGCACTCTGCTGGTGTTCGCGCTGCTGGTGATGCCCGCCGCCACGGCACAGGTGCTCACGGCCAGGCCCATCCTGAGCCTCTCGCTGTCCGTCGCGCTTGCTTTGGTAGTGACCTGGCTGGGGCTCATCATCGCCTACTACTCCCCTTATCCCATCGGGTTCTACGTGTCCACGTTCGCGTTCGCCGGCTTTGTCTTCGCCCGGCTCGGCCGTCTGATCGCTGACCGGCTGCCCCGGCTCGCGCCGACCGGAGTACCGGCATGACGACAGCTCTGGTCGCGGCAGAATGGGTCGGCGCGTTCGGCAGACCGTTCTTCCAGCACGCCTTGCTCGCCGGTACTGCGATCGCTGCCGCCGCGGGCCTGACCGGATACTTCCTGGTCTTGCGTGCCCAGGTCTTCACCGGCGACGCGTTGAGCCATGTCGCGTTCACTGGCGCCCTCGCGGCCCTTGCCCTCGGCTACGACCTGCGCCTCGGACTTTTCGCTGCCACCATCGCCGTCGCACTGCTCCTCGGCACGCTGGGTCGCCGCGGCCGACCGGACGACGTTGCCATCGGCAGCGTCTTCTCCTGGATCCTGGGCCTGGGCGTCTTCTTCCTCACCCTCTACACGACTTCCCGCAGCGCGGTGAACGGCAGCGCCGGCGTGAACGTGTTGTTCGGATCGATCTTCGGACTGTCGGCCGGCCAGGCGCTGACGGCGGCGCTCATCGCAGCGGCCATCTGCGTTGCAATCCTTGCTATCGCCCGCCCGCTGTTGTTCGCCTCCGTCGACGAGGCAGTGGCTGCGGCTCGCGGCGTGCCCGTACGCCTGCTCGGCTTCGCGTTCCTGGCAATAGTCGGCGCCTGCGCAGCCGTCGCCACCCAAGCCGTCGGCTCGCTACTGATCCTCGGCCTGCTCGCCGCGCCGGCCGGAGCCGCCCAGCGCCTCACCGCCCGCCCCTACCGAGCATTGGCCCTGGCCGCCGCGCTCGCCGTCACCCAGATGTGGGCCGGCCTCGCCCTCAGCTACACCGTGCCGAACGTCCCACCCAGCTTCGGAATCCTCGCCGCCGCCACAGCCGTCTACGCCGCCACCTTCGTCCCTGCCGTCCGGAGGCCGGCCGGCAGATCGGCTGGGCACGTGACTACCCGCTAGCAGGTAGTCCGGATTGCAGCCAGCGTCACTTCGCCGCTGATCCACGCCGAGTCATCGTTGTAGGCATGGCCGTTTCCGAGACAACACCCTCTGCGCAGCGCGGCCGGCCAGGCCTGAAGCGACAGATCGGCTTCGTCGGGCTGATCTGGGCGTCGGAGGGGTCGATCATCGGTTCCGGTTGGCTGTTCGGCGCGCAGGGTGCCCTGGCGGTCGCCGGGCCCGCAGCGATCATCTCCTGGGTGATCGGCGGTGTCGCGATCTTGATCCTGGCGCTGGTCCACGCCGAGTTGGGCGGGATGTATCCGGTGTCCGGCGGTACGGCGCGCTTCCCGCACTACGCGTTCGGTGGGGCCGCGGGAGCCTCGTTCGGCTGGTTCTCCTGGCTGCAGGCCGCCACGGTGGCACCGATCGAGGTGCTGGCGATGATCACCTACGGCCAGCACTACTCATGGGCACAAGGCTGGCTCAAGGTCACGGCTGGACAGCAGATCCTCACCGGCCCCGGGATCGCCGTCGCGGTCGGGTTGATGGCGGTCATCACCTCCATCAACTTCCTCAGCATTCGGCTCCTGGCGCGCACCAACAGTACGGCGACCTGGTGGAAGGTCGGCATTCCGCTGCTGACGATCTTCGTGTTCGCCCTCGTCCAGTTCCACGCCAGCAATTTCACCGCCGCCGACGGCTTCAATCCCTACGGCGCGAAGGGCATCTTGTCCGCGGTGTCCACGAGCGGCATCATCTTCGCGCTACTGGGCTTCGAGCAGGCCGACCAGCTCGCGGGAGAGAGCACCAACCCGAAGCGGGACATTCCCCGCGCGGTGATCGGCTCCATCGTGATCGGCGCGATCATCTACATCCTGCTGCAGATCGTGTTCATCGCCGCGCTGCCCGCCTCACAGATCCGGGGCAACTGGGCCACCGCCGCGTTCAGCACCCTGACCGGTCCGTTCGCCCAGGTCGCGACGCTCATCAGCGTGGGCTGGCTGGCCACGATCCTCTACCTCGACGCCGTCATCTCCCCCGGCGGAACCGGCCTGATCTATATCACCGGCAGCTCCCGGGTCTCCTACGGACTCAGCCGCAACGGCTATGTACCATCGACCTTCGAGAAGACCAACAGCAGGGGCGTGCCATGGGTCGGACTCATCGCCGCTTTCGTGATCGGCTGTATCTGCTTCCTGCCGTTCCCGAGCTGGCGCTCGCTGGTGGGACTGATCACTAGCGCCAGCGTCCTGATGTATGCCGGCGCGCCGCTGTCCTTCGGAGTGTTCCGCAGCCGCATGCCCGACGCCGAGCGTCCCTACCGGCTGCCCGGCGGGAGCTGGATGTCGCCACTGGCCTTCGTCGTCGCCAACCTGCTGATCCTCTGGTCGGGCTGGGCCACCGACTGGAAGCTGGGCATCGCGATCCTGATCGGCTACGTCATCCTGATCGCCAACCGGGTGTTCAAGCTGAATCCGATCACCCCGCAGCTGGATCTGCGAGCGGCACAGTGGCTGCCCGTCTACCTGATCGGCATGGGCCTGATCGTCTACCTCAGTGACTTCGGCCCGCTGAAGCACCCGTGGTTCCCACTGTGGTGGGACATGGTCGCCGTCACCGTGTTCAGCCTCGTCATCTACTTCTGGGCGATGGCGGTGGCCCTGCCGACCGAACGGATCCAGCGGATGATCGACGAGGTCGTCGTACCGGAGGAAGCCGACCTCCTCAACTGAGTTGCCGGGGCAGCTTCGCGTGGCGGTTGACATCCTTGTAGAGCAGGTACCGGAACCGGCCCGGCCCGCCGGCGTAGCAGGCCTGCGGGCAGAACGCCCGCAGCCACAGGAAGTCGCCCTCCTGCACCTCGACCCAGTCCTTGTTGAGCAGGTAGACCGCCTTGCCCTCCAGCACGTAGAGGCCGTGTTCCATCACATGGGTCTCGGGGAACGGGATGACGCCGCCGGGTTCGAAGGTGACGATGTTGACGTGCAGGTCGTGGCGGACGTCGAGCGGATCGACGAACCGCTGCGTCCGCCACCGCCCCTGCGTACCCGGCATCTCGATGCCCTCGACGTCGACCTCGTTGGTGACGAGAACCTCGGGGACGTCGATGCCTTCCACCCGCTCGTAGGCCTTGCGGATGAAGTGGAACCTGGCGACCCGGTCGCTGGTGTTGCGCAGCGTCCAGTCGGCGGCCGGCGGAAGGAACGCGTACCCGCCTGGCCCGAGCTCGTGCTTCTCGCCGGCCACGGTGAGCATCACGTTGCCTTCGACAACGAACAGGACGGCCTCGGCGCCCGGGTCGGTCTCGGGCCTGTCGCTGCCGCCGCCGGGAGCGACCTCGACGATGTACTGCGAGAACGTCTCGGCGAACCCCGACAACGGCCTGGCGAGCACCCAGAGCCGGGTGTCCTCCCAGAACGGCAGCCGGCTGGTGACGATGTCGCGCATCGTGCCGCGCGGCAGTACGGCGTACGCCTCGGTGAAGACGGCGCGGTCGGTGGTCAGCTCGGTCTGCGCGGGCAGCCCACCCGCCGGAGAGTAGTAGCGCGGCTCAGTCATCGTTGTTCTCCTCGGCTCAGCAGCCGCCCTCGCGGGTCGGCCTCGATGTCGATGGGTTCGCCGCGCAGCCAGGTACTGCGGACCGCGCCGGCGAGCGGCCGCTCGTCGTACGGCGTCAGGGCGTTCTTGTGCTGGAGGGCGTCGACGTCCACGAGAAACGTCTCGTCGGGCGCGAAGACGCTGAAGTCCGCGTCGTAGCCGACCTCGATCCTGCCCTTGTGCCGCAGCCCGGTCTGAGTCGCCGGCGCCTGGCACATCCAGCGGGCGACGTCGGTCAAGGTGAAGCCGCGCCGGCGCGCCTGCGTCCACACCGCCGGCAGGCCGAGCTGGAGGGACGCGATGCCGCCCCAGGCCGCGCCGAAATCACCGCTGTCCAGGCACTTGAGGTCGATGGTCGAGGGCGAGTGGTCGGAGACCACCAGATCGATCAGGCCGTCGCGCAGGCCTTTCCACAGCAGCTCGCGGTTCCCGGCTTCGCGGATGGGTGGGCAGCACTTGAACTGCGTTGCGCCGCGCGGGATCTCCTCCGCGCAGAAGGTGAGGTAATGCGGGCAGGTCTCCGCGGTGATCCGGACACCCTCGCGGCGGGCCGAGGCCAGCAGCGGCAGGACGTCGGCGCTGGACACGTGCAGGATGTGCACCCGGCAGCCGGTCCGGCGGGCGAGCTCGATCACCTCCGCGACCGCTGCGTTCTCCGCCTCGCGCGGTCGGGAGCGCAAGAAGCCGAGGTAGCTCTCGCCGTGCGCCGAGGGGGCATGCTCGATCCGGTGGGCGTCCTCTGCGTGCACGATGAGCACCCCGCCGAACGAGCTGATCTCGCGCATCGCCAGCTCGACCTCCGCCGGATCCAGCGGCGGGAACTCGTCGACGCCCGAGTGCAGCAGGAAACACTTGAACCCGAAGACACCGGCTTCGTCCAGCGGCCGCAGCTGCGCGACGTTGCCGGGAATCGCACCACCCCAGAACCCGACATCGACATACGCCTGGGTCTCCGCGGTCTTCCGCTTCAGCTGCAGCGCGGACACGTCGCACGTCGGCGGGATGCTGTTGAGCGGCATGTCGATGATCGTGGTGACACCGCCGGCCGCTGCCGCTCTGGTCGCGGTCGTGAACCCCTCCCACTCGGTGCGCCCCGGATCGTTGACGTGAACGTGGGAATCCACCACGCCTGGCATCAGCACCTCGTCGTCGGCCAGTTCCACCCGTGCCGCACCCTCGAGGTCGGAGTCGTAGGGCTCGACGGCAGCGATCCGGCCATCCTTGACGCCGACGACCCGGGCCACCTCGCCCGCGGTACTGACCACCCGGCGCGCCCGGATGACGAGGTCCAGCGAGGTCATGCGATGCCCCTCTCGGTTGCACTCATCGTAGGGCTCCCCCCGAGCTGGTCGACCGCGATCCGTTCACCGAGCCGGGACAACAGCGGGGTGGGATCGGCGATGCACCGGCGTACGTCCGGTTCGAGATCGGTCAGCGCGTACGCCGCGACGATCCCGGCCTGGCGCAGCCGGGCCGGCTCCAGGCGGTTGGTGCCGCACACAGCGACCACCGGGATTCCTGCCGCGCCGGCCGCTGCGGCCACACCGATAACTGCCTTGCCGTGCAGCGTCTGCTCGTCGAGCGCACCCTCGCCGGTGATCACGAGGTCGACGCCGCTGAGCCGCTGCTGGAAGTCGGCCAAGTCGAGCACGAGGTCGATGCCGGGGCGCAACTCCGCCCCGAGCAACGCCCGTGCCGCGAAGCCCACTCCCCCGGCGGCGCCGGCGCCGGGCGCGTCCCGGAGGTCAAGCCCGGTCTCGCGGCTCACGATGGTGGCCCAGTGGCCCAGAGCCATGTCGAGCTCGTCGATCTGGGCGGCGTCAGCGCCCTTCTGGGCTCCGTACGTCGCCGCCGCGCCGGATGGACCGGTCAGCGGGTTGTCCACATCGCACGCGACGACGACCTCGACTCCGGCCAGCCGCCGCAGGAGTGCCGTCACGTCGAGGGACGCCGCCGCGGCCAGGGCTGCGCCGCCCTCGGCGAGGTCCTCACCGTTGCGGTCGAACAAGCGGGCTCCGAGTGCTCGAACCAGTCCGGCTCCACCGTCAGTGCAGGCGCTGCCACCGATGCCGAGGATCACCCGGGTGCAGCCGCTGTTGAGCGCCGCGGCCACCAGTTCGCCTGCGCCGCGCGAGGTCGCGGTCATCGGAGCCGGCTCGGCGCCGGGCAACTGGATCAGGCCGGACACGTCGGCCAGCTCGACGACCGCGATCTCGCCCCGCCGGGCGAATCCGCTGCGTACCGGCTCGCCGGTGGGTCCGGTAGCCGTCAGTGGTACCAGCTCGAAACCCGCGGCAATCGCGGCGGCGAGGGTACCCTCGCCGCCGTCGGCCACCGGCACCGAGCCGACGACCACGTCGGGACGGACTCGCCGTACGCCGGCGCTCACCGCGGCCGCGACCTCGTCGCTGCTGAGGGTGCCCTTGAACTTGTCAGAGGCAACGATCACCGAAGACATCGCCGGCCTCTCAGTCGAGCAGCGCGATCGCGGTCGGCGCGTCCTCGGGGCGCTCGGCCAGGTCCTCGAACTCGACGATGTCGTCGATCTCGGTGCCCATGGACACGTTCGTCACCCGCTCCAGGATGACCTCCACGACGACCGGGACCCGGTACTCGACGATCAGCTTCTTGGCCTGCTCGAGAGCCGGCAGGATCTCGTCCGGCTCGGACACCCGGATGGCCTTGCAGCCCAGGCCTTCGGCGACCTTGACGTGGTCGACGCCGTAGCCGTTGAGCTCGGGGCTGTTGATGTTCTCGAACGACAGCTGCACGCAGTAGTCCATCTCCAGGCCGCGCTGCGCCTGACGGATCAGCCCCAGGTAGGAGTTGTTCACGACCACGTGGATGTAGGGGATGTTGAACTGCGCGCCGACCGCCAGTTCCTCGATCAGGAACTGGAAGTCGTAGTCACCCGACAGAGCCACGACAGTACTGTCCGGGTCGGCGGTGGCGACGCCCAGCGTGGCCGGCACCGTCCACCCGAGGGGGCCCGCCTGGCCGGCGTTGATCCAGTGCCGGGGCCGGTACACGTGCAGCATTTGCGCGGCCTGGATCTGCGACAGCCCGATGGTGCTGACGTAGCGAGTGTCGGGTCCGAAGGCCCGGTTCATCTCTTCGTAGACCCGCTGCGGCTTGATCGGCACGTTGTCGAAGTGCGTCCTGCGCTGCAGCGTCGTCCTGCGCTGCCGGCAATCCGCCGCCCAGGCGGAGCGGTCGGCCAGTTTGCCCTCCGCGGCCCAGTCCCTGGCGACCTCGACGAAGACCTCGAGTGCGGCCCTCGCGTCGGAGACGACGCTGTAGTCCGGCGCGAACACCCGGCCGATCTGGGTCGGCTCGATGTCGACGTGCACGAACTTCCGGCCCTCGGTGTAGGTCGCGACCGAACCGGTGTGCCGGTTGGCCCAGCGGTTGCCGATGCCGAGCACGAGATCGGAAGCCAGCAGGGTGGCGTTGCCGTACCGGTGCGAGGTCTGCAGGCCCACCATTCCGGCGGCGAGCGGATGGTCGTCCGGGATAGTGCCCCAGCCCATCAGCGTCGGGACGACCGGCACTCCGACGATCTCGGCGAACTCGACCAGGAGGTCGGCCGCGTCGGCGTTGACCACTCCGCCGCCGGCGACGATCAGCGGCCGGTCGGCCTGGCCGAGGAGCGCGAGCACCTTCTCCGCCTGGGCCCGCGTCGCGGCCGGTCTGGCGACTGGCAGCGGCTCGTAGGTGTCGATGTCGAAGTCGATCTCGGCCACCTGCACGTCCACCGGCAGGTCGACGAGCACCGGACCCGGCCGGCCCTCGCGCATCAGCTGGAACGCCTTCTGGAACGTACCGGGCACCTGAGCCGGCTCCATCACCGTGACGGCCCACTTGGCGACCGGCTTGGCGATCGAGGTGATGTCGACCGCCTGGAAGTCCTCCTTGTGCAGCTTGGCCACCGGGGCCTGGCCGGTGATGCACAGGATCGGGATCGAGTCTGCCGAAGCGGAGTACAGGCCGGTGATCATGTCGGTCCCGGCGGGGCCCGAGGTACCGATACAGACACCGATGTTGCCGGGCTTCGCGCGGGTGTAGCCCTCCGCCATGTGCGAGGCACCCTCGACATGGCGGGCCAGCACGTGCTTGATCCCGCCGTGCTTCTTCATCGCGCTGTAGAAGGGGTTGATCGCGGCGCCGGGTAGACCGAAGGTCTGGACGGCGCCCTCCTTCTCCAGGATCAGGACCGCGGCATCAACCGCGCGCATGCGTGTCATCGTTGAACTCTCCTCAGTCCTGAGTCTTGCCGGCTGTGCTCTGACCAGAGAGGCGTTCGACGCCCCGGAGCAGCGCGGAGTGGTCGAGGCCGCCGTCGCCGTTCGCGCGGGCGGAGGCCACCAGTTGGGCCACGAGTGAGCCGAGCGGTACGACGACGCCGGCTTCGCGGGCGGCCGCCGTGACGATGCCCATGTCCTTGTGGTGCAGGTCGATCCGGAAGCCGGGCTGGAAGGAGCGCGAGAGCATGTTCTCCTTCTTCTGGTTCAGCACGGCCGAACCGGCCAGTCCGCCACCGAGCACCTCGAGGGCGGCCTTGGTGTCGACCCCGTACGCCTCCAGGAAGAGCACCGCCTCGGACAGTGCCTGGAGGTTGGCCGCGACGATCAGCTGGTTGGCGGCCTTCACCGTCTGCCCCGAGCCGCTCGCGCCGACGTGGACGACGGTCTTGCCGACGGCGTCGAACAGCGGCTTCGCGGCCTGGAAGTCACCGGCCTCGCCGCCGACCATGATCGACAGCGCGGCGTTCCTGGCTCCGGCCTCACCACCGGAGACCGGGGCGTCGAGCACCCGGAAGCCGTTGGCCCGGGCCTGGCGCGCCAGCTCGACGGTGACGTCGGGCCGGATGCTGGAGAAGTCGATGATCAGCGCGTCGGTCCGGGCGTTCTGGAACACGCCACCCGAGCCCGTCAGCACCAACTCGACATCGGGAGAGTCCGGCACCATGACGCAGACCACGTCGGCGCCCTTCACGGCGTCCGCGATCGACTCCGCGGCGCGTCCGCCCGCGTCGACCAGCGGCCTGGTCCGCTCAGGGTCGAGGTTGTAGCCGGCCACACGGTGACCGGCGTTGGCGAGATGAACGGCCATCGGGCTGCCCATGATGCCGAGGCCGATGAAGGCGATGTTGGTCATGACTGAATCTCCAATGGGGTGTCAGCCGGCGACGGCCCGGCGACGCCACGGCGCTCGCGCGGCAGCCAGCCGAAGCTCTCGACTGTGGTGGTGGAAGGCTTGTACTCGAGACCGACCCAGCCGGTGTAGCCGTGGGCCGCGAGGGCGGCCAACTGGCCTTCGAGTGGAAGCGTGCCGGTGCCCGGCTCGTTGCGGCCGGGCGCGTCGGCGATCTGAACGTGGGCGATCCGGCCGGCCTGCTCGGCGATCACCCGGTCTACGTCGTCGCCGTTGACCGCGAGGTGATAGAGGTCGGCGAGCAGACCGACGTTCTGTACGTCGTAGGACGCCTGCACCCGATCGATGACGACCAGTACGTCGGCCGCGGTCCGCAGCGGATACCGTTCTGCGCCGCTGACCGGCTCGACCAGCACGGTGCCGGAGATCCTCGCGGCGGCACGGGTGGCCAACCCGAGGTTCTCGACGGCGAGTTCGTCCTGCCGGCCGGCGGAGTCGCGATCGACCCGGTTGCCGTAGAGGGCGTTGAAGGCCCGGCAGCCGAGCCGCTCACCGATGCCGACGGTGACGTCGATGTTGTCCCGGAACTCGCTGGATCGCTTGGGCCAGGACACCAGGCCGCGGTCGCCGGCGGGCATGTCGCCGGCGAAGAAGTTGAGACCGGCCAGCCGCACGCCGGCGTCCCCGATCGCGGTCACGAACGCGTCGACGTCGGTGTCCGACGGCACCGCCTCGGCGAACGGCCACCAGAACTCGACGGCGTCGAAGCCGGCCTGCTTGGCGGCTGCCGGACGCTCCAGCAGCGGCAGCTCGGTGAACAGGATCGAGCAGTTCACCTCGTAGCGCAGCGCGTGACTCATGGCGTCCCTTCCTCGCTAATTCCGTATTGTGGAAGTTTGTTTCTGTCCTGCGAAAGGACCATAGGACGGCGATCGCAGACGCGTCAAGCTCCGCGGTCGGCGGCGGCGCAGGCCCCCGCCAGGATCGGGCTGATGGTTCCGGGCGCGCGTGCGGGCGTTGTACGTTCCTCCAAGGACCGGCTTCGGTCACCGCGTCGGCCAGAGGAGGTGTGCCGTGCTGCTCTCCGAGCTGCTCGACGCGCCCGAGCTGGGGCTTCGCCTGCTCTCCGCGGCCCCAGGTGCACCCGACCGGCCGATCGGGCGGCTGGTCACGACCGACCTGCTCGAACCCGGCAACTACCTCAACGGTGGCGAGTTGGTGCTCACCGGTCTGGTCTGGCGCCGCAGCGACGCGGACAGCGAGACCTTCGTGGCCTCGGTGGCCGGGCGGGGCGCCGCCACGATCCTCGCCGGCAAGGCGCTGCTGGGCGGTGTCCCCGACGACCTGCTCGAGGCGTGCCGCCGCCACCAGGTCACCCTCATCGAGGTGCCCACGGAGGTCGCGTTCGCGGATGTGACCGAGCACGTGGCAGCCGCGAGCTCGGCCGACACCGGCGCTCGGTTGTCAGCGAGCCTCGTGCGCCAGCGCCAACTGCTCTCGGCGATCGCCTCCGGGCGTAGCCTCGACGAGCTCGCGGCCCGGATCTCCGCCGACATCGGGCACCACTGCCGCGTGATCACCTCCACCGGCCGGCACGTCGTACCGGGTCCTGGCGAGTTGGACGACGAGACGCTCGACGCGGTCACCCGTCGGTTCCTCACCGCCGATCGCACCCCCGCCGTCGCCGACGCCGGCGGCACGTCGTACAGCCTGTTCCCGGTCGGATCAGGCCTCGGCAACCGGCTGACCGCCTGGGTGCTGGTCATCGACGGCGACCACGCACAATGGCCGCGCGACCATGTCGAAACCGTGCAGGAGCTGTGCGCCATCGCCGCGCTGGACCGCGTGCGCCGGGACGAGGGTCGACTGGCGCTGCGCCCCCTGGTGGCCGATGCGTTGACCCTGATCGAATCCGGTGGCCCCCAGGCCGAGGTCGCCACCCGCCTACGGCAGGCCGGTGCGCACTCGGACCGTCCGATGGTGGTCGCCGTCACGGAGCTGATGCTGCCCCCACCCCACCACCCCGGTCAGGTACTTCGGGGCGACGGCCCGGCCGAGGTCGCAGTCACGCTGTTCGAGGACGTCGCGCTGACGGTCGGCGCCGCGGTGGTGGCACCGGGGCGGGACGGCTTGCTGGTGGGGTTGCTGCCGTCGTCCCCCGAGCTCCCCGACCTGCTACGCCGGGCGTTCGGCCGCCTCTCGCCCGGTCTGCCACGGGCGAGGCTCGCGGTCGGCGTCAGCGGCGAGACCGCCCTCGACGCGCTGGCCGGCGCGCTGGAGGAGGCGCGGTTCGCCCACCGGGTGGCCAGGGCCGGCAGTACGCCGGTGTCCGTGGTGACCTCGGACCAGGTCGCCTCGCATGTGCTCCTGCTCGCTACGGTGCCCGACGACGTCCGGCGGACCTACACCCTGCGGGTGCTCGGGCCGGTGCTCGAGCACGATCGCCGCACCGGCGCCGAGCTGATCGCCACGCTGCAGGAATTCCTCGCCTGCTCGGGCTCGTGGTCGCGGACGGCCGAGGCGCTGCACCTGCACGTCAACACAGTTCGCTACCGGATCGAACGCGTGGAGCAACTGACCGGTCGCGATCTGTCCCAGTTCGAGGATCGCGTCGACGTGTTCCTGGCGCTCAAGTCGCTCTGACCGCCCGGTTTGGGTGATCGCACAGATCCGGCCCTCCTGGAGCGGCTCAACTTCGGAGGTTCCTTCGTTGCCGCGGGCGACGGCCTGAGCCCAAGCTGTCGTGCAGGTCAGATCCGCCGCGACCCCTTGGAAGGTGTCCGATGAAGGCAGTCCTGCGACCAAGCCGCCGTGCCACCCGTCATCCCGTCGACGAGGTGCTGTCCCCGGGACGGCTCGCCGTGTACGGCACCCAGCACGTCCTGGCTTTCTACGCCGGCGCGGTGATCGTACCGATCCTGCTGGCGAACTCGATCGGGTTGAGCACGGCGCAGCTCGTGCATCTGATCAACGCCGACCTGTTCACCTGCGGGATCGCCTCCATCATCCAGTCCGTCGGTTTCTGGAAGGTCGGCGTACGGCTTCCGCTACTGCAGGGTGTCACCTTCACAGCGGTATCGCCGATGATCGCGATCGGCCTCGCCGCGGGCGGCGGGACCGACGGCCTGCTGGTGATCTACGGCGCAGTGCTGGTGGCAGGCCTGGCCACCTTCCTGATCGCGCCGTACTTCAGCCGGCTGATCCGGTTCTTCCCACCGGTGGTCACAGGCTCCGTCATCACCATCATCGGCCTGGCGCTGCTACCGGTCGCGGCCGCGGACGCCACCGGCGGCGCCGGCCCGACGTCGAACCCGACCAGCGGCAAGAACCTGGCCTACGCGTTGGGGACGCTCGCGCTGATCGTGGCGATCCAGCGGGTCTTCAAGGGGTTCATGGCAACGGTCGCGGTGCTGGTCGGCCTGGTCGTCGGCACCCTGGTCGCGTGGGTCCTCGGGGACGCCCACTTCGCCGCGGTCGGCGACTCGGGCTGGGTCGGCGTCACCACGCCGTTCTACTTCGGCTGGCCGAAGTTCTCGGTCGCCGCGATCATCTCGATGGTCGTGGTCATGCTGATCACCGCGGTGGAGACCACCGGTGACGTGTTCGCCACCGGCGAGATCGTCGAGAAGCGGATCGGCCGCGACGACATCGCCCGTGCCCTGCGCGCGGACGGCCTGGCCACCACCATCGGCGGCGTCTTCAACTCCTTCCCCTACACCTGTTTCGCCGAGAACGTCGGCCTGGTCCGGCTCACCCGGGTCAAGAGCCGATGGGTGGTCGCGGCGGCCGGCGCCATCATGATCCTGCTCGGCCTGGTGCCCAAGGCAGGCGCGGTGGTCGCCGGTATCCCCCACCCCGTGCTGGGCGGCGCGGCCCTGGCGATGTTCGCCACCGTCGCCGTCGTGGGCTTCCAGACCCTGGCCAAGGTCGATTTCCACGACCATCGCAACGTGGTCATCGTCGCGACCAGCGTCGGCCTGGCCATGTACGTCACGGCGCAGCCGCAGGTCGCCCAGGCAGTGCCGGGCTGGGCCGAGATCATCTTCGGCAGCGGCATCACCCTGGGCAGCCTCACCGCGATCGGGCTCAACATCCTCTTCCACCACGTGGGCAAGGACTTCGGCCCCGCGGTGGCCGGGCAGCCGGGTGACACGGTGCGCCTGGACCAGGTGAACCGGATGAACCGCGACGAGTTCGTGGAGACCTTCGCCGGCCTGTTCCAGGGTCCCCGCTGGATGGTCGAACGAGCCTGGGACATGCGCCCGTTCGCGGACACCCACGCACTGCGTCGTTCGTTCCAGGAGGCACTCTTCTCCGGGTCGCACGAGGAACAGCGCCAACTGATCGAGGCCTATCCGCAGCTCGGCTCGCAGTTCGTCGCCGACGGCCTCAGCGGCGAGGCGTCCCTGCGAGACCAGTCCACACGGGGGCTGACCTTCCTGGCCGAGCCGGATCGCGACGAGCTGGAGGCGATCACCGAGGCGTACCGCGAGCGCTTCGGCTTCCCCCTGGTCATCTCGGTGCGGGACGCGGACTCCTTCGACCGGATCGTCGAGCAGGGCCGCGAGCGCCTCGGGAACTGCGAGAACCAGGAGCACGCCGCCGCCTTGCTGGAGATCGCGAAGATCGCCGGCTACCGGTACGACGACTTCCTGCAGGACGCGAACCCCATCCACAGCGCACGGACCCGCTGGAGTAGCAGCAGATGAGTACGACGATCCCGACCCTGCGCGCACCGGCGATCAAGGTCAACGGCAAGGACACCCCCCTCGATGGCGTTCCCGTCCACACGACCGTGCTGGACTGGCTCCGCGACCGGGGCCTGACTGGAGCGAAGGAAGGCTGCGCCGAGGGTGAGTGCGGCGCGTGCTCGGTCCTCGTCGCCCGGCCCGGGATCGACAGTCCAACCGAGTGGACCGCGGTGAACGCCTGCCTGCTGCCGCTCGGGTCCCTGGACGGCCAGGAGGTCATCACCTCGGAAGGCTTGGGTTCGAGCACCGCCCTGCACCCGGTGCAACAGGAGCTGGCCGTCCGCGGCGGATCGCAGTGTGGCTTCTGTACTCCGGGCTTCGTGTGCAGCATGGCCGCGGAGTACTACCGCTCCGGCCGTACTGCGCCCGCGGCCGGGCAGTGCGACCACGAGCACGGCCCCAACGGCTTCGACCTCCATGCCCTCAGCGGAAACCTGTGCCGATGCACCGGCTATCGCCCGATCCGGGACGCGGCGTACGCGCTAGGCGGTCCGGAGGCGGACGATGCGCTCGCGGCACGCAGGTCCATACCACCGCCCCAGCCGGCACCCACCAGGTTGACGGTAGCCGGGGCGGAGTTCCGCCGGCCGGCAGGGCTCGACGACGTACTCGAGTTGCTGGCCGAGCGACCCGACGCGCAGCTCGTGGCAGGGTCGACCGACGTCGGGGTCGAGGTGAACCTGCGGGGCGTTCGGGCTCCCTTGGTCGTCGCCGTGGACCGGCTGGCCGAGCTACGGGAGTTCGAGTTCGGACCCGGTGAGGCGACCGGGGCGGTGGGGCGGGGTAGGAATCAGCTACGGATCGGCGCTGCCCTGACGCTGAGCGAGATCGAGCGGCTGCTCGCCGGACGGGTTCCACTGCTGGCGCAGATGTTCCCGCAGTTCGCCTCGCGGCTGATCCGCAACAGCGCCACGATCGGCGGCAACCTCGGCACCGCGTCGCCGATCGGCGATACACCGCCCGCGCTGCTCGCACTCGACGCTTCGCTCGTGCTTGCGTCTCGCCGCGGCGAGCGGATCGTTCCGCTCGCGGACTACTTCACCGGCTACCGGCAAACCCTCAAGGCTCGCGACGAACTGATCCGGGCTGTCATCATTCCGTTGCCGTTGGCATCGACCGGAGCTGGTGGGGTGGGGGAAGAGCCGGCACTGACCGCCTTCCACAAGATCGCCAAGCGACGCTTCGACGACATCTCGAGCGTCGCGGTCGGCTACTGCGTGGAGGTCCAGGACGGTGTCGTGCGTCGCGCCCGGATCGGGCTCGGCGGGGTGGCGGCGACGCCGCTGCGCGCCCGGGCCACCGAGGACGCCCTCACAGGCCGGCCATGGACCGAGCGGACCGTTCGCGAGGCCGCCGCCGTGATGGCAGGCGAGGGCACACCGATGGACGACCACCGGGCGAGCGCGCCGTACCGGTCGGCGATGCTCGGCCAGTCGCTGCTCCGCTTCTACGCCCAGCACCTCGCACCAGAAGCGAGACCCGAATGAGTGCGCTGTCTGAACGACCTCAGCAGGCGGTCGTCGGCCTGGCGCTGCCGCACGAGAGCGCCGCGCTGCACGTCACCGGGGAGGCCCTCTACACCGACGATCTCGTCGGGCGCACCCGCGACGTCCTGCACGCGTGGCCCGTGCAGTCCCCGCACGCTCACGCGCGGATCACCGCTCTGCAGGTGAAGCCCGCGTACGACGTGCCGGGGGTGGTCCGCGTCCTGACCTCCGACGACGTGCCGGGGATCAACGATGCCGGCGTGAAGCACGACGAGCCGCTCTTCCCGACCGAAGTGATGTTCCACGGACACGCTGTCTGCTGGGTGCTCGGAGAGACCCTGGAGGCTGCCCGGCTCGGCGCCGCGTCCGTGGAGATCGAGTACGAACAGCTTCCGTCGCTGGTGACGGTCCGCGAGGCGATTGCCGCGGGCAACTTCCAGGGAACGGGGCGGCACCTGGAGCGCGGCGACCTCGAGTCGGCCCTCGCCCAGGCGCCCCACGTGTTCTCCGGCGAGTTCGAGTTCGCCGGCCAGGAGCACTTCTACCTCGAGACCCACGTCGCGCTCTGTTTGGTCGACGAGGCCGGCCAGATCTTCGTCCAGAGCAGCACCCAGCACCCGTCGGAGACCCAGGAGATCGTTGCCCACGTTCTCGGCGTGCCCAGCCACGCGGTGACCGTGCAGTGCCTGCGGATGGGTGGAGCCTTCGGCGGCAAGGAGATGCAGCCCCACGGGTTCGCCGCGATCGCGGCCCTCGGCGCAACCCTGACCGGTCGGCCTGTGCGGCTGCGGCTCAACCGCACCCAGGACGTCACGATGTCAGGCAAGCGCCACGGTTTCCACAGCGAATGGCGGGCCGGCTTCGACGACGACGGACACCTGGTGGCGCTCGACGCCACTCTCACCGCCGACGGCGGCTGGAGCCTCGACCTTTCCGAGCCGGTTCTCGCCCGCGCGATGTGCCACATCGACAACGCGTACTGGATCCCGAACGTTCGCGTCGACGGCCGGATCGCCAAGACGAACAAGACTTCCCAGACAGCCTTCCGCGGCTTCGGCGGGCCGCAGGGCATGCTCGTCGTCGAGGACCTTCTGGGCAGGTGCGCGCCCCTGCTGGGGTACGACGCGATGGAGCTGCGGCGCCGCAATCTCTACCAGCCGCACCACACCACGCCGTACGGGCAGCCGGTCCGCCACGCCGACCGGCTGGAAACCTGCTGGAGCCAGGTGCTCGAGTCCGGAGAGATCGCGCGCAGGCGGGTGGAGATCGAGCGGTTCAACGCAACCCACCCGCACACGAAGCGGGCGGTGGCGATGACACCGGTGAAGTTCGGCATCTCGTTCAACCTCACCGCGTTCAACCAGGCCGGGGCGCTGGTGCATGTCTACAAGGACGGCTCGGTTCTGATCAACCACGGCGGCACCGAGATGGGGCAGGGCCTGCATACCAAGATGTTGCAGGTGGCGGCCACGACGCTCGGCGTCCCGCTGGATCGCGTCCGGCTGGCCCCGACCCGCACCGACAAGGTGCCCAACACCTCGGCCACCGCGGCAAGTTCCGGCGCCGACCTCAACGGTGCTGCGATCAAGAACGCCTGTGAGCAGATCCGCGAGCGCCTTGCTCAGGTCGCCGGCGGACGGCTCGGCATCAGTGCCCACGACGTGCGGTTCGCGGACGGCATCCTGCGCGGGCTGTCGTCCACCGGGGAGGGCTTGCGGTGGGAGGAGGTCGTCCATGAGGCCTACCACCAGCGCGTCCAACTGTGGGCGGCCGGTTTCTACCGCACCGAAGGGCTGCACTGGGACCCCGCCGCCATGCACGGAGAGCCTTTCAAGTACTTCGCGTACGGCGTGGCGGCCGCCGAGGTCGAGGTCGACGGATTCACCGGCGCCTACACACTGCGCCGGGTCGACATCGTCCATGACGTCGGCGACAGCCTCAGCCCGCTGATCGACGTCGGCCAGATCGAAGGCGGGTTCGTCCAGGGCGCCGGCTGGTTGACGCTCGAGGACCTCCGCTGGGACGAGAGCGACGGGCCGAACCGCGGCCGGCTGGCCACCCAGGCTGCCAGCACGTACAAGCTGCCCAGCTTCTCGGAGATGCCGGAGGTCTTCAACGTCCACCTGCTGGAGAAGGCCCATGAGGATGGCGCCGTCTACGGCTCGAAGGCTGTCGGGGAGCCGCCACTGATGCTCGCCTTCTCCGTGCGAGAGGCCCTGCGGCAGGCCGCTGCGGCGTTCGGCCCCGTGGGGACGAGCGTTGACCTGCCCTCGCCCGCCACGCCCGAGGCCGTCTACTGGGCGCTCGACCGCGCCCGGCAAGCCGGTCACCTCCACGGGCAACTCGACGGGTTCGAGCGCGAGGGAGTCCGCTCCCCCGCCAGGTTGAGTGGAGTGTGACGTCCGAGATGGAGTGGATGCGAGCGGTGCAGCGCCTGCGTGAACAGCGGCGACCCGGCGTACTGGTGACCGTGATGTCGGTGCGCGGGCACGCTCCGCGGGAGGCCGGGGCCAAGATGGTGGTCGCGGAGGACCGCACCTGGGCGACCGTCGGCGGCGGCAATCTGGAGGCAGTCGCTGTGGAGCGTTCGCGGGCCCTGCTCGCGGACCGTGCCACCGAACCGCAAGTACTGGAGTTCGCGCTGTCGGACAAGGCGCCGTACCAGCGGGCGGTCCAGTGCTGCGGCGGCGAGGTGAAGCTGTTGCTGGAACCGCTGCCGGTGGTTCCGTCCGTCGCGATCTTCGGGATGGGACACGTGGGCCTCGAGCTCGCCCGGATCCTTGCCCGGCACGACGTCGAGCTGCACCTCATCGACTCGCGGCCGGGCCAGCTGCTTCCCGAACGCCTGTCCGTGCTCGACGACGCCGTGGCAGGGGTGCATGTCCACCACGTCCCGGTGTTGCCGGAGCTCGTGGTCGGCGAGCTGCCGCCGGGAACTCATGCGCTGGTGATGACCCACGACCACGCGGAGGATGCCGCCCTCTGCGACGCGGCGCTGCGCAGCGGACAGCTGGCCACGATCGGCCTGATCGGGTCCAGCGCGAAATGGACGCGGTTCCGCCGCAAGCTCGCCGACGACGGCAATCCGGCCGAGGCGATCGCGAAGATCACCACGCCCATCGGCCTGCCCGAGCTGACCGGCAAGGAGCCGGCCACGATCGCGGTCAGCGTGGCGGCCTGGCTGCTCCAACTGTTCATTGCCGAGCGCAACTCCGCGCCGGCCCACCGTGAGGCAAAGGCATGACGCTGTTCCGAGGCACGTTCCTCGACACCCCGCACAACCCGTTCACCGGCGGCACCCTGCGGGTCGCCACCGACGCCGCACTACTGGTCGAGGACGGCATGATCTCCGCCCGGGGGCCCTACCCGGAACTCCGCCGCGCGCACCCGGCCGAGAACATCGTCGACCTGACGGGCGGCCTGGTGCTCCCCGGGTTCGTCGACACGCATGTCCACTTCCCGCAGATCCGCGCGGTCGGCGGCATGGGCATGCCCCTGCTGGAGTGGCTCGACAAGTATGCGCTGCCCGAGGAGGCCCGGATGGCCGACGTCGGCTATGCCGCGGGCGTCGCCGCCGAATTCGTCCGTGGCCTCGCGGCCGCGGGCACGACGAGCGCGTTGGTCTTCGGTGCCCACTACGCCGACGCGGTGGACACGCTCTTCAGCGCCGCCTCACGTGTTGGCCTGCGAATCACCAGCGGGCTGGTCGTGAGCGACCGGTTCCTGCGGCCGGAGCTGCTCACCACCCCGGAGCGCGCACAGACCGAGTCGCTCGCCTTGGCGTCGCGGTGGCATGGCGTCGGTCGCAACCGGTACGCCGTGACTCCGCGCTTCTCGCTCTCCTGCACGGACGACCTCCTCGAGGTCTGCCACACCGTGCTGGAGGAGATCCCGGGTGCGTTGTTCACCTCGCACCTCAACGAGAACGAGGCGGAGATCGCCACCGTGGCCGAGCTCTTCGGTGGGAGCGACTACGCCGGCACCTACGACCGGCACGGGCTGCTCGACCACCGCAGTGTGCTCGCCCACAACGTCCACCCGACGGACGTCGAGCTCAAGCTGCTCGCCGAGAGCGGTGCGACGGTTGCCCACTGTCCGACCAGCAACGCCGTCCTGGGCAGCGGCCTGTTCCCGCTCGGACGGCACCTTGACCACGGCGTGCGGGTCGCGCTCGGCTCGGACGTCGGTGCCGGCACGGGCTTCTCACTGCTGAAGGAGGGGCTGCAGGCCTACTTCTGCCAGCAGTTGCTCGGCGACCACGGCCATCCGCTAACTGCCGCCCACTTGTTGCATCTGGCAACGACAGCCGGCGCCGAGGCGCTCGGCCTGAGCGCCGAGGTCGGCGACCTGAGCGTCGGCAAGCGATTCGACGCCCAACTGCTCCGTCCGGCTGACGGTTCGCCGCTGGCCGTCGGTGTCACCCACGCCGCCGACGCCGAGGACGTCCTGGCCCGGGTCTTCACACTCGGTACCCCCGCAGACGTCCGCGCCGTCTGGATCGATGGCCAACTGCTGCACGTCGACACCGCGAACGAGAAGGGGTAATCGGTGGATCTGCAGGATTTCAACCACGCTCCAGCCGATCGGCTGCGTCCGATGCTGGCGGCCTGCTGCGACGTCCCTCGCTGGGTCGACGGCATCCTCGCCGGCCGGCCGTACGGCGACGCCCCGGCGGTCATCAAGGTCGCAGACCTGGCGGTGCGAGACCTCGAGGACAGCGAGGTCGACCAGGCGCTGGCCGCCCACCCGCGCATCGGCGACCGACCGGATGGCGACAGCACCGAGGCCGCGTGGTCGCGCAGCGAACAGGCGGGAGTCGCTGATGACGCCGGGATCCGGGCCGCACTGGCGGTAGGCAATCGCGAGTACGAGCAGCGTTTCGGCCGGGTCTTCCTGATCTGCGCCACCGGCCTGTCGGCCCAGGAGATGCTCACCAGCCTGCGCCGGCGGCTGACCAACGACCACGCCACCGAGGCCGCGGTCGTGCGGGACGAACTGCGCAAGATCGCCGTCCTCCGCCTGGCCAAAGTCGTCGCCGGGGACGCTGCGGACGAGGAGATCCCGGCATGAGCACCGTCACCACTCATGTTCTGGACACCGGCCTCGGGCGACCCGCCCGGGGTGTCCCGGTCAGCCTGTCCCGGATCACCGCCGACCAGGCCGTTGCCCTGGGCACGGGCACTACCGACGACGACGGTCGCATCACCAAGCTGACGCCCGACGGGCTCGAGCCCGGCACCTACCAGCTCTGGTTCGATGTCGCGACCTACGCGGCGACGTCCGGCCAGGACATCTTCTTTCCCGAGGTCACCGTGACCTTCACGATCACCGACGAGCGGCATTACCACGTCCCGTTGCTGCTCAGCCCGTTCGCCTTTTCCACCTATCGAGGGAGCTGATCCGATGGCGATCCACCTGGGAGCCAATCAGTACGGCAAGGCCGAGAGCCGCGTCGTCCGCATCTACCGTGACACCCCGCGCCACCAGATCCGCGACCTCAACGTGTCGTCCGCTCTCCGCGGCCGGTTCGAGGACGCGCACACGACCGGCAACCAGGGCGAGGTGCTGCCCACCGACACCCAGAAGAACACCGCCTTCGCCTTCGCCAAGGAGAAGGGCGTCGGCGCGATCGAGGACTTCGCGCTGACGCTGGGGGGCCACTTCCTCGACGCCGCCGCCGCGGCCGACGGCGCGCGGATCGAGGTCGAGGAGTATCCGTGGGAGCGGATCACCGTCGATGGCGCGGACCACGACCATTCCTTCGTCCGGGCCGGCAGCGGCATCCGTACGACGGTCGTCAACGTCGAGGGCCGTGGCTCCGAACGCAAGGCGTACGTCGTCTCCGGCATCCGCGACCTGACGGTGCTCAAGTCCACCGGTTCGGAGTTCCACGGCTTCCTCAAGGACCGGTACACCACCCTGCCGGAGACGGACGACCGCATTCTCGCGACGTCGCTGGTCGCACGGTGGCGCTACGACCACACCGAGGTCGACTGGGACAAGTCGTACGAACAGATCAAGGGCCTGCTGCTCGAGCAGTTCGCCCGGATCCACAGCCTCGCGCTGCAGCAGACGCTGTACGGCATGGGCGAGGCTGTGCTCGAGCAGCACCCCGAGGTCGCGGAGATCAAGTTCTCGGCACCCAACAAACACCACTTCCTGGTGGATCTGAGCCCTTTCGGCGTGGAGAACCCGGGCGAGGTCTTCATCGCCGCGGATCGTCCGTACGGCCTCATCGAGGCGACCGTGGTCCGCGACGACGCCAGTGATCCGGGCAGCGCCTGGCACGCCGTACCGGGCTTCTGCTGAGCACCGGCCGATGAGTACAGCGACGATCGTCATCGACGGAGCCACCGTCGTCACCCTCGACCGGGAGCGTCGCGAGCTCGCCACCGGCCACGTCGTTGCCGAGGGCAATCGAATCGTCGCTGTCGGAGCGGGGCCGGCCCCGGCGTACGACGGAGCGCGGGTGGTCGACGGGCGCGGGTGCCTGGTCACACCCGGCTTCGTCAACACGCACCAGCATCTCTACCAGTGGGTGACCCGTGGGCTCGCCGCCGACGCCACCTTGTTCGGCTGGCTGACCACTCTCTACCCCGTCTGGGCCGGCATCGACGAGGAATCCGTTCAGGTGGCCGCACAAGGCGCGCTGGCCCGACTCGCGCGCACCGGCTGCACGACCGCGGCGGATCACCACTACCTGTTTCCCCGGGCGGGCGGAGACCTGCTCGAAGCGGAGATCCTTGCCGCCGCCGAGGTGGGACTGCGGTTCCACCCCGCGCGGGGATCGATGGATCTCAGCGAGAAGGACGGTGGACTGCCGCCCGACTCGGTGGTTCAGGACCGCGACGAGATCCTGGTCGCGACCGAGGCCGCGATCGATCGCTGGCACGATCCCGCGCCGGATTCGATGCTGCGGATCGTGGTCGCGCCCTGTTCGCCGTTCAGCGTCACGGGCGACCTCATGCGAGAGGCAGCAGAACTCGCCCGCCGTAAGGGCGTCCGGCTGCACACCCACCTGGCCGAAACCACCGACGAGGCCGACTGGTGTCAGGAGAAGTTCGGCCGCACTCCCTCGGAGTACGCCGAAGAACTCGGCTGGACCGGTCCGGACGTGTGGTTCGCGCACGGCATCCACTTCGACGACGCGGAGATCAAGCGGCTGGGCCAGACGAGAACGGGGATCGCGCACTGTCCCAGCTCCAATGCTCGCCTCGGGGCCGGGATCGCGCGCGTCGCCGATCTACGGCTGGCCGGCAGTCCGGTCGGCCTCGGCGTGGACGGCGCTGCCAGCAACGAGGCCGGCAGCCTGCTCGAAGAGCTGCGCCACGCCCTGCTCTTCGCGCGCGCCCGGGGCGGCCCGCAGGCGCTCGGCGTCCGCGCCGCGCTGGAGATGGCGACCCTCGACGGCGCCCGCATCCTGGGCCGCGAGGACGACATCGGCTCGATCGAGGTGGGCAAACTCGCCGACCTCGCGCTGTGGCGGCTCGACACCCTCGCGCACGCAGGCATCGCCGATCCGGTTGCCGCGCTGGTCCTTGGCTCGCCGCCGCCACTTGAACTGCTGCTCGTGAACGGACTGCCCGTTGTGGAGCACGACACGGTGGTCACCGTCGACGAATCCACTGTGGCCTTGCAAGTGGCGCAGGTTCAGCACGATCTCCTCGCCAAGTGACGCCGGGCACTGTCACGACGGCAGCGGACGCCTCGCCAACGTAGCCAGGCCCGCGGCATCCACACCGATCAATTCGTCGATCTCCGACCTGTCGACGGCACCACAGTCGACCCCACGCAGTACGAAGCCGGCCAGGGCGGCAGCGGTCGCGGGCTCATCGAGGTAGCCGGATTCACCCCCGCCGACGTAGGCGCGCAACCGAGCGGCGGCGGACTCCAGACCCTCGCGATAGAACTGGTACGTCGCGACGAAGCGGCTCGGCAGCTGGGCCGGGTGCATGTCCCACCCCTGGTAGATGCCGCGCACGAGCGAGCGTCGTACCAGTCGCTGGTGCAGCCGCCAGGCGGCGTGCACGGAATCGCGGTCGCCGACCGGCAGAACGTTGGTGGAGCCGTCGGAAACGAACACCCCCGTGCCCGCCGCGGCCAGCTGCATCACGTCCTTGGCGTGATCGGCGACCGGGTGCTCCATGCTCTGGTACGCCGCGGCGATCCCGAGCGAGGCCGAGTAGTCGTAGGTCCCGTAGTGCAAACCGGTGACCCGTCCTGCGCCGGCCCTGATCATCCGCGCCACGAGTGCGGTGCCGTCCGGACCGAGGATCGCCTGTGGGGTCTCGATCTGGATCTCGAACTTCAGCGACCCCGAGGGCACCGCATGCGCGCGCTCGATCGCCGACAGCACGACCACCATCGCCTCGACCTGCTCCACCGACGTGACCTTCGCGAGCGTGGTGACGAATCCGTCCGTCAGCGCCCCCGCTTCGCGCAACTCGCCGACGAAGAGGTCGAGCGTGCGCACGCCGCGCCGGCGGCTCGGCGCCTCGAGGGACTTGATCCGAAGGCCGTGGTACGGCGGGGCCGAGCCGGTCTTGACGGTCTCCGCCAACGAGCGGGCTGCGCCGACCGCCGCGGCGTCCTCCACCTCATCGGCCTTGGTGCCGTAGCCGTCCTCGAAGTCGATGCGCAGGTCCTCGATCGGCTCGCGGTCGAGCTTGGCGCGGACCCGCTCGTAGACCTCGACAGCATGCGTCGGCGGCAACTCCAGCGCCTCGGCCAACTCCGTCGCCGATCCGCCATACCGGCCGAGCACAGCTCTGGCCTCGTCCGCCCACTCAAGAACCGTGCCGGCGTGAAACCGGTCGGCGGGCACATAGACGGTGTGAACAGGTTGCCGAACCCCGCGATCGCCCGGGTAGAGCGCGGCCAGCGCCGCGTCGGCCTCGGCCAGCCGCCGATCCAGGCCGGCCACGAGCGCATCGATGTCGGTAGCTTCCACGAAACGAACCTCGATCCTCGGGATTTCGTATTGCGGATACTAATATCTACTCTGCGGAAGATGCAACAGCCTCCGCCTTTCCGGGATCTGGCGCTAAACTTCCGTCATCCGGAAGTACCGAGAAGGGTGGGGCCGCAGTGGCGGAAGAGAACGGCGGTAAGGGCCGCTCTGGCAGCGTGCAGTCCATCGAGCGGGCTTTCGGGCTTCTCGAGATGATGGCCGACGCGGGCGGGATCATGGGCCTGTCCCAGCTGGCCACGGCCTCCGGGCTGCCCCTGCCGACGATCCACCGACTCGTCCGCACCCTCGTCGACCTCGGCTACCTGCGCCAGGAGCCGTCGCGGCAGTATGTCCTCGGCCCGAGGCTGATCCGGCTCGGCGAGAGCTCCTCCCAGGTCCTGAGCATCTGGGCCCGCCCCCATCTGGCCCGGCTGGTCGACGAGTTCGGCGAGTCGGCCAACATGGCCA
Organism: Kribbella alba; assembly: GCF_039529635.1. Taxonomy (NCBI): domain Bacteria; kingdom Bacillati; phylum Actinomycetota; class Actinomycetes; order Propionibacteriales; family Kribbellaceae; genus Kribbella; species Kribbella alba. Next base: position 195,713 of record NZ_BAAANE010000007.1, on the reverse strand, counting down.
TGCTCGACGGCGACCAGATCGTGTATCTCGCGCAGGTTCAGTCTCGTCACTCGATGCGGATGTTCACCGAGGTGGGACGACGAGTCCTCCCCCACTGCACCGCCGTGGGCAAGGCGATCCTGTCGCAGCAGCGAGAGGCCGAGGTGCGCGAGCTGCTGCAGCGCACCGGCATGCCGAAGCACACCGAGACCACCATCACCGACCTGGAAGAGTTCATGGCGCAGTTGCACAAGGCGCAGGAGGAGGGCTACGCCACCGACGAGGGTGAACAGGAGCTCGGCGTTCGCTGTGTCGCTGTAGCGGTGCCCTATGTCCCATCACGGCTGGCGATCTCGATCTCGGGGCCGGCCGGTCGCATGTCCGAAGACCTTCTGAAGCACGCAGTCCCCTTGCTCACCCAGGCCGGCAAGGCATTGTCCGAAGACCTGCGGGAATCGCGCTAGGGATCTGCTCCATCATCTCGTACTGCTAGCGGGCGGGCCGGATACCGGCTGGCGGGGTGCGGGCATGGCGGCTCGCCGGGATGACGCGAGACCGCTGGAGGAGCAACGTCGCCCTTGGGCGCCGCAACCGTACCGGTCTGGTCGGCGCCAGCGCGCTCGCCGCGGTGGTGAGCTACCGGTACGTCGACATCGGGCCACTCGGCCCGTTCCCTCACATGTACGAGAGCAGCGCAGCACGCCAAGAATCGGGGGACGTCCTCCCCGCACGAGAATTCATTCCACAGGAAAGGTGAAACAGATGCCGGCAACCCCGCTGAGCAAGATCCTCTACACCGCCGAGGCCGTCGTCGAAGGCGGCCGCGCCGGACACGGTCGCACCTCCGACGGCCGGCTGGACCTGCAGCTGTCCGTACCCGAGGACATGGGCGGCCAAGGCGGCCCCGGCACCAACCCCGAGCAGCTGTTCGCAATTGGTTACGCAGCTTGCTTCCAGTCCGCGCTGCTGGGGGTGGCCCAAGGCCGCCACCTTGACGCCAACGACTCTCAGATCACCGCCCGGGTCGGTATCGGCCCGACCGGACACGGCGGCTTCGGCCTGCAAGTCGCCCTGGACCTGCACGCCCCGCACCTGTCGCCGGCCGAGGCCGCGGACCTCATGACCCGCGCCGACGAGCGCTGCCCGTACTCCAACGCCACCCGCGGCAACATCGAGGTCACCCTCACCGTCGAGGGCACGGCCATCGAGCAGATCGCAGCCTGAACAGGAACAGCTACCTGGCTGGAAAGGGCGCGACTCACCGGCGCGACTCACCGGGCCAATTCCGACTTCCCGGCTCGACTCGCCGGACCAGCGGCCACGTCCCGGGCCAACTCGCCGCACTGACCCGACTTCCCGGGCCAACTCGCCGCACTGACCCGACTTCCCGGGCCAACTCGCCGCACTAACCCGACTTCCCGGGCCAACTCGCCGCGCTGACCCCGACTTCCCGGCCCGACCGGCCGTGCTGGCCCGACTTCCCGGCCCGACCCGCCGTACCGCCCGCCTGATTTCGGCGGGTCGAGCCGGGTAGTGACGTGGCCACGGCGGGTCAAGCCGGGTAGTGCACTGAGTGCGGCGGGTCGAGCCGGGAAGTGGCCGCTGGTCCGGCGGGTCGAGCCGGGAAGTGGGCAGCCACGGAGAACGGGCAACCGCGCCGCCCGTGAACGACTGGGGCAACCACCATGCAGCGAAGGCCAGGGGAACGGCCCGTGGCATTCCCTGGTGTGACGGCGAGTCGGCGGCGGGACGGTGGTGACAGGACAAGGGAGGAAATCATGAACCTCTTTCGCGGCTGGCAGGAAGCCGCCATACCCGCGCCAGACACCGGCCTGGACTCGCCGCCGGCCGGACCGGACAACGGACCGGTCGTCGTCCTCGTCGACGCACGTGGCTCAGACCGGGACGTGCTCGAATGGGCCGCGGCCGAGGCCGCGGCGCGAGGATCCGGCTTGCGGATCGTGTACGCGCTCCAATGGCCACGGATGCTCGACCCGCTCGGCAACCCGACCGTGGACCTACGGGCTCGTGAAGCCGCCGAAGCAGTCGTGACAGCGGCCGTCCGCCGCGCCCACCGGATCGCGCCGTCGCTGCGGATCACGGGCAACGTGTTTCCTGGCCGGCAAGTCACGGCTCTGGTCAGCGAGGCCCGCAGCACTGAGGGGGCGCTCGTGGTCCTCGGCCACAACAGGCTCAGCCGCAACAGGAGGGCCGCTCGGTTCGAACGGGCACTGGCACGCCGACTGGTCCGCCGTACGACGGCCTCACTCGCGGTGATCGGATTGTCGGCTGCCGGCTCCGTCGGGCGCTCGGCGGGGCGAGTGATCGTCGGCGTCGACGACAACGGCGGCCCGCCGGATGCGCTCGGATTCGCGTTCCGCGCCGCACGACGCCGTGGCACCGGCCTGACGGTCGTCCACGCGACCGGGTCGATCGAGCGCGGCGAGCTCGAGGACACGGTGCGGATCTGGCAGCTGGCCTACCCAGAGGTCGATGTGCGGTGGCAGGTCGCGCTCGGTCCAGTCGACAGCGTCGTCCTGGCGGAGTCGGCCGCAGCTGCTCTGACCGTGCTCGGTTCGCCCCGTCGCGGCCTGATCCATCAGGCGCTCAGCGGCTCGGCGACGTACAACATCCTCCGCCTGGCTCGTGGTCCGGTTGTCCTTGCCAGAGCCGCCTGAGCGTCGGCATTGCGTCGAGGCGATCTCGGGTGCAAGCCTGAGGTCGTTGTGTGGCGCCTGCCGACGAGAACCGGGCTGGTAGGGCGTCGGGATGCCCGGATCACGGCGGGGTGGCGATGGCGGATCGTGAACTGCAGGGCCGAGCACGGGAGCGCGCGGTACTGGACCGACTGGTCGACGCCGCCAGGCAGGGGCACAGTGATGCCCTGGTGCTCCGCGGCGAGGCAGGAGTCGGCAAGTCGGCACTGCTGGAGGCCATGGTGGCCCGCCTCGACGGCTGCCAGATCACCCGCGTCACCGGGATCGAGTCCGAGATGGAGCTCGCCTACGCCGGACTCCACCAGCTCTGCCGGCCGTTCCTCGACCGGATCGAACGGCTCGCGCGGCCCCAGCACGATGCCCTCGGTACGGCGTTCGGCCTGCTGACCGGGCCCGCACCGGATCGATTCCTGACCGGACTCGCGGTTTTGAACCTCCTGTCCGACGCGGCCGCCAAACAGCCGGTGCTGTGCGTTGTCGACGACGCGCAATGGCTCGATCTCATGTCCGCGCGGATTCTCGCGTTCGTCGCGCGGCGACTGGGGGCGGAATCCGTGGTGATGGTCTTCGCCGTCCGCGACGGCGAAGCCCACGAGCTGACCGGACTCGCCGAGCTCGAGATCCGAGGGCTCGACGACGCCGACGCGCGAACCCTCCTTGATTCGGTGCTGCCAGGTCCGGTCGACCCGCGCGTCCGCGACCGGATCGTGGCCGAGACGCGTGGCAACCCGCTCGCCCTGCTGGAACTACCCCGAGCCTGGACCGCGGCGGAACTCGCGGACGGCCTGATGACGGGGACGTTGGCCAGTCACATCGAGGAGAGCTTCGTACGACGGCTCGAGCCGCTGACGGCCGACACCCGGCTACTCCTGCTGGCGGCCGCGGCCGAACCACTCGGTGACGCCACCCTGCTCTGGCGCGCGGCCGAGCACCTGGGGCTGGGAGCCGACCCCGCAGCAGGAGCGATCGAGTCCGGCTTGATCACCTTCGGCCGGCACATCAGGTTCCGGCATCCGCTGGTCCGGTCGGCGTCGTACCGGATGGCCACCGCCCGGGAGCGCCAGGCCGTGCACCAGGCCCTGGCAGACGCGACCGACCCCGAACTCGATCCGGACCGGCGCGCGTGGCACCGCGCCCAGGCGACCTCGCGACCCGACGAGGACGTCGCGGCCGAGCTCGAACGGTCCGCGCAGCGGGCACAGGAGCGCGGCGGCTTCTTCGCGGCCGCAGCGTTCCTCGAGCGCTCCGCGGAGCTGACCCCCGAGCCGGGCCGCAGGGCCGACCGCACGTTGGCCGCAGCGGCGGCGAAGCGCAGTTCTGGTGCCCTCGACGCGGCGCTGGACCTGCTGAACGGAGTGGCCGGCGGGCCGCCGGACTCGCTCCGGGCCGCAGAGGCCGAACAACTGCGCGGTGAGATCGCCTTCGACCAAGGACACGCACGCGAAGCTGCCCGCACCCTGCTCAACGCAGCCAAGCGACTGGACCCACATGATCCTGGCAAGGCGCGCGTGGCCTATCTCGAAGCGATGTCGGCCGCCATCTGGGCCAGCGGTCCCGATGCGCCGGGTATTCTCGCCTTCGCAGCAGCCGAGGCTCCTCCCCCGGCTGCTTCGGACCCGCCGGCCGACCTGCTCCTCCAGGCATTCGCACTCCGCCTCACCCACGGATACGCGGCGGCCGCACCGCACCTCATCAAGGCCCTCGACCAGGCACGCCAAGCTCAGATCGACGCGGCCAACATCGGAGACTGGCTCTGGCTCACCGGGAACCGCGCCAGCGGCATCATCGCGGTCGAGGTCTGGGACTTCGACACCGCACACGAACTCGCCCTCCGGCAGGACCGAATGGCGCGAGAGACCGGCGCGCTGGTGCAGTTGCAGTTCGCCCTCAACTTCCGCGCCAACCTGATCTGTCTGACCGGCGATCTGAAAGCAGTGGCCCACCTGGTCGAGGAAGATCGCGACATCGCCGCGGCGACCGGCAATCCCAGCATCGGGTACGGCGAACTGCTGCTCGAAGCCTTCCGCGGCGACGAGGTGACCGCCCGCGAGCTGATCGGTACGACGATCCGGCTGGCGACAGAGCACAGCCAGGGCCGGATGGCTGCCTTCGCGACGTACGCGAACGCCGTGCTGCACAACGGTCTGGGCAGGTACGAGGTTGCCCGCGACGCGGCGATGCAGGTCTTCGAGCAGGACGTCCTCGGGTACGGCGTACTGGTCGTCGGCGAACTGGCCGAGGCGGCGTCGAGGACAGGTGACACCAAACTCGTCGAGACCGCACTCGCCTGGTTGACCGAGCGCATCACGGCCACCCCGACCGACTGGGGACGCGGCATCGAGGCGCGCACCCGAGCCCTCCTCAGCGCCGACGAAGACGCCTACCAACAGTCGATCGAGCACCTCGGCAAGACCAGCCTCCGCGTCGAGATCGCCCGTGCCCACCTCCTGTACGGCGAGTGGCTGCGGCGCGAGGGGCGCCGCGTCGACGCCCGCGAACAGTTGCGAACAGCCCACCAGCAGTTCGAGGAGATGGGGCTCGAGGCCTTCGCCGAGCGGGCCCGCCACGAACTGCTGGCCACCGGTGAGACGGTCCGCAAGCGCAGGCCGGACACGCTCAACGACCTCACCGCGCAGGAGGCGCAGATCGCCGGGCTGGCCCGCGACGGCCTGACCAATCCTGAGATCGGGGCTCAGCTGTTCATCAGTCCCCGGACCGTGGAATGGCATCTGCGCAAGACGTTCTCCAAGCTGGGGATCACTTCTCGCCGGCAGCTCCGCAGGGCGCTGGACCGCTCCGCCTGACACACACCAGTGTGTTCCACGGACGCGACGACGGACGACGGAGCAGACCATGGCCTGGTGGACAGCAAACTCGAGGCAATCGTCGTACCCGTATCCGATGTCGACCGGAGCCGGCACTTCTACCGTGCCCTGGGATTCCGGCTCGATCGCGACGACGTAGCCGGGGATGTGCGGGTCGTTGAACTGACTCCGCCGGGCTCACCATGCTCGATTCTCATCGGCACGGGCATCAGCACGGCTGCGCCGGGTTCGGCCTGCGGCGTGCTCAAGGTGAACGACCTCGAGGCGGCCTGCTCCGAGCTCCGGGCTCGTGGCGCTGCACTTGGTCCCGTCACCCGTTGGCCCACCGGGGTCTCGTACCTGGCGTTCAGCGATCCCGACGGTAACCGGTGGCTACTGGCCGGGAGTTGAGCGCAGTGCCGACTTCTAACTGGAGGCCTGGCACAGCCTGACCGCGGCCGGCGTTGTCTGCTCGGCCATCGAGGCAAGTCCGCTCTGGTTCCACCTCAATCTCAAGGATCCCGACAACATCGCGATCGAGCTCTTCGTCTCCCAGCCGGCCTGACAGACCGAAGCCGGCCGTGGCGCGTCCAGGGTGACGACCAGGGAACGTCACGGGCGCGACGAACGCGATACGGCGCGACTGTCGATGGTATGACTACGAACCAGCTGACCTTGGCGAACGCCAACCGGGTAAGGCTCGTCGACCACGCCGACGTTGCCCGCCTCACCGCCGCACTACAGCCGCGAACGAACCTCGTCGCTCGGCTCGCCACCGTGCCTGGCCTGGTCCGGCCCGGCATCTCGCACTGGGACATGAAGACCCGCCTCCCGTTGCACCCGCTCTCGGTCGAGAATGCGTATGGCGATCCGCGGCTGTTGCACGACCTCGCCGTACCCGGCGCGTCATTCGCCCATCGGCTCGGCGTGGATGTCGTCGTCGGCGCCGAGACCGGTGGCATCCCACTCGCCACCGCGGTCGCGCTCGCCGGCGACCTTTCCTTCGCCTTCGTCCGCAAGCCCGGCTACGTCGGACACGAAGACCACGAGCCACGGGTCCGCGGCGGAGCCGTCGCCGGCCGGCGGGTGCTCCTCGTCGACGACGCCGTGTCCTCGGGCGCCGCGCTCGAGGCTTTCGCCGACGAGTTGCAGAGCGAAGGCGCGATCCTCGTCGGCGCCTTCACCCTGGTCGACATGCGCGACGTCGCAGCGTCGGTGACTCCGACCGCCGCGACACTCCCGATCGAATCCGTCGCCAGCTATCTCGAGATCCTCGACGCGGCGACCGACGGCGGCATCCTCGATCCCACCGTCCACCAGCTTGCCGTCGATGCCCTCGTCAATCACTGGGCAAACGACGATCCCCGCTGGTCGCTGCTGGACCGCGCGGCCTGACCGCGCACGGACCAGTGATGGTCACTGGTGCGAAGCGACCACCACGAAGGCATATTCGATAACGAGAACACACATCACAGGAGGAAGTAATGAGCATCGATCTCAAGCTCGAGGCCGTCGTCATCCCCGTCAGCGACGTCGACAGGGCGAAAGCCTTCTACGAGAAGCTGGAGTGGCGACTCGACGCCGACTTCGCCTTCGACAACGGTTTCCGGGTCGTCCAGTTCACCCCGCCTGGGTCGCCGGCATCGGTCCAGTTCGGTACCAACATCACGACTGCCGACCCCGGCTCGACCAACGGCCTCTACCTGATCGTCTCCGACATCGAAGCCGCTCGCGAAGAACTCGCCGCTCGCGGCATCGAGGTCAGCGAGGCATTCCACCCCAAGACACCCGGCGCGCAGTTCCAGTCCGATGACGGGGACGGCCGTGCCGCCGGACCCGCCGACGAGCGCGCCAGCTACAGCTCGTTCGCGACCTTCAGCGACCCGGACGGCAACGGCTGGCTGCTGCAGGAGGTCACGACCCGCCTTCCCGGCCGTGTTGATCCCGCTGAGACGACGTACACCTCGGTGGATGACCTGCGGCAGGCGTTGCAACGCGCTGCGACAGCCCACGGCGAGCACGAGAAGCGCAACGGCGGCGAGTTCGACGAGAAGTGGCCGGAGTGGTACGCCACCTACATGGTCGCCGAGCGCACTGGGCAGGAGCTTCCGCTATGAGTGACTACGACGTCATCGTGATCGGCGGTGGCTCCCCCGGTGAGCACACTGCCGGGGCCCTCGCCGAAGGCGGCCTGCGAGTCGCGGTCGTGGAGCGTGAACTCGTCGGCGGGGAATGCTCGTACTGGGCCTGCATCCCGTCCAAGACTCTGCTCCGCCCGGGCGAGGCCGCACACGCCGCGAACGACGCGGCCGCACCGGCGACCGTGGACGTCCAGGCGGTGCTCGCCTACCGCGACTTCATGGTCTCCGGCTACTCCGACGCCGGCCAGGAAAAGTGGCTCGCCGACAGCGGCATCGACCTCATCCGCGGCCGTGGACGCCTCGCCGGACCCGGTGTCGTCGATGTGGACGGACACCGGTACACCGCGGATCACGTCGTACTCGCGAACGGTTCCGAGCCGTTCGTGCCACCGGTCCCCGGGCTGCGTGAGCTCGACGGCATCTGGACCAACCGCGAGGCCACAGGCATGACGGAGGTCCCTCGCCGGTTGCTCGTGCTCGGTGGCGGTCCGGTCGGCGTCGAGTTGGCCCAGGCTGTCCGGCGGCTCGGCGGCGAGGTCGTGGTCGTCGAGTCCGCGGAGCATCTGCTGCCGCGTGAGCCCGCCCAGCTGGGTACGGCGCTCGGCGAGGTACTGCGTCGCGACGGTGTCGAGCTCGTGGTCGGGGCGCGGGCCACGGCTGCTCGACGTGACGGCGACGAGTACGTTCTCGAACTGGACGACGGGCGTGCGGTTCGCGGCGATCGGCTGCTCGTCGCGACCGGCCGCCGGCCGCGGGTGGACGGGATCGGACTGGAGACGATCGGGGTAGAAGCCGATCCCCACGGCGTACCCGTCGATGGCCGACTCCAGGTCGCCGCGGGTATTTGGGCCGTCGGCGACGTGACCGGGATCTGGCAGTTCACCCATGTCGGCAAGTACCAGGGCCGCGTCGTCGCCGCCAATATCCTCGGTGAGCATCGAGAGGCGAACTACGACGCCGTCCCACGGGTCGTCTTCACCGATCCGGAGGCCGCCTCCGTCGGCTCCAGCAACGGCCGGTACAGCGCGACCGTCGCGCTGCGCGATGTCGCGAAAACGGCGACATACACCCACAAGTATGCCGAGAGCAACGGATTCCTGACCCTCCTCAGCGACGGCGATCGCCTGACCGGCGCCTACGCACTCGGGCCTGAGGCCGGCGAATGGCTCCAGCAAGCAACCCTCGCCATCCGCGCCCGGGTCCCCCTCGACGTCCTCCTCGACACCATCCAACCGTTCCCGACCTTTTCCGAGATCTACCTATCAGCACTCAAGTCGCTGTCGGCCCAGATCAAACCAAGCAACCGAAGCTGAGGATGCTGTCCGTCAGAGTCGCTGGTGGGCGGGGACGAAGGTAGTTGTGCGGACTGTTTCCTCGGCGCGAATGATGTGCATGATGGCGTTGATCAGAGCCAAATGGGTGAACGCCTGCGGAAAGTTGCCGAGGTGGCGTCCGCTGAGCGGGTCGATCTCCTCGGCATAGAGGCCCAGCGGGCTCGCGTAGGACAGGAGCTTCTCGCACAGCGCGGTGGCCTCGTCCAGTTCGCCGATCTCGACGAGCGCAGACACGAGCCAGAACGAGCAGATCGTGAACGTTCCCTCAGCACCGTGCATCCCGTCGTCGGTTTCCGAGACGCGGTAGCGCAGCACCAGGCCGTGCTCGGTGAGTTCGTCGGCAATAGCTCGCACAGTGGCGCGGACGCGCGGATCGTCAGCCGGCAGGAACCGCAGCAACGGGAGGAGCAACAGCGAGGCGTCGAGGGTCGTGGCGCCGTACCGCTGCACGAAAACTCCTCTGTCGTCGACACCGTTGGCGCAGATGTCCTTGCGGATCTCGTCGGCGACTGCCTGCCAATCATCGGCGAATCCGGGCTCGTCGTGCAGCCGGGCCAGCTTGGCACCACGATCCATCGCCACCCAGCACATCAGCTTGGACGAGGTGAAGTGCTGCGGTTCACCGCGTGATTCCCAGATCCCCTGGTCGGGCTCGCGCCAATGCTTCGATGCCGCCTCGACCTGCCGCTTGAGGAACGGCCACAGGCTTTCAGTGACCTGGTCGCGTGATCTCGCATGCAGATACACCGAGTCGAGGATGGCTCCCCACACGTCGTGCTGGCCCTGTAGGTAGGCGGCATTGCCGACCCGGATCGGTCTCGCGCCTTCGTAGCCGCTCAAGTGGTCCAGTGTCTGCTCGGGCAGTTCACGTTCGCCGCCGATGCCGTACATGATCTGGATGTCCTGATCGCCGTCACACATTTCGGTGAGGAATGAGAAGAAGTCGTTCGCCTCGCGATCGAGCCCGATGGTGTAGAGCCCCCAAAGAGCGAACGTGGAGTCCCGGACCCACGAATACCGATAGTCCCAATTCCGCTCACCGCTTGGCGTCTCCGGCAGCGAGGTCGTCGCGGCCGCCAGCAGTGACCCGGTGGGAGCAAAGGTGAGTCCTTTCAGGGTGAGTGCGCTGCGCGCCAGATAGCGGCTCCACGGGTGATCCGGAAACACGCCGACATTGATCCATTGCCGCCAGTACTCGGCCGTTCGCCCCATCCTCTCGACGGCTTCCACCCAGGTCCGGGGCGGCGACAGGACCGACCACGAGAGTGCCACGAACGCCGTGTCGCCCTGCGACATCCGAGTCCGGGCCTGGGCCGTGCGACCCTCCAGACCGAGACGTAGATCAGTAGTCAGCTTGAGAGTGACATCCTGATCCAGGTCAGGGCGGTTGGCCACCGCCTCGCCGTAACCGGGACCGTCATACCGCCAACTCGCTTCCCGGCGGCCATATCCGAACATCGGTTCGCACACCATCGAGAGATCCACGGCGCCGCTGACGCACTTGACGGTCCGCAGCAAGCAGTGTTCGGCGTCGTAGTCGGTCGGCGTGCGGCGGTGAGTCGCGGACCGCTCGGAGAGGTTGTGCCAAGGACCCATGAGCAGGGCATCACGGACGATCAGCCAGCCCGTCGGTGACTTCCAGGTCGTTTCGAGCATCAGGCTGCCTGGCAGATATCGACGCGCAGCGGGCACCTGTACGCCGTACGGACCGAGCCGGAAGCTCCCCGCGGCGCGATCGAGAATCGCCCCGAACACACTGGGTGAGTCGTGTCGCGGCAGGCACATCCACTCCACCGCGCCGCTGGGTGCTATCAGGCAGTTGGACTCGCAATCCGACAGGAAGGCGTAGTCCGCGATCGGCGGGTGCGCGCTTCGACCCGGACCTTCAGGGAGGTTACGTGCCAGGGACTCAGGCAAGGTCACTCCTCTCTCTCCGCCAGGGATCGTCTGTGGCGCCGACAAAGACCGCGTCGACCAGCCGCCGCCTTCAGTTCGGAGGCCCCGCGTCGATGAACTTCTTGATGAGCGGAAGTTGACCGGCGTCGATGGTGTGGCCGCCGGAGAACGACAGCAGTTCGACGTCGGCGTCTCGTCGGCGGAGTTGCTCGGTCAGCCTGCTGGTCTGTTCGGGTGTGGCCATCGGGTCGCTGTCACCGTTGACGATGAGCACCCGCTTGCCGGCAAGAGCGTGGTCCCTGGGCTCGTCCGCCGCGAAGGGCACCATCGCGGCCAGCAGTACCGCGCCGGCGAGCGACTCGGGGTGGCGTAGGAGCAGCGCGGACGCCATGTTGGCTCCGTTGGAGAAGCCGACCGCCAGCCAGGAACCAGCGGTCACGTCGTACTTCTCCTCGGCGGCGGTGAGGAAGGCCGCGAGTTCGTCTGCGCGCAGCCGAAGGTCATCCTCGTCGAACACGCCCTCCCGGAGCCTGCGGAAGAACCGTGCCATCCCCTGCTCCGAAACGGCTCCCCGAGGCGACAGCACGGGCGCGTCGGGCGCCAGGTGCTGCCGCAGTACGAGGAGGTCGTGCTCGTCCCCACCTGTGCCATGCAGCAACAGGAGCGGCGGCGCGGACGAGCCCGGCTGCCAGACGTGCGGCCGCCGCAGCAGGCCCTCGCTCATCAGTCGTCCGACTGCGGGGCCGGTGGCACGCGGAGCGATGGCAACGTGGCCTGGATCTGCTCGCGGTTCGGTTCGAGCCAGGGCGGAAGCTTCAGGTGCTGGCCTAGTTCCAGCAGCGGTTCGTCGATGGTGAAGCCCGGCTGGTCGGTAGCGATCTCCAGCAGGACCCCGCCCGGTTCACGGAAGTAGATCGAGGTGAAGTACTGCCGGTCGAGGATCTCGGTGACCTGTACTCCGGCCTCGATCAGCTCGAGGCGCCACTTCGCCTGGGTCTCGCCGTCAGGTGCGCGGAAGGCAATGTGGTGGACCGTTCCGGCTGCCTGGACCCCGCGAGACACGTTGCTGGGCCGGACATCCACCGCCGTGCCCTGAGCTCCGCCGGACATCACGAACCGTGACCCATCGGTGGTGTCCTGGCCGTGCCGCATCCCCAGCAGGCCCGCGAGCATTTCGGCCGTCGGATCGAGCAACTGCTCCGTCATGGTGACCGAGAAGAGGCCGCGGATCGCGTTGTCGAACGGTATGGCGGCGACGCCGTCCCAACCGGATCGGGTGTCACCGTCGGACGCGACCAGCTCGATCACCAAGCCGTCGGGATCGCGCAGCCTCAGAACCTCCTCGTCGGCGCCGGCGACCGGCTCGTCCGCGTCTACGCCGAGGCTCTGCAGTCGCTGCTGCCACCAGCCGAGGGACTCCGGGGGCACGCTGAACGCGGTGGCTGTCGTGAGACCGGTCCCCTGCTTGCCCGTCGGCGCTCCCGGCCAGGGGAAGAACGTCAACAGAGTAGAGGGCTTGCCCGAGGCGTCGCCGTAGTACAGGTGATAGGTGTCCGGGGCGTCGAAGTTGACGGTCCGTTTGACCAGGCGCAGCCCCAGCACCGTGGTGTAGAAATCGACGTTGCGCTGCGGATCCTCCGCAATGGCAGTTACGTGGTGGAGCCCGTGCGGTGCGACCGAATCAACCATCGCTCATCCCTCCCAGCAGACCCGGGACGACATCGGCCGCCCCTCCTCGACACTACGACCGGACGTCGGCTGCCGCCACGGAGCGACGGCACCAATCTGAGGATGGAGGTTCGTCCTCAGGTGGTCGATTCGGTCCTCGCCGTCTCGACGCGATAGTCGTGGATGGGGCGGTAGCGGTCGTAGAGGGTCGTCAGGATGCTGAACAGGAAGACGAAGAACAGCGTGTCGATCAACCGAAGGCGGCCCTGTCCCCGCGAGAGCAGAAGGTCCGCGATCGCGACCAGTACGACGTTGGTTGCGAAGACGACTGCGAACGACACTCCCGCCGACTCCCAGGAGTTACCGCGCTTCGCCGCCCACAGTCCGAGCGCGGCGTTGATGATCGCGTAGAAGGCGACGCTGAGGAAGATCTGCAGGCTGGTCGCCTCGACCCCAGGCAGGACCCGTCCGTAGATCACGCTGATCAGCCCGATCAGGAAGATCTTCTCCAGGGCCGCCTCGTCGAAGACCTTCCCGTGCGCAGCGTGGTACGCGGCCCGCTCAGTCGCCTCGTCGATCGCGACCGGCAACGGGTCGGCCGCGAGCCGCAACGACCAGTCACCCTGCGGCAACCGAGGGCGTACGACGAACAGCGCGACCGAGATGAGCACGAGGATGCCGGCGGCGAGCGCGGGACCGAACCAGGGCACGTCTCTGATCGTGTCGGTCACGTCGAGCTGCGCGATGTGCACCCAGTACTCCTGCGGCAACTTGATGAAGACCCAGATCGCGCCGGCGACGATCAGCCAGAACCTGAACCCCCACCGCAACGGGTTCCAGCGCGAGCGAATCGCTTCGTAGGCGATGAAGAAGTATTCGAACGTGTTCGGGAACACCAGCAGCAGCCACCGCAGGCCACTCAGCTCGAAAGCCACCACACCGATCTGCCGGTAGAAGAACAGGAAGCGGTTGATCCGGAACGCCGACACATTCGTCCAGTTGCGCAAGCTGGCTGTATAAGCCACGGACAGGTAGAACACGTCCATCGCCTTGTCATAGCTCTGGTAGAACGGCGGATTGAACCCGAACGCCTGGAAGATCGTCTGGTCGGCCGCGTCCAACACCAGGCAGCCGATGATCGCGGGCAGTGGATACTTCGGGATGAACAGGGGCAGCACGAAGCGCGCCAGCACCACGCTCCAGAACACGACGTCGACGCCCATCGGCCCATCCCCCTGGGACAGTCACTCGTGGAACGATCGTAGGCGCGATACGTGCCCCTCCGCTCCCACACGGTGCTCTGCGGCTACCAGCAGCTGAAAACCGTCTATCTCGATTCATAGCTCAGCGCAGCTTCCAGACCGGCGCGCGCTTGTCCTGGAACGCGGCGACACCCTCCTTGAGGTCAGCCGTGGTGAAGGCGAGAGCGAGCTGGGAGCGGAGAGCTCCGAGGGCGGCCGGCAGGCTCATGTCCCGGGTGGCGTTGATCGCGTCCTTGCCCATCCGCATCAGCAGCGGAGACTTGCCGGCCACCTTGTGTGCCCAGGCCCGGACGACCTGGTCGAAGTCCGCGGCAGGCACGACGGCGTTCACGATGTTGAGCCGTTGCGCCTCCGCGGCGTCGATCAGGTCCCCGATCATCATCAGCTCGTTGGCCTTCATCCGGTCGATGTTGCGGTAGATCAGCGCCGAGATCATGAACGGAAACACCCCGACGTTGATCTCGGGACACCCGAACCGGACCCCCTCCTTGGCGATGACCAGGTCACACGCCAGTGCCAGCCCGAACGCCCCCGCGAGCACGTCGCCACCGGCCGCGCAGATCACCGGCTTCCCGAGCCCCCCGATGGTTTGGTAGAGCCTCGGGAACCGGTCCAGCCCGGCGTACTTGGTGAGGGTGGGGCTGTCGTCGGCGAACGCCTTGAGGTCCCCGCCGGCCGAAAAGATCCGCTCGTGCGACGAGCCGATCACCACAACCCGTACTGCGTCGTCGGCGCCCGCCCGCTCGAGGGCCGCCAGCAAGTCGTCGAGCAGGTCGTCGCTCAGCGCGTTCCGCGTCTCCGGAGCATCCAGGGTCAGAAAGGCAGCCCCCTGGTCGTCGAGCTCATATCGCACGTGACTCGACATCAGCCGTAGGTCCTTTCCGGGGTCAGCTCGAGGACAACCTTGCCGAAGCCGGCACCGCTCTCGAGATAGTTGTGCGCCGCAGCCGCCTCGTCCAATGGAAACGTCCGGTCGATGACGGGCGGTGGAACGTCATGTTCGTCAATCAGCCGCAGCAGCCCGGCGAAGTCGCGCAGGCTGCCCATGGTGGTGCCGAGCAGGTCGTACTGACCGAAGTAGAACGGCCGCACGTCAACGGTTGCCTGCTCGTCGCGAGAGGCGCCGAGTACGACGAGCCGCCCGCCGGGGCGCAGCGTCTGGATGGAGTCACGCCAGCTACCGACCGAGTCCAGAACCACGTCGAAGCCGCGACCACCAGGGGTGAGGTCCTTGGCCGCCAGCGGCCAGCCGGGTTCGTCGTACCGGACGCCGCCGGAGGCTCCCAGCTCGCGGGCGCGGTCGATCTTCCCGGTCGATGACGAAGTGACCATCACGGTGCATCCGACTGCGGCGCCCAGCGAGATCGCCATGGTGGCGACACCACCACCCGCACCCAACACCAGCAGGGATTCGCCGGGGCGCAGTTTTGCCCTTGAGAACAAGGCCCGGTACGTCGTGAGGCCGACCAACGGGAGGGATGCCGCCTCGGCCCAGGACAATCCCGGCGGCTTGGGTACGACGCACTCGCGGGGAACCCGCACGAGTTCGGCGTATGTTCCCGGCCTCCGGTCGCCGAGGATCTCCCAGCGCGGACCGGGGGCGGATTCGTCATCGCCCCACCAGAGGGAGGGGACCACCAAGACCTCGTCACCCGTGTCGGTCGTACCGGCGCCGTCGGCGCCCGGCACATGGGGCAAGGACGATCCGTACCGGCCCTGCCTGACCAGCACATCGTGCCAGTTGAGCGCCGCGGCCTTCAGCCGGACGATCTCCCAGCCCTTTGCCACCACGGGATCCGGGTAGTCGCCCGGGATGAGCACCTCGGGTCCGCCGAACTCGGTTTGCACGACTGCCCGCACGACGATCAGCCCGTCGTCACAGAGCTTGCCAAGAGCAACCGTCTGACCTCGGCCACCGCCTCGATCCCGTCGTGCGGCGATTCGGCGACAGGCACGATGCTGAGGTGACGCGCCCCGGCGTCGAGATACGGCGCGAGCCGCTCTGCCACCTGCTCCGCAGTCCCAGCGGCCGTGACGTGCTGGAACTTCGCGGCCGGCAGGTTGTAGAGCGACTCCAGCCGTCGGCCGAGCAGCTCGCCGGCCCGGTCGTTGTTCGGTCCGAATCCACACCACATGCTCAGGCCGAACCACGTGGGTCGTCGGTCGGTCGCGGCGAGGATCTGCTGCACGGTGTCCCGGTAGCGCCGTGCCGAGCAGAAGAGCCCCAGCCACCCGTCGCCGTACTTCGCCGTACGGCGGATGGCGGCGTCGCCGGAACCCCCGATGACCAACGGGATCCGAGGCTCTGGCGCCGGTCGGATCCGCGCGCCGGTCAGGGTGAAGAACTCCCCCTCGTGGTCGACGGCGTCCCCGGTGGCCAGGCGGTGCAGCAGGCCGAGCGTTTCGTCGAGCCGCCGACCCCGAGTCCTGGGATCGACCCCCGCGTTGGAGATCTCGCTGCGGTCCTCCCCGCCGACGCCTACCCCGAGGACCAGCCGGCCGGGCGCGAGCTGGGAGATCGTCGACAGCTGTCGCGCGGTTGCCACCGGGTGGCGCAGGCCGGCGAGGTAGATCCCGACGAGGACCTCGAGGTTGTCGTCGGTCGACAGCACGGAGGTCGCCGACACCAGCCCATCGAAGCCGGCGCCGTCGTGGAAACTGAGGTGGTCGCCGACCGTGACGTGGTCCAGGCCTGCGTCTGCGACATGAGCAAGGATGCTCCGTCTGGCAGCCGGATCCGCGGTCAGCAGGCTGTCCTGCACGGAGATGCCGAGCTTCATTGAGCTGCTGCCCGTCCCATCATCGCGGTGGCAATGATCCGCTTCTGAATACCGGCCGTGCCGTCCGCGATCAGGTAACTCGCCACGTCGCGATAGCGCTGCTGAAGTGGCAATTCGGTGGAGTACCCGAGATTGCCGAACGTCACGATGGCCGCCTCGATCGCATCCTTGGCCACGATCGGCGGCCACCACTTCGACATCGCGGCGTACTGCGTATGCCGGCCGCCGGTGTCCCTGGTCCACAGCGACCGGTAGCACAGCCAGCGCGCGGCCTCCAGGTACGTCGCGTGCTCGGCGAGCGGGAACGATACGCCCTGGAACGCTGCCAACGGGCGCCCGAAGGCTTCCCGCTTGGTGGCCCAGTCGGCTGCCTCGTCGATGCTGGCCTGGGCGGCACCCAGGCACAGCAAGCCAAGGGCTGGGCGGCTGAAGTCGAAGTGGGACATCGCACCCGCGAAGCCGCGTCCGAGTTCCCCGACGAGACTGTCCTCGGGAATGAAGACGTCCTCGAACGACAGGCCGCCCCAGCACAGCGGAAGCGCACCCATCCCCGGCGTGTGGGTCCGGTGAACGCCGTCACTGTCGAGATCGACCGCGAAGCAACTGATCCCGTCGTGCCCCTTGGAGCCGGGCTCGCGGGCGTAGACTAGGCCGACCGCCGCCGAGGTCGCGTGGGTGATCGCGATCTTCTCGCCGGCCAGCAGCCACCCGTCGGAAACCTTCCTCGCCTCAGTTCGCAGCGCGGCGACATCCGACCCACCCGACGGCTCGGTCACGGCGATGGCCGCAACCACCTCGCCGGCGATCAGCCGCGGCAGCCACGCGTCGACCACGGCCTTCCGCCCACCCCAGGCAAGCTGCGAAGCGACCAGCCCGACCTGTACCGGCGCCGCCGCCACGTTGACGTCGCCGTACGCCAGGGCCTCGGTAGCGAGCCCGAGCGTGATCGGGTCAGGTTCACCGGTTCCGCCGTACTCCTCGGGGAGCCCGATGCCGAGCACTCCGAGTGCCGCGAGTTGCCTGTGTGCCTCGAACGAGAATTCCGCTCGGGCGGCGCGCTGCCGGTAGTGCGGCACGAGCTCGGCCTCGGCGAACTTCCGCAACTGCCGGCGGAACTCCTCCTGCTCGGCGCTGAAGGCGAACGAGAGCATCCCGACTCCTTGTCTGGCCGTTGTCATAAATGGACTGACCAAACATACCTTTAGATGGCATGACCGCACCACCCTCTTCACGGAGGCAGGACATTGTTCTACAGTCTAGGTGACTCGATCTCAGGATCAGTAGATCATCAGACCAGAGCCCACAGCCAGAGGAGTGCTCATGCCGGACGCGACCGCTGCGCTCGCGCGGCTCAGCGAAGTAGCGCGGGACCCACGCCGGTACGTCGACCAGTGGCGGGTGGATCACCCTGGCCAGAAGGTTGTCGGGGTCTTGCCGATGAACTTCCCGCGCGAGATCGCCCACGCCGCGGGAACCCTGCCCGTCGTGGTCCAGGACGACCAGATACCCGTCACCGAAGGGCGATCGCTGCTGGCCGAGTTCTACTGCGGCTACACCCGCAACCTCGCCGATCAGGCCGCCACCGGTCGCTTCGATTCCTACGACGCGATCTTCATGGCCGATCACTGCATCCAGCTGATCGGGGCCGCGGACGTGGTGCGCGCCTTGCTCCCCGACACCCCGGTGTTCTTCGGGATGCTGAACAGCTCGATGAACGACTCGTGGGCGCCCCGCCGGGTTGCCGAGATGATGGCCGAGTTCCGCACCGAGTTCGCGTCCTTCACCGGACACCAGGTCGGTGAAGCGGACCTACGCACCAGCATCGAGGCGCACAACCGGGACCGGCGGCTTCTCAGGAGCTTGTTCGACGAGCGCAGTACGGGGAGCACGGCGTTCACCCCTGGACAGCTCCAGGATCTCGTCACCTCCAGCATGGTGATGGATCCCGTCGAGCACCACGCGCTGCTGCGGGATGCCGCCTCCGCGGCGCCGGCCGCTCCCCGCGACGACCGGGTCCGGGTCCACCTGTCCGGTCACCTGTGCCACGCCCCGAAGCGCGAGCTCCTCGAGGCGATCGAGGACAGCGGAGCGATCGTGGTGGACGACGACCTCTTCCACGGCCGCCGGTACGTCTCGACCGACGTCGACGAGACCGGCGATCCGCTCGATGCCCTGGCTCGCTGGTACTCCCAGCGCAACGTCACCATCCCGTGCCCCACCCGCGTCCAGCAGGACGCCGACTGGGACGTCTACCTGGTCGACGCCGTACGACGGAGCGGGGCCGAGGCGGTCATCCATCTGCTGCCCAAGTTCTGCGAGCCGCACATGCTCTATTACCCGGAGCTCCGCAAGGGCTTGGAGGCCGCGGGCATCCCGCAGTTGCAGCTCGAGACCGAGCACGAGGGCATGCCGCTGGAGTCCTTCCGCACCCGGATCGAGGCACTCGTCGAGCGCACGCTGCGCAAGCGACCAGTACCGGCCTGACGGCCTGACCCCGACACCCCAGCACTCGGCAGAGAGTTGACCAGATCATGCAGACCATCGAGGACCGATCGAACAGGCTGTCCGTCACCCGGGCCGGTGGACAGCTGATCACCAACTACTGGGACGACCTGTTCACGGCACGGGAGCAGGGCAAGCAGATCGTCTGGTACAACGGCGGCGCCCTGAACCCGATCTTCCAGGCAGCCGGTCTGGCCTGGTGCCACGGCGAGGCGTTCGCCGCCAGGCTGGCCGCCCAGCAGCTCGAGGGACCGGCCCAGCTGGCCGGCGCGGAGTACGGCTACAACGCCGAGCTCTGCTCCTACTCGCGGACCCATCTCGGCTGCTCGGTGCTCACCCTCCAAGGGACGGATGGCTCGCAGAACGGCGTCGTCGGGCTGAACGACCAGAAGGAACTGGCGGCGAGACTTCCCGCGCCGGACTTCTTCGTCAACAACTACGCCGGCTGCAGCACGGGCCAGCAGTGGGACGGGATCTCGTACCGGGTCTTCGGCAAGCAGCTGCCGATCTTCAACATCTCCCACCCGTTCCTGTGGGGGAACAAACCCGACTCCGGCTACCTGACCGGCGCGGAGTGGGAGGACGCCTCGCGTTTCGTCGCCGAACAGCTGCGCGAGCTGATCTCGTTCATCGAGGCCCAGACGGGCCGTCCGTTCGACTACGACGCCCTCAGCGAGAGCATGACCTACATCAAGCGAGCCGCCGAGCTGCGGCGCGAAGGTCTCGACCTCTGCAAGGCCAAGCCCGCCCCGGCGACCTTCTGGGACTGGATCGCCTGCGTCGCACCGATCAACTTCCTCCCCGGCGACCAGGCCCTGGTCGACTATTTCGGCAGCGTCCGCGACGAGATCAAGGGCCGGCTCGACGCCGGCATCTCAGGCGTCAAGGACGAGAAGTACCGGCTGTACTTCGACGGCATCATGAACTGGAACAAGCTCGGGTTCCTGTCCCGGAAGTTCGCCGAGCACGGCGCCGCGGTGCTCTGCGGCCGCTACATCCACAACGCGTTCTGGCAGGAGCCGCACCTGATCGACACCGAGGACCCGCTGCTCGGGATGGCCCAGCACTACCTGCTCTGCCCGACGAACCACGGCACCAAGACGCTCGACTACCTCACCCTGCGCGACTGCGAGGAGTACGACGTCGACGGCATCGTCTTCCACTCGACCAGGACCTGCCGCGCGTTCACCGGACCGCAGCGGCTGCTGGCGCGCTCCGCCCAGCAGAAGCTCGGCATTCCGTCGATCTTCTTCGAAGGAGACGTGGCCGACGCCTCCTTCTACAAGGACGAGATCCTCGAGAGCCGGCTGGTAGCGATGCTCGAGACGATCGACGTACAGCGCGAGCGGGGTGGGCGCCTAGCCGGAGCGCGCACATGACTGCGAGGTATATGGGCGTCGACCTGGGATCGACGACAGCCAAGGCGGTCGTCATCGACGACCTGGGCGCGATCCTCGCTGCCAGTACCGTGCAGATGGGCGCCGTCAGCCGTCAGGGAATGCAGCGCGCCGTCGAGCGAGCCCTCGACGAGGCAGGCCTGTACGCCGATGATGTCGCCGGCACGATCGCCACCGGCTACGGGCGACGCCTGGTGCCCGGGGTGCAGCGCACCTTCACCGAGATCACCTGCCACGGACGCGGCACGGCCGCCATGTGCCCCGGAGTACGCCTCGTCATCGACATCGGGGGCCAGGACAGCAAGGCCATCGCCGTCGACGAGGACGGTCTCGTCGAGGACTTCGCGATGAACGATCGGTGTGCGAGCGGCACCGGGAGGTTCTACGAGGTGCTCGCGCGCGCGATCGAGTGCGACCTCGACGATCTCGGTCCATTGGCTTTGCAGGGCAGCCGCGACCTCGAGGTCAGCAGCATGTGCGCGACCTTCGCGGAGACGGAGATCGTCTCGTTGCTCGCCCAGGGACTTCCGATCGAGGACATCGCCTCCTCGGTCCACCGCGCGATCGCGGGACGCACCCTTGCGCTCGTGGCCCAGGTAGGACGCCGTACGCCGGTGGTCCTCACGGGTGGGGTCGCGCGGAACCCCGCGGCCGTTCACTACCTTGCCGAGGCACTCGACCACGAGATCGTCGTGCCCGAACGTCCACAGATCACCGGCGCGTACGGCGCGGCCTTGCTGGCAATGGAATCCGCGGCCCGGGACGCGAGCGCACAACCAGCGCCGCACGACGTGGCCGCCGCCGACCAGCTGTTTCCGCAGGCGACCCCGCCGGACCACTCATGCGTGGACTGCGACGGCACGCCTTCGTCGACCGTCGACCTCGGCCAGGCGATCGCCGTACGCCGGGGCTGAGCTACCCCTCGCTGGCAGCAGTCGCCGGCCTGACTTCGTCGAACACGAGATCACCTTTGACCACAAGGTCGCGCAGGACGAACTTCTGGATCTTGCCGGTCGAGGTCATCGGGAGCTCCTCGACGAAGGTCCAGTAGTGCGGAGTCTTGTGCGCGGCCATCTGATCGCGGAGGAAGCCCGTGAGCTCGGCGACGCTCGGCCGGTCGAACCCGGCCCGGAGCCGCACCACCGCTCCCACCTCCTCACCCCACTTCTCGTCCGGTACGCCGATGACGGCGGCGGTCTCGATGGCGGGATGTTCCTGCAGGGCTGCCTCGATCTCGGCCGGGTACAGGTTCAGCCCGCCGCGGATGATCATGTCCTTCACCCGGCCGGTGACACGGACGAAGCCGCGCTCGTCGATCGAGCCGACATCGCCCATGTGCAGCCAGCCGTCCTCGTCGATCGTGGCCGCCGTGTCGGCGGGCATCTCGTAGTACCCGAGCATGTTCTGGTAACCGCGGCAGCAGATCTCGCCCTGCGCGCCGACCGGAACTGGCTCGCCCGTGACGGGGTCGGCGATCTTGACCTCCAGCCGGGGCAGCGGAATGCCGACGGTGTCCGCCTGGTCCTCCGGGCTGTCGGTGACCCGCGTCTGGCTGATCACGCCGTGCGTCTCCGTCTGACCGAACAGGATGCTGAACTGGCAACCCAGCAGCTTGGTGGTCTTGCGGACGAGGGCGGCGGGAACAGATGCCGCGCCGCTCAGGATCGTCTGCAGGCTGGACAGGTCGCGCTTGGCGAGGTCGGGATGGTTCAGCAAGGCGATCAGCATGGTGGGCACCACGAGGGTGTGGGTGCCCCGATAAGTCTCGAAGGCCTCCAGCATCAGTCCGGGGTCGAAGCCGGGCAGGATGACGAAGGTGCCTCGCTTCGCCCAGGCGCCGAACGACGTCACCGCGCCGCCGCCGATGTGGTACATCGGCATGGCGTTGATGTACACGCCGCCATCGGACATCCCGGCCCGTTCGGCGACGAAGTTCGCTTCGTTGACCAGGCCCATGTGATGGAGCATGGCGCCCTTGGGGAAGCCCGTCGTACCGGACGTGTACTGGACCTGGATCATGTCGTAGGGATCGACCGTCGGCAGCTCCTGGCGCGCGTCGCCACTCGCGAGGAACTCATCCCACTGGTCGAAGGACAAGACCTCCTGCAGTTGCGGCAGCCGCGGGCGGAGGCTCGCGGCAAGCTCCGGCATATCGCACCCGCGATAAGAGTCGACACAGAACAGCCCGACGGCGCCCGCCTGCCGCAGTACGAACTCCAGCTCCCGGGCTCGGTAGGCCGGATTGAGGGCAACCATGACCATGCCGGCCATGCTGATGCCCTGCTGGAGGATGATCCACTCGGCGCTGTTCGGAGCCCAGACGGCGATCCGGTCACCCGGCAAGAACCTGGCCAGGAGCGCGCGGGCAGCCCGCTCGGAATCGGCCACGAACTCGGCGTAGGTCCACTGCCGTCGTGCGGCCGGATCCTCGACGCAGCCCACCAGTGCCGTCCGGTCCGGGACCGTGGCGGCCGCGTGCCGAAGGATCTCGCACACAGTGATGTCGCGGACCTCACCGGCTTCCGCGGGCCAGTGGGACGTCTCCAGCAATGTCGTCTTGACCATGACCGGCTCTCCTCAGCACGACAGCGAACGGGGCTCGGTCTCGAACCCGGCCACTCGACCATAGCCGTTTGGTCAGACCATGTAAACGAATGGTCAGGCCTTTTCTACGGTTGCTCCATGCTCGACACACCGAGTGACTGAATGTCCGTAGATGTAGACTCAGCAAAGAGCAAACAGGAGGCACGATGCCCACTTCACCCGTCGTCCGCACCTACGCCGACTCCGCTGTCGTCATCGCCGGAGGCACGTCAGGTGTGGGCCTCGCGAGCGCCCTCGCCTTTGTGGACGCGGGCGTTCGGCGTCTGGCCCTGTTGGCCCGAGACAAGGAACGCGGCGAGGCAGCCCGCCAAGCTGTCGCCCAGCGGTGCCCCGACGCCCAGGTGGTGTTCCTGGCCACCGATGCCGGCGACCCGGACCGGGTCCACGAGGCCATCACCGAGGCACACCAGGCCCTGGGCGCGCTCGACGTCCTGGTCAGCTCGGTCACGTCGGCGTACCAGCCGGACCTCCTGCACCGCACGCCGCCCGCCGACATCGCCGGCATCCTGCTCGGCCAGGCCCTTCCGCCGATGCTGCTGACCCGCGAGGTGCTGCCCGTGATGCGGGAGCAGGGCGGCGGGAGCATCGTGAACATCGCCTCGGACGCCGCGAAGGTCGCGACGCCAGGCGAGAGCGTGCTCGGCGCCGCGATGGCCGCGATCGTGATGTTCTCCCGGGTGACCGCGATCGAGGCCAAGCGGGACGGGATCCGGGTCAACGTCGTCACGCCGTCCCTGATCGCGGGCACCCCGACCGCCGAGAACGTTCTGCGCGACGGTTTCAGCAAGCGCCTCTTCGAGAAGGCCGCCGAACTGGCCCACCTGGGCGTGGCCGAGCCGGACGACCTGGCCTCGCTGATCGTGTTCCTGGGCGGCCCGGGAGCAGCCCGGCTGACCGGCCAGGCGATCAGCGTGAACGGCGGCATCTCGGCCGCATGATGTCGACCCGACGAAGCGCCCCGCCCGTCTCGCTGCTGATCAAGCCCGAGAACGGCTCACTGACACCTGGCAGCGCCCGCTCCCTGCTGGTCACCATCCTGGGCGAGCTGGTGTGGCCGACCCGGCGGCCAGTCTGGACCTCCGCCCTCGTGTACATCCTCAAGGGGCTGGGCATCGAGGAGCAGACCGCACGACAGGCAATCGCTCGCGCAGCTGCTTCGGACTGGATCATCCCGACGCGACGCGGACGCGAGGTCTGCTGGTCGCTGAGTCCCAAGCTCCTGCACATCTTCGACTCCGGCTCTCCGCGCGTCTACTCACTCAGCGACCCCTTCAGCAGCTGGGACGGGAGCTGGCTGTCCGTCCTGACGAACATCCCGCACTCTCACCGCAACTCCCGTCGCCCCCTGTACGCCGGCCTCACCTGGGCCGGGTTCGGCAACCCGGCGCCCGGACTCTGGCTCAGCCCGCACGTGGAACGCGCGGATGAGGTCGCGGCTTTGATCGGCGAACTGGGCCTCGAGCAGCACATGATCGGCTTCGTCGGCACCGTGAAGAGCCTTGGAATCTCCGAGTCCGACATCGTTGCGAAGGGATGGGACCTGCAAGCACTGAGCGAGCACTACGAGCAGCTCCTGGCGGCCATGGCGGACCTGAGGCCGGGCGGAGGCGACGAGACTCTCTTCGCCCACGTGCGAATGGTCAGCGAATGGCAGGAACTCCCCCGCACCGATCCTCAGCTGCCCGAGGCGCTCCTACCCGACTGGATCGGCCGTCGGGCGGCCCGCCGGATCGAGGTACTCCGCGCGCAGTGGACACCAACCGTCCGGGCCCGTTTCGACGAGATCAACGCGGGCGTACCGACGACCTGAGGAAGGTCAGTATGTCGCCGATGACCTCGTCCTTGTTGGTCTCGTTGAGGATCTCGTGCATGGCGCCGTCGTACTTCTTCTGTTCGAACGCGGTGCCGGCCAGGTGCTCGAAGGCCTTGGCTGTCACGTCGTACGGCGCGAGCGGGTCGTTCTCGCCGTGCAACCACAAGGTGGGCAGATCGCCGAGCGACGGACCGGCGGCGATCACGTCGACCGACGCGAAGATCGCCGTCAGCGTCTGCCGGGTCAGCGGGCCGTGGTAGACGAGAGGATCGGCCAGATACGCCTCGCCGGTGGCGGGATCGCGCGACAGCATCGCTGGGTCGATGGGCACGATCGGCATCGGGTCCATGGCGAGCAGGGCCTCGAACGCCGGGTTGCCACCCACCACGGGACCGGTCAGGACCAGAGCGGCGAGTTCACCGGGATACAACTGCGCGAAGCGGGTCGAGATGATGCCACCCAGCGAATGGCCGATCAGTGCGAGTGGCAGGCCGGGATGGTCGGCGCGCACGCGATTCGCGACCACGTGCAGATCGTGGACCATCAGGTCGACATCCTTGATCTCCATCCGCTCCCCCGCGGACTCGCCGTGCCCAAGGTGGTCGCCCGCGTAGACCACGGCTCCGTCCTCGACCAATCGCTGCGCCACGTGGTCATAGCGACCGCCGTGCTCGGCGATGCCATGGGCAAGCAACACGGCGTACGCCGGTGCCGCGCCACTCCAGGTGCGGACGTTGAGCGCTCCAGTCGTCCCCTCGAGGGTGAAGTTCGTCTCGGTGGTCATGAGGCCGATCATGGTCCACTGAGAGGAATATGACAATGGTTGGACCAAAGCCGTTCGATCGGTCCCCGGAGATTGATAACCGCCTGCCACGTTGCTAATGTGCAAATGGTCAGGCCGTTTCGGGCCGACCCGCCCTCAGAGGAAGGACACCAGGCCGATGGAGGACTTCACCGACGTCAGCTACGAGGTCGACAACGGTCTGGCATGGATCACCATCAATCGGCCAGAGCGCTACAACTCCTTCCGCGCCAGGACCGTCGACGAGCTGGTGCTGAGCTTCAAGCGGGCGTGGGGCAGCGACGAGGTCGGCGCCATCGCCCTCACCGGCGCCGGCGACAAGGCCTTCTGCACCGGTGGCGACCAGAAGCAGCGGAAGGAGACCGGCGACTACGGACCGTCCCAGAGCGGCCTCTTCGAGATCGACTCGCTGCACCGGGTCATCCGCGACGTCCCCAAACCGACCATCGCGGCGGTCAACGGCTTCGCGATCGGCGGCGGCCATGTGCTGCACCTGCTCTGCGACCTGACCATCGCGGTCGACACCGCGAAGTTCGGCCAGAACGGCCCGCGGGTGGGCTCGTTCGACGCCGGCTTCGGCACCGGCCTGATGGCCCGGGCGATCGGCGAGAAGCGCGCCCGCGAGATCTGGTTCCTCTGCCGTCAGTACTCCGCCGAGCAGGCGCTCGACTGGGGCCTGGTCAACAAGGTCGTTCCCGCGGACCAGCTCCACAAGGAGGTCCGGTCCTGGGCGGACGAGATTCTCAAGCTCTCGCCGACCGCGCTCAAGGTGATCAAGCAGTCCTTCAACGCCGACACCGAGCACTTCGCGGGGATCGGCCAGCTGGCCTACTCCAGCCTGAAGATGTTCGGCGAGACCGACGAGGCCAACGAGGGCATCACCGCCTTCAACGAGAAGCGGGCTCCGGACTTCTCTCCCTACCGCGGGAACTGACTCATGACTTCGCCCTACGCCGCCGATCTCCTGCAGGGCAAGCGAATCCTGATCACCGGCGGGGGGACCGGCCTCGGTCGGGGCGTCGCCCGCCACCTCGTAGAACACGGGGCGGAGGTCCATTTGTGGGGACGGCGCGAGCATGTCCTCAAAGAGGCGGCCGAGGAAGCATCCGCCTCTCGTCCGGGCAGCGTCCACGTGCGCACCGTCGACGTACGCGACTTCGAGCAGGTCGACGACGGCATGGAGGCGATCTGGAAGGAGCAGGGGCCGCTCACGGGTGTCGTCAACAACGCCGCGGCGAACTTCATCGCCCAGACCAAGGGCCTCACTCCCCGGGCGTTCGAGGCAATCTCGGGCACTGTGATGAACGGTTCGTTCCACACCACCCTGGCCGCGGGCAAGCGCTGGATCGCGGACGGACTGCCCGGAAGCGTCGTCTCCACGTTGACCACCTGGGTGTGGACCGGCTCGGCCTTCGTCGTCCCGTCCGCTATGGCCAAGGCCGCCGTGCACGCGATGACGATGTCACTGGCCGTCGAGTGGGCGCAGTACGGGATCCGGCTCAATGCCCTGGCGCCAGGGCCGATCCCGACGGACTACGCGTGGGAGATGCTCAACCCCACCGACAAGAGTTCCGTCGGCGCGACGCAGGTCGAGCAGATCCCAGCAGGGCGGGCCGGCACCATCACGGAACTGGCCAACCTGACCATGTTCCTGCTGTCGGATGCTTGCGACTACCTGACCGGTCAGACGATCGCCATGGACGGCGGCCAGATGCTCGCAGGGCCGGGCACATTCGCCGGCCTGACCTCGCTCTCCGACGCGGACTGGGCCGAGATCAAGGAGCGCAGCCGATCCGCCAGCGCCGCGAGCAAGGCGCAACGCTCGGTCTGACGACCGTCAGGCCAGCGTTGGCCGGTAGGTGTACGACGGGCTGCGGGTCAGGGCGAACTCGAAGATGCCGATGCCGGGCGTGCCGTTCCAGCTGAAGGCGGCGAGTTTGTCGGTGAGGGAGGAGTCCAGGGTTCGCGGGGACACCGAGCCGTCCAGCCGATAGACGTCGTACTCCAGATGGTCGCGTTCGACGGCACGACCGTGGTGGCCGCCGTACCCGCCGCCCGCCATTAACGCACCACCCGCTGACGCGTCACAACTGATGAGGTAAACCGGGCCTGCCTTGGTGGTCACCTCGACAGTTCCCGACCGCAGGTCCAGGGAGTCGTCGAAGGACAAGTCGTGCCGGACGTCGACGATGGTGTCGAGCTCGCCGTCGGTGTGCATGACGGCGCCTTCGAGCAGGAGGCGGCCGCCTTCGCGGTTCTCGACCAGCAGGAAGCCGATCGAGCGGTCCGCGAACTGCGCCTGGTACCAGATGTGCAGCCCCTGGCCGCCGCTCATCGTGCGAACTCCCCGCGAGCGATCGCGCTGTCCGTACCAACCCGCCACCACTTGCGGGACACCGTCGATGCTGAGCGTGCCGTCGTACAAACCAGACTGGAAGAGGTGCTCGAAGGACGATGAGGTGCCGTCCTGGTTGGTCACCGCCACCTCGCCGAACCAGGCCGGAGTACGGGCTCGCCAGGTGACGTCGAACTCGAGGCCGGTGGGATTGGGGCCGAGCGCGAGGTGCCAGGTCTTCATCGGCTCGAGCACGGACCAGCGCAAGGGTCCGGCACTGCGGCCGTCCGTTGCGCTGAGCAACGACCCGAACCGGATGTTGCGCTGTTCGGTCTCGGTGCAGAGGATCGCGAACCCGTCCACCGTGTCCTTCGGCGGGTAGATCCCGAGCCCGACCAGCACCGACGGAACCACCGCGTCGGTGCGGTGCAGGTTGAAGACGAACCGGTCGAAGAATCGCTCCGGCAGGCCGGGGGTTTCAGCCGGCACCAGCTCATCACGGAACTGGTTCTCCATCAGGTCTCCTCAGTGGATTCGAGTCCGACCGCGCGGTGCGCCGCTTCGAGGAAGGACCGCACCAGCGCCGGATCGGCGTAGTACGGGTCTCCCACCCCGCGAGCGGCCCGCCGGCGGCCGTACTCGTAGAGCACGGCCAGCTTCCACAGAGCCAGCCCGGCGTACCAGTCGAGGTTGGCCAGGTCGCGTCCGGTGCGGGCGGCGTACCGGTTGGCGAGCTCCGCACGGGTCGGCCAGCCCTCCTCGAGCATCGCGGTGCCGAGTTGTTCGGTGGGTGTCATCGGGGCGCCCCTCTCCGGCACCGAGGAAAGGAAGTAGCCGAGGTCGAACAGCGGATCGCCGATCGTCGCGAGCTCCCAGTCGAGTACTGCGGCGATCCAGCCCGGCGCGTCCGGCGCGACTACGACATTGCCCAGGCGGTAGTCGTTGTGCACGATCGAGTCCCCGGACTCCGGCGGTACATGCATCGCGAGCCAGTCGTCGATCGCCGCGAACTGTGGCGGCGGGTTGCCGTCCGCATCAGCGACCAAGCGGCCCATCCGCCGAAGGTGGCGCTCGTTGAATCCCTCTGGCCGGCCGAGATCGGACAGCCCGGCGGCGCGCCAGTCGACCGCGTGCAGGTCGGCCAGGGTGTCGACGAGCGCCTCGCCGACTTGTCGCCGTACGGCCGGAGTGTCCAGCGGCGGCGGTGTCGTCGTGGTGACCACAGGCCCTTCGGCAAACGTCATCACGTAGAACGGCACGTCGATGACCTCGTCGGCCCCGGCCGTCGCGAGCAGCCTGGCAACCGGTACGGCGGTGTCGGCCAGGCTGTCGATCAGGCGCGCCTCACGGAGCATGTCGTGTGCGCCGGGCGGCGTCGGCGGAGGTGGCGGACGGCGTACCACTAGTTGCCGTGTCCCGTCATCGACGAGGAAGGTCAGGTTGGAGTGGCCGTCACCGATCCGCTTGGTAGTCAAAGGGCCGTCGGTGAGGCCCCGATCTTGGAGGAATCGCTCCAGCGCGGCCAGGTTGTCAGGCGTCCAGTCCCAGGTCACGTCTCACCGGCCACTGAAGTGGGGCTCGCGCTTGTCCTTGAAGGCGGCGAGGGCCTCCGGCATGTCTTCGGTCCGGGTCAGCAGAGCCTGTCCACGGTTCTCCAGTTCCAGCGCCGCGGCGTACGAAGTGATCTCCTGGTTGCGCTGGATCGCCCGCTTGGACATCCGCACCCCGCCGGGCGAGTTCGTGGCGATCAGCCGCGCCATCGCGACCGCCTCATCGAAGAGTTCCCCGGTCGGAATCACCCGGTTGGCCAGGCCGATCGCGACCGCCTCCTCGGCGCCGACGATCCGGCCGGTGTAACCGATCTCGGCCGCCCGGCCCGGACCCACCAGCCGGGTCAGGTTGTACGACGTACCGAGCTCGCCCATCGACAGGCCGACCTTGACGAACGCCGCGCTGAACTTCACCGTCGGGGAGACCAGCCGGATGTCGGCGGACAGGGCGAGGGCCATCCCACCGCCCGTGGCCGGGCCGTGAATGGCCGCGATCACCGGGAACGGCAGGTGCCGGATCGCCTGGATCCCACCCGTCGCGGTCTCCTGGAACCTGAGGAACTCGCGCACTCCCATCCGGGTGATCACGTCGAGCTCGTCGAGGTCGAACCCGGCGCAGAAGGCCCGTTCCCCTGTAGCTGTAAGGATCAAGGTTCGCAAGGCGCTGTCCCGCAGCGCGAACGCGGCCTCCCCGTACTCGTGGAACATCCGCACGGTCTGGGAGTTCATCCGCTCCGGACGGTTGATCCGCAGTACGCCGATGTCGCCGGCGAGCAGCTCGAACGTCAGCGTCTCCAGCTCCGGGAAGTCCATCGTCACCGTCCCGTGAAGACTGGCGGGCGACCGTCCTTGAACGCGGCGAGCGCTTCTGGCATGTCCGACCCACGGGTCAGCAGAGCCTGTCCGCGGTTCTCCAGCTCCAGCGCGGCGGCGTACGACGAGATCTCGAGATTGGCCTGCAAGGCGCGCTTCGACAGCTGCACGCCACCGGGCGAGTTCGCCACGATCGAGTCGGCGAGCACGAAAGCATCGTCGAGCAACCGGTCAGGTTCGCTGACAGAGTTGACCAGGCCGAGCCGCTGCGCCTCGTCGGCGGCGACGGCCCGGCCGGTGAAACAGATCTCGCTGGTCGCGGCGGGACCGATCAGGCGGGTCAACAGCCAGGAAGAGCCGAGGTCCCCCGCCGACAGACCGATCCGGACGAAGGCGGCGCTGAACTTCGCGGCAGTCGAGGCGAGCCGGATGTCGGCGGCCAGAGCCAGCGACATGCCGCCGCCCGCGGCAGGACCATTGACCACCGCGATGACCGGTACCCGCATCGACCGTACGGCGAGCAGCGCCCGGGCACCGCGTTCCTGCAGCGCGAGCATGCGCATCGCCCCGAGATCCACCAGCCTGTCCGCGTCTGCGAGGTCGTAGCCGGAGCAGAACGCCTTGCCCTGGCCGGTGAGGATCACCACCCGGCAGTCGTCCTCGCCGTCGAGAGCCAGCGCCACCTGCTCGAGCTCTCCGAACATGGTGTCGGTCATCGCGTTGTACCGGTCGGGACGGTTCAGCGTGACGACCACGACACCGGGGGTCCGTTCCTCGAGCAACAACGTCTTGTACGCCGCGTCCAGGCTCTTCATCTCCTGCCTCCTCGGCACTGCGGTCCCGGGCTCACCTGAAGTCCGGCGGGCGTTTGTCAAGGAAGGCGCGGATCCCTTCGGCAGCCTCGCCGTCGGAGAACAGGGCTTGTTCCTGGCGCGCCTCGAAGGCGAGCCCGTCGGCGAGCGGCAGGTCGAAGGCCGCGTCGACGCTGCGAACGGCGGCGAGTTGCGCAGGAAGGGACGAGGTGACGAGCTCTGCCGCGAGCGCGAGCGCCTCTTTGACGACATCGCCATCCGTCTGGCGATCGACAAGGCCGATGCGCAGTGCCTCTTCGGCGCCGACCTGACGCGCGGTCAGGATGATGTCGAGCGCCCGGCCGCGACCGACCAACAGCGGCAGCCTTTGAGTGCCGCCGGCACCGGGGATGAGACCAAGCCTCACCTCTGGCAGACCGTACTTCGCGCCGCGTCCGCCGACACGCAGAGTGCAGGCCATCGCGAGTTCCAGGCCGCCGCCGAGGGCAAGGCCGTCCACCGCCGCGATCGAGATCCACGGTGCCGCGGCGATCCTGTCGTTGACAGCGCGCATCTGGTCGCCGTACGCCAGGAAGGATGCCGCGTCGACGGACGACAGGTGCTTGATGTCGGCACCCGCCGCGAAGAATCCGTCGAGCGCCGACGCCACGATCACGACCTTCACATCGCCGGCCTGCTCGGCGGCATCGACGGCCGCGTGCAGCCCGTCGAGGATCGGCGGTCCGAGCGCGTTGGCGGGCGGGCGCTCGAGCAGGACGACCATGACGCCCGGCGCCTCGGTCCGCCAGCTGACAACCTCAGAGCTCATGAGTTCCCGCCTCCTCAGGCCATCGTCAGTCCGCCGCTGACCGACAGCGTCTGCCCGGTCACGAACCCGGCCGCGTCGGAAGCGAAGAAGGCGACCGCCGGTCCGATGTCCGCCGGCGTCCCCAGACGTTTCATCGGCACCGCCCGGGTCATGCCGGCGATCACCTTCTCCGCCTCGTCTCCAGACCCTTCGGCGAACTTGCGCAGCGCCGGGGTGTCGGTGGGACCCGGGCACACCGTGTTGGCGGTGATGCCCTTGGTGGCGACCTCCCGGGCGAGCGTCTTCGTGAAAGCGATGATGCCGCCCTTGGACCCGGAGTACACGGCTTCGAGTGACGAGCCGACCCGGCCGGCGTCCGAACCGATGTTGACGATCCGGCCGAATCCTCGCTCGATCATCCCCGGTACCACGGCCTGCACGACCCGCAGCGCGCCCTTGAAGTTGATGTCGAGGATCTTGTCCCAGAACTCCTCGGTGGTGGCGACGAACGGCATGAAGTCGTCCCAGCCGGCGTTGTTCACGACCACCTCGATCGGACCCAGCTCGGCCTCGACCGCGGTGACAGCGGCAGCCACGGACGCGGTGTCGGTCACGTCGATCGGGACGGCGATCGCGACGCCGCCCGCGGCGGTGATCTCCTTCGCGGTCTGCTCGGCGGTCGCGAGGTTCAGGTCGGCGACGGCCACCCGGAAGCCCTGCTCGCCAAGGGTGTTCGCGATTCCCTTGCCGATTCCCTGGGCACCTCCGGTGACGATGGCGACGCGGTTGCTCATCTGGTCAATCTCCCTCGGGGTTGGTCAGGGGTGGTCCACAGCACGGGACCCGCGACGATCGAATGGCTGGTGAGCTTGCGGCCGAGGACGGCCTGAGCTTCGCGCGCGGCAGCGATCACCTGCTCCAGGTCGAGCCCGGTCCCGACGCCCATCTCCTGGAACATGCTCACCAAGTCCTCGGTGGCGATGTTCCCGGTCGACCCGGCCGGCACCGGGCAGCCACCCAGCTCGCCGAAGCTCGACTCGAAGCTGGTGCACCCGGCCTCGAGCGCGGCGTACGCGTTCGCCAGGCCCTGACCCCGGGTGTTGTGGAAGTGCGCGGTGATCTCGACACCTGGCAGCCGTTGGATCGCGGCGGCGAAGAAGCGCGCGGCGTACGCCGGGTTGGCCATGCCGGTGGTGTCGCCGAAGCCGATCTCGGTGGCCCCGGCCGCGGCGAAGTCCTCGGCCAGGCCGAGGACCCGATCCAGCGGGACCTTGCCCTCGTACGGACAGCCGAAGGAGGTCGCGATCACCGCGCAGAACGTCAGGTCCTCGGCCAGGATGCGCTTGCCCATCACCTTGACGTCGGCCATCGTCTCCTCGACCGTCCGGTTGATGTTGCGCTGGTTGTGCGTCTGGGAGGCGCTGACGAACACGGCAGCTTCGTCGAACAGCTCGCGGACGGCGAGTGCGTTGTCCAGGCCACGGCTGTTGGGGATCAGCACCATCCGGGCCACCTCGTCCGGCAGGTCGATGCCGCGCAGCACCTCGACGCCGTCGGACAGTTGCGGGATCACGTCGGGCCGCACGAAGCTGGCCACCTCGATGCGCTGGAAGCCGGCCCGGCCGAGCGAGTTGATCAGCCTGATCTTGTCCGGCGTCGGAATCGTCTCGGGCTCGTTCTGGAAGCCGTCCCGCGGACCGACCTCCCGGATCCGCACCCGCCGGAGCTCACTCTCGGTCCTGTTGTCCTGGCTGATGGGGTTCAGGCTCATGGTGTCTCCTGGTCCGCGAGGCTCTTTTCGAGCCTGTCTCGATGATGCGGCGCCGCGACCCCGATCAGGCGGAGAGCACGCTCGGTGACCGTGCAGCCCGTCAGCATCGCCACCCCGTGCTCGGTCACCACCGCGTCGACGTCGACGCGCGCCGTGGTCACGACGCCACCGTGCAGCGCGGTCACGATCGTCGACTGTCCGGCCGACTCCGACCGGAGGGCGATGATCGAGCGGGCGCCGGTGAGCGATGCCGCACGACTGAAGTCGACCTGCCCGCCGACAGCTCCGATATGTACTCCGCGGCGCAGTTCGGCGCCGACCTGACCCAGCAGGTCCACCTCGATCGCGGAGTTGATCGAGACGAGCGATCGCAGCTGGGAGAGTACGGCGGGTGCGTGGGTGTAGCTCGCGGGCCGGAACTCGACCGGGAACTCGTGCAGGCCGTCGTACATGGCGGCCGTGCCCAGCGCCGCACCTGTCACGACGACTCCCTGGTCGATCTCCTTGCGGGCACCGGTGATGACGCCCTTCTCCACCAGGGCCATCACCCCGTCGGTGATCATGCCGCTGTGGAAGCCGAGGTCGACATGACCGGCCAGCGACTCCAGTACCGCGTTGGGCAGGGAACCGACGCCGATTTGGACCGTGTCCCCGTCCTCGACCAGGCCGGCCACATTGTCCGCGATCGCCCGCTCGACGTCGTCGGAACCACGCACCTGCGCCTCGCGCAGCGGACGATCCGTCTCGATGGTTGCGGCGAAGGCGCTCAGCGGGAGCCAGGCGCTGCCGATCGTGCGCGGCATCCGGTGGTTGATCTCGGCCAGCAGGGTCCGGGTGTGCAGCAGCGCGTCGGCTGCGTACTCGACCCCGATCCCCAACGAAACGAGGCCGTCCTGGTCGGGTGGCGAGACTTGGACCAGGCCGACATCCCGAGGCAACCGCCCCTGCTCGAACATCCGCGGGATCGCCGAGTAGTGGCACGGGACGACCTCGAGCAGGCCGTGCCGACTCAGCCTGCGCAACTCACCGAGGCCGCCGTACGACAGCACGGTGAGCGAGTCCGGCAGGTCGCCGGAGAGTCGCTCGTTCCAGGTCAGACCGCAGAAGGCGCGGACTGCCCCGATACCGTCGACCTGGTCGAGCAAGGCATTGACCAGAGGCTCCGGCTCGGCGCTGCCCTGTCCCCACCAGACCCCGTCGCCGGCGCGGATGTGTGCGCTGAGGTTGATCATGAGACCCGCTGGACGAGGGTCGCGGTGCCGAGTCCGCCGCCGCAGCACATGGTGACCAGCCCGATCTCGGCATCCCGGCGTTCCATCTCGGCAAGCAGCGTGCCGAACAGGCGCGAACCGGTGGCACCGACCGGATGTCCGAGGGCGATCGCGCCCCCGTTGACGTTGACCCTGTCCATGTCCGGCTTGAGCTCGCGCTCCCACGCCAGCACCACCGAGCTGAACGCCTCGTTGATCTCGACCAGGCCGATGTCGTCCATCGTCATCCCGTTGCGCTCGAGCAGCCGTCGGGTGGCCGGGATCGGGCCGGTCAGCATGATGATCGGGTCGACCCCGACGGTGGTCTGGTCGAGGATCCGCGCCCGTGGCCGCAGACCGTGCCGCTCGGCGGCCTCTCGCGATGCCAGCAGTACTCCGGCCGCACCGTCGCTGATCGGCGAGGAGCTCCCCGCGGTGATCCGGCCCTCTGGGCGGAAGACGGGCTTGAGCCCGGCCAGGGTCTTCATCGTCGTGTCCGGGCGAATGGCCTGGTCGCTGGTCCGGAGTTCCCCGTCGAGCTCGAGCGGGATCATCTCCCGCTCGAAGCGACCGGCCTCCACCGCCGCGCTCGCCAGCCGGTGGGAGCGCTCGGCGAACTCGTCCATCATGGCGCGCGAGATCTCCCACCGATCCGCGATCAACTCGGCGCTCTCGCCTTGCGGAACGAAGTCGTACAACGCCCGGAGCTCGGCCGGCCACGGGTCGCCGTACAGCTCGGTGATCGCCGCAGGCGAATTCATCGGCACGTGCCCCATGTGCTCGACACCGCCGGCCACCACCACGTCATGGGTGCCGGAGGCAACCAATGCCGCGGCCATCTCCACCGCGGTCTGGGCGGAGCCGCAACGCCGGTCCAGGACGGTCGCAGGGACCTCGGGTGGGTAGCCGGCCTGCAGCCAGGCGTTTCGGGCGATGTTGCGGGACTGCTCCCCGAACGGCGCGGTGCAACCGATCACGAGGTCCTCGACCTGTTCTGGTGCCAGTCCCGTGCTCGCCAGCAGCGCGGTGTAGACCGCACCGAGCATCTCGTTGGGATGGACGTCGCGGAACCAGCCCCGATCGGGGTGGGACTTGCCCATCGGGGTCCGCAGGGCCTCGATGATCAGGGCCTCGCGTCCGGCCCGGGCCATCGGGCTGGTGGATGCCATCAGATGACCGTCCCTCCGTCGACGGGCAGAACCTGCCCGGTGATGTACGACGCGGCGTCGGAGGCGAAGAACACGAACGTCGCCGCGATCTCTTCGGGTTCGGCCCAGCGGCCCAGGGGGATCCGGGCCAGCGTCAGCTCCGCCAGCTTCTCGTTGCCGCGGATGTTCTCGGTCATGGCGGTCGCCGCCAGCGGCGCTATCGCGTTGACCGTGATCTGCCGGCGGGCCAGTTCCTTCGCCAGGGACTTGGTGATCCCGACGATCGCCGCCTTCGCCGCGCTGTAGTTGACCTGGCCGATGGTGCCGACCAAGCCCGCCGCCGAGGTCACATTGATGATCCGGCCGGTTCCGTCGTCGGGCAGGAACGGCAACGCCGCCTGGCTCACCGTGAAGGTGCCACCGACATGGATCCCGAGCACCAGGTCGAAGTTCTCCGCCGTCATCTTCGCGAACATCGCGGGTGCGATGGCCCCGGCGTTGTTGACCAGGATGTGCAGCGTGCCGCCGGCCAACTCGGCCGCCTGCCTCGCCGCCTCCGCCGCCTGCTCGGCGTCACGGACATCCAGTACTGCGGACTCAGCGTGGCCGCCGCCTTTCACGATGGCGTCCGCCACCGCCGCCGCGGAATCCTTGTCGACATCGGTCACGAGAACGGCGGCACCTGCGGTCGCCAGGGCCTTGGCCACCGCTGCTCCGATGCCATTGCCCGCTCCGGTCACGAGCGCCGAGCGCCCGGCGAGGTCGAACATCAGTAGCTCCTCGGCAGTCCGAGGACGTGCGAGCCGAGATAGTTCAGCACCATCTCCTGGCTCAGCGGAGCGATCTTCAGCAGCCGCGCTTCCCGGAAGTACCTGGCGACGTGGTACTCCTCGGAGTACCCCATCCCGCCGTGGGTCTGAAGCGCCCGGTCGGCCGCCTCGAAGCCAGCCTCCGCACAGAGGTATTTCGCGGTGTTGGCTTCACGAGCGCACGGCTTGCCGTTGTCGTAGAGCCAAGTTGCCTTGCGCAACACCAACTCGGCGGCGTCCAGTCGGGCGAGCGAATCGGCCAGCGGGAACTGCAGGCCCTGGTTCGTCCCGATCGGGCGGCCGAAGACCTCGCGCTCGTTGCCGTACCGCACGGCCCGTTTGAGAGCCACCCGGCCGAGCCCCAACGCCTCGGCGGCCACCAGCATCCGCTCGGGGTTGAGGCCGTCCAGGATGTACTTGAAGCCCTGGCCCTCCTCGCCGACGCGGTGCGCCTCGGGGATCCGGAGCGAGTCGATGAACAGCTCGTTGGACGAGACGGCGTTGCGGCCCATCTTCTTGATCGGCCTGATGTCCACCTGGGCCCGGTCGAGATCGGTGAGGAACAACGTGAGGCCGTCGGTCTTTCGGTCCACGTCCTCGAACTTGGTGGTCCGGGTGAGCAGCAGGATCTTCTCGGACTCCATCGCCTTGGAGATCCACACCTTGCGTCCGTTGACGATGTAGTCCGAGCCGTCGCGTTTGGCGAACGTGGTGATCTTCGTGGTGTCCAGGCCCGCGCCCGGCTCGGTGACGCCGAAGCAGACGTGCAGGTCGCCGTTGACGATCCGCGGCAGGTTCTCCCGCTTCAGCTCGTCCGAGCCGTGCACGATCACCGGGTGCATGCCGAAGATCGAGAGGTGGATCGAGCTTGCGGCGTTCATGCCGCCACCCGACGCGGACACCTCCTCGAGCAGGAGCGCGGCCTCGGTGATGCCGAACCCGTGCCCGCCGTACTCCTCCGGTGTCGTCATCCCGAGCCAGCCGCCGTCCGCGAACGCCCGGTAGAACTCCATCGGGAACTCGTGGGCCGCGTCCTTGTCCATCCAGTACTGGTCGTCGAACTTGGCGGCCAGCTCCGCAACAGCTTTGCGGATGGTCGTCTGATCCTCGGAGAGTTCGAAGTCCACGATGTCCCCTTCGATCGCCAGTTCTCTCGACGTCTGGAGTGATTGGCATGACTCTAACAAATGGACTGACCAAATCCTAGATCGGCTTCAGACTAGGGTCCCGTTAGGACCAGGCCGTCCGCGATCCGTTCGTTCCAGACCTGCGGATCGCCGTACAGATGCTCGTCGAGCTTGGCGCGCTTGTAGAAGATCTGCAGGTCGTACTCCCACGTGTAGCCGATCGCACCGTGGATGGTGAGTGCGCCATCGGCGGCCCGCGCACCCTCCGCGGTGACCTGTGCCTTGGCCGCCGCGGCGTGCAGCGCGGCATCCGGGGCATCACTGTCGACCGAGGCGGCGGCGAAATAGACCACAGACCGCGCCGCCTCGACGCCCACCAGGATCGTCGCCGCGGCATGTTTGACCGCCTGGAACGAGCCGATCGGTACGCCGAACTGGTGGCGCTGCTTGCTGTATTCCACCGCCAGGTCGAGCATGCGCTCCGTGGCGCCGAGAGAGTCAGCGGCGGTGAGCACAGCGGCTCGCGCGGCACAGCCGGCCAGGTAGGCGTCGGCATCCACCTCAAGCGGTTCGGACGCCACGGATTCCAACCGCACGTCCGCCACCGATCTGGACCGGTCGAGCAGCCGCCGAGGCGTGATCGTCACCCCTACGGCTTGCCGATCCACCAACCGTAGCGACCTTCCACCGTCCTGCTGAACCACGACGACGAACGAATGCGCACGGTCGCCTGCGAGGACGCGGTCCACCGTCCCGTTCACTGAGCCGTCGGCGTCCAGCACGAGACCTGGCATCTCGCCGGGCACCAGATCTGCAGCAGTCAGCAGCGCGATCGGTTCCTGCGCGAGCGCACGCTCAACCAACTCGGCCCGCCCCGCCAGAGCAGGGATTGCGAGCACCGTGGCGAGCCATGCGGCCGACGGCGCCGCCGCGCGGGCCAGCTCTTCGGAGGTCAGCGCCAGCTCGACGAGCCCGCCGCCCTGGCCTCCTGCTTCTTCGGGAATCCCGACTCCCGACCAGCCGTCCGCGGCGATCCGTTTCTCGAACGTGCCGGCATCGGCCTCGTCGAGCCAGAGCCGCACAGCGCCTGCCGGCGCCACGTCGGCGAGCCATTCGCGCAGCGTCCTGCTGTAGGCGTCCTGTTCATCGGAGAGCTTCCACTCCACGAGGATTCCTTCCTCGGCCTGCCGCTCAATGCGCTGGGCCGGCGAATGATAGTTTAGGTAGGACCAAATAGGCGGGAATGCGATACGACATGGCTGATCCAGTGATCTCGGAGACCGGCACGACCCGGCACGCCGTACAGCTCAACCCGATGCAGGTTCCGAAGGCATCGGACGTGCTGGCCAATGAGCTGCGCGAGCGGATCCTGCACGGCGACTTCCCCGAAGGCACCGCGCTTCCGCCGGAACGCGAACTCGTCACCCAGACCCGGATGAGCCGTACAACGGTTCGCGAGGCGCTGCGCATCCTCGAGGTGCAGGGGCTGGTCCGGATCAAGACCGGGCGGGCGGGCGGCGCTTTCGTCCAGAGCCCGGGCGAGGAGTCGATCGCGAGCTCCGTCAATCTCCTCATCCGGGGCAAGCAGATCCGGTTGGCCGCCTTGCTCGAGACCCGCGAGGCCATCGAGCCCGCGTGCGCCCAACTGGCAGCGCAGTACCGCACAGATGCGGACCTCACCCGGCTGGAGGAGGCCAACGAGGCGATCTCGTCGGAGACGGGCTCGCTGGCCGACTTCCTGCAGGCCAACGTCGACTGGCACATCGCGGTCGCCATCGCGAGCCACAACGAACTGCTGACCGGGTTCATGCTGGCGCTCTCGCGGAGCATCTACGCCTCCACGGACAACAAGGGATTCGTCGACGCCGAGGTACGACGTACTACCGTGCTGGCGCACCGCAACATCACCAAGGCCATCCGCGCCCAGGACGCCGGGGCCGCAGTGCGGCGGATGAAGCGGCACGTGCACGCCTACGCGGAAGCGGTGATGGAGGTCGAGGACCGTACGTCGATCGAGGTCCCCCGAAGCTGACGGTCTCACCGCAATCCCCTGACCTGCGCGCGGATCTCCTCGACCGCTCCAGGGTTCTCCGCACCCGACAGGTCACCCGGATCCGTGCCGAGCACCGCAGCACGCACCGCCCGCCGCAGGATCTTGGCGGACCGGGTCTTGGGCAGTTGCTCGACCCGCACGACGTGGGACGGCGCGAAGGGCTTGCCGATCTCCGTGGCGACCAGAGAGCGCAGCCGCTGTCCGACCGTGTCGTCATCCTCACGGTCGGGCCGACCGACCCAGAACGCCCACAGGGCTTCGCCTTTCGCAGGATCCGGTACGCCGATCACCGCGGACTCGGCCACCGCCGGATCCACTGCCAGGACGGACTCGATCTCGGCCGGGGCGACCCGCTTGCCCGCGACGTTCATGACGTCGTCGGAGCGCCCGAGGATGAACCAGCCTCCCTGCTCGTCCACCAAGGCGTAGTCGCCGTGCCGCCACAGCCCGGGGAACGTCGACCAGTACGCCTCCCGGTAGCGGGCATCGTCTCTCCAGACTCCGCGGGTCATCGCCGGCCAGGGCTGCCGGCAGACGAGCTCGCCGACGCTCCCCCGGAGCGGATGCGCCTCGTCATCGACCACATCCACGTCCATCCCGAGCGCTGGACCACCCAGAGAACAGCTGCGGATTTCCTCCACCGGGTAGGGACACAGGAAGGATCCGCCGACCTCGGTGCCGCCGGAGAAGTTGATGATCGGCACCCGGCCGTCGAACACCTCACGGGCCAGCCACTCGTAGGACTCCGGATCCCACGGCTCACCGGTCGAACCCAGGATCCGGATCGACGACAGGTCCGCGGCAGGCAGTTCGTTGCCGACAGCACGCAGGGTGCGGATCAGGGTCGGTGAAACACCGAGCATGGAGACCGAGTGCCGCTCGACGAGCCGCCACAGCCGATCGACGTCGGGGACGTCCGGGGAGCCCTCGTAGAGCAGCAAAGTGCCCCCGCACGCGTGCGTGCCGATGATCGACAGCGGGCCCATGATCCAGCCCATGTCGGTGATCCAGCAGAAAGTCCGTCCCGGCCGCAGGTCGAAGCCATAGGCCACCTCGCTCGCCACCTTGGTCAGGAAGCCGGCATGAGTGTGCACCGCGCCCTTGGGGCGGCCTGTCGTCCCGGAGGTGTAGGCCAGCAGGAGGACATCCGAGGCCGAGGTCGGCTCGGCCTCCAGGTCGGGCTCAGTGGCCAGCAATTCCGACCACGCGACCTCCGCTTCGCCGACCTTCCCGTCTCCGAGGTTGTCCACGACGACCACCACATCCACACCAGGACAGGAGATCAGAGCCTCCTCGAGCTGTGGCTGCATCGCCACGGCCTTGCCTCGGCGGATCGTGCCGTCGGCGGTGATCACAGCCTTCGCGCCGGCATCCCGGAGCCGGGAGGCGATCGCGGTCGGCGCGAAGCCGGAGAACAACGGCACCACCATCGCGCCGATGCTGGCGATGGCATACGTCGCCACGACCGCCTCCGGAGTCATCGGCAGGTAGATGGCGACCGCGTCGCCTTTCACGATCCCGCGGGCACGCAGGCCGGCTCCGGCCCGGGCGACCTGATCCGCCAGCTCGGCGAACGTGAGGACGCGGACGTCACCACCCTCAGACTCATGCACGACTGCGGCGGCGTCCGGTGTCTCGTCAGCCCAGCGTGCCAAGCAGACGTCGAATACGTTCAGGCTGCCGCCGACGAACCACTCGGGGTCGGCGATACCGCGGCTGACGTCGACCACCTCGGAGTACGGCTCGCGGAAGGTGATCCCGAGATCCCTCACCACGACATCCCAGAAGGCGCCGATGTCCGCGACCGAACGCGCCCGGAGCTCGTCGGCTGTAGTCACCCCGAGCGTGCGCATCAGCCGGGCCACGTTGGAGTTCTCGAGGTAGTCCGGTGTCGGGTGCCAGGTGTAGGTCATGAGTTCGCCTGTGGATTCCGGGGCATGCCGAGGATCCGCTCGGCGACGATGTTGCGCTGGATGAAGGTCGAGCCGCCTGCGATCGCAGTACCGCGGGCCTGGTTGGCCAGCCGGAGCCATCGCGGCGCGGCACTGCCTTCGTCGTCGAGACCGAACTGGTCCCCGAGCGGTTCGAGGGAGAGCCGGAAGTCCGCGAGATCCTCCACCAGCGGGCAGAAGTAGAGCTTGCCGATCGACGTCACCGGACCGGGCGGTCCATCCGATACCGCCCCGGTGATCACGCGTTGGCTGATGGTCCGGTGCACAAGGGCCCGCGCCCACAAGTCCGCGATCGCCTGACGAACGTGCGGGTCGGCACCAAGCGGACGGCCGGCGGCATCCATCCGGTGCCGGACATCGTCGATGATGTCGTCGATCGCCTTGCTGGTGTTGACCCGCCCGGTCGCGATCGCGACGCGCTCGAAGGCGAGTGTGCCCATCGCCACCGACCAGCCGCCGTCCACCTCTCCGACCACCGCACTGTCCGGCAGGAACACGTCATCGAGGAACACCTCGTTGAACTCCGCCTCGCCGAGCAGGTGACGGAGTGGACGGACGGTCACGCCGTCGCTGTCCATCGGGAGCAGGA
This sequence comes from Kribbella alba, assembly GCF_039529635.1. Classification (NCBI taxonomy): domain Bacteria; kingdom Bacillati; phylum Actinomycetota; class Actinomycetes; order Propionibacteriales; family Kribbellaceae; genus Kribbella; species Kribbella alba. The sequence goes on along the minus strand of NZ_BAAANE010000007.1, from coordinate 153,018 downwards.
AGAAGGTGATGCCTTTGTGGCGTGGTCCACCTGTCCGAGCCAGCAGGATCGCATGCGCCGCGATCTGAGCGCGGCTCGTCCAGATCTTCTGTCCCTGGATGCGCCAGCCGCCGTCCACCTTGACGGCCTTCGTCCGCAGGGACGCCAGGTCGGAGCCGGAGTCAGGCTCGGAGAACAGCTGGCACCAGATCTCGTCGCCGGTCAGGATCGGGCGCAGATAGCGAACCTTCTGCTCCTCGGTTCCGAAATGCGCAATGGTGGGACCGCAGAAGTCCTCGCCGATCAGGTTGAGCCGCTCCGGCGCCCCGGCCCGGTCGCACTCCTCGCCGAAGATCGCGCGCAGACGCTCGTCGAGACCCTGGCCGCCGTACTCCGTCGGCCAGGTGAGCCCGGCGTACCCGGCTTCGAACAGCATCCGCTGCCACTGCCGCCAGAACCCGAGTCGCTCAACCAGGTCGACCGGCTCCGGCCACGGCAACTCGGGCAGGGCCTTCTCGAGCCAGCCGCGTACGTCGGTCCGGAACCGCGCCTCGTCCGGGGTGTCTGCGAGGTCCATCGTCACCACCTTGTCGCTCTCACTTCGAACTGTACTATAGGTCAGACCAAAAGACCTTAGCTGGCTGGAGGGTGCTGGTGAGCGATCTCGTCGGGACCATCGTCGATGTCGTCGCCTTTGACATCGAGCGCGGCAAGATCGCCGAGTTCGCCAGGGCGACCCACGCCGAGGACCCGTCCCACCGCACCCCGTGCGCTCTGGCCACTGCCACTCACGTCGTGGTCTCGGGCCATCAACGCGACCAGGCCGCCTTCGTCGAGAAGCTCGGTCTGGAGCTGAGCCGGATCCTGGTGGGTTCGGTCAGTTGGGAGTACGAGCGGCCGCTGCGCGCCGGCGACTCGGTCGTGGGCACCCGGACGGTGATCGCCGACGAGAACCGCGAGGGCAAGCATGGCGGGACGATGCGCCTGATCACCCTGGAGACGGTGTACGTCGATGCCGCTGGCGCGGTCGCCGTACGCCAGCGCGAGGTCCTGATCGAGAGGGGACGAGGATGATCGAGGCCACCTTGGGCGAGCGGCCGGCCAGCCGTAGCTTCGGCCCTCTCACCCAGACCGACATCGTGAGGTTCGCCGGCGCTGGTGGCGACTTCAATCCGCTGCACCACGATCCAGCCGTCGCGTCGGCAGCCGGTTTCGAGCGGCCGATCGCGATGGGCCAACTGACCGCTGGACTCGTGGCCGCCTGGCTCACCGACTGGTGCGGGGTGGAGAACCTGCGGAGGTACGAGGTGCGGTTCACCGCCCCCTTCATGATCGGCGACACGGTCGAGCTGTCGGGCGTGGTCGTCTCCGTCGAGCCTCTGGAGGATGACTACGGTCTCGCAGTGGTGGAGCTCAACGCCGAGGCCGCCGGGCGGAAGCTGCTCACTGGCCGGGCAACCTTTGTCACCGCTCGCCGAACGGTGGAATCCCTCAGACCTTTGCGGACATAGCGCAGTACGGAGCTGGCGCTGTTCGACAGCGCTCAGGCCAGCTTCTTCGAGATGTCGGCGCGGAGGATGTGCTTCTGCACCTTGCCCGTGGCCGTCATCGGCAACGCGGGCACGATCTCCAGCCGCTCGGGAAGCTTCTGAACCGCGACGTTCAGCTCGCGTAGATAGCCCGTGATCGCCTCCAGGGTCAGGCTTTCGCCCTGGGCAGCCGGCACGACGTACGCGCAGACCCTCTCGCCGAGGCGCTCGTCCGGCATGCCGACGATCGCGACATTGGCGATGCCGGGATGACGCAGGAGGTGATCTTCGACCTCCCGGGCACTGATGTTCATCCCACCGCGGATCACGATGTCCTTGAGCCGACCCGTCACCCGGACGAAGCCGTCGGTGTCCATCCGCCCCAGATCGCCGGAGACCGAGAAGCCTCCTGCGGTGAACAGTGCGGCGGTCTGCGTCTCGTCACGGAAGTACTCGATCATGTGGCTTGGGCCCCGGTACGCGATATCCCCCTCATCGCCTCGAGGTACCTCGAGGCCGTCGGCGCCGACGATCTGCACGAGGGCACCCTCCAGGGCCGACCCGTCCGAGGTGACCGATCGGTCTGGAGGGTCGTCCACCGTGCACATGGTGGTGAGGAAGTTCTCCGAGCGTCCGTAGAGACTCAGGGTGCGGCAGCCGGCGAAGAGCTCACGGGATCGCTCCACGATTGAACCCGGGATGGGTGAACCCGCACACACCCACAGCCGCAGGCTGCTCGCGTCGTGCTTGTCCGGGTCGTAAGCGCTCATCAACATCTGCAGGAACGGCGTCGCGGTCACTGCGGCAGTGCAGCCGTACTCCTGGATCCGGCGCAAGCCGTCCGCGGGATCGAACGTCTCCATCAGGTAGGACTTCGCGCCGGCGAGAAGCGGCAGCACCACGCTCGTCACCAGCCCCGTGCTGTGGGTGACCGGTGACGGACCGAACTGCACGTCGTCCTGGTTGTAGTGCAGGCTTTTGGCGATGGCCGCGGCACTGGCCCGCACGGTGTTGAAGGTGTGGAAGCAACCTTTCGGCCGCGACGTCGTACCCGATGTGTAGACGATCAGGAACCCGTCGTCAGGAGAGCTGTCCGGGCCTGCATCGGAGTCGAGTTCCGCCAACTCCCCCTCGGCGAGGAGCTCCGTCAGCGAGATCGCGATGGACGGATCGAGGTCGTCTGAGGCACGCGCGACGAACAGCGAGCGGAGCTCCGGACACGCGCCGCGAAGTCCGGCGAACATCGCGAGGTGACCGAAGCCACGGAACTCCTCGCAGGTGACCGCGGCGACCGCTCCCGAGTGCTGTAGAACATAGGCCACCTCGTCGCCTCGGTAGATCGGCATGATCGGTACGACGATCACCCCGATCCGCGAGGCAGCCGCGGCCACCATCGGAAACTCGGTCCAGTTGGGCAGTTGAACCGCGAGCCGGTCTCCCGCCCTCAGGCCGGCACGACGTAACCCGACGGCCAGGCGCAACGCCAGGTCGCGGAACCGCGCGTAGCTCAGGGAGGTGCTGCTGTCGAACACGAAGGTCTGGTCGGGCCGCGCGCCGGCCTGCTCGTTCACCAGTCCGGTGAAGCTTGTCGGTTGCCAGAACCCGGAGGCGTAGTACCCCGAGATCTGCTCGTCGCTGTACCTGTCATGGACGGTCTTCATCGGCGTGGTGGCCATCACGTGCTCTCCCTCGTGACGCAAGGTCCTTGGTCGCACATTAGAATGGTATGACCGTTTATTCAAGACACCGAGTGCCGCCCGGCAGCGAGGAGAGCTGACAAGTGCCCCAACCTCTGACCGAAGCAGCTGGAATGATCGTCGCCGGCGGGCCCGAACGTCTGTTCCGGATCGACTCCGTCGCGCCGGGCCGGACGTCAGTCACCGGATCCATGACGACTGGCCCCTGGTCGGCGGGACCGGACGGACGGCCCTGCGCGGGCTCACTCGGCGTCCTGGTCGACAACGTCCTCGGCTACGCCATCCAGACCCGGCGGCCGGAGCACAGCTGGTCGGTCAGCACCGAGATCTCGATCGACTTCCTGGCCGACTTCCCCACTGACGGGTCACCCCTGTACGCCGAGGGGCGCGTGCTGCAGCTCGACGCCATCGGCGGCATGGCGTCCGGACAGGTCATCGACTCGACCGGCCGTGTCATCGCGCACAGCCGCCAGCGCGGCCGATTCGTCACCCAGTCGCCGGGCGTATCCGCTGCGACGAGCAAGCATCGTCTGCTGGCAGCCGACACCGCGACGGTCATCGGCATACCGGCGTGCGCGATGCCGGATCTGCCTCTGGAAGTGACAGCCGAACTCGGCAATCCCCTCGGCAATCTGCACGGAGGGGTCTCGCTGTGTGCCTCTGAACTGGCGGGCATCGCTGCCCTCAGATCATCGAACCAGGCCCTGGTGACCGCGTCGATCCACGTCGCCTACGTTCGGCCCGTCCCAGTGGGCACTCACCTAGTCTTCAGCCCATCAGTCCTCCACCGCGGCCGAACCTTCGCCCTCGCCCAGGTAGTGAGCACCAACGAGACCGGCAAACCCTGCACCATCGCAACCATCACAGCCCACAACCCCAGCTGATGAGAAGCCCAGCACCGACCAAGCCGAAGGACCCGTGACCTGCTATTTCAGCTCGGCCGAGGTCTTCCCGAGCAGGCGCCGCGCGACGATCAACTGCTGGATCTGCTGGGTACCTTCGAAGATGTCGAGGATCTTGGAGTCTCGGGCCCACTTCTCCAGGAGTTCGTGCTCGCTGTAGCCGATGCTGCCGGCGAGCTCCACGCAGCGCAGGGTGATGTCGTTGCCGACGCGCCCCGCCTTCGCCTTCGCCATCGAGGCCTGCAGGGAGTTCGGCTTGCCGTTGTCGGCCATCCAGGCGGCCTGGAGCGTCAGCAGATAGGCCGCCTCCCAGTCCGCTTCCATTTGCAGGTACGACGCCGCGGCCGCCGGCTGCAGGTGGACCGGCCGGTCGTAGTCGACCTCCACACCAGCCTCGGACAACAGCGAACGTGTCAGCTCCAGCGAAGCGCGGGCACACCCGACGGCCATCGCGGCCACCAGCGGGCGCGTGTTGTCGAAGGTCTGCATGACCCCCGCGAAACCCTTCTCCGCATCCACCTCAGCAGAGCCGAGGAGGTTCGCCGCAGGCACCCGGCAGTTGTCGAAGCGGATCGTCGCGGTGTCCGACGAGCGGATCCCGAGCTTGTGCTCCAGCCGCTCGACCGTCATGCCCGGGGTGTCCTTGAACACCACGAACGACTTGATCGCGGCCCGCCCGAGCGATTTGTCCAGCGTCGCCCAGACCACCACGGCATCACAGCGACCGCCCGCGGTGACGAAGATCTTCTCGCCGTTGATGACGTAGTGATCCCCGTCCAGCCGCGCGGTCGTCTGGATGTTCGCCGAGTCGGATCCGCAGCCCGGCTCGGTGATCGCCATCCCGGCCCACACCCCCTCGAACCGCTTCAGCTGCTCGTCGGATGCCACCGAGGCGATCGCGGAGTTCCCCAGGCCCTGCCGCGGCATCGACAGCAGCAGCCCGACGTCACCCCAGCACATCTCCATGATGGACAGCACCGACGAGAGATTCGACCCGTTCTTGACCTTGCCACCGTCGTCCCCGTCGCCCTCGGTACGCCGTACGCCGCTGGCTCCGGCACCCGAGCCGGTTCCCGAAGCGCCCAGGCCGTCCACCATCGCCGCGAGCATGTCGAGCTCTTTCGGATACTCGTGCTCGGCCAGGTCGTACTGCCGGGAGTTCGGCCGCAGCATCTCCGCCGCCACCTGGTGTGCCTGGTGGACGAACGCCCGGAACTTCCGCGGGGTCTCGAGGTTGATCATCAGACCAGCACCGCACCTTCCATCACGCCGACGGCCCGCAGATCGCGGTACCAACGTTCGACCGGGTGTTCCTTCACGAAGCCATGGCCGCCGAGCAGCTGCACCCCGTCCGTACCGATCTGCATGCCCTTCTCCGAGCACAACCGACGCGCCAACGCCACCTCACGAGCGAACGGAAGCCCTTGCTCAGCACGCGATCCGGCCCGGTAGGTGACGAGTCGCATGCCCTCCAGCTCGATGCCGATGTTCGCGACCATGAACGCGACGGACTGCCGGTGGCTGATCGGCTCACCGAACGCCGTCCGCTCGTTCACGTACGGCGTCACGTAGTCGAGCACCGCCTTCGCAGTACCAAGGGAAAGCGCACACCACCCGAGTCGCGACAGGCGGACGCATTCCGTGTAGTCCTCCGAAGTTCCCAGCTGCACGGCCGGGACATCCTCCAGCAGCACCCGGCTGAGGCTGGCCGCGCGAAGCCCCATGGAGGGTTCCGCCTCGATAGTCACGCCCGGGTGATCCGACTCGACCAGGAACAACGCCGGCCCCTGGTCCTCGAGCTGGGCCGCGATGACGAACACCTCGGCCTCGGCGCCCCGTGGTACGAGGGACTTCACGCCGTTCAGCAGGTGCCCAGTCCGCTGCCGCGTCGCGCGCGTCGTGAGAGCGAACGGGTCGAACAGCGGCCGCGGTTCGACGATCGCGAGCGCCGCGGCCGGGACGGACTCCCCCGTGAACGCCGGGAGATACGTCGCCTGCTGAGTCTCGTCACCCCACAGCGAGATCGCCGTGCTCACCGCCGCCGGCGCAAGGCACGCCACCGCCTGGCCCATGTCGCCATGCGCCATCGCCTCAGCGACCAGTACGCCGGTCATCGCCGAGCGCTCGGTGACGATCCCGCCGAGCTCCTCCGGTACTTCGATCAGGCTCAGCCCGAGCTCGGCGGATTGCGCCAGCACCTTCGCGTCCGTAGTACTGGCTGTATCAGCGTCGGGGGCGCCCGGCCGCAGCACCTCCGCGGCGAACTCCGTGACCACGCCGACCACCATCTGCTGGTCGTCGGTCGGCGTCAGGTCGAACCGCCCGGCGCCCTTGGCTGCGGGCAACCGCGACGGCTTCGCCAGTTTGCTCGCCGCGGTGAAACTCCTGGTCAGCGCGCCGGCGGTGCGGAAGCCGGTCTTCGTCGCCTCGAACACAACCCGCTCGGTCTGCTTGCGCCACCCGAGCCTGTCGATCGCACGAGACCTCGCCAACCGGTTCAGCAGCGCGACCCCCATCCCGATGGCGTCCCGCCGGCTTCTCTCCTGCAAGCTCATACCGCCAACTGTAAACCGAAGTTACAACCCAAGTAACGTGACCCATCTCACGGCAGGCTCGGCAGCGCTGTTTGCTGATCGCCGGCCCGCTGCTGTCGTCGGATCGAGGTGACGGACAGGCTTGTGTCGCGAGCCGGTGTCGGCGGTCCGTGGGTTGGGATGGTGGGCATACCGACGCTGACCGCGCAGCGGGTCTCGGTGCGGACCGTTCGCCGCACCCGGTCACCTTGGGCGACTGACAAGCCGCCTACACGTCTAATGCTGTCCGGCGGATGTGATGTTTTCTCCTTGTGGATAAGGGAAAACGGGACGGTTGCGGGTTTGCTGACGGTCCCCGGGCGGGCGTAGGGTCGAACACATGTTCGCAGGGGATGTGACCGAGTTGGGTGCGGCCGAGACGCTCGCCGCGACCCGCGACTGGTACGCCCTGCAGGGCGAGTCCGAGATCAGGGTCCTCCAGCTGGCGCTGCGCTACGCCGACCTGCATCCGAGCCCGGCGAGGGTGCCCGACGACCAGCGGCTGCCGGGCGGCGAGCGTGGCGTTGTCTATGGGGGCGCGGGGTGTCCGGCGGTGGCGGAGTTCGCGGTCGCGGAGTTCGCCGCGGTGCTGGGGGTGACCTCCGAAACGGGCGGCAACTTCATCGGTCAGGCGCTCGCGTTGCGGCATCGGCTGCCGTTGACCTGGGCCCGGGTCGAGGCGGGTCAGGCGACGGGTTGGAAGGCGCGGCTGATCGCGACCGCGTGTCTGGGTCTGTCGGTCGAGGCGGCCGCGCTGGTCGATGCGCGGGTCGCGGGGGTGGTGGACTCGTTGAGCGCGCATCAGGTGAAGACGATCGTCAAGGCCGCGGTCTGGGACGCCGACCCGGCCGCGGCCCGGGCCGCGGCCGAGCAGAAGGCCCGCGAGCGGGGCGCCTGGCCGGGCCAGTCCGACCAGCACGGCACCACCACGCTGTTCGTGAAGGCCGCCAGTGGTGACGTGATCCGGTTCGACGCGACCCTGGGCCAGATCGCCGACGCGCTGGCCGCGTTGGGTGACCCCGACAGCCTGGACCAGCGCCGCGCCAAGGCGCTCGGGATCCTGGCCGACCCGGCCTTCGCCCACGAACTCCTCCAGGTCGCCCAATACCTCGCCACCCGCCACCACCCCACCACCGGTGACGACGGCACCGATGCGCCGGCTGCAACCGACGCCCCGACCGCCGCGGCCGACCCGGCCCGGGCAGGCGACCCGGCGCAGGCCGAGGCAGCACCGGGCGCAGCGACTTGTGAGGGCTCCGCGTCGGCCACCGACGCGGAACTCACCCCGGCAGACCAGGCCCCGGCCACCGAGGACTTCGGGCCGCGCAGCGGCGCCGCGCCGGCGGGTAACCCTCCGACGACAATTGACGCCGAGCGGGCCGGCGACGCGCAGTTTGTCGAGGTGACCCGGGACGGGCAACCGGCTAGTGACTTGTTCCTCGCCGACGAACCCGGCGCCGATACCGAGGCTGACCGGGACGCGCCGCACCCCGGCCACCCGGACCAGCCGCTGGACGCGGCCAGCCGCTACGGACCCCGCACCGGCCGCGGCAGGGCCGAGCAGATCGTGTGGGGCATGGACGCCGCCGCACGCCACGACCTGGCCGCGAAACTCGCCGCGATCAAACACGCCGCCGACACCAACACCAACGGCAGTGGTGGTGGTGGGTCCGGTGGGCGTAGACCCGGGCGGATCAAGCTGTATGTCCATATCACCGACGAGACGCTGCTCGCCGGTGCAGGAACCGCGCGCGTCGAAGCCTTCGGGCCCGTGTTCGCGGCCAAACTGGCCGAACTGCTCGGCCACGACCGCATCACCGTCCAGCCGGTGATCGACCTGAACGACCACGTCAGCGTCAACGCCTACGAGATCCCGCACCGGATCCGGGAACGCGTCAAGCTGACCTACCCGGTCGAGCAGTTCCCCTACGGGACCGGGGAGACCACCACCAGCACCGACCTCGACCACGTCGTCCCGTTCGACCCGACCGGGCCACCGGGACAAACCAGCACCAGCAACCTCCGGCCGCTGCGACGCTTCAGCCACCGGGTCAAGACCCACGCCGACTGGACAGTCCGCGCCCTCGACGACCACGCCCTGGAATGGACCACCAAACACGGCTTCAAGTTCCGCGTCGACCACACCGGCACCCACCCCATCACCAACGACGACCAGCCCTGAGTGGTGCCTCAGGCAACTATCGCGTGCACGCTGACGACGACCGCGACTGACCCGCTATCCACAGCCACGCCTGACAAAGGCGTCCAGCAGCGGATACGACCACAGCGCGGCGGGCTCCTCGCCTTCGTTGCCCCCGGACCATCGTTCCCCACCTCGCCGCGACCCTGAAGGTGAACAGCCCAGGTGGCCCCCGGCGGTCAGGTGGTAGCTGTGGAGATAGCCGCGGCTTTGGCGGTTAGGTAGCGCTGTTCGGGGAGGCTGGTGGTGCGGCGGGCTGCGGCGAGGTAGTGGGTGCGGGCTTCGGGGAGCTTGCCGAGGCGTTCGAGGAGGTGGGCTCGGACGGCGTCCAGGCGGTGGTTGTCGGTCATGCGGTTGTCGTCGTCAAGGGTGGCCAGGAGGTCGAGGCCGGCTTGTGGGCCCTCGACCTGGGCGAGGGCTATCGCGCGGTTGAGGGTGACCATCGGGTTCGGGGCGACCTTCTCGAGCAGCTGGTAGAGCGCGAGGATCTGCGGCCAGTCGGTGTCCTCGGGACTCTGCGCCTCCGCGTGGATCGCGGCGATGGCCGCCTGGAGCTGGTACGAGCCGACCTCTCCGCGCGCGAGGGTCCTGAGGATCAGGGCGGCGCCTTCGTCGATCGGTTCGCGGAGCCAGAGGCTGCGGTCCTGCTCGTCGATCGGGACCAGGCTGCCGTCGGGCCGGCTGCGAGCCGCGCGACGGGCGTCGGTGAGCAGCATCAACGCCAGCAGGCCGGCGACCTCGCCGTCGTTCGGGAGCAGTTGATAGAGCAGCCGGGTGAGGCGGATCGCCTCCGCGGTGAGTTCGACCCGCTGCAGCTCGGGTCCCGAGCTGGCCGTGTAGCCCTCGTTGAAGATCAGGTAGAGAACCTGCAGCACCACCCGCAGGCGATCGGCGCGCTCCTCCTCCGGCGGCAGGACAAAACGGCTGCCGGCCGCCTTGATGCTCTTCTTGGCCCGGCTGATCCGGGGCGCCATCGTCGCCTCCGGCACCATGAACGCCTTCGCGATCTCGGCCGTGGTCAGACCACCGACCGCTCGCAGCGTGAGCGCGACCTGTGACGCGGGAGTGACCGCTGGGTGGCAGCAGAGGAAGAGCAGGGTGAGGGTGTCGTCGGACTCCGGCGGCCGGTCGTGGTCGGCGCCGGGGGTGACGAGCTCGTCGGGCCCGGCCATCGAGGCGACGGCGTCCTCTCGGCGGCGGCGCGCGTTCTCGCTCCGGAACTGGTCGGTCAGCTTCCTGCCGGCGACGGTGATCAACCAGCCGCGCGGATTCGCCGGGATACCGTCGGTCGGCCACTGGGTTGCAGCCGCGAGCAGGGCCTCCTGGACGGCGTCCTCGCACAGGTCGAACTGCCCATGCCGCCGCGCCAGAAAGCCCAGCACCTGCGGCGCGAGCTCCCTGAGCAACTCCTCGACCGTCGCCACTGTCCACCCTTCAACGAGGCCAGCCCGCATCAGCGCTGGAGGTGGCGGAGTGCCGCCGTCAGCGGGACGCGGGTGAGGGGGCCGAGGACGGAGGCGTCGCGGATTGCGGTGCGAGCAGCCAGGTGCCCGCAAGCGCCGTGGACCCCGGGGCCCGGGTGGATCGCGGAGCTGCCCAAGTACAGGCCGGTGACGACCGTACGCGGACTTCCCAGGCCGATGGTCGGGCGGAAGATGAGCTGCTGGTGGAGCTGGGAGGTTCCGCCGCCGAGTGCCCCCATGCTGAGCGACGCGTTCGCTGCCACGAAGTCGCTCGGTCGCTGGAGATCCCGGTCCAGGATCAGGGACAGGAAGCCCGGCGCGTGGCGTTCGATGGCGCGGTCCATCCGGATGGCGAGCTTCTCGGCCGACGGGTCGTCGGCGATGCCGCGCGGGAGATGCGAGTACGCCCAGACGGCCTCGGTGCCCGCCGGCGAGCGGGACGGATCCGCCTTGCTGGTCTGGCCGATCAGCAAGAAAGGTGCCGTCGGCAACCGCCCGGTGTCGAGATCGGCCGAGGTGTGGACGAGCTCGTCCGCGGTGCCGCCAAGGTGGACGACCCCAGCCTCCCAGGCTTCACGCGCCTGCCACGGGATCGGCTCACTCAGGCGGTAGTTCACCTTGACGGTCGGGTAGTCCCACTCGAAGTGTTCGAGATCCCGGCGCAGCCCGGCCGGGACATTTGCCGGGGGCAACAACTCCTCGTACAGCGTCGACGCGGAGGTGTCGGCGATCACCGCGCGGCGGACCGAGACCCGTTCGCCGGAGGCCGTGCGGACGCCCGTCACCTTCGCGGAGGACACGTCGATCCCGACGACCGGCGTACCGGAGACGAGCATCGCACCGGCCTTCTCGGCGCGGCGGACCAGGGCCGTGGACAGGGAGCCGGAACCGCCGGCGGCAACCGGGAAGCCGACGTCCTGGGCGAGCATCGCGAGCAGCCAGCCCATCGTGCCGCTCACACTGCCCGTCAGGGGCGCGTCCGCGTGAAACGCGTTCCCGGCCAGGAGCGCGCGACCTCGCGTTCCCTGGAACAACTCCTGAGCCATCCGGTGCATCGGCATCGCCATGAACCTGGCGAACCGGGCCAACTCTCCCGCCGAGCCGAGCCTGCGCGTCAGCCGGAGCCCTGGACCGACCGGCGGCCAAGTCGTGAGCAACGACTGCAGGAACGGTTCGCGGATCTTCACATACTGTTCGTAGAGCCGCAGCCACGCATCACCATCGGCAGCGTGGTCCACCCCGATGGACGCCGCAGTCGCGGCCGGATCGGGGTAGATGGCCGCTGCCACCGATGGCTCCACCAGGTGTGCCAACGGCAGCGGTGCATGCGCCCAGCGCAGACCGAACTGCTCCAAGTCCAGCGCCCGCAGTACAGGAGACGCCACTCCGAGTGGATAGCTGGAGCTGAACCGGTCGCTGATCCAACCGTCGCTCTCCTCCGAGCGCACAGCACCGCCGAACTGGCCGGCGGCCTCCAGCACCAGCACGTCCCAGCCCAGGTCGGCCAGCGTGATCGCACTCACCAGCCCGTTCGGGCCCGAGCCGATCACCACGGCATCAACCACGCGCGGCAGCATGCAACCAACCTAACTCTGCCGGGACTCGATCTCCTGCATCAGGGTGGTGAGTTCGCGGGCGCGGCCGAGCATGGCGGAGTCGACCATCCGGCCGTCGGGCAGCACGATCACGCCGCCTTCAGCAACGCCGGCCTTCTCGACGGCGGCCAGCAACTCCGCGGCCTCGGCGACCTGGGACGCCGGCGGAGTGAAGCTTTCGACGATGGCCGCGAGCTGCCGGGGATGGATCGCCGCCCGTCCGACGAAGCCAAGCGCACGACCTTCGAGCGACGTCCGACGCAAGCCCTCCTCGTCGTTCACGTGCGGATAGACAGACAGCATCGGCGCCCCGAGCCCGGCCGCACGCGACGCCGACACCAGTCGCCCTCGCGCCCAAGCCAGTCCGACGGAACCTTCGGCACCGAGCGAACTCGCCAGGTCCGCCTCGCCGAGCGCGACCGCGACCACCCGCGGATCGGCCGTCGCGATCTCGAACGCCTTCTCCAGTCCCAACGGCGACTCGATCAGCGCGGTGATCTTTGCCGTCGGCACCTGGTCGAGCACCCACCGAACGTCGTCCGCGGTCTCCACCTTCGGCACCCGCACCCGAACCTCCGGTACTGCGGCCAGCGCGGCCAGGTCGTCGGCGATCCAAGGAGAACCTGGCGCGTTCACCCGCACCTCGAGCGATCCCCCGGCACGCGCGGCGATCCAGGCGATGGCCCAGCCCCGCGCGTCATCCTTGTCGCCGACCGGTACGGCGTCCTCCAGATCGAACACGACGAGATCCGGGCCTGCGGCAACAGCCTTGGCGAACCGGTCGGGCCTGTTCGCAGGGACGTAGAGCGCGGTGAGCATCTAGTGTCCCTTCGGCGAGGTGGCATGACGCTGGCGGAACACTAGACCACGCCGCGTTCTCGCAACGCTGCGAGTTGCTCAGGCGTGACACCGATCTCGGCCAGTACTGCGTCCGTGTCCGCCCCGTGCGGGCGACCCGCCCAACGGATCGAGCCGGGTGATTCGGAGAGCCTGAAGAGCACGTTCTGCATCTGGACCGGTCCCCCGAGTTCCTCGTCGTCCACCTCGACGATCGTGTTCAAAGCCGCGTATTGCGGGTCCGTCATGATGCCGCGGATGTCGTGCACCGGGCCGACCGCCGCCTCCGCCTTCTCGAAGGCGAGCATGACCTCGTCCAGAGAGCGCTCCCCGATCCAGGATCCGACGGCCTCGTCCAGCTCAGCGGCGTGTTCGGCCCGCTCGCGGCCCGTCCCGAACCAGGGCTGCGCGACGAGATCGGGCCGGCCGACCAGCGTGACCACCCGCTCGGCGATGCTCTGCGAACTCGTGGAGACCGCGACCCAGCGCCCGTCGACGGTCCGGTAGACGTTCCGCGGGGCGTTGTTCGACGAGCGGTTGCCCAGTCGCGGCTGGACATAGCCCGTCTGCTGGTACGCGGTGATCCCGCCGCCGAGCATCATCAGGATCGGCTCGATGATCGCCAGGTCGATCACCTGCCCCCGGCCCGACTGATCCCGCTCCCGCAAGGCCACCAGTACGGCGTACGCGGTGGCGAGGGCGGTGATCCCGTCGGCCAGACCGAACGGCGGCAGGGTCGGCGGGCCGTCGGGTTCGCCGGTCACCGCGGCGAATCCGCTCATCGCCTCGGCCAGGGAACCGAAGCCGGGGCGGTTCGACCAGGGACCGACCTGGCCGAAGGCGGTCACGCGGGCGATCACCAGGCGGGGGTTCACCGAGAGCAGGACGTCGGGGCCGAGGCCCCAGCGCTCGAGCGTGCCTGGCCTGAAGTTCTCCACCAGCACGTCATTCGCACGAACCAGGCCGAGGAACACCTCGCGTCCCTGCGACAGGTCGAGCGTGGCCAGCCGCTTGTTCCGGCCGAGGGTCTTGAACCACAGGCCGACGCCGTTCTTGCTGGTCCCGTGCCCGCGGGCAGCGTCCGGTCGCGCCGGGTGCTCGATCTTCGTCACGTCCGCGCCGAAGTCGCCCAGGAAGGTCGCCGCCAGCGGTCCCGCAAAGAGCGTCGCCGCTTCCAGGACCTTGACGCCTTCCAACGGCGCGGGTCTGTTGCTCATCCGGCGCACCGGAAGCCGATGGACTCCGAACGGTCGAGGCCGCCGCCGGTGAGGACCAGCTTGAAGCTGACTTCCGGGGCCTTCGGTCCGCCGTCGGCATACCAGTCAGAGCCCTCGGCGACGAACCACGAGCCGCCCTTGAGGATGCAGAACCTGCTGCGGCCGTCGCGGTGTTCGCTCTCGGTCAGGTTCCAGACCAGCGGCTCGGCGCGGGTGAACCCCTCCAGCCCGGCCGCCACCTGCCACTCGTCCTCGGTCGGCAACCGTCCGCCGCGCCAGGCCGCGTAGGCGCGCGCATCCGGCAGATCGACATACGTGACCGGCTGCTCCTCTGTCCCGGCCGCGGGAGCCCCGTCGACCCAGTGCGCGAGGAACCGGTTCGCCACCAGCGGCCGGTAACCGGTCGCGGACAGAAACTCGGCGTAGTCCGCGTTCGTCACTTCCCGGATCGCGACCGAGATCTCAGAGAGCGCGACCTCCCGTTTCCCGGTCTGAGTGTCGTGCAGGCGTGGCGGGAGAGGCTTCCACTCCTCCACGTACGGCGCCTGGTCGTACAGGCCTGTCTCGCGGCGCCGGTGCCGAACCGTCAGAGAGCGCTCCCCCGCCGGCACCTGCACGACCGGCCCGATCGCAGCGGCACCGTCGACCTCAGGAACGGGAACCCGCACCACGGGAGCAACCGGGAAGGCGGCGTCGCGAAGATGGGGCCGCGACATCGTGCCGAGCCGGCGAGCGGTCGCCCGGCAGGTCTGGCCGGCGGTCGCGCCGACACGGACCACACCGGCAACTCCGCGTCCCGGCACGACCAGCTGCACGCCGTCGTCGTCAGCGGTGATCGGCACGCCGGAGGTCACGTCGTACCAGTCGCCGACCTGATCCTCCGAGCGCAGCACCACGCCTTCGAAGTCCTCGTCGTCGCGGTTGATCAGCGTCCAGAAGGTGACGTCGGCCAACTCGAACCGGGATCCGAAGACGCCGTGCTCGCGGGCCTTGTCCGGCACTTCCGGGGTCAACGGGATCCAGTCGCCGTTGATGAGAATCTCGGAGAACGCTCTCTGGGCCGCGACCATCCGGCGCAGCGTGGCCCGGTCCCGCGCGTTCCAGCCGACCCAGGCGGAGAACACCGACTCCCAGACGAGCATGCCGACGCCGTTCACCCAGGCCGACTGCAGTTCGTCGCTGTGGTCGCGGTTCCACCGACGGGTGTGGTGCATCATGTGCCGGCGCTCGAACAGGTGCGCACGCAGTACGCCGGGGGCCCGGGTGTCGGCGAACCACTGCGCCCACGACAGCGCGTGGTCGCCGATCCTTGCCATCGGCAACCGTGACTCGCCCTCGAAGGCGATCGCCGGGTTCGCCCTCTGCAACGCCTTGGTGAACGCCGGATCGCCCTCCTTCAGGGTGTCGAGGAACACGCCGTCGACACCGAGCTCGGCCACCAGTGCGGCGAACTCGTCCGCGTCGGACCGGGCCGCCCGCCTGGTCCCGACATCCCACGGGTTGTAGTCGAAGAACACCTTCAGCCCGAGCCGGTGCAGGTCGTCAACCAGTTGCTTGAGGCCGGGGACCTCGCGGTAGAAGTCGAACTGGTTCCGCGAGTCGATCCCGATCACGGGATACGCGTGCCACAGCACCACCGCGTCGTACCCGCCGAAGTCCTCGACGCCATGCTGGACGAACTTCTCCGGCGTGAACTTCCCGGTCTCCACGTCGTAGAGCTGGTCGTCCCACAACCAGACCAGCGCCACCGAGTACGCCGTCTGGGTCCACTCGCGACCGGGCACCTCGTAGTGCGACCCGTCGTACGGGGTCCGGTCGTAGGCGCCGATCAACCACTCGGCCACCTTGCCGCGCCAGCGGGGCAGGTCGGCCGGATCCTCGGGGGCCCCGATGATCTTGGCGTCGTCGAGAAAGGCCAGATCGGCGCGCAGGCCGAGATCAACCTTTGCGGGGAGATCGATCGGCCTGGGCACGAGGGGGTTCACAGGTATACCTCCGCATAACGCGCGTCGATGACTTCCCCGTGAGGCACCGAAGGGATCGCCCCCGCGGCTTGAACGCTCAATGAAGCAGCAACGTTAGCGCGTCGGACCGCATTCGTCAGGTCGCGCCCTGTAGTTGACGTCGCAGCCAACGTCGCCGCGAGCACCCCGCAGAAGGTGTCGCCCGCAGCCGTCGTGTCGACCACCTCGACCGACACGCCCGGGATACGAATTTCCGCGCCATCCCGGGACAGAATCAACGCGCCCTCACCACCCAGTGTCACTACCGCAGCAGGCACCCGGTCGAGCAGCGAACCACCGATCGCCTCGGCCTCGGTCTCGTTCACGACCAGCAGGTTGACCTGGGCGAGCAGTTCGTCGGGGAGCTCGGCAGCCGGCGCCGCGTTCAGGATGAAGTAAGAACTCGCTTCGGCCGCAGCCTGCACCGTCTCGAACGGAATCTCCAACTGGGCAAGGACAACCTTCGCCTCCCGCAGCGCCTCGAGGGCCTCGCCGGACAGCTTCAACTCGGCATTGGCCGAAGGCGCGACAGTGATCGCGTTCTCCCCGTCGGCCGCGACCGTGATGATCGCCGTACCGGTCGGAGTGTCCGTCGTCGACACCAGCGAGAGGTCGACGCCAGCGTCGCCGAGGGCCGCCCGCAGCAACTCTCCGGACTCATCGGCACCCAGCGAGGCGACGAAGGCCGTCGCCGCTCCCGCCCGGGCCGCGGCAACCGCCTGGTTGGCACCCTTCCCACCCGGACCACGCGTCAGCCCCGTGGCCAGAACCGTTTCGCCGGGCCGTGGGATCCGCTGGACCGGCAACACCAGGTCCACGTTCGCGCTCCCCACGACTACGACCTCAACCACGCCCCGCCGCCCCCTCAAGACTCTGCACAGCCACCGTCCGAGCCGCGAGCTCGTCGATCGCGACCTGGTTCATCCCCGGCAGACTCGTGGCCAGCCGGTTGTCGAGTGGCCCCGTCCACTCTGCCGGAACCCCGAGTACGGCGCCAAGGACGGCGCCGACCGTCGCGCCGGCGGAGTCAGTATCCCAGCCGCCCATCACCGCGCGACCGATACCGGTGGCGAAATCGGGCGCCGTCAGCGCGTACGCCGTGAGGGCGCTGTTGTTGACCGAGTGCACCCAGTGCAGATGCCCGTACTGCGAATGCAACCGGTCGAGCGCCTCGTCCAGCTCAACATCGGCAAGCTCCAACCCGAAGCGGACAGCCCGGGCGATCTCACCATCAGCCGGCACCGCCTCAAGGCCGGCGCGGGCCACCTCTGTCGGGTCGTCGAGCACCAGCGCGGCAGCCGACATCGCGGCCACCCAGACGGCACCATCCACTCCGGCGCCGGTGTGGCTGAGCCGCGCGTCCGTCAGAGCGAGCCGCGCAGCCGCGGTCCGATCGCCCGGGTGGACCCAGCCGTAGACATCCGTCCGGATCTCCGCGCCGATCCACTCGCGGAACGGGTTCCTCGCCCGGGCAGCCTGCAGCGGATCCACCCCGTCGAGCAAATTGCGATAGACCACCCGCTCCGCAGTGAACACCCGGCCGGCCGGCAGGTCATTGAGCCACGCCAGTGCCACGTGCTCTGTGCTGAGCGCATCGCCATGCTTCTCGAACAGCTGCAGCGCCAGAATCGCGAAGTTGAGATCGTCGTCCTCCGGCATCCCGTCGATGACCTCACGCAAGCTGGTCGGCTCCGACCGCCGGTTCCACGGCCACCTCGCCAACACCTCCGCAGGCACGCCGACCGCGGTGATGTACCGCGTCAGCGGCCATTGCCCCGAGGTCTGGAGGATCTCCCGGATCCCTTCGCGCGGAATCTTCTCCACCGGCTTACCCAGCAGGTTGCCCGCCGCCCGTCCGAGCCAGGCATTCAGCACCCGTCGCTCTAGATCCGCCGACGCACCACCAAGCAGCGGCAGCGACGGAATCGCCGGCTCGACCCACTGCGGGGACCGCGCGTCGAGCTCGTCGAGGAGCTCGCGCGCCAGCGCCCGCAGTTCTCCGCCGGCCGGCTTGTCCGAGGCACCCGACACCGGGGCGTCCGTAGTACCGCCCGCGTCTCGCCAGCGGGCCTCGACGTCGGCGACGTCGACGCCTTCGGTGCGGGATTGGACCAGTTGGTGCGGCAGCAGATCTTCGGGCTGCACCCAGGTCAGTCTCATCGAGCCAGTCTCTCCAACGTGCTACTTCGACGCATCCAGCGGCGCGCGTCGGCCTCGTGCAAATCGGTCGCCACCGAAGCCATCACCCGCCCGGGCTGCTCCAGATCGGTCTTGCTCGCCTCGGCGATGGTCGCCGCCCAGTCCGCCGGTACGCCGGTGTGCCCGCTCAGCGCGCCGGTGATCGCCCCGGCCATCGACGCGATCGAGTCGGCGTCGCGGCCGTAGTTCGTACCACCGAGCACAGCCTGCCGCACATCGCCACCCGACACGAGCACGAACCCCAGCGCGACCGGCAGCTCCTCGATCGCCTTGGTGCGACTCGGCCGACGCGCGTCCAGCGACTGGTCGCGGTAGTCCGGCCCGACCGTGTCGAACGGCTCGATCGCCTTACGCAGTACGGGAATCGCCTCCTGCCAGTCATCCAGACCCCCAGCTGCTTCCGCGACGGCTTCGACGGCAGCACGCGTTCCGTCCTTTGCCAACGCAAGCGCCTCGGCCACCGCTGACGCAGCTGTTGCCTCAGGCACCATTGCGGCGGCGACCGCGGCCGCGAACACCCCGGCCGCCTCCCGCCCATAGCTCGACTGATGCGCGCCGGCCAGGTCGATCGCCTCGGCGTAGGCGCCGGTGGGATCACCAGCGTTGGCGATCCCGACCGGCGCGACGTACATCGCGGCACCACAGTTCACGATGTTGCCGACCCCTGCCTCGCGCGGATCGTTGTGCCCGTAGTGGAGGCGGGTCACCAGCCACTTCTCGGCCAGGAAGACCCGCTGCAGCAACAGCGCATCCGCTTCCAGTTCAGGGATCCAGCGCTTCTCGGTCAGCAACTTCGGCACCAGCGACTCGGCGATCGCGTAGGCATCCAGATGCTCGCGGCGTTCGTCGTACACCTCGACCAGCGCATGGGTCATCAACGTGTCGTCGGTGATGTGCCCGTCGCCCTTGTGGTACGGCGCGATCGGCCGGGCGTTGCGCCAGTCGTCGTACCAGGGCCCGACGATGCCGGTCACCCAGCCCCCGTGCCGCTCCCGGATCGCCTCGGGCGTCCAGCCCTCGACCGCACCGCCGATCGCGTCACCGACCGCGGAGCCGACGAGGGCACCGACCGATTTGTCTTCGAGGGCGCTGGTTTGTGCTGGCATCAGCTGTTGACCTGGCCCCAACCGTCGGAGAGCTTCTTGCCCAGCGTGGCCAGGTCGATCTTGTTGGCGAGGAACTCCTGCAGCGCCGGGGTGGCGATCTGGTCCTTCCACTTCGGGTAGTTCTCCACGCTCTGGAACGGCGCCTTGGTGAGCTCTGCACCGCTGGCCAGCGTCTGGGTCCAGCCGTTCTTGCCGCCGGTCGTCTTGGCGATCGCGTCGCGCGCCGCCTGCGTGGTCGGGATCAGCCAGTCGCCCTGACCGACCGCGGCCAGGTTGTCGGCCTTCATGAAGTAGTCGATGAACTGCGCGGCCTGCTTGATGTGCTTGCCCTCAGCCGGCACCGACAGCGTCTGCGGGTTCGCGGCCTGCTTGGTCGACGTCCCCTTCAGCGGCGGCAGCACCTCCCACTGGAAGCCCTTCGGCGCCTCCTCGGTGATCTGCTGCGCGGCATAGTTGCCGCCGACAATCATCGCGTACTTGCCGGCGTAGAAGCCGGGCAGCACGTCGGAGCCGCTCTGGGTCAGCGAGGTCGGGTCGATCGACTTGTCGGTGTAGGCCATCGCGTTGATCCGCTTGGGCACCTCGAGTTCGGCGTCGCCGACCTTCGCCTTGGCGTCCCGGCCGGTGCCGTCGAAGAACGCCCCGTCGAAGTTCATCCCCAGGTTCAGTACGGTCGCGGTCGGGCTCTTCAGCCCCCAGCCGAGCCCGTACTTGCCGCCGGCCGTCAGCTTCTTGGCGTCCGCCTGCAAGTCGTTCCAGCTGAGCGAATCACCCCTGGTCGAGATCCCCGCCTGCTTCAGGAGCGCGGAGTTCCCGAACACGACGTACGACTGCAGCAGGGTCGGTGCGGCGAACACCTTGCCGCCACTGGAGACCGTGTCCCAGACACCCTGCGGTACGGCGTCCTTCGTCTCCTGGCTCAGGTACTGCGACAGGTCGGCGAGGTAGCCCTGGTTCGCGAAGCCGGTGATGTCGGCGGACTCGTCGTGGATGATGTCAGCCGCCGTGCCGCCCTGGAACTGGGTGACGAGCTGGTCGTGCACCGAGTCCCAGCTGCCCTGTACGTACTCGACCTGGATGTTCGGGTTGGCCGCGTTCCAGTCCGCGACGATCTTCTTGGTCGCGGCGACGGTGGTCTTCTGGAAAGCGAGGCTCTGGAACTTCAGCGTCACCTTCTCCCCCGGCGCGGGGTCGCCCGAGCTGTTGTTGTCGCTACCGCCACAGGCCGCAAGCGTCACCAGGGCGCTTGCCGCCATCAAGGCGATGAGTGGTTTTCTGAACATTCTTTCTCTCCTCAGGGGATGACACTTAGCCCTTGACCGCGCCGCTGAGCAGACCGGAGGTCAGTCGGCGTTGCAGGAAGGCGAAGAACACCAGGCTCGGCACGGTGGCCAGGACGGACGCGGCCGCAAGTGGTCCGAACTGGACCTGGCCCTCGGCCCCGACGAAGCGGGCGAGCACCAGCGGCAGCGTCTTCAGCTGCGGGTCCTGCAGCAGTACCAGGGCGAAGAAGAACTCGTTCCACGCCGAGATGAAGGTGAACATGGCGGTCGCGATCAGCCCCGGCCGCAGCAGCGGCATCACGATCGCCACGATGGTGCGAACCCGGCTCGCGCCGTCGACCGACGCCGCCTCCTCGAGCTCACGCGGTACTGCGGCGACATAGCCCTGCAACATCCACAGGGCGAACGGCATCGACCAGACCGTGTAGACGATCACCACACCGGGGATCGTGTTCGTCAGGTGCAACGGCCGCAGGATCATGAACAGCGGGATCACGATCAGGATCACCGGGAACACCTGGCTGACCAGGATCCACCCGTTGGTGATCGGCCGCAGCCGGCTGCGGAATCTCGCCAGCGCATACGCCACCGGCAGCGAGACGATCAGCACCAGGACCGTGGACGCCACCGAGACCTGCAGCGAGTTCAGCATCGACCGGACCAGACCCTGCTCCGTCAACGCGTCCGTGAAGTTCGAGAAGTCGACATGCTTGGGCAGGATCGACGGGGTGATGCTGGCGAACTCCTGCGGTGACTTCAACGAACTGGAGATCAACCAGAGAAGCGGGAACCCCAGGAACACCAGGTAGCAGCTGACAGCGACGTACTGCAGGGCCCGCGCGGCCGGCCGGGTCCTCATGCCTCGCTCCTCAGCCGGTTCCGCAGGTAGAAGGCGAGGAACACGATGATGATCACGACCATCACGTCGCCCATCGCCGCGGCCATGCCGAAGTTCCCGTACCGGAACGCCTCGTTGTAGGCGAACAGCATCGGCAGCATCGTCTTGCCGCCCGGACCACCCGCGGTGAGCACGTAGACCAGGCCGAACGAGTTGAAGTTCCAGATCAGGTCGAGGCTGGTGATCGCGACGATGACGGTGCGCAGCTGCGGCAGCGTGATCGACCAGAACTGGTGCCACGCCCCGGCACCGTCGACTGCGGCTGCCTCGTAGAGCGAGCGGTCGATGCCCTGGAGTCCGGCGAGCAGCGTGACGGTGGTCATCGGCATCCCGACCCAGATACCGACCACGATCACGGCCGGCAGCGCAGTACTGAAATCGCCGAGGAAGTTGATCGGGTGGTCGGTCAGGTGCAGGTTCTGCAGGATCTCGTTGACCGGTCCGTTGGTCGGGTGCAGCAGCAGGCGCCACATGATCGCGACCACCACCGGCGGCATCGCCCAGGGAATCAGCGCGAGGGTTCGGGCCACGCCGCGGAACCGGAGGTTCGTGTTCAGCAGCAACGCCAGGCCGAGGGCGGCGACGAACTGCAGGATCGTGACGGACAGCGTCCAGATCAGGCCGATCCTGAACGAGTCCCAGAACAAGCCGTTGTGCAGCAACTTGCTGAAGTTGCCGAAGCCGATGAAATGCGTCTCGACGTTCAGCCCGGCCCGCGCGTCGCTGAAGCCGAGGGCGATGCCGCGGACCAGTGGGTACACGCTGAGCAGGAGCACCGGCAGCAACGCGGGCAGGAACAGGAAGATGGCCTCCGTGTTCTGCCTCGGACTGTTCGTGCGATTCGGCGCGGCGGTGACGGTCGCGGCGCTCACGGGGTCGATCTCCGCACACTCAGAGTCGGCTGTACGACGATCCGCCGCGGCGTCCGGGTGTCGTCCTCGATCCTCGCCAGCAGCAACTCCGCGGCCCGCCGGCCCCGTTCCGCCGAACCCAGGTTCACGCTGGTCAGGGGCGGGAAGGACTGCTCGGCGAGTTCGCTGTCGTCCATCCCGATCACGGCGACCTCCGCGGGCACCTGGAGTCCGTAGGCCGCGAGCTCATGCATCACCCCGACGGCGAGCAGGTCGTTGGCGCAGATCACGGCGCTCGGGCGGCTCTTCTTGAAGAGCTGTTTGCCGGCGGCGCGACCGGCGGCGAAGGTGAAGTCGGCTGCCTCGATGGCACCGGCCGCCTTGAGGTTGTAGTGCTTGGTGGCGTCCGCGAAACCCTTCGCACGGGCGGCACCCGGGACGGTGTCGACCGGGCCGTTCACGAAGGCGATCCGGTCCCGGCCCTTGGCCAGCAGGTGTTCGACCGCCAGCGCCACTCCCTTGGGCGAGTTGGCGCGAACTGTGTCGACGCCCGCCTTGGCCGGGACGTTACCGGCAACGACCACGGGCACGTCGCACTCGCGGATGGACTTGATCAGGTCGTCGTCGACGCGCAGCGGGCTGATCACCAGTCCGTCGGCGTACCCCCTTGCCATGCCGCGGACCAGGGCGACCTCGTCAACCACCTCGGGGCCGGTGGTGGTGACGACCAGGCGATAGCCGGCCGCCGAGACCACTTCCTCAACCGCACGCATCATCGTGACGTAGACGGGGTTACCGACGTCGGCGACGGCCAGGGTCAGCTGGAAGGTGCGGCCGACCTTGAGCGACCGGGCCCGCGAGTCCGGCACGTAGCCGAGATCCTCGACCGCCCGCTGCACGCGCTCGACCATCTCCGCGGTGGCCGGCAGACCGTTCAGCACCCGCGAGACCGACGCCACCGACACCCCGGCAGCGCTGGCCACCCCGGCAATAGTCGGACGACTCACAGCCAGCTCCTGCAATCGTTCTTGTAATCGTTTACAGCGCAGACTCTAAGCACCCTGCCAAGCCCCGTCAACACCGGACCACGTGACCGGATTCCGGGACGGCGGAGGATGACGTTGGATAGTCAACTATTGTCATTGACTTAATGACCAAAGTTGGTTCCTCGCCTGCCACTCGGGAGCTTTCAGATGACGTTGACCTTTCACTGGTTCCTGCCGACCTCCGGGGACTCGCGGAACATCACCGGCGGTGGGCACGGCGCGGAGGTGGTGCATCGCGACCGGAAGGTGACCACCCGCTACCTTCGCCAGATCGCCTCGGCGGCGGAGGACCTCGGGTTCGAGGGGGCGCTGACGCCGACCGGGTTGTGGTGCGACGACGCCTGGCTCTCGACGGCCTCGCTACTCGACTCGACGGACCGGTTGAAGTTCCTGGTCGCGTTCCGGCCCGGCTTGATCGTGCCGACCCTGGCCGCCCAGATGGCCACCACCTTCCAGAACCAGTCCGGCGGCCGGTTGCTCCTCAACGTCGTCACCGGTGGTGAACCCACCGAGCAGAAGGCGTTCGGCGACTTCCTCAGCAAGGACGAGCGGTATCAGCGCACCGATGAGTTCCTCGCGATCGTCCGCAAGCTCTGGGAGCACGGCGACCCCTTCGACTTCGAGGGCGAACACCTGAAGGTGGAGCAGGCCCGGTTGGTCGCCGTACCGGACCCCGTCCCGCAGATCTACTTCGGCGGGTCGTCGGCAGCGGCTGGACCAGTGGCGGCGGCTCGCAGCGACGTCTATCTCACCTGGGGCGAACCACCCGCGGCGGTGGCCGAGAAGATCGCCTGGATCCGCAAGCTGGCCGCCGATGCGGGTCGCACCATCCGCTTCGGCATCCGCTTGCACGTGATCACCAGGGACACCTCCGAGGACGCCTGGCGCGAGGCTCGGCGCCTGCTCGCAGCCCTCCCGCCCGAGACGATCGCGAAGGTTCAGGAAGGCCTGCACCGCAGCGAGTCCGAGGGTCAGAAGCGCATGCTCGCGCTGCACCAGGGCCGCGCCGAGGACCTGGAGATCTACCCGAACCTCTGGGCCGGCGTCGGCCTGGCTCGCGGTGGCGCCGGAACCGCCCTGGTCGGCAGCCACGAAGAAGTTGCCGACCGCATCAAGGAGTACGCCGACCTCGGCATCGAGGAATTCATTCTGTCCGGCTACCCCCACCTTGAGGAGGCCTACTGGTTCGGCGAGTCGGTCCTCCCCCGCCTGGAACGCGCCGACCTCTGGCACCACCCGGCCGGAGCGTCCGTACCGGCCGACAGCGCAGTACCGTTCGCCGTCTGAACCCCGGCTTAGTCGTCCTGGTCGTCGGCGCCGGGGCGTTCGGCCCAGGGGGTTTCTTTGGCGGGGCGGACCACGATCAGCTTGTCGCCGGCCGCCAGCACCGAGACGGAGGAGTCGTAGTACCGGTGGACCTTCCCGTCGCGCACGACCGAGACGACCCGGTCCGGCACTGACGAGGGCGCCTTACCGACCTCCCGGCCGAGCACCGGGCGCTCCGCGACCTCCAGACCCTCGCCGTACGTCAGCAGGTCCTCCATCACCTCGCCAAGGTTCGGGCTGACGGCGGAGAGGCCGAGCAGCCGGCCGACCGCCTCGGACGAGGTGACCACCGCGTCGGCGCCGCTCTGGCGGAGCAGTGGGACGTTGTCCTCCTCGCGGACCGCCACCACGATGTGCGCGTTCGGATTGAGCTGCCGAACGGCCAGCGTGACGAGCACGGCGGAGTCGTCGCGATCCGTCGTCACGATCACCTCGCGGGCCGTCATCACCTCCGCGCGACGCAGTACGGTCCGATTCGTCGCGTCGCCGTGGAAGGCCGCGATCTGATCGTTGCCCGCGTCCCCTACCGCCTGCGCGCGCGGGTCGATGATCACGACGCTCTCTCGCTTGACGCCGTTGCTGAGCAGCGTCTGCACGGCCGAGCGGCCCTTGGTGCCGTAGCCGACGACGACGACATGATCCTTCATGCGCTTCCTCCATCGCGTGTCGCGCATGATGCGGCGACCTTCGTTCGCCAGGACTTCCAGTGTGGTGCCAACCAGCACTACCAGGAAGGCGATCCGCAGCGGGGTCACCAGGAAGGCATTCACCAGGCGCGCTGTCGGGGTGACCGGCGTGATGTCGCCGTACCCCGTGGTCGTCAGCGTGACGGTGGCGTAGTAGATGCTGTCGATCAGGTCGACGCGGCCGTCGTAGGTGTCCTTGTAGCCGCTACGGTCGACCGCCACGATCAGCACCATCAGGCCCAGCAGGCCCAGTGCGATCAGGAACCGACGGAACAACTCCAGCACCGGTGAGCGTGTGCTCGTGGGCAGGTTGACCAGTAGACCGTGCGGATTGCGACCGGTGGTGGGCAGGGATGGCACGCGTCTGACGATAGGGCACCGACGGCCGATCCACAGAATGCGACAGGCTCTGGTCGGACAGGGCGACGGTCATCATCAGGTGGCCGCTGTCCTGCACCACCCTGGTCCGCATCCGGAGTCCCTCGACCGTGCGGAGCATGGCGACGTTCTCAGGCTGCACCATGCACACTGCACGGTCCGCGCCGAGCAGCCTGGCCTCGACGATCACCCGGCGGAGTAGCTGCGAGCCGAGGCCCTGCCCCTGCCAGCCGTCCTCCACCAGTACGGCGACCTCCATCGCCGTGCTGCCCAGCTCCTCCCAGGGAGCCGCCGTGGCCATCCCGATGACCGCGTCACCCACGGACGCCACGATGGAGACGCCACCCGCGGGTGCGGACAGGTGCCTCGCAGTACGGGTCGTCAGCTTGGGCATGGGCACGTGGTAGCGGCGGGTGCGGCTCTCGTACGAGCACCGCTCATGCATGGCCACTACGGCCTCGGCATCCTCGACATTGGCCTTCCGTAGCTCCGGTACGCCGCTGCCCGGCCGCGGGCCCTCCTGGAAGTAGCCCTGCTGCTGCTCGGCCAGCTTGCCTGCGATCTCCACCAGTACGTCGGCCCGGGCCCACTCGGCGGGCGTGTACTCGTCGAAGCCCTGCAGGATCTCCAGCTCGTCGTCCACGGAGACGGGGTCGTCGATCAGCCGCAGCACGGCCCGCAGGTACCGGGTCGGCGCGTCGCTGAGCACATCAGCCTGGCACGGGCGCACCGTAGTACGGACGCAGCCGGCTTCCGCGGCCAGTGCGACCAGGTCTTCGGCGGTCCAGTTCACCCCGGTGGACACCACCAGCTCGTCGACAGCGCCGGACTCGGCGGTGAAGACCTCGAGGCTCAGAATGTTGATCTCGTCGGCACCACACCGTGCAGCGAGTTCGGCCAGCGCACCGGGCCGGTCGGCGAGTTCAGTCCTGATCTTCCAGAGCATGCTGACGCCCTCCCTCGTGGAAACGTCCTTCCAGAGTGCGCGGGAGGTGTTGCCAAGCCGGGTCCTGGATGTTACGGCCGCGTCAACCCTTGCGTCCGAGCCTCGGCAGCCGCTCGGCTAGCTTCGATTTCCGGGCGGCCAGCACGACCGCGCTCTCCCGGCGATCGAGGTCCGCGTGCCGCAGCAATTCCGGGTACGTCGACTGCGGAACCGGCGGGTAGGTGGTCACGATCGCGTCGCCGCTGAACACGAAGAAGACGGCCTGACCGTCCTTGATCACCTTGAGCAGCGACCCGTCCCGCACGGTCAGCGCGTGCTCGATCGCCTTCTTCCGGGCAGACCGCTTGGCCAGCGCCGCCTGGACAGCCTGCTGTGCCGGCTCCCGCCCATGCTTCACCGCCTCGAACGCCATAGGCCCGTACCGCACGCCATACTTCACGATGTTCTTCGCCAGCCGACTACGCCCACCTGCCATACCCCCGACTGTAGCGACGGGGCCGGGTCGGGCTGCGGGGGGTTTGGGCGTCAGGCACGATGGGCGGGTGACCGTTCCCACTCCGCGCCGGCCGATCCTGCCGGGTAACAAGCTGTTCGAGTCGCTGCCCGGTGCCCATGACCCGGCGGCCGTGGCCGAGGTCGCGCACCGTACGGCGGAGTTGCTCGTGCGCGGCGCGCGGTCCACCGAGGACGCCGACGTGATCGCGCGGGTGGTCAAGCTCGCCGACGACTACGGTCTCGACGAGCTCGCGGATCTGTGGTCCGACGCTCCTTCCGACTCGCTGCCGGGCACGTTGTGGCGGCTCTACCTGCTCCGTTCGTGGGTGCACTCGCACGCCGAGGAGGTGTCCCGCGAATACTCCACCGGCCGCGAGTACGCCGAGGTCCACGCGGTGGTCGCGGGCGTCGCCGATCCACCGGGGCCGACCGAGGTGAAGGACATGGTCGACGCCGTACTGCGGGGCGTGGCGACGGGCGACTTCGCCACCACGCTGGATCGTGCCGCGGCGTTCGCGCGGATCGTCGCGACCGGCCGGGCGCATCTCGCGGACGACGCCCACGACCAGGTCCGTTCGGCCTCCAAGCTGGTGGAGATGGCCGACCAGTTGCAGACCGCCGCGCGGACCGAACGCGCCGGCCAACTCTGGTAGTCGGCTGCCAGGTCCGCGAGCTGTCTTGCGTCCGGCGAGTCCGGGTGATATGGCGCGGAAACCCAACAGGACAAGGCGTTTGCGCACCGGCTATACTGATCGAGGTGTCGGGCCGCGGTAGCCCCGGGTCCCAAATTAAGCCGCTACGAGCGGCCACGCGCCGTGAGGCGCTTCCCGGTCCGACGCCACAAATCTTCCTCTCCCGCCGACCGGCCGCGGTGAACCTTCCCGCCGGCTGACCCAGCGGTTTTGTGAATTACCTCATGCCCCGTCCGCCCCAGCAGTAACAGGACCGGTGGCCGTTGCGGCCTGCGCGCCAGGGTCGAACCGGGGAAAACCCCCTATCGGTATCGGCCGGACGCGAGCACACTCGGAGGCGTTGACCGGGCCGCCTGGGGAGGCCGCTGATCCGCCGGAGGGGGCGATCGGGCATGGAGGGGTATTCGAACGACCACGCTTCTGTCGTGGGAGCGACCGCAGTACAGGAATCTGTCGTGGAAGCGATCGACGTCGTCCGCGTCTACGGCGAAGGGGACACGGCCGTCAATGCGCTGCGCGGTGTCAGCGTGGAGATCGCGCCTGGCCGGCTGACCGCGGTGATGGGACCGTCGGGGTCGGGCAAATCGACGCTGATGCACATCCTCGCGGGCCTGGACAAGCCGACGTCGGGCTCGGTGCGGATCGCCGGCACCGAGATCACCACGCTCGGCGACAACGACCTGACCAGGTTGCGGCGCAAGCACATCGGCTTCATCTTCCAGTTCTTCAACCTGCTACCGATGCTGACGGCTCGCGACAATGTGCTGCTGCCGATGACGATCGCCGGGGAGAAGCCCGACGACGCCTACTTCGACGAGCTGATCGCCCGCGTCGGCCTTGACGACCGGTTGTCGCACCGGCCGGCCGAGTTGTCCGGTGGCCAACAGCAACGAGTCGCGATCGCCCGGGCGCTGGTGTCGCGGCCGACGGTGATCTTCGCCGACGAGCCGACCGGCAACCTGGACTCCAGGACCAGCGGCGAGATCCTCGACCTGATGCGCGGTTCCGTCGACGAGTACGGCCAGACCACCGTCATGGTCACCCACGACGCCCGCGCCGCCGCGATGGCCGACCGGGTGCTGTTCCTCGCCGACGGCGAGATCGTCAAGGAGACCGGCCGGACCAACCAGCGCGAGATCCTGCAGATCATCGACACGCTGGACCTGCAATGATCCGGTTCGCACTCCGTGGCCTGCTCGGCCGCAAACTCCGTACTGCGCTGACGGCGATCGGCGTCGTCCTCGGAGTTGCGCTGGTCTCGGGCACGTATGTGCTCACCGATTCCATCACGTCGGCCTTCGACTCGATCTTCAGCGAGAACTACAAGAACACCGACGCGGCGATCACCGGCAAGCCCGCGTTCGACCTGTCGGACGACGGCACCGGTCGGGCGCCTGCGTTCAACGAGTCCCTGCTCGCTTCCGTCAGGACGCTCCCCGAGGTGGGTGCCGCCGACGGCGCCGTCTCCGGCGAGGCGCAACTGATCGGCAAGGACGGCAAGGCGATCGTCTTCGGTGGCGCGCCGAACCTCGGCTTCAGCGTCAATCCCAAGTTTCCGCAGTTCAACTCCCTCGCGCTGGTGGACGGCGCTTGGCCGGCCGCCGACGAGGTGGTGATCGACACCAAGTCCGCCAAGGAGAAGGGGTTCGCGGTCGGCGACACCATCGGTGTCCAGGCGCGCGACGCGGCGCAGCGGATGCGCATCTCCGGCCTGGTCGACTTCGGCGCGGTCTCGTCGATCGGCGGGGCGACCCTGGCCGGCTTCGAACTGCCGACCGCCCAACGGTTGTTCGACAAGCCAGGCAAGTTGGACCAGATCCTGATCGCCGCGAAGAGCGGCAGTTCCCCCGAGCAGGCCATCGCCGCGGTGCAGAAGATCCTGCCGCCCGGAACGCAGGTGCGCTCTGCGGACGACCAGGCGAGCAAGGACGCTGAGGGCACCACCGGCTTCCTCAACTTCTTCCGGACGTTCCTGCTGGTGTTCGGCGGGATCGCCTTGTTCGTCGGCTCATTCGTGATCGCGAACTCGCTGTCCATCACGATCGCGCAGCGGACCCGCGAGTTCGCCACCCTGCGAACACTCGGGGCATCCCGCCGCCAGGTGCTCGGTTCCGTCGTACTCGAGGCACTGGTGACCGGTGTGGTGTCCGCGATCGTCGGCCTGTTCCTCGGGCTCGGTATCGCCACCGGGTTGTTCAAGCTCTTCGACACCTTCGGGCTCACCCTGCCCAACAACGGACTCGTGTTCCGCACCCGCACCGTGGTTGTCGCCCTGCTGGTCGGCGTACTGGTGACCCTGCTGGCCAGCCTGCGCCCGGCCTGGCGAGCCACGCGGGTGCCACCGATCGCGGCGGTTCGCGAAGGCGCCACCCTCGCGCCGGGGCGGTTCCACCGGTTCCGGCCGCTGGGGGCGGCGTTGCTCGCCATTGCCGGGGTCGCGTTGGTGGTCGTGGGGTTGTTCGTCAACGGGCTCAGCACATCGACGGTGCTCGCGTCTCTCGCCGTCGGTGTCCTGCTGATCTTCGTCGGCATCGCCCTGTTCGCGGCTCGGCTCGTTCGTCCCTTGGCGGCTGCCTCTGATCCGGTCGCGCGCTGGTCCGTGTTCGTTCTCACCGTGCTCGTGTGGCCGTTCTTCTCGCTGCCGTATTGGTTGCTTCGTCGCGGTTTCTGGGGACCGGGATCGGCGGGTAGTCGCGCCGCTGGGTTCGTGCTGGGCGCGGTGCTCAACCCGGTGCTGCTCGTGATCGTCGTCCTGATGGCTCTTCGTCATCGCGTCAGCTCGTGGCAGCCTGAGTGGCCGGCCGACTTCCCGAGTGTCTTCGCGGAGGGGTCTGCCGTTCAGATCGGCGGCCAGAACAGCAAGCGTGATCCCAGCCGGACCGCCTCGACCGCGGCGGCGCTGATGATCGGGCTCGCGCTGGTCACACTGGTCGCCACCCTCGGCGCAGGCATCATCAGGCCGTTCGAGGACGCGGTCGACCGGATCTTCAGCGGGGACTACGCGATCACGGCGCAGAACAACTTCAGCCCGTTGCCGCCGACCGTGGCCGCGGCGGTCGCGACCGTTCCCGGGGTGTCGTCGATCTCCAGTGTTCGCGGCGGACAAGGCCGGGCCTTCGACGAGACGATCCCGATCACGGCGGTCGACGCTCAGGCGCCCGCGGTCCTCGCGTTCGACTGGAAGAGCGGTTCCCAGGCCGCCCTCGGCGAACTGGGTGCTGATGGCGCGATCGTCGATGCCGACTACGCGGACAAGCACGGCCTGCAACTGGGCTCGAGCGTTCCGCTCCAGACGGTCGTCGGCAAGACCCTCGACCTCAAGGTGCGCGGGATCTTCAAGCCCCCGGCCGGTGGTTCCCCGTTCGGCAACATCACCATTTCGACAAGCGCCTTCGACGCCACCAACCCGCAACCGCAGAACATCTACTCCTTCCTCAGTGTCCAGGGCGGAGTGACGCCGGCGAACACAGCAGCGCTCAGCGCCGCGTTGACCGACTTCCCCAACGCGAAGCCGCAAACCCGTGAGGAGTTCAAGAAGGCCCAGTCCGACGGCATCAAGGGACTGCTGAACGTCCTCTACGTGCTGCTGGCGCTGTCCGTCATCGTGAGCCTGTTCGGCATCGTGAACACGCTGGTGCTGACGGTCTTCGAGCGCACCCGAGAGCTCGGCATGCTGCGCGCGATCGGTCTGACCCGGCGGCAGGTGAAACGGATGATCCGGCACGAGAGCGTGATCACCGCGCTGATCGGAGCCGTGATCGGCATCGTGCTCGGGCTCGGGCTGGCCCTGTTGCTGGCAGCGCGTCTGGACGAGGTCAGCTTCGCCGTACCGACCACCCAACTGATCCTGTTCGCCGTGGTCGCGGTGGTCGTCGGCATCTTCGCCGCCATCTGGCCCGCCCGCCGCGCGGCTCGCCTCAACCCCCTCGAGGCGCTGCAGTACGAGTAGTCGGCACCCTGAGTGAGCGCCCGGCGACACCGGGCGCTCACCAGTCGGCCTCTTTTCGGGGCTAGGGCTTCACTTCCGTGAGGGCGATGATGTCCGCGCCCTCACGGAAGGCTCTGCGCTGCTTGGCTGCTCCGTTGCCTTCACTGATGATGCGTCGCACGGTCTCGTCCACTCTCTCGGTCTCCCCGAGCGATTCGAGCGCGGGCCCGACATGATCCACCAACGAGTCCACTGCCTGCGTCATGGGGATCGGCCGAGCGTGCAGAACATCGAACCCGTCGGCCTCCAGCCCGTCGCGAGCGGCGAGCCAGTAGGCGGCTCGTAGTACCTCCGGCTCCAGCTTGGGCCCCAAGCCTCCGTCGGCAAGGGCTGTCATCACCAGCGCACGGATCAGCGTGGCGAGCAGCGTGGTCTCCTCGATGGTCAGCGGAACGTCGCTGACACGTATCTCTACCGTCGGGAGGTGCGTCGAGGGCCGGATGTCCCAATAGACCATCCGCTCGTCCATGATGCTGTCCGACTCGAGCAGCATCGCGACCAGGGCGTCGTAGTGTTCAGCGGACTCGAAGTACGGCGGTGGGCCCGAGCACGGCCAGCGCCTCCACATGATCGACCGCCAACTGGAGAAGCCGGTATCGGCCCGCAGGTAGACCGCAGAGTTGGCCGTCAGAGCGAGCAGTGTCGGCATCCAAGGCCGTAGGTGGTTGCTGACCCGGATGGCGGCCTCCTTGTCCGGAACGTCGATGTGCACGTGGCAACCACAGACCGCCTGCTCGCGGGCCAGCAGACCATAGCGGGCCGCCATCTCCCGATAGCGCGGTTTGTTGGTCACCAGTTGTTCGGCCGCACCAGTCGGAGGCGCGGCGATGGCGCACAGCCGGCCGCCTTCCTCGGCGGCCGCCGCTGCCAGCGTCGAGCGCAGCCGCTGCAGGTGCCCGAGCAACTCGGCAGAGGTGGTGCAGACAGGCGTGTTGATCTCGACCTGCGCCCTGGTCAGCTCCAGCTCCACGTCGATATCCACGTCGATGTCCACAGCATCCGCGGCGACGGCCTTGCTCTGCGGCATGGGCATGCCGCTGGCCGAGATCAGGAGCAGTTCTTCTTCAACACCCATGGACGGCAGGGTCAACTCAGGTCCTCTCCTTGAGGTCCCGCCGGTACCCGGGCGCAGCGGCGGGGAAACCGCACCCTTAGGGTTGCGGCGTGAGTCTGCCGATCGTCACTGCCACCCGGTACGTGCTGCCGTTGCGCGAAGGTGGATCACTGCCCGGAGTTGTCGAGGGCAACGATCTCGGCACCTACGTGCTGAAGTTCCACGGCGCCGGTCAGGGACCGAAGGCGCTGGTCGCGGAAATCATCGTCGGCGAGTTGTTCCGCCGGCTCGGACTGCGGGTGCCCGAGCTCAAACTGATGGAGCTCGACCCGGCGATCGGCAAGTCCGAGCCGGACCACGAGATCCAGGAACTGCTGATCCGCAGCGCCGGACTCAACCTCGCCGTGGACTTCCTGCCGGGCTCGTTCGGGTACGACGGCTCCAGCGGCAAGCCCGACGACACCACCATGGCCCGCATCCTCTGGCTGGACGCCTACGTGGCGAACGTGGACCGCTCCTGGCGCAACACCAACCTGCTCGTGTGGCACAAGGACCTCTGGCTGATCGACCACGGAGCCGCGTTGTACTTCCACCACTCCTGGATGTCCGCGGAGAGGTTCACCACACTCCCGTACGACGCGGCCGACCACGTGTTCGCGGACGTGGCCCCAGCCGTCCCCGGTATCGATGCAGAGCTAGCCGCGGCGATCACCCCGCAGTTGCTCGTCGACGCGATCGGTCTGGTCCCCGACGAGTGGATCGCCGAGGGCGACCGAGATCGGTATCTGGGCCATCTCACGGCCCGGCTGGCCGACCGCTCCGCCTGGCTGCCGGGTGGTGCACGGTGAACCTGGTGCCCTTCGACTACGTCATCCTGCGCGCGGCTCCGCGGATCCAGCGGGGCGAGTTCGTCAACGTCGGCGCTGTGCTCTACTGCCGCTCGCTGGACTTTCTAGGCGCCGCCTGGGACGTCGACCCGGACCGGTTGAAGGCGCTGGACCCGGCCGTCGACGTGGACGTGGTGTGCGCCTCGCTGGAGCACATCCGCCAGATCTGTGCGGGTGACCCCGACGGCGGCCCGGCGGCAGCCACCCGCATCGGTGAACGATTCCGCTGGCTCGCGGCGCCCCGCAGTACAGTCGTCCATCCCAGCCCTATCCACAGCGGCCTCACCAGCGACCCCACCGCCGACCTCGACCGCCTCGTCGACGCCTTCGTGCGCTAGTTCTCGAGGGCGCCGGAGACCACTTCGCGAGCCTGCACGAAGACCTGCTCCAGGTGGTCGCTGCCCTTGAAGGACTCGCCGTAGATTTTGTACAGGTCCTCTGTGCCTGACGGCCGCGCGGCGAACCACGCCGACTCAGTGGTGACCTTCAGTCCGCCGATTGGCGCGCCGTTACCCGGGGCACTGGTGAGCCGGTCGAGGATCGGCTCCCCGGCCAGCTCGGTCGCTGTCACCGCGTCCGCGGAAAGTGCCGACAGCTTCGCCTTCTGGTCGCGGGTCGCCGGCGCGTCCACCCGCGAGTACGCCGAGGCGCCGAACTTCTCCACCAACTTCGCATGGGCCCGCGAGGGGGTCTCCCCCGTCACCGCGGTGATCTCGCTGGCCAGGAGCGCGAGCAGGATGCCGTCCTTGTCCGTGGTCCAGACGCTGCCGTCGAACCGCAGGAAGCTCGCACCGGCGGACTCCTCGCCGCCGAAGCCGACACTGCCGTCGATCAGGCCCGGCACGAACCACTTGAACCCGACCGGCACCTCCCAGAGCCTGCGACCGAGATCGGCGACCACCCGGTCGATCAGCGAGGAAGACACCAGCGTCTTGCCGACCGCGACGTCCGGACCCCACTGACGGTTCCCGAACAGGTAGGAGATCGCGACCGCGAGGTAGTGGTTCGGGTTCATCAGCCCCGCGTCGGGCGTGACGATGCCGTGCCGGTCCGCGTCCGCGTCGTTGCCGGTGGCCACGTCGTACCGGTCCTTCTGGGCGACCAGCGAGGCCATCGCGTACGGCGAGGAGCAGTCCATCCGGATCTTGCCGTCGTGGTCGAGCGTCATGAACGACCAGGTCGGGTCGAGTCGCGGGTTCACCACGGTCAGGTCGAGCCCGTGCCGCTCACCGATCGCCGCCCAGTAATCGACGCTGGCGCCGCCGAGCGGGTCGGCACCGATCCTGACCCCGGCCGAACGGATCACGTCGAGGTTGAGCACCGACGGCAGATCGTCCACGTAGTGCCCGACGAAGTCGTAGTCCCCCGCTTGCGCGCGGGCCGCCTCGAACGGCTTGCGCCGCACTTCGCGCAGCCCGTCGGCGATCAGCTGGTTCGACCGGGAGGCGATCCAGCCGGTGGCGTCGGAATCCGCGGGGCCACCGTGTGGCGGGTTGTACTTGATGCCGCCGTCACGCGGCGGGTTGTGCGACGGGGTGATGACGATGCCGTCGGCACCGGCGCCCGCACCACGGTTCAGGCGCAGGATCGCGTGCGACACGGCCGGCGTCGGGGTCAGCCGGTCGGCGCTGTCCACCAGCGTCTGCACCTCGTTGCCCGCGAGAACCTCCAGCACGGTCCGCCAGGCGGGCTCGGACAGGCCGTGGCTGTCCCGGCCGACCAGCAGCGGGCCGGTCGTCCCCTCACCTGCCCTGTACTCGCAGATCGCCTGGGTGATCGCCAGGATGTGCGCCTCGTTGAAGGCGCCGTCGAGGCTCGAGCCGCGGTGGCCCGACGTACCGAAGACGACCTTCTGGGCGGGGTTCTCGACGTCCGGCGTGATCCCCTCGTACGCCGCGAGCAGCGCGTCGACGTCGACGAGATCCTCGGGCTGAGCGGGCTGGCCTGCGCGTGGGTGCATGTGCACATGCAACAAGCCTTCGGGCTCGACCACAACTCCCGGGGTGGCGCGTCTCAGGTCGGCTCACTGCCGGTAGGGCGTCAGGAGCTGATCTACCGGCGCGTAGTCATCGGTCAGCAGCGGCGCGTCGCCGACGAAACTCCGCACCTCAGCGGCGTCCGCGAGCACACTGGCCCGCGCCCCGGTGAGGCCCCGAATGGCTGCCGCGTCAATCGGCTGGTCGGATGCGACCAGGACGAAATTGCCGCCGCTGTGGTCGTCCGCCTTGGAGATCACCGCCACGTGCGCGAACTCGGCCGCGACCGTGCGGATCTCCGCCTTGAGGAACGCCTGCCGGCCCCAGTCGATGATGTTGGCCGTGTAGAGACCGTCGGGGGTGAGCACCCGGTGAAGGTCCGCCACGATCTCGCGAGTGGTCAGGTGCCACGGCACCGCGACTCCCCCGAAGGCGTCCATGATGATCAGGTTGCGGCTGTCGTCCGGCTCGGACCGTACGCCGAGTCGCCCGTCGCGGATCCGCAGGTCGAGGTCGGGGCCGGGTTTCGCGCCCAGTTCGGCCTTGTCGACCTCGATCACGCCGGGGTCGATCTCGTACACCCTGTTCTGCGTGCCTGGCCGGATCGCCGTCAGGTAGCGCGGCATGGTGAGACCGCCGCCACCGATGTGCAGGGCCCGGAGTGGCTCCTTGGCCGGCCAGCGCGCGTCGATCGCCGCCGCGAGGTTCTTGGTGTAGTCGAACTCGAGGTACGTCGGGTCGTCGAGGTCGACATATGAGTGCCTGAGCTGGTCCAGGTACAACGTCCGCCCGCCCTCGCGCGCCGGGTCCGCCACGACGCGAGCGCAGTGGTACGCCGTCTCGACCTCGCACGGCCTTGGCGCCAGCACGGTCAGGCCGGCGCCGATCAGCGCGAGTATGAGCGGCCTGGTGGCCGCCTTGAAGCCCCTGAAGTAGACCGTCAGCGCGGCGCCGCCCACCACCAGGAGACCGCCGAGCCAGAGCACGATCACGCTCGTGGGCACCTTCGCGACGAACACGAACCCGGTCAGCACGGTGCCCACGATCGCCCCGACGGTCGCGTACGCCGACAGTCTGCCGACGACCGTCCCTGTCTGCGCCAGCGTCGACAGCCTGAGCTTCGTCACCATCGGCGTCACCGCGGCGAGCAGGGCGGCCGGGAAGAACAGAGTGATGGTCACGGCGAAGAACAGCAGGTTGCTGTCCCCGCCCCGCACGGCTTCACCGGTCCACCGCACGATGGGCAGGATCAGCAGAACCAGTGCGCCGGCGACGAGCACCAACGGTCCCAGCGATCGGGTCGGCGGCACGGCATCCGCGAACCGTCCGCCGAACGCGGCACCCGTGGCGATCGCAGCCAGAGCGACGCCGATGACCGCCGTGTTCGTCTCCAGCGTCAGGCCCAGGTACGGCGCCACCAGGCGCAGTGAGACGAGTTCCAGCACCAGCACGGAGGCGGAACTGACAAAGGACAGGGCGATCGCGAGCCTGTCGCCGATGCCTTTCGCCGGGACCGCTTCGCTCTCGCTCACCGCGCCACCCTATCGGCGTAGTTTGCCCGGCTGCCTGGCTCTGCTGATGCTCGGAGCCGCCGCAGACGCAGGTCGCGTTGGCCCAACTGAAACTCTCTTGTGGACAAGGGGAGTTCGGGCTCCCTCGACTCGTACTTTCCCTGGCATGAGCAAACGAATCGTCGTCTTCTGTTCCGACCTCATCAACAAGTCCGGACCGCTGCCCGCTGAAGAACTCGGTCAGCGGGTCCGCGCCGCCGGCCTGACCAAGTCCATCAATCCGGTGACCACGATCCGCACCGCGCTGCGCCAGTCGCCGATCATGGTGCAACTGCCGGACGGCCGGTTCGACTCAGCCCGGCGGATGCTGGACGGCGTCGCCCTGACCCACCGCGTCCGATTCGCGACCAAGGGCAGACAGGTGCTGTTCGCCGGCCCGGAGCTGGCGGTGCTCGACCAGGTGCTCGTGCACGAGGGCTCGCTCGCGCTGACCGCGGGCGGGGCTGTCACCTCGTCGCTCGGGGAGTTCGGCGGCTGGTGCGGTCCGCCGGACTGGCTGCCCGAGGTGCCCGCCGATGCGCTGCTCGCCTTCCGGTTCAGGGACGGGCGCCTGTCGGTCGAAACTGTGGGAGACGAGCCTGCCCGCACGAGCGACGCGGTCGAGCGACTGCGCCTTGTGCTTCGCCGGCATCTGATGGCTGCAGACGACCTGGACCACTGGCATAGCCATCACACGCTCGGCAAGGTGATGCTTCGTGCCCTGGCGGAGGTCCCCGATCTGCTGGTCGAACCGTTGCCGCCTCTGGACGAGGTGCTGCAGCTCGGTGATGAGCGGTGGGCGCGGAACTGGCCGGTGGAGTCGGTCGAGGGCGTTCGTGAGGGGCAGCGCCTGGTGCTGGCCGACGTGCCCGGGGCGCTGGTCTCGGCGTTGCGGCGGGATGCGGACCGGCTTGGCGTGACTCCCGGAGAGCTGACGGTGCTCCTCCTGTCGGCCGCGACGTATCGAACGGCCATGCCTTGCCGCCATGACGCCCAGGCCGCCTGGCTCAGCGATCCCGGCGGCCGTCCCGCTCAGGATGACAGTCCCGACGTGCTTGACGATGATTGCGACGACTTCGAGGACGTCTGGCTCGACCAGCTGCCACCGGCCCTGCTCGCTCTCAGGGAACAGCCGCGATGAACAGGTCAGTCGCGATCTGTCCGTCAGTCCTGGTCCAGACGGGCGATCAGGATCTTGGGCGCGACCTGGCGGTAGGCGTCCTCGACGATGTCCTCGAGCTGGTCCCAGTCGACCCCGTCGACGTCGAGGTAGACGCCGAGCCAGCCGCGATGACCGACGTAGGGCGGCCGGAAGAAGTGCTCGGGATCGGCGGCGATCAGAGCCTCCTGGGCACCCTCCGGCGCGGCACACCAAAAGCCGGTCCGATCATCGTGGTGCTGATCCGCGAACATCACGAACGTCTTCTTGTCCCGGACGAACCACGTCGGCTCGCCATGACTCAGCCGCTCAGTGGTCTCCGGCAGGCTCAGACAAATCCCTCGCAACCGCTCCAACCCGTCCACCGGCCACCTCCGCCCGTTTCGATCAGCTGCGCCGCAGTTCAGTCTGGTCAGGATCCGGTTCAGCTGAGTCCTCCAACCCAAGTCTGGGATCGACTGTGATCTAGGTCACAGTGACCACGGTCCGTGTCTCAGCGTTACACGGTCAGTGCCGGTGGGTGCGAGCGGCAGTGCCGCGCCCCGAAGGAGGTTCGGACAAAATGCGCATTCGGAACCTGGCGGTGACCGCCACGCTGATCCCGGTCCTGATGCTCGCCGGTTGCGGCAGTGACGAATCGACCGATGTGGCCGCGTCGTCACCTGGTGCGACGAAGGCGTCCAAGCACGATGTGGCTGATGCCGTGGCCGCGGGCGGCTCCGGTCAGCCGGGGGGCGCGCAGAGTTCTGACGACCCGATCGTCAACGCGTACTACAGCTACCGCATCGCACTTGATGTGATGATGCGCAGCGGCGGCAAGTCGACCAAGCAGTTGATCCCGGTGATGACACCGAGCCTGTACCGCTCGATCAGCCAGCAAGCGAAGTACTACCGCACCAACCGACTGCACAACACGGGCGTCACCACCGTCGTCTGGGCCAAGCGCACCCTGGTTTCGAACGGCGTGATCGTGCGCGCCTGTTACGACACCAAACTGGCCAGCACCGTCGACGCCAAGGGCAAGAGCGCACTACCGGCGAAGACGCCCACCCGCTGGCTGGACGAGATGCGGGTCGAGCAGCAGCAAGGCCGCTGGGTCGTCGACGGCGGCCGCACCACACCGCAGAAATGCTGACCAGACTCCCTCAGTAGAGGGCCACCACGACTCCGACCGCTGCCCATCTCCGGGCACACCTCGCGGCTCGGAGCCAACTCGCAGCGCGGAGAGCAGCACCACCCGGGCTCTCCGCGCTGTCTGTTTCCCGGCGCTCAGGGGTGGCGGCTCTCAATGCTGATGAGGGCTTCTACGGCGTCGCGGAGGTCGGCGTCGTCGCCGGGGCCGGACCAGACGATGACTCGGGCTTTCCCGCCGAGCCTGGCGGCGACCAGTTCGCGGGCGGGCGTGGGATCACCTTGGTTGAGCAGCACGACGAGTCGCCGGCCGTCGCGCTGCAGTCGATCGAGCAGCGGCGGCAGGGTTGATCCACGAAACACCCCGGGATCGCTCTTCACCTTCGTCTCGATCATGATGCCGCGCCCGCGGACGACCAGCAGGAAGTCCGCCCGATCCCGGGTGAACTCGCGATCGTGATAGACCCGCGCCCTCGGCCAGAGTCGCTTCAGCGCCTCATCCACCTCAGCGTCGTACCGGGTCGCCAGCCGGCTCACCCTGGAACTCGTACTGCGTGGGCGAAACGCCTCGGGCGAGCGTCGGCCGCGGCGTCGCCGACCCAGCAACGGCAGGAACCATCGACGGAGTCTGGTGTCGATCATCGGCGGACCCCCTGGACCTAGCCCGGCACTCACAGAAAGTCTGTCAGCACCAACTGTGACGATCCAGGCCTGAACATCCTGCACCCCCGATCGTGATCCCATTGCGACGAACCCGGAGCACCGAACTCCATCGCCACAGAGGTGATCCACGCCGACCCGGGACCGCGCGACTAGAGGCCACGCGGATCCCACGGGTGCCCGCGAAGGGGTCAGCTCCCATCAGGCGATCTTGATTCAGGCGTTCTTGATTGCGGAGACCTCGATCTCGAGGGTGATCTTCTCGCTCACCAATACGCCGCCGCCCTCGAGCGCGGCGTTCCAACTGACGCCCCAATCCTTGCGATTCAGCACCGTCGTACCCTCGAGGCCGATCCGGACGTTGCCGTAGGGGTCGACCGCGCTGCCGGTGAACTCGAAGTCCATGGTGACCGGCTTGGTGACGCCGCGGATGGTCAGATCGCCGGTGACCTTGAAAGTGTTCTCACCAGTCTGCTCGACAGACGTGGAGACGAAGGTGATCTCCGGGTTGTTGGCCATGTCGAGGAAGTCGTTGCTGCGCAGGTGCTCGTCACGCTGGTCGTTGCGGGTATCGATGCTCTTGGCCTGGATCGTCACCCGCCCGTAGGAGTTCTCCGGGTGCTCACCGTCGATGTGCAACGTGCCCTCGAAGTCGTCGAACGACCCACGCACCTTGGCCACCATCGCATGCCGCGCGACGAAACCCATCCGGCTGTGCGCGGGGTCGATGGTGTAGTCACCGGTCAGCTCGGAGTACCCAGTAGTCATGACAGTCCGCCTCCTGGAAATAGTTGAACTTTGTATCTTCAAACCTGGCAGACCCGACGGCATTCCGTCCAGCCCCAAACACGTGGATTCACCGGATAGCGGAGAACGAACACATCCCTCCCGAAGCCGCCCGGACCGGCCTATACCGGAGCCGGGTCCGCCGCGCAGGGGCCATCGCCTCGACGGCGGCCGGTACGGCCGGCATGCGATGATCGAGCAGGTCGCGACGGGATCAGTTGGCCGTCCCGCGCGCGCAGCTGATTGCCTGAGGCAACCAGTTATTGAGTTGCGACGATCCTGGCCGGCGGGTTGGGTGGGTGGTCGCCGACCGATTCGGAGGACCACAGTGCTGCCGCTCAGCGTGGAGGAGATCAGGACTTCCTTCGTCAACTCGTCCAAGAGCCTGGTGAAGGCGATGACGCTCCCGCGCGACTTCGCCGACCTGGCGTGGGACTCGCTGGACTACCTCGGCTGGCGCGACCCGAAGGCGCCCGCCCGCGCGTACCTCGTCGTACGTCGGGACGCCGAGGTGACCGGGATCGCCCTGAACACGGCCGCGACGGGTAGGCCGCGGCGCGGTACCGGCTTGTGCGACCTCTGCCATACCGCCCACCAGATCACTGATGTCGCGTTGTTCGCGGCTCGGCGAGCCGGTTCGGCCGGACGGGCGGGCAACACCGTCGGCACCTACATCTGCGCCGATCTGGCGTGCTCCCTCTACATCCGCGGGCTGCGCGACGTCGAGGTCCCTCAAGGTGAGACCGCCCCACCCGAGGTCCGCGCCGATCGGCTCGAAGAACGATTGGAGACTTTCGTCAATCGGGTACTCGTATAACGGCCCGCGATGACTACGCTTGGCGCAGAGCCACGGGGCAGGCTGTCAGAACCGGGAGAGGGCACGATGACGGAGTTCAGAATCACCCACGAGATCCACCAGGTCCACCCGGACATTCGCGAGAAGCTCACCGCCACCACCATCGAGGCCATCAACGAGTCGAGCTCCCGGTCGGCGGAGGACGCCGCACTCGTCCTGCGCAACAAGCTCGGCGAGATCGGCGTACACATGAGCGACGCGGCCTGCCTGGCAGCAGTCGAGCGCATCCGCTCCGGCAAGACCCTCCGCTTCGAAATCGAACGCCGCGAAGGTGACGACGAGGATGAGGAGGAGCAGCTGTAACGCCGGTGCTTCCGTGGGCGTGGACCTCGCGTAAGGGCAGGGCGGGAATTCGGCTGGCGCCCGCTGTCCGCTGGCCGCTGGCAGGCTTTCCGACGACTGGCGCCTTGCAAGCCGCCAGCGGTCGAAGAAGCTGCCAGCCGCCGCCTTCGCTGGCTGGCGCACGCCGGGCCCGCGGAGCCCGCGGAGGCAAAGGTGCTAGTGGGTTGGGCGGAGGGCTGTGGAGGTCAGGAGTGAGACAAGGGTGATGTCGGCCGCGGCCAAGGAGGCTTCGCCGCCTTGTTGGCGGTCTATCACGCAGAGGGCTTCGCGGATGTCGGCGCCGAGGGTTCGCAGTTCCTTGGTGGACAGGATGATCTGGCCGCCGCTGGTGACTACGTCCTCGACGATCAGGACCCGGCGGCCGGCAACCTCCGCGCCTTCGGCCAACCGGCAGGTGCCGTAGGTCTTCGCCTCCTTTCGGACGAAGGCGCAGAGCAGGCCGGTGTGTCGCCCGGGCGCGTCAGCTCGCCCTCTGTTGTTCGGAGTTGAACAACAGGCGGCGGAAATCCTCGATCGCAATGATGGGGATGCCGTAGGAGCGGGCCGCACGGGCCTTGACCGAGAGGCTGTCCGCGTCGGCTGCCACTACGAAGGTGGTGTCGGGGCGCACCGCCTCCTGGGGGTTGAAGCCGGCCGCCACCGCGCGGTCCC
Source organism: Kribbella alba (assembly GCF_039529635.1). Lineage (NCBI taxonomy): Bacteria > Bacillati > Actinomycetota > Actinomycetes > Propionibacteriales > Kribbellaceae > Kribbella > Kribbella alba. The sequence continues at coordinate 110,077 of NZ_BAAANE010000007.1, read as the reverse complement.
ACCAAAGCTCGCGCGGCTCGACCATGTCGCCGGTGAAGACCATCGTGCTGCCGGGCGGAAATCCCTGCGCACCAGGGCGCGTGGGGACTTGGTAGCGACCATCGCTGGCCCGCAACAGCGCCTCGTCCACATCCGTGGCCCGGTGACCCAGCATCACCGCAACCCGGTCGAGGTCATTCCGCTCGTCGCTGCTGACCTCGGCCTCGCCGTCGCTCCACAAGGCCGCCGCGAGCGCCTCCACGTAGTACCGGTGCAGCTTGTCCACTTGTGATCGCGTCAACCCGAGATCTGTCGCGACGTGCACCAACTGGTCCGCCTCCGCGGCGTTGATCTCGCGGTCGGCCAGGATCATGTCCAGCACGGCCAAGTACGAATCGGCTTGCGGTGGCTCCGGCACCCGGGGCAACTGGTCGACCAGCCGGCTCATCCAGCCATGCCGACCAGCTGCGTGAACAGGTCGGACCGTCGGCGTGAACTCGGCACCCGGCAGCTCGGGCCACCTCAGCCCGCGGACCTCGTCGTACGCCCATTGCCAGGGCGGCGGTGAAGGAAATGCCTGCAAATACCGGCTGAAGAGCTCGGCCGTTGCACGGGTGTCCGCAAGGGCCGAATGCCAACCCTCCAAGGAGATCCCGGCCGCCGTGCAGCATGCGCCGAGCGTTCGCTTGGCGCCCGGATACAGATAGCCCGCCAGGGCCATCGTGCACATCGACCGCTCAGTGATCAGCGGTACTGCGAAGCCGAGGCGCGCGAACTCCGCCCGGAGGAACCCGAGGTCGAACTCCACGTTGTGGCCGACAACCATCCGCCCGGCGAGCAGCCGGCCCAAGTGCCGGGCGACGTCGGCGAACTCCGGCGCGGCCAGCACGTCGGCCGTCAGGATCCCGTGGATGTGTTGCGGGCCGAGGTCGCGCCGAGGATTCAGCAAGGTGACCCATTCGTGCTCGAACCGGCCCTGGGCGTCCAGCAGCACGACGGCGATCTCGATCACCCGGTGCCGCTGCCCCGGCAGCAGGCCAGTGGTCTCGGTGTCGATGACGGCATACATCCCCAGCGCCTCCTCCAACTCGAGCCCGGCTCCAACGCGTAGCAAGCCAATCACGGCGCACCGACAGTTTCCGCGACCGGGAACCGGCTCGCTCCAGAGCCAGACCGATCGGCAACTCTTTGTAACGAACGCATTGGAACGATCGATAGGCCGTATGCGTGGGGGGAAACGCCGCGAAGACGCCGCGCATCGACCCTGCGCGCGAGCGCGAACCGGAGGCAACCACATGAGTCAGCCGAGCACGCCCAATTGCCCGCAGACCCCTGGCTTCGAGCCGGATCTGCAGCGGCCGGTCAGCGGTACTACGGGTTTGTGGTACTGACCACCAAACCGCGGAAAGCACTGGCACGGAGCGACATGCAAATCACCATCGACACCGGCCTGTCCGGCCGGCTGCTGCAGTTCGTCACAGACCCGCAGGCCATCCAAGACCTCAGGACCTACTACCAGGACGGTCCTTCGAGCTACACGGGCCGCTGGTTCGAACGGATCGGCACGCCGGAAGAACAACACCGCAACAGGAACCGGCTCACCTCGGACGACATCGTTGCCCTCTCAGCGGTGAGCGTCCGGCTCCCGATCACGGTCTCGGCCCGGCTGCTCGGGACGGACGCAGCGGAGATCTCGGCGCTCCTGACCGACATCCCGGCCGACGTTGACCTCTGGTCCGCGTCGAGGGCACACCTCGGCCCGAAGTCGGCGGCCTTCCAGCTCTTCACGAAGCTCCGCGCAATGGCCTGGAACGGCGGCGAGCACGGAACAGCCTGGGTGACCGCGCACAAACTGCTGGCGCGCAAACGCCCGAGGCTGATTCCCATGTACGACGCGCAGGTGCGGGGCTTGGTCGATCTCGGCAAGGGCGCGGACTGGTGGATGTCCCTGCAGTCCGCCCTGACTCCTCAGATCCGCGACCACCTGATCCGCGCCCACAAGGCGGCTGAGCTCGACCCGACGATCTCCTCGCTCCGCACGCTCGACGTCATCTTGTGGATGCGAGCCCGGCGGACGACCGTGTCAGCCCGCGCTTCCTGATTCCTCGACCGGGATGTCGATGGCGATCTCCTCGCCGAGCTTGGCGCCACCGGTCAGCTCGAGGTCATCCCCGCTCCAGAAGCGGCCCGGGTCGTACCAGTTGAGCCGTCGACCGCCGGGGAGCAGCCCCATCTCCTCGTAAGTGACGGCAACCACCTCGGCGCAGTACGCGCTCTCCAGTTCCAGTTCGCGTTCACCGCGGCGGAACTTGGGGATCCGCCCGCGCAGCCAGCGCGATGCCAGCCGGGCCGTCGACGGGAACGGAGTACCGTCCAGGCGCGCGACAGTTCGCAGTACGGCGTCTTCGGTCTCGTGGGTGATCGGGTACTCGAGCTGCCGAAGCCAGGCGCGCTGGCCGTACCTGCGGGACCACACGAGCACCGCGTCGCGCAGGTCATGCAGCTGTACGCCGCGCTGGTGCTCCCCCGACCACATGTCCGGCAGGGATCGACCGAGCTCGGCGTGCCACATCAGCGGCGGCAGGTCCTCGAGCACGATCGCCATACCGACGTGGTTGACGGGGCTGTTGGTAGTGAGCTGAATTGCGCGATCGGCCGCACTCTCACCCCGGAACAACCAAATGTCACCTGTTCGTGTCAGTTCCGTAGCATCATCCAGCGAAATCCGCGTCTCCACGTCGCTAGGTTAGTGCTCATGAAGGCATGGAAGGTTGTAGGACTGGCGGGGATTGTCGGAGTCGCGGCAACCGGTGTGGTGATCGCACGGGGCGAGCGCAAGCGTCGCGCCTATACGCCGGAAGAGGTCCGTGACCGCATCAAGACCCGGGTCAAGGAAGCAGCCAACGCCTAGTCGGTACTGCGGGTCGCCCGCGCGCCGGTGATTCCTCACCGGCGACTCGCGCTCGCGGGATCAAAGGTTGTGTAGGGCAACTTTCTCCAGCCGGCCCGAGGTGATCTCGGCGGTCTGGTAGGTGCAGTACGGCTGACTCCGACGATCCGTCGGTGAGCCCGGGTTCAGCAGCCTCAGCCCTCGCTGCGTCGTCGTGTCCCACGGGATGTGGCTGTGGCCGAACACGAGCAGATCCACGTCGGGGTACGCCCGCTCGCAGCGCTCCTCCCTGCCCTTGGCAGAACCGGTCTCGTGCACGACCGCGATCGACACCCCGTCCAGCTTGACCCGGGCGACCTCGGGCAGCCGCGCCCGCAGCTCGGCTCCGTCATTGTTGCCCCAGCACCCGATCAACCGCTCCGCGCGCGCTTCCAGCTCGTCGAGCAGTTCGACGTGCACCCAGTCGCCGGCGTGGATCACCACATCGGCCTGGTCGACCGCCTCCCAGACGGCGGCCGGGAGCTTCTTCGCGCGGACCGGAAGGTGGGTGTCGGAGATCAGCACCAGACGCATGCCACCCACCCTGCCACGATCACTCGGCCAAGGACTCGATCAACTCCCTCTCACGCTGAGGGCTGAGACCGGCCTTGCGTTCGCGGTCCAGGCCGAGCTCGCGCTCCCAGGCCAAGGTGTCGCGCAAGAACTCGTCCCGCGGCCGATGCCTCAAGCCGGCGGCCACCGCCGCCTGCCCGCTGCGACTCGACCAGCCTTCGTAGCCCGGCTCCGTCAACCACATCGCGATCGACTCGGGCCCCATGTACTGCTCGACCTTCTGCTCCTCCAGCCAGTCCCGCGGCGCCAGGACAACAGGCCCCGTGTGACCGCCGATCGACCGGACCAGCTCGATCCACTCCCCGAACGGCACCACCGGGCCGACGGCATCGAAGGTCCCCGTCCGACCGGCCTCAGCACAATCCAGCAGCCATGCCGCGAGGTCCCGGACGTCGATCACCGAGGTCGCGAGATCCGGGGTGTCCGGCACCAGCAGCACCTCCTCCGGCGCTCGGGCCGCGCGAGCCACCCAAGCCCCCGCCCGGTCGCTGCTGTCGCCCGGGCCGCCGATCAGGCCTGCCCGAGCGATGACCAGACGATCCCCCACCGCCTCGACCGATGCCAGCTCGCTCGCGACCTTCGCCTCGCCGTAAAGCTCCCGGTCGACCGTGTCCGCCTCCGTCGCAGCCCGAAGCGGTGCCGATTCATCCGCGCCAGGCGTATCGAACTTCTCGTAGGCGTTGCCGGACGACACATACGTCCAGTGTTTGGCCTTCCCCGCAAAGGCATCCAGTGCACCCCTCACGAACCCTGGCTGCCACGACACCTCGAAGACGGCGTCCCACTCCTGCTCCGGCACGCCGGCGTACGCGTCCGGCCGGCTGCGGTCAGCCGTGACCAAGGTGGCTCCTTCGGCCACAGAGCCGCTCTCGCCTCGCGCCACGCAGGTGACGGCATGTCCGCGAGCCAGCGCCTGCGCGGCGATCTCGCGACCGAGCCAGGCCGTTCCACCAAGAATCAGAATGTCCACGGAGACAGCCAAGCAGGCCGCTGCGACAAAACCCATCGGCTCTGCCGAGGGCAGACGCCGGACACAGTTCGTGGCGTCTCGCGGGCACCGCGTCAACCCGCGCCACAGACCCTTGCGGGCCGAGCCAGGCAGGCGCACTGTCGGTAGATAAGGCAACTACTACCTAGGGGGAAAAATGGCTGGTTTCGTTCAGATCATCGAGTATCGGACGTCCAAGCCGGACGAGGTCGCGGCACTGGGTGACGAGTTCCAAAAGTCACGCGAGGCCGACAACGACAGCGCCGTGCCCGGTCGCGGCATGACCTGCGCCGACCGGGACAACCCCGGGCGCTACTTCACGATTGTCGAGTTCGACTCGTACGACGCCGCGATGGAGAACTCCAAGCGCTCCGACACCAGCGAGTTCGCCGCCAAGATGATGGAGCTCTGCGACGGCGCGCCGACGTTCTACAACCTCGACCTGCTCCAGGTGCAGGGAACCAAGAACTAGGTGGTCGAGCGGGCCGACGCCGGAGGGAGGAGTGACGGCGGCCCGCTCGGGGTCAGACCGGGTCCGCGGCGCCGGATCCGGTCGTGGTCTGGGTCAGTGATGGGGCTGGTTGCCGGCTGCCGGCTCTTCGTCCGGGTCGGGTTCGGGCTCCGGAGCCGCGTGCAGGTCGGGCCAGGGCCGCGGGGGCAGATCGGTGCGCACCTTCAGCTCCGGATCCGGGCCTGCTTCGGGATCGAGCCACTCGACCTCGGTGGCGCCCTGGTGACCGTGGATCGCGATCACCGAGTCGATGCCGTCCCACACCGTGGTGGTCGGATAGTCGCCGTACCAGCGGAGCGCGACCGCCCCGTCGGTGAACTGGACGCCCTCGGCGACCGGACCGGTGCCGCTGACGCCGGAGATGTCGTGATGGCGGATCAGCCGGAAGCGACGCGATGTCATTTCGGGGTTACCTCCCAGAGCCGTTCGCCCGGCAGGCTGCGGCCGGGCGTGGGATCGCTGTCCGCGATCGGTTCACTGGTCACGCGCAGGCCGGCGAACCGGCGCGACATGGCCGCTGCATAGCGGTCGGCCAGTTCGGCCTCCGCCCGGTAGTCCGCGACGACGTGGTCCCCGAACCACACTCGGACGCGGCGGCGTTTCGGACCAGCACCTGACCGGGGCGGCGGGGTGGGGTCAGAACCAGCGCTGTCGGACATCAGTGCACCCTGCGCCCGGTCGGTTCGGTCGACGTACGAAGGCCTGTCGGTGTTCCCATCGGCGGCATCGAGGAGCTGCGGTTCACTTCGATCACTTCCACTTCCCTGTGGGGATGGGTTCACTGGTAGTGACGGCCGGCCCACAGGTTCATGACGCGATTCCGCAGAGACATTTTCGGACCCGACCAGAGCGCTCGCACGACTGCACGTTCCCGCAGTCAGCCCCGCGAGTCCGGTGTGATCTCCACGTCGATCTCCGGTACGTCGATCTCCGGTACGTCGATCGGCTCGGACGCCTGCTGGCCGCTCGAGGGCTCCGGAAGCTCCACGTCGATGACGGTGGGTCGGCTGAGCCCCGGCAGGTCGTCGTAGGTGAAGGTGGCGGTGACCCGGTCCTGGTCGATGGTCAGGGACGCCTCGCGCCAGTTGCGCTTGCCGTGCTCCTCCATCGCCTTCAGCAGTTCGGTCGCCGCCTCGTCCAGCTCGACCTTGATCTCGAAGTCCCGCTCGTCGTCGTCCCGCTCGTCCACCACCTCGGCCCTGCCGCCGCCGACGACCACGATGTCTACCTTGAGCGGCTCGTGCTGCTCCCGCTCCTCGTCATCCTTCTGCTGCTGCTTCCGCAGCTTCTGCAGGGCCTTCCGGGCGACCTTGATCACCGGCGGCTCCTTGCCCTCGGCATCTTCGGCCGGCTTGAACGGCAGCGAGGTCCGCTTGATCCGGCCGAACACGTCCCGATCGGCGACGTCACCCGCTCCCCCGGTCACCTTGTTGCGGTCAGCGGATCCAGCGTCGGGCCGGTCGGTCGACTGCGAACCACCGACCAGCCGCTCGGCCCAGGCCTTGGCCTTCGGGGGTGCCATGGACAGGTAGTGCGCCGCGGCTTCGCAGGACCGGGCTGCGGCGTCCAGTTGCTGCGCGGCGACGGTCGCCCGCCCTTGCGAGGCGGCCATCGCCAGGGCCGCGCTCTCCCGGCAGCGTTCGGCCGTCCGTTGCAGCTGGAGCACCACCTGCGGCACCTCGTCCAGGCACTCGACCAGCCCCTGGGCGACTCGCTGCAGGTCGGACGGCATCAGTGGTCAGATCTGGTCGGCGTAGTTCTTGCAGCCGGCCGAGGCGATCTCCAGTGCCTCTGCTGCCTGTTCGACAGCCTTGCCGGCGGCGTCCAGGATCTCGGAGATGTCGCGATCCACCCCGGTCGCCGTACCGGCGATCAGACTCTCCACCTGCGCGCTGTGCTGGGTGAAGCGGAGCTTGAATCCGGCCAAGCCTCCAGCTGCCTGCTTGGCCTCGGCCGAGACCTGATGCAGCTGTTCCTTGAGCCGCTGTACGTCGGACACTGACTGCCCCTCTGCTTGAAGTGCTGTGGCGAACCCTGGCTAGGACTTGTTCTTCTTCGGCAGCACGATCGCCGTGCCGGAGACCACGACCGGGACGAGGATCGCGATCCACCAGGGCAGCCCGGCCGCCATCAGGATGATCACCAGGACCGCACCACCCCAGCCCCACCACCGTGCGCCGGGGAGCCGCGGCAGCCCGAGTACGCGGGATGCGGCGAGCATGGTGGCCGCCTCGATCGCGGCGGCCTCCAGCCCGGCCAGCAACGATCCGGAGATCACCCAGACCGCGACGAAGCCCACTGCTACCAGTGCGGCGCTGATCGTACGGCGCTTGCGGCGCTCCTGCTCGGCCCGGGCTTTCGCACGGACCTCCTCCAACCGGTCGACGGTCTCACCGAGCTGCTTGGTGAGCTTGGCCGCGGCCGCTTCGATGTCGGTGATTCCTCTGATCGCAGGCATCGAGGTAGCGGTCTGCTTGCCGTCCGGGGGAACTCCCGCCCTTTGCAGGCTGACGGCCGCCTTCTCTGCGAGCGCGTTGAGCCGGACCTCCAGCTTGCGGCCGCGCTCGGCCATCGCGTCTGCCTCGGCCATCGCCGTGGCTTCTGCCTTCGACCGGTTCGCGGTCAGCCGGTCCTGGGCCTGCTGGGCGTCCGCCCGGGCTCCGGCGACCTGCCGCAGGGCCCGGACGTACTCGGACCACTCCTGCTCCTCGGTCTTCATCGGCGTACCAGCTCCAGGTAGCGGTCGACCTCGTCGACATGCAGCGGCGCGAACGGTACGACGACCTGTGCCTCCGGATGCAGTCCGTCCCACAGCAACCCCCGGTGCGGCTCCGACGCCCAACGGACGAGCGGCCCGCACACGGCGCGGACACCGTCCTGCGGGTGACGCAAAAAGAGGTGCGTGGCCACATTGGCGCGGCCGTAGCCGAGCTGTTCGGTGCAGACGTGCAGGCGGTTCCACCAGCCGAAGGTGACCAGCCCCTGCGCTGGGCCGTCGCGGACGATCTCCTGCAGCGCGTTCGCGGGACTCTCGAAGAAGCCCTCCGCGTGCGTCTGCATCTTCGGCACCCCGTGGAAGCCGAACCCCAGCAGGTATGTCTCCCCGCCGACGCGTCCGTCCCGCACGGCATCGCGCAGGCCGAACATCCGCGGCGCGATTTCCTCGTGCTTGTCGATCGTCTCGACCTCACAGCCGAGCTGCCGCAGCGCGTGGACCAACGCATCCTTGCCCTCAGCAACCACCGGCGCGGAGCCGGTGCCGTCGATGAAGATGAATCTTGGCGGCACTACGGCGGCCGCCGCCGCGGAGACGGCCAACCCCGTCAACACACCGAGCGCATCCGCCGGACCATCACCGAGCACCAGTACGCCGGCGCCCGGCTCGGGGCGAACCTCCACGGCGACCGGCGCCTCCGTGACGGCGATCGGCAACCCCGTCCACGGCCGCCCAAGCTCAGGAGCCATTGCCGCGGCCGTGTCGGGCAACCTCGCCGGCTCTGCCAGGTGGAACACCCGCGGCGGCCTCGTAGTACCGGATCTCACCCATAGTTCGCGGCGAAGATCGTCCAGTACGCCCTTGTCCGCGAAGCTGACGAGCACGTGCTGATTGTCGTCAGGTGATCCGAAGTTCGCGTTCAGCACGGCCTCACCGCGGAACTGCAGCTCGGCCGCGGCCGTGTTGCCCGTGCGCAGGATCGCCTGCGAGTCGGCCGGCGTCGTCTTCAGCGCGATCCGGTAGGGCACCTGCCCGAAGATCGAGTCGCGCCGTGTCGACAGCCGCTTGACGCCCTCGATCGTCTGCGTCGCCAGCACGACGTGCACGCCATAGGCACGTCCCAGCCTGACCAACCGCTCGAGCAACCGCGCAGCCTCATCAGCAAGCTCGTCGTCGTCTTCCAGCAACACCTGGAACTCGTCCAGTACTGCGAGGATGCGCGGCGGGCGATCCGGCCCAGGGGGCAGCTCGGCGATGTCGGCGACGTTGCCGTGCGACTTGAAAATCTCGCTGCGCCGGGCGAGCTCGTCCGACAGATGCCGCAGCACCGCAAGCCCGAACGACCGGTCGCTGTGGATGCCCAGCACGCGAACGTGCGGCAGCCAGTGCTCACGCTCATTGGCAGGGCCGAGCGCCGAGAACTCGACGCCGTGCTTGAAGTCGAGCAGGTACATCTCCAGATCCGCCGGGTGATAGCGCGCGGCGAGCCCGTGGATCAGGACGAGCAGCAGATTGGACTTGCCCTGCCCGACAGCGCCCCCGACAAGGACATGCGGAAGCGCCGGGTTGCCGCTGCGCAGACGGACCAGCGCGGGGGTGCGGTCGTCGTACCCGATGACCGTGCTCAACTCGTCCTTGACCGGATGCCACCAGGTCGTGCGGTCCGGCAGGGTCCGGTTGAACTCGATGGTCGGCAGCACCGCGATTTCCGCCAGCTCGGCGACGACATCACAGATGCCTGCGGCAATATTCGCGTCGAACGGCGGATCGAGCCGGGCCGGCACGCTCTGCAGGGTGGACACCTCGACCTTGTCGCCCGTGATCGTGACCGGCGTGAGCAGCTCGAGCAACTGCCTCGCGTCGACCTCGTACTCCGACGTCGAGGCGGGGTCGTGATGAACCAGGAAGCAGATCCCCCGATCCGCCGCGGTCGCCGCCAGCCGGACCAGGTCGCGCTGCGCGAGGGTGTCGATGCCTGACGGGTAGTCGAAGAGGACGATCAACCTGTACGGGTCGGTCACCCGCCCCGTCTCTCGGATGAGCTCCTCGAATCGCTTGTGGCCCAGTTGCGCCTGCCTGCTGGCACGGAGCGAGGAGACGTCGACGAGCCCCGACAGCACCGTATGCAACTGCTCGGCGGTATGTGTTGCCCTCGGCACCAATTGCGGGTACTTCGTGGTCAGGTGCCCGAGCAGCCCCATCATCCCGGTCAGTCGCGGGTCGAACGCGTCGATGCGCAGCCGGAACGGCTCGGCCGCGGCAACCAGGCGCAGCGCCACGCTCTGCAGGAGCTGCCGCGCGGATGCATTGCGATCCGCCGTCACCTTCCAGCCGTTGGTGCGCAACAGCGGCGCGACGACCGGCGTACCGGCCTCCAACTCACCGACCCGCACGTACGACGGGGCGCCGGCGCCGACGAGATGCCTCGAGCGCCAGCGGGCGTCGTTCGGCGGGATCGAGGCCAGGCCAGGCGCCAATCGGTCGGCCAGCAGACGCGCGGCGGGCTCCGAAGTGGCGAGTGCCTCGGCGGTCGCGGCCTCAACCAGGCCACGGGATTCGCGCCGGGCGATGGCCGTCTGCTCCTGGAGTTGGCGGTGCAACTGGACCGCGCGCTGGTGCTCGCCCCGGGTGAGCTGACGTGCGTTCTCGAGCAACTGGCCGAGTGCGTACTGCAGACCGCGGATCCGCGCTTCCAGGATCTCCGGAGAAACCGGTCCGGGCATGCTTTCCCCGTCAGGCTTCGCCGTCACGAGCACCGTCCTTCCACACTTGCCCCGCGACCGTTCCGACCAACCATGTCACACCAGCAGCCCCACGTGTCACTCCAGCCACGACAAAGTCTCATCTGCCGGCCTAGTCCGAGGGCGACACGATCTCGAGTTCGTAGCCGTCCTCGTTGTGCAGGAACGCGGCGTAATGCCGCGGCCCACCGGCGTACGGATGGCGGTCGGCGAACATCAAGGTCCAGCCGTTCTTTCCTGCCTCGGCAACGATCGTGTCGACCTCGGCCCGGCTTGCCGCGTTCAGCGCAACGTGGTTCATGCCCGGCCGGAGGCGGTCGTGGTCGGGCGCCGACATCGCGGGGCTCTGCTCCACGACGAGGTACGAACCATCCGGACTGGTCCAGCTGAATCCGCCGGGCCAGCTGTCACCTTCCTTCCAGCCCAGCCGGCCGAGGGCCCAGCCCCAGCTGGTCATCGCCCGGAAGAGGTCCGGGACCCAGATCTCGAGGTGGTGCAACGCGGCGGCCATCGGAGCATTATCTGTGCTCGTCGAAGTGGTTCGACACCGCCACCGAAACCAGTCCGAACAGGACCAGCCAGACCAGTGCGGCGACGAGCCACCTCCACCAGTGATGGCCGCCCGCCGCCTCGGCGACCGCCTTTCCGAAGAGGCCGCCCGCAGGGGCGAACACCAGCACCATCAGAGCGCGGGCGATCATGGTCTGCTGGGTCATTCCTTCATTGTCCGAGCCGTTCGCCGCCACCGCAGCGACACTGGCGCGCCTCGTTCTGCCGATCTCCTGCCATCCTTCCGAGTTTTCTGGTCAGGGTGCGACGTTTTTTGTCCACGCGGTGCTCTAGCGTCTGGTCTGACAGTCAGTCGTCTGACGGCAGGGATCTTCGGCTTCGGCAAGGAGGGGGGAAGGGTGAGCGGCATCCGGATCGAGACCACGGCTTACGGCGCGGCAGCGCTGGAGCGGCTTCGCGAGGTCGTCGCGGGGCTGAAGGGCGACGACCCGATGAAGCCCGTCACGCTGCTGCTGCCGAACAATCTCGCCGGTGTCATCGCCCGCCGCTTCCTCGCCGTGTCCGGGATCGCCGGTCTGTACCTCGCGACCCTGCCGCGGCTGGCCGAGCAACTCGCCGGCGGCCTGCTCGCCCCGCGCCGGCCGGCCACGCGCCCGATCGTGGCCGCGACCTGGCGTACCGCGCTGTCGAAGGCGCCGGGGGTTTTCGAAGAGGTGGCGGATCACCCGTCCACGATCCAAGCGCTTGCCGCAGCTCATCGGGAGTTGCGCGATCTCAGCGAATCGGCGCTGGACAAGGTCGCAGCCGCGTCCGGGCTCGCTCCTGATCTGGTGCGGCTGCATCGTCAGATCACCGGCGGACTGATGCCCGACTGGTACGACGAGACGGACCTGCTGCGTGCCGCGTCGGCCCGAGCCGCGGAGAGCCCGGCGGTGGTGGCGGAGCTCGGCGCGTTGGTGCTCTATCTGCCGCAGGAGTTGACCCAGGCCGAAGCAGGGTTCGTGGAGGCGTTGGGATCGGCCGCGGCGGATCTGACCGTGATCGTCGGCCTGACCGATGTCCGGCGGGCCGACCGCGCGGTCCGGCGATCGCTCGAGCGGATCGGCATCGACCTGCCGACCTCCATCTCGAAGAACTACCCGGTCGCGACCGAGGTGCTCAACGCGTCGGATGCCGACGACGAGGTTCGTTGCGTGGTGCGGGATGTGGTTGCCGCGCTGGAGCACACGCCGGCTCATCGGATCGCCGTGCTCTACTCGGCCGCGACGCCGTATGCGAGGTTGCTGCACGAGCACCTCGCCGCCGCGCGGATCGAGGTCAACGGCCCGGGGACCCGGCCGGTCCACGAGCGGGCACTCGGCCGGACGTTGCTGGAAGTGCTCGCGCTGGTCGACCACGATCTCCCCCGGGCCGACGTGTTCCGCGCTCTGGCCAACGCGCCGACGCGAGACTTCACCGGCGAGCGGATCCCGGTGCCGCAGTGGGAGCGCCTGTCCCGGGTCGCCGGTGTGGTTCGCGGCGACGACTGGGACGTGCGACTCGCGGGCTATGTGGAGTCAGAGCGGCGTACGGCCGAGCAGGAGCAGGCCGCGGAGGATCCTCGTCCGGCCGCGGTCCGCCGTGCACAGCGCAACGCGGCTACCGCTCAGCAGTTGCACCAATTCGCGACGGAGCTCCGGCGCCGGTTGAACGCGGCTTCGCTCCTGGGGAGCTGGTCGGAGCTCGCGCAGTCGGTGCTCAGGCTGTTCCAGGATCTGCTCGGCGACTACTCATCGCTGCCCGTCGAGGAGCAGTATGCCGCGGTCGCGGTCGAGGGATCCCTCCGCGGGCTGTCCACTCTGGACGAGCTCGGCACACCGGCCAGCCTGACCGTACTGCGAGACGTCCTCGACCTGGAGTTGCAACAGTCCCTCCCCCGCGTCGGGACGTTCGGCACCGGAGTACTGGTTGCGCCGTTGTCGACGAGCATCGGGCTGTCGGTGGACGTCGTGTATGTGCTCGGTCTGTCAGAAGACCTCTATCCAGGCCGCGTCCACGAGGATGCGCTCCTCCCCCATCGCGTCCGCGAGGCCGCGGCGCCTGAGCTGGCGTCCTTCCGTGATCGGTTGGACGAGAAGCAGCGGCACCTGCTCGCAGCCTTCTCAGCGGGATCGTCGCGAGTGGTCGCGTCGTTCCCCCGTGGCGATCTGCGGCGATCCAGCCGGCGATTGCCGACGCGCTGGTTGCTCGGCACGTTGCGGTCACTGACAGGCGATCACGCCCTCGCCGCGACGGAATGGGACCAGGCGTCGTACGGCGACCGCATGCTCACGTCGGCGTCCTACGCCGGTTCGTTGACTACGGCAACTATGCCGGCGACGGAGCAGGACTGGCAGGTGCGAGCAGCCTCGGCCGGGTTGTCTCTCGCCGACGGGGTGGTCGATCGGGCCCGGGCCTTGCTGCGTGCGCGAGCCGGCGACGAGTTCACTCGCTTCGACGGGAATCTGTCGGGCGTGGCAGGGCTGCCGGATTATGCGGTGGACGATCGCGTCGCCTCGCCGACCTCGCTCGAGTCCTATGCGACCTGCCCGCACGCGTACTTCGTCGAGCGGCTGCTGCAGGTCGAACCACTCGAATCGCCCGAGGATCTACTCGTCATCTCGCCCCTGCAGATAGGGAACCTGATTCACAACAGCCTGGATGCGTTCGTCTCCCGCCTAGCGGGCTCGCTGCCGGGCTATGGCGAGCCCTGGGCAGACGAGCAGAGGTCGCTGTTGCTCGCGATCGGTGCGGAGCTTGCCGACCGCTTCGAGGCTGAGGGACTGACGGGGCATCCGCGGTTGTGGCAGCGCGAGCGGCTTCGTGTCCTGGGTGATCTGCTGGTCCTGCTGGCTGACGATGATCGCTGGCGCACCCTGCATGACGCTTCGGTGGTTGCGAGCGAGCTGCGGTTCGGCTTCGACGGTGAACCACCGGTGGAGATCCCCGTCCCGTCAGGTCGCGTCCTGCTGCGAGGAAGCGCGGACAAGGTGGATCTGGGCAAAGACGGCACGATCTACGTCACCGATGTGAAGACGGGCGGCTTCTCGCGCTACGAGGCGATCGAATCAGATCCGGTTGCTGCTGGGACGAAGCTGCAGCTGCCCGTCTATGCGTATGCCGCGCGGGCCCGCTTGGGTGAGCAGTCGACACCGGTTGAGGCGTCTTATTGGTTCGTTCGCAAGGGTGGGCGGCGGATCCCCGTGCCACTGACCGCTGAGGTGGCGGATCGCTACGTGGACACGCTGGACGTGATCGTTTCGTCGATCGCCGCCGGGTACTTCCCTGCGAAGGCGCCCGAGGTGCCGGACTTCTTGTGGGTGCAATGTCCCTACTGCAACCCCGACGGGATCGGGCACAGCGAGGTACGCAGCCGGTGGGAGCGCAAGCGGAACGATCCGACGTTGGAGAGGCTCGTGCGGCTGATCGATCCGGGTGCACTGCCTGCCTTCGAGGAGGTGGCCCTCGATGAGTGAGGAACTGCTGGACGCGGAGGCCCGCGAACAGATCCGGTCGGACACCTCGGAGACGCTCTTCGTCGAGGCCGGCGCCGGCTCGGGCAAGACGCACGCGCTGGTAGACCGGGTGACCACCTTGGTCCTGCGCGACGGCGTGCCGCTGAGCACGATCGCGGCGGTGACGTTCACGGAGAAGGCCGGGGCGGAGTTGCGGGACCGCCTGCGGGTGGAGTTCGAGAAGGCGCGGAAGGGGCCGGACAGGCGGCTCGCGGACGAAGCCCTGGACGACCTGGACTCCGCGTCGATCGGGACGCTGCACTCGTTCGCGCAGCAACTCCTGCTCGCGCATCCGATCGAGGCCGGGCTGCCGCCGCTGATCGAGGTACTGGACGAGGTCGGGTCGTCGGTCGCGTTCGAGGAGCGTTGGGCAGAGTTGCAGCAGCAGTTGCTCGACGATGACTCGATCGCGGAACCGCTGCTGCTGGCGATGGCGGTCGGGGTCGAACTGAAACACCTGCGCTCGCTGGCCCGGCTGTTCGGGAACGACTGGGACCTGATCGGCGATCGCGTCCTGGTCGACCCGCCGGAGCTGGTGGAGATGCCGGACCTGACGGGGCTGGTCGCCGCGGCGGCCAAGATCGGCGCGGTCGCTGCCGACTGCCTGGACTCCGACGACCGGCTGCTGCCGAAGGTGGACCAGATCCGTGAGTTCGGCACGATGCTCGGCGCCGCCACTGATCAGGAGACGCAGCTGGCGATCCTGCAGACCCTGCGCGTCCTGAAGGTCGGCCGGATCGGTCGCAAGGAGAACTGGCCGGACATCACCAAGGTCCGCGGCGACTGCACCGAGGTCGTCGAGGTGGCCGGCTCGCTGGTGGAGCTGTTGCTCGACGCTTGCCTGCGGCATCTTTCGCATTGGGTCGCGGTGCGGGTGCTGGAGTCTGCCGAGCTTCGGCGCGCGGAGGGGCGGCTGGAGTTCCACGACCTGCTGGTGCTCGCGCGTGACCTGCTGCGACGGGATCCGTCTGTGCGGTCGGCGCTGCAAGAGCGGTACCAGCGGCTGCTGCTGGACGAGTTCCAGGACACGGATCCGATCCAGATCGAACTCGCCGTCAGAATCGCGGGCGGCGCCGAAGCCGACGCGCCGGACTGGCGCGATGTGGAGGTGCCACCTGGCCGGCTCTTCGTCGTAGGCGATCCGAAACAGTCGATCTACCGTTTCCGCCGAGCCAACATCGCCACCTACCTGACCGCCCAGGAGCTCCTCGGCGAAACAGTCGCCCTCACCACGAACTTCCGCACGGTCGCCCCCGTCCTCGACTGGGTCAACTCCGTCTTCGCCAACCTGATCCAAGCCGAACCCGCTGCCCAACCCTCCTACCAATCACTGACCCCCCACCGCCCGACCTTCTCGCCGACCTTCTCGCCGACATCCGTGGCTGATGAGTCGTCCGCCGTCTCATCGCCCGGTGCACTGTCTGAAGCGCCGTCCATCGCATCACCTGTGCGCGGAGACCAGCTCTCCTTGCTGGGTGAGGACTCGACCGAGGCCGAGCCTGGGCTCGCGAGTGTGACGCCGATTCGGCGTGGTCTTTCGCTGGTGCCATCAGAGCCGGCTGAGTCGTCCATCGATGAGGGCGCCTTGCCGGGCGGCGACGGGGGCGGCGACTTGGCGCAGGGGGACGGGGGTGGCGGGCCGGCTGTGGTGGTGTTGGGGGCGGAGCCTCATGACGATCTGCCTCGGGCCCAGGCGAGCGTGCTGCGGGAGCGCGAGGCGGCGGATGTGGCTGCTGTTGTCGACCAGGCGCTTCGTGAGGGCTGGCAGGTGTACGACGAGAAGGCGTCCGAGTGGCGCGCAGCCGGAGCCGGCGACATCGCAGTGCTGGTGCCGGCGCGCACATCCCTGCCGTTCCTCGAAGAAGCCCTGGACCAGGCCGACATCCCGTATCGCGCGGAAGCCAGTTCGCTCGTCTACCAGACCGCCGAGGTCCGCGACCTGCTGGCCTGCGCCCGCGCTCTAGGCGATCCGAGTGACCAGCTTGCGTTGGTGACGGCCCTGCGCTCGCCCCTGTTCGGCTGCGGTGACGATGACCTCTTCGGCTGGAAACGGTCAGGCGGCTCGTTCACGCTCACCGCGCCCGTCCCCGACTCGCTGCTGACTCACCCCGTCGGCGAGGCGATGGAGTGGCTGCGCCGGACGTACTACGCGGCGCGCTGGATGACGCCGAGCGAAGTGCTCGCCAAGATCGTCGCTGATCGCCGGATGCTGGAAGTCGCCGCGACCGGCCCGCGCGCTCGTGATGCCTGGCGCCGGGTCCGGTTCGTCGTGGATCAGGCGCGGGCTTGGTCCGAGGTGGAGCACGGCGGGTTGCGTTCTTACCTGGCTTGGGCCGCCCATCAAGGCGA
This sequence comes from Kribbella alba, assembly GCF_039529635.1. Taxonomy (NCBI): domain Bacteria; kingdom Bacillati; phylum Actinomycetota; class Actinomycetes; order Propionibacteriales; family Kribbellaceae; genus Kribbella; species Kribbella alba. The sequence continues at coordinate 93,248 of NZ_BAAANE010000007.1, read as the reverse complement.
AGAGGCGTCGCGCGTCGCTGAGGCGGTGCTGCCCGAGACCGACACGGACGCCGTCCGCGTGATGACGATCCACGCCGCCAAGGGCCTGGAGTTCCCGATCGTCATCCTGTCCGGCATGACCGCGGCGCCGAATCGCCAGCGCGGCGTACAGGTGTTGTGGCCGGCTGATGGTGGTTACGCGGTCAAGCTGAAGGCGTCCGTGCAGACCGAGGACTTCGACCTTGTGCAACCCGTCGACGAGCAGATGGACGACTACGAACGTCGACGCCTGCTCTATGTCGCGGCCACGCGAGCGCGGGATCACCTGATCGTCTCGTTGCACCGATCTGGCAACCGCCGTCACTCGAGCAACGCCGAACTTCTTGCGCAGGCGGGTGGAGCCGAGGCTGCCAACGCGACACTCTTCACGAGCCCGGCCGCTGTTGTCCGTTCGGTAGACGCCCGGACGTCCGCCGAGATCGCGCCGCCGGTGAACCGCGCCGAGTGGGAGGCGCGAGTGAGCTCCGCGCGGCAGGCCAGCCGCAGAAGGTCTGCCCAGAGCGCCTCCGGGCTCGAGGGGACCGGTCCGGACGTCGCCCTTCAAGGTGCGGACCCAGGCATCGCCAAGGCGCCGCGCGACCTCGAGCTTCCGCCTTGGTCCAAGGGCCGCTACGGCACCGCCATCGGCCGAGCCGTGCACGGCGTGCTCCAAGTCGTAGACCTCGCGACCGGCGCGGGCCTCGATGCGGCCGTCTCCGCCCAGTGTGTGGCGGAGGGAGTCGTCGAGTACGCCGACGTCGTGACCGCGCTGGTTCGTTCAGCCTTGGCCTCGGAGGTGGTCCAGCGAGCCGCCGAGCGCGAGCACTGGCGCGAGTCCTACATCGGCACGCTGCAACCTGACGGCACGGTTCTCGAGGGTTTCGTCGACCTCATTTACCGCGAGGACGACGGCACCCTCATCATCGTCGACTACAAGACCGACGCCATCCCCGCAGCCGCCCTCGACGCCCGCGTCGCCTACTACGCCCCCCAGCTCCAGGCCTACTCCAACATCCTGCCCAACACCGGGCGCCCCGTCCTCCTGTTCCTGGCCCCCACCCGCGCCCACGCCCACACCCTTTGACGATCCAGACCTCTTAGCGGGCGGCGATCCGGGCACTCGCGGCCAACTGGTGACGGTGACATAAGCAGACTCCGAGTGGTTATGTCATCAGCGCCAAGGCAAGCAGAACGATGACGAGGCTCGAGGTCAGCGCGGTGAGAAGGCGGCCGAGGGCGCCGGTCAACGCGCGGCCAAGCAGCGCACCGCCGCCGGCCAGGGCCAGTTGCCAGCTTGCTGACGCCATGAACGCGGCGATGACGAAGACGGCCCGTTCGAGCCGGCCCGGATCAGCTGCGCTCTGTCCGCCCAGGACGAGGGCGGCGAAGTAGATGACGGTCATGGGGTTGAGCAGGGTCATGCCCAGTAGGCCGAGGTAGGCACGGAATGCGCTGATCGGCAGTTGAGTGTTCGCACCCGCCACCCGGCGCCCGTAGTACTGCCTGATCGCCCTGGTGGCACCTAGGACTGCGAGGCCGGTCAGCAACAGCACTGAGGTCCACCTGAGCGGAGCCATCAACGGCTCGAGCACCGGCGACAAGGCGGACCCGCCCGCCACAGCGACCACCGCGTAGACCCCGTCAGCGGTGGCGACTCCCAGGGCGGCGCACACGCCGATCTTCAAGGAAGTCCGAGCTGTCAACGCGACGAGATAGGCCCCCACGGCCCCGACCGGCATGGCGATCCCATAGCCGGCGAGGAGCCCCGCGACCAACGCCGCGGTCACGATCGAAGCTGGGTAGCCTCCCGACGACGGCCGCCCGGCTGCTCGACCCGTACCGGCCGGACGGCGGCACTGGGAAGCATCAGAACGAAGGCCATAGTCATACCCCCGATCCTCGGCGACCGCGATCGACCCCGGCAAACGAATTACCGGGCGCGGGGCTTGCGCCGGGTCTGCTCGAGTTGGTTGTCTCCAAGGCCGGACGGTGCTCGCTCTTGTCTGCGTTGTGTGATGGGGTGTGACACAGAGTTTATCGAGGTTCGAGGTTGAGTCGACGGAGTTGGTTACGGGCTGTGGATGAGTGGGCATGTCACCCTGCGCCGGGTGTCAGCCCGGCCGTCCCCTACGATGCACCGCATCCGGATGTAGCTCGGATTCGGAGTCGGATCGCCCAATCCGGCTGGCGGGTCTGCCACGAAGAGTGTGAGGGTGTGGCTCATGAACATCGGCAGTAGGAAGATCGTCGTGGACGAGGCCATCGCGCAGCTGCGGCTGTACGCCGAGACGAACGGCGCGGTGCTGAAGTACTACGACGGTCTTCCCGGGTTGACGCATGTCGGCGGATCCGAGCCGGACCGGGTCACGCTGGAGGATCTGGCCCGGACGATGCTGATCGGTTCTGACCTGAAGGCGCTCGACATCCCCTGGCTGCTCGAGGTGGACGCCGAGAAGGAGTTCGCCGCGATCCCGGTCGACGCACGGCTGGAGGACGCCGCGCCGGGCAGCGCGCTGTTCGAGGCGGCGACCGCGCTCGACGAGAAGTTCTCCGGGCACCGCGGGTTCGGCCAGGCGAAGAAGTCGAAGCTGCTGCACCTGAAGCGGCCGTACCTCTTCCCGGTCAGTGACAGCTTCATCCGGATGACCTACAGCAGCGCCGCTGCCGGGGCGGATTTTCTCGCCGCCGTGCACCACGACCTGGTCAACCCGGCGAACGTGCGGGACTTCAAGCTGCTCCAGGTCCGCCTGATCGCCGAGCCGGCCACGTCGGCCGCTCGAGTCCTCTCCGAGGCTCCTACCCTCCGCCTCCTCGACATCCTGGCCTCCCTGCTCGGCGAAGCGAAGTAGCCGGCGCGCCGGACTACATGACGCCGAAGCGGGCGAGGGGCTCGACCAGTTCGCGTTCCTCGTAGGACAGGTGCGAGAGCAGGGTGTCGTCGAGGAGGTCGACGGCGGCTCGCAGGTCAGCGATGTCGCCGGAGCCGTCCACCAGGGTGACCAGAGCCTTGTCGACCCCTTCCAGGACGTCGTGGATGACCAAGTGCTCCTCTTGTAGCCGGTCTACCACCGGGACCAGCGCGGGATCCGCCCGACGCAGTTGCGGGAAGAGCGAGGCGTCCTCGATGGAGTGGTGTGTCGTCACCAGCCGGCAATACGACTCGCAGTACACGCCCAGCGTCCAGTTGTTCTGCCGCATGGTCATGGTGTTGATGTGAGACCGCGCCTGCCCGACACCGATCGAGCCTGCCGCCACCTGCTCAACCAGGTCGCGGACCTGCTCGAGCTCAGCCCGCAGATGGTCGTGTACGTCGATCAGGTGCTGCCCCGACGCCAGCTGGTGCGGCGAATAAGTCCGACCGGGTTCCAGGGCGGGGCCTGTCGGCCGCTGCGACTCGTCCCACGGCTGCACCTCACTACGCCGTACTGCGGGAGCGGGCGTCGGCACCACGCTGAAACCGTTGGAAACAGCTGGCGCAACGCCGGAACCGACAGCAGCAGGAGCGGCGGGCTGCTCGACAACAAGACCTGAGCGAGCGGAGGCCACAGCCTCACGGACCCCGGCAGCGACATCGGCAAACCGCCGGATGTCGTCAGGGTCGTCCGAGCCGAGGATGTACGTGCTCATCCCCTCAGCAAGTGTCAGCTCCGTCAACTGCTCGATCCACTGCTCCTCCGGTCCCTGCAGGAATCCGCCGCCACCGCCGAAGCGTCCCGACAGGTTGTAGAGCCGCCGCACTGCGGCCGGATCGCGCCCAGCCTCGCGGGCAGCTTCGTCGATGATCTTGTTCATTGCAGCGAGTTGGTCTGGACCGACGTAAGCACTCGAAGGCAGCCAGCCATCGGCTAGGCGGCCGGTCACAGCGAGCATGCGCGGCTTGTAAGCACCCAGCCAGATCTCCACGTCATGCGCGGGCGCAGGACCCCGCTTAGCCCCGGCCACCGCGTAGTGCTTGCCCGCTAGCCGAATACCGCCACCCTCTGGCTGCCACACCTCGCGGATGATCGCCAGCGCCTCCTCCAGCGCGTCGACGCTCTCGGCCGGCGTCAGGTGCGGCCCTGCATTGGCAGCGACGGCCTCCAGGAACCCGCCGGCGCCGAGGCCGAGCTCAACCCGTCCACCGCTGATCAGGTCCAGTGTCGCGACGCTGCGCGCCAGTACGACGGGATGCCGCAGCGGCAGATTCGCCACATTGGTCGACACCTTCACCGACTGTGTATGCGCGGCGATCACCGACAGCAGCGTCCAGGCGTCCAGCAACCGCGGCTGGTACGGGTGGTCCTGCACGCTGACCAGGTCGAGTCCGGCCTGCTCGGTCAGCTGCGCCAGCGCGATCACCCGCTCGGGGTTCTGCACCGCCGGGGTCAGGAACGTGCCGAAGAGCAGCTCGTGCCCGTAGTCCGCCATCATTGCTCCAGATTGTTCGTGCCACGTAATATTGTCCCGACGAACAAATTACTTCGTGCCACGAACAATCACAAGCGGAGTCCGGATGATGAAGGAGACCCTCGGAGCGGCCAGCGGACTGGTCCGCCTCACCTTCCTCGTGCAGAACCTGTACTCCGAGGTCGGGCGCGGGTGTGACCTCACCGTGGCGCAGGCGCAGATGCTGTGCACACTGTCCGACGGGTCCCTCGGGATGGCCGAGCTGTCCGGCTCACTCGGCCTCGAACGCTCCAGCCTGACGGGCCTGGTGGATCGCGCCGAGCAGCGCGGCCTCGTAGTACGGGAGACTGATCCGCGGGACCGGCGGGCGGTCAACGTGGAGCTGACGCCGGCCGGCACCGAGGCGGTGCACCGGTTCCACGACGAGCTGACGCGACGCCTCGACGCGCTGCTGGCAGACTTCCCGCCGACCGAGCGCGAGCGGTTCACCCGGAGCCTGCGGCGGATCGTCGCCGACGTACCGGCCGTGTTCGCGGACTGACACGCCGCCTGATGGAGGCTGGCCACGCGGTGGAGACAGCGGACACCGGCCTGAAGTATCTGGCCGGCGATCTATACCTCTGACACCAACGCGAAGGCTTCTTCGAGCGACAGCGCCGCGCCAACGTCAAGGGTCCCGATCCGGGCAGCGACCCGCTCGATGTCGGTGGCTTCCGCCGGAGTGACCAGATGCCGCTCAGCTTGGCGCGCAGCCGCAGCGGCTGCCAGTAGGCGGGCGGCGAGCTCCGGCTGATCTAGGTACGTCGCCGCGAGGCCCTCGAGCGCCCAGCACATGCCGCGGCGTGAGTCGTAGTCGCGCGCGATCTGGAAAGCCTGGGTGTGCAGAGCACGCGCAGCCTCGTACTGCCCGCGCAGTTCCAGGGTGAACCCGAGTTCCTCCAACACGATCGATAGGTAGAGCACCTGCTCGTCCTGTTCCCGAGCAGCATCCACCATGGCCTGCAGGCGCTTCTCTGCCTCGTCAAGCGAACCCGCACGCCGGGCTGCGAAGCCCAGGACAAGTTCCGCCAGGGCCTGCGTCGGCCGGTGTCCCTGCTCGGTCGACAAGCGCAACGCCCGCTGGCCGTACTCGCGAGCCTGGGCGTACTCGCCCCGTCGTACAGCGATCCAGCCAAGCCAGCCCAGCTCGCCGGCAACGTCAGTCCACAGCCCAAGTTCCTCAGCCATGTGCAGCCCCTCGGTGTGGAGCCGGGCAGCCTCCTCAAGGTCGCCAGTCAGCTCCGCGTGCGCGCCCAGCCAGCCAATCGCCTGCAGCAGACCCCAGCGATCACCCAGCTCGCGGAAGATCCGGGCGCTCTCCGTGGCGTCGCTCTCGAGCGCAGTCAGGTCGGCACGAACGTGCGAATGCTTCGCCCGCGCCGCCCGTACCGCGGCGATCCCCCACTGGTCTCCTGACTCCTCGAAGCTCTTCAGCGAGTGCTCCAGCATCGCCAGGCAGGTGACGAGGTCTCCCGCATCACTGCCGGTGAAGGCGAGCCACCATTCACCCCGGGCGTCGACCCGCGGCAGCCAGCGGTCCCGCTCGGCCGCGGCATCCCTATCGCCCTGGAGATACATGAACCCGGCGCGCCAGGCTCCTGCCTCCACGGACGGGATGGCCTCCAGCGCTCGCCTGGCCTCGGCAAACCGTCCGCGCAGGAACCAGTACCAGGCCAGCGCGTCCACCAGCCGTGCAGCGAGTTCGGTATCCCCAGCGGCTATCAGTCCATCCAGCGCGCTCCGGAGGTTGCCGGACTCGTCGTCGAGCCGCTGGAGCCACCTACGCTGATCCGCGCCGTACAGGTGAGGCCTAGCGAGTTCCGCGAGCTCCACGTAGTACAGGTGATGCCGTTGCCGGAGCCGGTCGAGTTCCTCGGCTCCGCGGAGCTTGTCGACGCAGTACGCCGCGACTGATTCCAGGAGTCGGTAGCGCGGGCCGTCCAAGCCGTGCGCCGCGACCACCAGAGAACGGTCGACCAGGCGCATCAGGACGTCGAGCACGTCGACACCTGGTTCCGAACAGACCTGCTCGGCCGCGTCCGCAGTACAACCGTCCGCATGTACTGCGAGTCGCCGGAGCACGGTTTGCTCCTGCACAGACAGCAGGTCCCAGCTCCAGTCGATCATCGCCATCAACGTCTGCTGCCGGGGCGCAGCGCCTCGATGGCCGGTCGCGAGCAAGCGGAACCTGTCGTCGAGGCGTGCGACCAGTCCGTGTACGCCCAGGGCACGTACGCGAGTAGCGGCCAGCTCCAAAGCGAGCGGGATCCCATCAAGCCGTCGGCAGAGCACAGAAACAGCTGGAGCGCTGTCGTCGTCCAGGGTGAAGTCCCTGTCGGCAGCTACCGCTCGGGCGACGAACAACTGCACGGCACTCGAAGCGTGAAGCTGATCCAGACCATCAGCCGCTGCGGGCACCTGCAGCGTCGGCACATTCCACACGGCCTCCCCTGTAAGGCCTAGCGGCTCACGACTCGTCGCAAGAACGCGCAATCCGGGTGCAGCCGCCAGCAGCCGACCAGTCAGCGCGGCAGCTTCCTCAACCACCTGCTCACAGTTGTCGAGCACCAGCAGCCGCTGCCCCATCACTGCAGCAAGCCTGTTGACGGTCGACTCCCCCGGCGCGTCCCGCAGATCCAAAGCAGCCTGTACTGCGTCCGTCAGCGAGCCGGACACGTCGAGCGCATCAGGAGTTACCGCAGCCAGCTCGACCAGGGTCACCCCATCGGGGAACCTGTCGACGAGTCCCGCGGCCGCAGCGAGGGCGAGCCTCGTCTTACCCACTCCGCCCGGGCCCGTGAGCGTCAGCAGCCGAACATCCGACATCCGCGCCCTGATGTCCTCAAGAGCCTCCGCGCGGCCGATGAGCTCGGTCAGCTGCGCCGGGAGATTCGTCCGCTGCTGCTGAGAAGGCAGCTCCTGCGTGAGGATCGCCTGCTGCAGTGCGGCAAGCTCCGGGCCCGGATCCAGCCCGAGCTCCTCAGCCAGGACCGCGCGTAAAACCTCGTAGCTGTCGAGTGCTTCGCTCTGTCTCCCCGCCCGGTACAACGCCTTCATGTGCGTCGCCCGGAGCCGTTCTCGCAGCGGGTGGTGCGCTAGGACATCTGCCAGTTCGCTGAGGTCGAGATCACCAGCCGCCAAGCGGGCCTCGAAGTACTCCTCCTGCGCGGTGAGCCGTTGCTCGCTCAGCCGGGCTACAGCCGTCTCTACGAACGGCTCGTCTGCGAAGTCCGCAAAGGCCGGGCCACGCCAGAGAGCAAGCGCCTCCTGCAGTCGCCCGTGCTGTAGCTGCCCCGCGAACTCCAGCGCGTCGTACGTGGCGCTGTCGACCTTCAGCGAATAGCCGGCCGGGCCGGACACCACCAGAGCGCGGCTGCCCGGCTCCGCGTCCTCGAAGGCGCGGCGCAGCTGGGACACCTTGGCAGAGAGCGTGCCGGCCGGGTTGCCGGGCAGGTCGTCGCCCCACAGGTCGTCGATCAGCCGGTCAGCCGGGACAGGGCGCCCCTCGTGGACCAGCAGGTCGGCCAGCAGGGCGCGCACCTTCAGGCCTGGAACCGTGACGGGCTCCCCACCATCCGTCCAGGCCGCCACCGGGCCGAGCACACCGAAACGCATGGCCGCACCCTATCTTTCCGGGCGCCTCACGACTGGCCGGAAAGAAACCGTAAGGGGTCCCCGGCAGAGTCGTCCTCAACAGCAACGCAGGAGGTGAACAGGGTGAAGTTGCAGCTCGCAGTGATCATCGGCAGCACCCGCCACGGGCGCTTCGGTCCGACGGTGGCCGACTGGTTCGTACGGCAGGCCGCCAAGCGGGGCGACTTGGACATAGACCTGATCGACCTGGCCACTGCGAACCTGCCGGCCACGCTGACCGACACGGACGAGCCGACCCCCGCCACGGTCGCAGTACTGGCTCCGCGGCTGGCTGCGGCGGATGCGTTCGCGGTGGTGACACCGGAGTACAACTGCAGCTTTCCTGCGCCGCTCAAGACCGCGCTCGACTGGTACTACGAGGAGTGGCAGGCCAAACCGGTCGCCATCGTCGCCTACGGCCGGGCGAGCGGAGGCCTGTACGCCGCGGCGCAACTGCGGCAGGTGTTCACCGAGCTCCAGGCCATCACGATCCGCAACACGGTCACCTTGCCCTGCTACTGGGAGCAGTTCGCCGCCGACGGCAGCTGGCCCCGCCCTGGCGCCGGCTACGACGCCTCGGCCAAGCTCTTGCTCGACCAGCTCGTCTGGTGGGGCCATGCGCTCCGGGATGCGCGCGCCAAGCACCCGTACCAACCCTAGAAAGGTCAGAACCATGAGGAAGCTGCTCGAGACCACCTTCATGAGCCTGGACGGCGTCATCTCCGATCCGCAGAACTGGAGCGCGCCGTACTGGGACGACGAACACAGCGCGTACTCCCAGTCGCTGATGGCAGACACCGAGGCGCAACTGCTCGGCCGCGTCACCTACGAAGGTTTCGCCGAGGCCTGGCCGCAGCGCAGCGGCGACCCGTACACGGACAAGTTCAACGCGATGCCCAAGTACGTAGCGTCCCGCACGCTCACCGAGACGAAGTGGAACGCACAGTTGCTGCAAGGCGACGCGGTCGAGGCGGTCGCCCGGCTCAAGGAGGAGGACGGCGGAAACCTGCTCAAGTTCGGGACCGGCGAGTTCTCCAAGGCACTGCTCGACGCCAAACTGGTCGACGAGTACCACATCTGGGTGTTCCCGGTGATCGCGGGCAGTGGCGACCGCCTCTTCGACGGCCAGGCCCTGACCCACCTGGACCTGCTCGGCTCGACCACCTTCAAGTCCGGCATCGTCGTCCACAAGCTCGCCCCGAAATCTTGACCCTGCGCTTACGTTCCGTCGCGTTGCGTCCGAAGCACCGCGGGTCCTGCCCCGCGGTGCTTCGGACGTTGTGGGGTGGCGGTTGGGCCCGAGAGGGCCTGGGTACCAAGAGGACCTGGGGACACGGGGCGAGGCGGGGTAGCCACCCCGGCTCGGCGGAAACAGGTCCTCGCGGTCGGACGCACAGATCGCCAGGACTGTGAGTCGGACTGGAGGTTCTGATGGCAACCGTCATCACCATCGTGATCATCGCCGTGATCCTGATCGCCGCCGGCGTGGCGGCGTACGCGTGGCAGCGGCGGCGCTCGGACCAGCTGCAGCAGCGGTTCGGGCCGGAGTACGAGAGAACGGTCGAGCAGTCGGACGACCGGCGAACGGCCGAACGCGAACTGAGGCAACGCGAACAACGCCGCGCCAAGCTGGACGTGCAGCCGCTGAGCACCTCCTCCGCCGAGGGGTACCGCCAGGAGTGGAACGCCCTGCAGCAAGGATTCGTGGACGAACCGGGCAACGCGGTCACCGAGGCCGACTACCTGGTCCTGCGGATCATGCGCGAGTCGGGCTACCCGGTGGACGAGTTCGACCAGCGCGTCGACGACATCTCCGTCGATCACCCCGAGGTCGCGCAGAACTACCGCCAGGCGCACCGCGTCGCGGTCGCGCAGAAGCGGGGACAAGCCGACACCGAGGAACTCCGGCAGGCCGTCACCGCCTATCGGCGGCTGGTCGATGTGCTGCTGGTGGTTCCCGGGCCCGACGGCGATGACCGTGACAGTAGCCATCGTGGACCGACGCAAGCCAAGGAGCAATCATGACCACCCGCAGCAACGACCCGCTCGAAAGCGCCGTGACCGACGACCGTGAGACGGCGCTCAACCGCTCCGACAACGGAGATGTCGACCGTCCTGACGACCGTGACCGTGCGGGCGACCTCGACCGCCCGGACGACAACGGCCGCTCCAGCGATGCCGATCGCTCGATGGAGGGTGATCGGACGATGGACGCGGACCAGTCGACGGGCTCGACCGACACCGACCGCTCGATGGAAATGGACCGGTCAACGGATGACGGTTCGCTCGACCGTTCGACCGGCCATGCGACGGGGACGGCGACGACGGCGACGACTACGGACGCCGACCCGCTTGTGCCGGGCGAGGCCGCTGTCGACTTCAAGGCACGCTGGGTCGTCATCCAGCAGGGCTTCGTCGACGACCCGCGCACCGCGGTCACCGACGCCGACAGACTGGTCGGCGACGTGCTGCAGCGCCTTTCGACGACGTTCGACGAGCAGCACACCGGACTGGAGCGCCAGTGGAACGACGGCGAGCCGTCGACGGAGGATCTGCGCTCCGCGCTCCAGCGCTACCGCGCCTTCTTCGAGCGCCTGCTGACCCTCTGACTCCGCTCTACTGCTGCGTCCGGCGAACCCCTGATTCGTCGGACGCAGTCGTCTTGAGAGGCGCAGTACCCGCACGGGTGATGCGACTCAGGGTGCGATGTTCTGGTTCTGGTGGAAGAGGTTGCCCGGGTCGTACTTCCGTTTCACCTCGACCAGTCGGGCGTAGTTGTCCTTATAGTTGTCGGCGATCCTGCTCTGGTCGTCGTCCGCCATGAAGTTGATGTAGCCGCCCGATTCGGAGTGCGGGGCGACCGCGTCGTAGTACTTGCGGACCCAGTCGATATTGGCCTCGTTCTGCGCCGGATCGGGCCACATCCCGGCGATCACGGTGGCGAAGTTCGCATCGCGGTAGGCGAAGGCGGTCGCGTCTGCGGGCACCCGGTGGCAGGCGCCGTCGATCGGGTAGATGTGCACGGTCGAGTTGACCGCCGGCAGACCGGGCGCGTGTTCCAGGTGCGCCTGGATCGCGTCGTCCGTGAGCTCGGTGACGAAGTTGGCCTTCCAGTAGTGCTGCAGGCCGGGTGGCACCAGGCCGTCGAACGCGCTGTTCAGAGCCGGGTAAGGCATCGGGCCGACATGCTCGGCCACGGTCGGCGCGAACTCACGGAACCGGGCGATCTGCCGCTCGCCCTGGGCCGGATCCCCTGCCCAGCAACCGACTATCAACGTGAAGACCTCGCCCTGCCGGTCCTCGGGGATGAACGGCAGCGGCGGCGCGATCTGGAACGCGGGGAACCCGCCCAGCTCCTCGGGCGCGTCCTTGATCGTGTCGCGGAAGCCGGCCAGAACCGCCGCGGCATCCGACATCTCGAACAGCATCGGACCGCCGTACACGGTGTCGACCGGGGCCAGCCGGAACTCCAGCGCGGTGGCCACGCCGAAGTTGCCACCGCCCCCCCGCATGGCCCAGAAGAGATCCTCGTTGTCCTTCTCGCTCGCGATCAGGAACCTGCCGTCCGCGGTCACCACATCGGCCGAGATGAGGTTGTCGCAGGACAACCCGAGCCCCCGGTCGAGGTATCCGATGCCGCCGCCGAGCGTCAGTCCGCCGACGCCGGTGGTCGAGATGATGCCGCCGGTCGTGGCCAGGCCGAACGCGTGCGTCGCCGCGTTGAAGTCGCCCCAGGTCGCACCGCCACCGGCTCGTGCCGTCTGCGTGATCGGATCGACCCGGACGCCACGCATCGCGCCCAGGTCGGCGACCACCCCGTCGTCGACGGTCCCGAACCCCGGCACGCTGTGCGAACCGCCCCGGACCGCGAGATCCAGGTCGTTCTCCCTTGCGAAGTTCACCGTCGCCATCACGTCACCCGCGTTCTGACATTGCACGATGACCCGCGGATGCTTGTCGATCATCGCGTTGTAGACCTTGCGCGCCTCGTCGTACCCCTCGTCCGAGGCGGTGATCACCGGTCCCCGACTGCGTGCCCTCAAATCCTCGACCGTGTACTCGGCCATGACTCCTCCAGCGCCCCTTCGTGGCATCACGTTGTCGGCCGGCGCTCGCACAAAAGGCGCAGCACCGACCAAGACTGGTGGGCCGCCACCGAGCACAGCGCGAATTCCACCCCAGAGAGCGACTGTCCACGGACGGCCGCCAGACATCCCCCAGCAACCCCGTTCCAGCCGAGACTCCACCCAGCCCACCCGATAAGTCAATCCCCCAGTTCGTAAGGCGATACGCACCGTCCAGCCCGTACGTCGGTCCGCAGACCACGCGCCGAGAACTCCCACCTGACATGTCAAAGTGGCTCGACTGGCTCCGACTGGGGGGTGAAAGAACCACTGGAGCAGTTTCAGGACTCAGGAGCCAGCCATGCGGAAGATCATGTACTACGTGCACCAGTCGCTCGACGGCTTCATCGAGGGACCGAACGGACAGTTCGACTGGGCGCAGCTCGGGCCGGAGTTGTCCGACTATTCGATGAGCCTGGCCGAGCGGTCCAGCACCTTCCTCTACGGGCGGACCGTCTGGGAGCTGATGTCGTCCTACTGGCCGAACGCGGAGTCGATGAACCCCGATGAGCACGCGGTCGCCTTCGCCCCGATCTGGCGCGAGACCGAGAAGATCGTCCTTTCCACCACGCTGGAGAGTGCCGACTGGAACGCCCGCGTGATCCGCTCGGCAGAGGCGATCAACGCGGTCAAGGCCGGGCCGGGCAAGGACATCCTCGTGACCGGCAGCGCGAGTGTTGCCGCCGCCCTGACCGAACTCGGGCTGCTCGACGAGTACCACGTGATCGTGCACCCGGTGATCCTCGGCGGCGGCAAGCCCGTCTACCAACCACCGAGCGAGCGCATCGAACTCCGCCTCGCCGAGTCCCGGACCTTCGACGGCCGCACCGTGCTCCTGCGCCACGACCTGCTTTAGTGGCGACCGACTCCGGACCCTGCGGCCTCTCCGTCCACACGGGGCCGGACCGCCAGCACTACGAAAGGCTGTAGGCATTGGGCGTCCTGAGCGTCTCGGCCATGGGGATGAGCGATGCCCCTGAGCTCAGACGCTCGGGCTTCGAGTTGAGGTGAGTGCTGGGCGTCCGCCCTGGCAGCCGCGGCCCGATCTGCCGGCGTACTGCGGATATCGTCGGGCGGTGGAGTATCGCGGGTTCGAGTTGAGCGCCAACGTGTCGATGTTGTTCACGGAAGTGCCCTACCTCGAGCGGTTCGCGGCGGCCGCGCGGGCGGGGTTCACGATGGTCGAGTCGCGGTGGCCCTTTGATTCCCCGGCGCCTTCCACAGCAGAGCTCGACGGGTTCAGCTCGACCGTGTTGAGGTCGGGGGTCTCACTCAACGCGCTCAACTTCTACCTCGGCGACCTCGCGGCAGGCGATCGCGGCGTCGCGTCGCACCCCGACCGGGCCGACGACCTGGCCGCGAACATCGACGCGATGGTCCGGGTCGCCGAGCGCACCGGCACCAGGCAGTTCAACCTGCTCTACGGCCAACTCGACGACCGTTGGACCCCAGTCGAACAGGCCACCGCCGCCCTGACCTCGATCCGCCGAGCCGCCGCGGGAGTCGGCGCGATCGGCGGCCGCGTGCTCCTCGAACCGCTGACCGAAGGCCAGAACGGCCGCTATCCCCTGCTGACCGCAGACGACGTGATGGACCTGATCGACGGTCCGCTGGACGATCTCGACAACGTGTCGCTGCTGTTCGACGTCTTCCACCTCGGCAACAACGGCGTCGACCTGATCACCACTGCGTCATCGCTCGTCTCCCGCATCGCCCACGTCCAGCTCGCCGACAGCCCGGGCCGCGGCGAACCCGGCTCCGGAACCCTCCCCATCGACGCCACCCTGGACGCCCTGCGCGCCGCCGGCTACCCGGGCGTCGTCGCCTGCGAATACCACCCGGCGACGGAAACCACCGCGGGTCTGAGCTGGATCAAGGATCAGCAGAGGAGCACCTGACCTGAGCGCTGCCTCAGGTCGAGCGATGATTGTTGCCTCGATTTTCGCCAGGTCGACGCAATTGGCAGCCAGACTTGGGGGCATGGGTACGACGCGGTTCGCATACTGGGCGGGGCTCATCGCTGCGAGCCTTACCGCAGGGGTCGCCTGCTCGTCCTCGACAACCACCTCTGATCCCACTCCCAGCACGTCGACACCGCCGGCTTCCACGTCGGGCCCGAGTACGTCAGGCCCGAGCACGTCAGGCCCGAGCATGCCGGCCCCGAGCACATCGACGCCGAGCACGCCCACATCACCTGCACCACCGGCCACTCCCCCGAATCCGGTCTCGCTGCAGGCGTTGATGGTGAAGAAGTACAACGGCAGCAACCTCCGCCTGGGGCGGGTGATCGCCCGCACCGACGCGTACACGAAGTACTTCATCACCTACTCGAGCGGTTCCCTCACCATCTCCGGCATCATGAACGTCCCGAGAACGCCAGGGCGCCATCCCGCGCTCGTGCTGAACCACGGGCACATCGATACCGCCATCTACACGAACGGCCGCGGCCTGATGCGGGAGCAGGACTACCTTGCCCGCCGCGGCTACGTAGTACTGCACACGGACTATCGCAATCACGCGCAGTCGTCCAAGGACCCGAACTCCGAGGTCAACCTCAGAATCGGCTACACCGAGGACGTCATCAACGCAGTACTCGCACTCAAGACTTCGCCGTACGTCGATCCGCAGCGCGTCGGGTTGTTCGGCCGGTCGATGGGCGGCGGCATCACCTACAACGTGCTCGTCGCGCAGCCAGGCCTGGTCAAGGCGGCGGTGGTCTACGCGCCGGTGAGTTCCGATGCAGCCGACAACTTCAACCGCTGGATCCGCCCGGACACCACCGCGGCAGCCGCGATCCTCAAGGCCCACGGCGAACCGACCGCCAACCCGACCTTCTGGCGAAACATGTCAGCGGTGAACTTCTTCAACCGGATCACCGAACCGGTCCTGCTCCAACACGGCCTCGCCGACTCCACCTGCCCCGTCGCCTGGTCCCGGGAAACCCTTGCAGCATTGAAGAAAGCCGGCAAGTCCGCCTCGCTGTACACCTACCCAGGAGAAGAACACGCCTTCGCCGCCGCCTGGCCCTCCTCCATGGGCCGAACCGTGACCTTCCTCAAACAACACGGCCTCTAGCCGGGCTCGTCCCCTTCGCGAGCCCGGCTGGACCTGTTGCTCTAGGCGACAGCTGGAAGGTCCCAGTCGTCATTGCGTAGTCGGAGGATCGCCCACCCCACCACGGCGAATCCGACTGCCTGCAGGCCCCAACCGATCAGATCGAGCGTGTGGTTCGGAATGATCACGGCCGCGACGAAATGGATCGGCTGCGACACGATGACAGCCACCGCCGCCCACCGGGCGACCACCTTGGACCGCCACATCGCCATGCCCAGCAGGATGGTCCCCAAGACGTGCCCGAGCACGAAGAAGACACCTGCCACGGCTACCGTCGGGTGCGGCGTCTCCGCGAGCCGCGTGATCGTGTTCGCGTCCAGCCCGGCCTCGGTCCCCGACCACAACAACTGGTCAGTCCCGGCGAGCCACGGCAGCGCGAGATACCCGGGAACCACCAGGAACATCGCGATCGCAGTCAGCAACGGAGCGCGCCGCCGGGTCATCCGCCCCACGGAGTACGCCGCGGGTACGAGCGTCAGGAGCGCGATGAACCCGAGCCAGAGCACGAGCGACATCCGCCCCGGCTCGGCCATCACCTTGCTCGTCATCGTCGAGCTGTCGTCGACCGTGTCGTAGGGCAGGAAATACCTCAGTAACGCGACCGCGGCCGGCCCGATCGGCAGGATCACCGCCGCCGTCCAGCGGGACAACCCGCGTACGTCGGCACTACCCGTAGTACGGGTGATCGTTTCAGTCATCGCGCACCAACCAACTGCCGCGCCGGCACCAGAACCAGCACGGTTCCAGCCGCGGTGAGCGCGATCGTCAGCCCGGCGGCAATCATCGCCGCGGCCGGCACGTCACCGGCGAAGAAGGCCGGTACTGCGGACAGGCCCGACAGGATCCGCAGCACGAGGAGCGGTACCACCGTGCGCCGAGTCCCCCGCCAAGCGAGCACCACCAGCACCAGGCTGACCAGTCCAAGCGCCGAACCGATCAGCGCGACCGACATCGGCGGGTGTTCACCGTCGGTCAGCAGCGGCCCGGCAAGATCTCCCACCGACAGCAGCCCGAACACGATCAGCCCGGCACGAAAAGTACGAGACATCAGAACCTCCCCTGGAAATCGACCCCTGCTGGGCCGTGTCACCAAAGTGGCCCCGGCCGTGTACTCCGCGCCTGAGTCCGGGTTCACCGGGTCGCGGGAGTCAGCCCGGCGGGGGCGGGACTGCATTCCCGGGACAGCGGGAGCCGTCCGGGCGCACACTGATCCACATGACAGCAGGCAAGCGGCGACTTGCGGCCGGTCTCGGGGCGTTCGCCGTCCTCGAGGTGGTCGCGGCGGTCGTCCTGTCCGCCGTCCTCGGCTGGTCGTTCCAGGAGGCGCTCGACAGTTTCGTCGTCACCAACGGCGTGATGGGGCTGACCTTCGCGGCGTGCGGCGCGGTGATCGCCTGGCACCGGCCGTCCAACCCGATCGGCTGGCTGTTCGTGGCCGACGGCATCGGTCACGCCACCACTGCCTTTGGCGCGCCACTGAGTCAGACGCTGTTCGATTCACAGGCTCCAGTCGCGCTCCAGCGAGTCGTGGCGACGGTGATCAATTGGTCCTGGCCTTGGTCGATAGGACTGTTCCTGCCGCTCGCGCTGCTGTTGTTCCCGGACGGTCGACTGCTCTCGCCTCGCTGGCGACCGGCGGCTATCGGGATTGTCGTGACAGCGCCGCTGTTCGCCGTCGAGATGGGGGCGGGGCCTGGGGGTCTGATCGAAGGTGCGCCGGCCGGCTACCCGAGCATTCCTTCTTATGACTCGCTGCAGCCGTTGTGGACGGCGACCGAGCTCCGCGGCCTGATCGCCTACGGCTTGGCCATTGCCAGCCTGATCATCCGCTATCGCCGCGCCTCGGAAACCGGCCGCCGGCAGCTCCTGTGGTTGCTGCTGGCAGCGATCATCGCGTTGGCGTTCATGACGCCGTGGTCCTTGGTGGCGGGGACTCCGATCCTTGTATTGCTGGCGATTCCGCTGGTTCCGATCGCTGTCGCCGTGGCGATCGTCCGGCATCAACTGCTCGACATCCGGCTGGTCGTGTCTCGCGCGTTGACCTGGGCGTTGCTGTCGATCGTTGCCGTCGGCGCCTATGCAGTACTGGTTGCCGTGACGGACTCCTTCATCTCGTCCCGCTTCGGACGATCGGCCGCTGTGACGGTGATCGTGGCTCTGCTGATCGCGCCCGTCCTGCCGCGGTTGCAGCGGTTGGTCGATCGGGCGATGTACGGCGACCGCCGCGATCCCGCGCGGGTGGCTTCCCTTGTCGGCGAGGAGTTGTCGGCCAACCCGGCTGGAGGGATGCCTGGAGTGGTCGCGGCGATCCGCTCCGCCTTGAGACTCCCGTACGTCGCGGTGTCGGCCGGCGGCGAGATCGTCGCCTCTGACGGGGTGCTCGCTGGGACCCCGGGGTTGCTGCCCAGCACCCGCGATGCCGTCGTACCTGTGGACCTGTCGTACGGCGGGACTGGGGTCGGGTCGTTGCTGGTGGGACTTCGATCGGGTGAATCCGGGTTGTCGGTGGCCGATCGGAACGTGCTCGCGCTGGTCGCGGTACCGCTGGCTGTTGCGGTGCATGCGACCCGGTTGTCGGCCGAACTCCAGGCGTCGCGAGAGCGGTTGGTCGCGGCTCGCGAGGAGGAACGTCGTCGGCTGCGGCGAGACCTGCACGACGGGCTCGGACCCACCTTGACCGGGGTGGCGTTCACCGCGGATGCTGCCGCGAACCTCGTGTCGGTGGATGCCGCTCGGGCTTCGGAGTTGTTGGGCGCTTTGCGGACGGATACCCGTACTGCGATTGCCGACGTGCGGCGATTGGTCGATGATTTGCGGCCGCCTGCGTTGGATGAGTTGGGGTTGGTCGGGGCGTTGCAGCAGCGAGCGGATCAGCTGTCCTGGCGGGCGGATGGCGCTTCCGTTTCGGTGAAGGTGTCAGCCGATGGGTTGCCGGCGTTACCCGCGGCGCTGGAGGTCGCGGCGTACCGGATCGCCACGGAGGCGCTCACCAATGTGGTTCGACATTCGCGCGCGACGGTCGCAGTACTGGCGTTGCGGTGTGGAAGTGATCTGGAGATCGAGGTGACCGACGACGGGCCACCGAACGGTGCCTGGAAACCGGGGGTCGGGTTGCAGGCGATGCGTGAGCGGGCTGCCGAGTTGGGTGGTCAGTTCGAGGCGGGACCTTCCGCCTCCGGTGGGCGGGTGCGGGCATCGTTCCCGTTGGTGACGTCATGAGTGATGAGGCCACCGTCCGGGTGGTTCTGGCCGACGACCATCCGGTGGTTCGGGCAGGGCTCGCCGCGTTGCTGTCCTCGTTGCCCGGCATCGAGGTGGTCGGGGTTGCGGCTACCGGGCGGGAGGCCGTTCGGGAAGTTGTCACCTCGCACCCGGATGTCGCGGTGCTGGACCTGCAGATGCCCGACCTGGATGGGTTTGCGGCGACTCGGGAGCTCGCGCGGTCGGCGCCCGAGGTCGCCGTACTGGTGTTGACGATGTTCGAGGATGACGACTCGGTGTTCGCGGCCATGCGTGCGGGTGCGCGGGGCTATCTCGTGAAGGGCGCCGAACAGGAGGAGATCGCTCGGGCGATTCGGGCCGTCGCCGCCGGCGAGGCGATCTTCGGGCCCGGGGTGGCGCGTCGGGTCCTCTCCTTCTTCGCCACGCCGCCTGCTCCCGCTGCCGATCCGTTCCCTGAGCTCACCACCCGGGAGCGCGAGATCCTCGATCTACTGGCCGGCGGCCTGTCCAACGCGGCGATCGGGCAACGGCTCTCACTGGCCTCCAAGACCGTCGCCAACAACGTCTCCACCATCTTCACGAAGCTCGCCGTCGCCGACCGGGCCGCCGCCATCATCCAGGCCCGAAACGCCGGGCTCGGCGGGATCAGCTGATCGGTTTCGGGGCCCTCTTTTGTCTGCTGCCAGCGCCTTGCTAGTATTAATCCGGCAGGTGTCGGATTAACATCGAGCGGGGAGTCGGCATGGCGGTGCAGCAGCGGCGTGGGCCTGGCAGGCCGCCGGCCGATGCGCCTGTGCCGGACCTGGAACAGATCCTGCAACGCGGTCTCGAGGCGTTCGCCGAGCTGGGCTATGAGGCGGTGTCGGTGCGGCAGCTGAACGCCCGCCTGGGCATGGGACACACCTTCATCCACGACCGGTACGGGTCGAAGGAAGAGTTCTGGAAGGCGGTCGTGCGATCCGCCATCCGTCAGGTGACCGCTGAGGTCGGAGCCGCGCACGAGGCCGGCGAGGACGATCTCACCCAGTTGATCGCCGGCATCCGCGCCTTCCACATCGCATCGGCCCGCCGCCCACACCTCACCCGCGTCATCGACTACGAGGCCGGGATCGACTCGCCTCGTCTCGAGTACCTCTACGAGCTGATGGGCCCACTCAACGAAGCCGGCCGGCCGCAGTTCGAGCGGCTCGTGCGGAAGGGCCAGCTCAGAGACATCCCGTGGTATCTCTTCCACTTCGCCGTTACCAAGCCCCTGGCCATGTACAGCCAGGAGCCTCTAGCGCGCCTGTTCGGTCGCCCGGACGACGCCGATGATCACGCACTGCTGAGCACGCTGGTCCTCAACGGCCTGCGGCTATGAACGGGTCGGAGATGTCAATGTCTACCATCGTGCGTTCCAACCGGCTCACCACTTTGTGGGCCATCACCGCTGTGATCTCCCTCGGCCTGATCATCACCGGGTTCGTGCCTGGGATCAGGATGCTACTGATCGTTGTGCAGGTCGTCTTCGCGCTGCTGCACGGCGCCCGCCGCTACGGCTGGCGCGGCATCGCCGTCTTCATCGTGGCGGGGCTCGTGATCAGCAACATCCTCGAAAACCTCAGCATCAGCACCGGCTTCCCGTTCGGCAACTACCACTACACGGGCAGCGGCAAGATCTTCCAGGTGCCGTGGTTCATCGGCCCCGCCTACCTCGCCACGGGCTACCTTGCCTGGGTGGTGGCCACCGTGCTCCTCGGCGACGTACGCCGCAATTCCCCCTGGCTGACGACGATCGGCACTCCCGTGGTCGCCGCCTTCGCCATGACCGCCTGGGACCTTTCTCTAGACCCCACCGCCTCGACGATCCACCAGAACTGGATCTGGGAGGACGGCGGCGGCTTCTTCGGTGTACCGCTGGGCAACTTCCTCGGCTGGACCTTCACCGTCTATCTCTTCATCCAGGTCTTCGCCCTCGACCTGCGGGCCCGCGGTCCCCAGCCCGGAACCGAACGGGACCTCGCCGGCGACCTCCAGGGCATCGTGCTCTACCTGTTGACGACGGCAAGCTTCTTCATCGCGTACTTCACCGAGGCCCACACGACCGTCACCGATGCCGTCGGCAACAAGTGGCAGACCGCCGACATCTACGAATCCTCAGCCCTGGTCACCGTCTACGGCATGGTCTTCATCGGTCTGCTCGCTCTACTGCGCATCGCCCAACTGCACACCACGACCCCGTCCATCAGCCCCGCAGCCAAGACCGCCGGTCAAACCAAGCCGGACTCGCTCCACCCATCCGCCTAACCTCCAAGCGATCGCCCGCGCGGCCACCCCTCCCCGGCCCGGGCGACGTCCCGGGCCACGCCCCAGGCCCAGGACGATCCCCGCCGACGGCCACCCTCCCCCCGGGTGGCCGTCGGCCCCCATTGACCTCGCCGCTGCGCCTGCCGGCGCGGCAGCCACTTCGCGCTACGCATCGATCGCGCGGAGATAGCGCTCTCCGATGAGCTTGAGGTGTCCTACCAGGGCGGGTGGGGCGGTGACGTGGAAGTCGAGGCCGAGCATGCCGATGTAGACGGCGACGACTTCGAGCGACTCGGCGCCGGTGATCAGGACGCAGGTGTTGTCGTCGACAGGTTCGACAATGCCGACTGCCGCATGGATGCGGGAGAGCACCTCCTCGGCTGAGGCGAAGACGGTGATGCGGGCGTGGACTTTCCAACCCGTCGACGCCACGTCCCGCAGTACGAAGTCTGTGTAGTCGTCGCCCGGCATCGGCCGCGGCTTGTAGCGACGGCCGGTCGCCATCCGCAGCTCCATCCAGTCGACGCGATACGTGTGCCAGTCGCCGGATTCGTCCCGCGCGACCAGATACCAGTAGCGCTGCCAGGTCAGCAATCTGTACGGCTCGACCAGGATCGGCAGCCGGGGAGCGCTCTCCCCGTTCTCGGAGATCTCTGGGTTCTCGGGGTTCTCTGGGCCTTCTGGCTCCTGCGGTACTGCGTAGTCGAAGCGCAGGTAGTGCTCATCCCGGATGGCCGCCGCGATCGTCGTGACCACAGCCGGATCGACCTCGGGATCCTTGACGTTGGACCCCGTGTTGTCCGGGCCCCTCGACAGCGTTGTGTGGATCGCGTTCACCTGCCGGCGGAGGTGATGCGGCAGCACCTGCTCGAGCTTCGCCAGAGCACGCGCGCTGCTCTCCTCCATCCCGCTCACCCCGGCGCCGGTTCTCAACCCGACGGCCACAGCAACCGCTTCCTCGTCGTCCAGCAACAGCGGCGGCAACTTCGCTCCCACGCCCAACTGGTAGTACCCGGCCGAGCCGCGGGTGGCGTCCACCGGATAGCCGAGCTCGCGCAGCCGGTCGATGTCGTTGCGAATGGTCCGCGTGCTCACCCCCAGGCGCTCCGCGAGTTCGGAGCCGGGCCAGGCCGGACGGGACTGCATCAGCGCCAGCAAGGAGAGCAACCGTGACGAGGTTTCACGCATGCGGAAAATGATCTCATGAATAGGAATCCAACGTTCCTATACGGCTTCTACGGTAGTGCCATGAACAACACCACGAACCCCGCAGAAATCCGCTCCTTCAAGGTCGACGTGGCCCAGGCCGACCTCGACGATCTGCTGGCCCGGCTGGCTCGGACCCGCCTGCCCGAGGCCGCGCCCGGTGACGACTGGGATCTCGGTACGCCGAACCACTACCTCCGCGAGATGGTCGACCACTGGCAGAACGGGTTCGACTGGCGCGAGCAGGAGGCGCGGATGAACGAGCTTCCGCACTACCTGACCGACATCGACGGCCAGACAGTGCACTTCATCCACGTACCCTCCGCCGAGGCGGACGCCACTCCCCTGCTGCTGATCCACACCTACCCCGGCTCGTTCGTGGACTTCCTCGACATGATCGGCCCGCTCACGGACCCCGTCGCTCACGGCGGCAAGGCCGAGGACGCGTTCTCGGTCGTCGTACCGTCGATCCCCGGCTTCGGATTCAGTACTCCGCTCGTCGACCGCGGCTGGACCATGGCCCGGGTCGCCGAGACCTTCGACAAGCTGATGCGCCGGCTCGGCTACGACTCGTACGGCTCGCACGGCAGCGACGGCGGCGCCATGATCTCCCGCGAACTCGGTCTGCTGAACCCTCCCGGTTTCCTCGGCCTGCACGTACTCCAGCTGTTCTCGTTCCCGTCGGGTGACCCGTCCGAGTTCGAGAAGTTCACCCCGGACGACTACGCGGCGCTCGAGCACCTGAAGTGGTTCCAGTCGGTCGGCGGCTACAACGCGATCAACTCGACCCGCCCGCAAACAGTTGCGGTCGGTATCTCCGACTCCCCCGTCGGCCAGCTCGCCTGGAACGAGCTCTTCAACAACTTCGGCAACGGCACCAGCCTGGTCACCCGCGACCAGATCCTGACCGAGGTGTCCGTCTACTGGTTCACCAACTCCTCAGCCGCCGCCGGCCGCTACCACTACGAAGAAGCGCACGCCGAGCACTCGTCCACCCCCAACGCGGCCCCCACCGGCGTCGCAGTCTTCGCCGACGACTTCAAGACCATCCGCCCCCTCGCCGAGCGCGACAACACCAACATCGTCCACTGGTCCACCTTCAAGGAAGGCGGCCACTTCGCCGCCCTCGAACGCCCCGAAGACATCACCGCCGACCTCCGCACCTTCTTCGCCACCCTCCGCGCCAACTGACCGCCCGACCTGGCCGGCCCCCGCACCCGCGGCGGGCCGGCCGTCGCCGTCGTCCCGGAGGTTTCGCTGAGGGTTCGCTGAGGGTCGTGTGTGGCTTTGGTTGGGGTGGGCACCGGCGGGGCATGAGTGAGAAGCCTGTTGTGGTGGTGACCGGGGCCAGCGCGGGGATCGGCCGCGCGACTGCCCAGTTGTTCGCGTCCCGCGGTTATGACGTCGGGTTGATCGCCCGCGGTAGCGACGGCCTGAACGGAGTACAGCGTGAGGTTCAAGACGCGGGTCAGCGGGCGATGGCGATCCAGGCCGACGTGAGCGACGCCCAGGCGATCGAGGACGCGGCCAAGCGGATCGAGGACGAGCTCGGCCCGATCGAGGTCTGGATCAACGACGCGATGGCGACGGTATTCGGGCCCTTCCTGGACATCGAAGCCAACGAGTTCCGCCGCGTGACCGAGGTGACCTACCTGGGCTTCGTCAACGGAACCAGGGCCGCGCTGCACAGGATGGTCCCGCGCGATCGCGGCGTCATCGTCCAGGTCGGCTCGGCTCTCGCCTACCGCGGAATCCCCCTGCAATCGGCGTACTGCGGGGCAAAGCACGCGGCTCAGGGATTCACCGACTCGATCCGGTGCGAGTTGCTCCACGATGAGAGCGCAGTACGGATCCCCGAGGTTCAGATGCCCGCGGTCAACACGCCTCAGTTCCGCATCCAGCGCTCGAAGCTGAACCGCAAGGCCCAGCCCGTTCCGCCGATCTACCAGCCTGAACTGGCCGCCGAGGCGATCTGGCACGCGGCTCATCATCGCCGGCGTCAGGTCTGGGTGGGACTCCCGACGGTCTACACGATCCTCGGCAACCGCGTCGCCGCTCCGCTCCTCGACGCCTACCTCGGCCGGACCGGATACGACGCCCAGCAGGTCGACGAACCCGAAGACCCCAACCGCCCGGACAACCTGTTCGACCCCGTTCCCGGCGACCACGGCTCCCACGGTGCCTTCGATCACAAGGCCAAGTCCACCAGCCGCCAACTCGCCATCATCTTGTCCCCGCCGATCGCGCGCCTCGCCGAAGGCATCGACGACCTCAGCGCTCGAGCCGGCCGCCTCCTCGCGCGCGTAATGGGCTGACCCCAGTACGCCGACTCAGACCTCCCGCCTCGCCCACCGACCAGCACGTCGTAGTACGGGGTCACGCAGGTGCGCAACCCGGCGCCTTCGACAGCGCCGCCGCGGCCTGGGCAAAGGCATCGAGGTTCTTCGGCGCGGCCCTCCACTGGTCGATCCAGCGCTGCTGTGCATGGATGGCTCCGAGGTCGCCCGACGCGTGAGCAGCCATCATCGACAGGTGGTTCGCCCAATCTTGGGCCGCTGCACGTCCGGTCGTGATTGCCACCTCCATTGCAGCCTTACGCTGCGAACACGAGGTTGCCGCAGGGCCTCTGAGTTTGGCGCAACCGGCTTGGTTCTTGAGGTTTGCAGTAGCCAGGCTGACCCTCGTTATGTCACCCGGCCCGGCCAGCCGGGTGCGCTTCCAGATCGCGGTCGTCGTGGCGGTTGTGTTCTTACCGGCGATCAGGTCTGTCTGCGCTTGTACATGCTCACGCCAGTGCGTGGCGGCGATGCGAACCGCACCGACCATCGCCTCGGTGGAGCGCATCTCTGCGGTGCAGGTACGGACCACCTCTGCTGCAGCTTGAGCGGCCGATGTGCTCTTAGTAGTCGGCGCCGCGGATGGAGTCTGCCGCGTTTGCACGGCCGAGGTCGTCGGCGCCACGCTCGGAGTCTGCTCAGCTGAGGTCGTCGGTATCGGGCGCGCCCCTTGGTCGTCGTCCGTGCGAAGCTGTGCCACCATCGCCACGGCGGCAACGACAGCAGCAGCGCTGATTCCGACGACAGGCACGAGCAACTTCTTCCTGTGCCCGACCGCCCTCTTGGCTCGTGACATCGCAAACACCCCAACAGCTGATCGATCAGCTACTAGCGATGCTGCCACCCGTGGCGACCACGCGCGACCCATTCACCCTACGAGCAAGTAGGCACACGACCTGTACGACTTAAAGGCTGCTTCTGGGGCACGAACCGATCAACATCAAGCAGATGATGTTGTTCGACCTGGCGAAAGCTGACTGATCAGGATGGCGGCAACTTGATCCACTCCTCCGGGCCTGCCGATCCTGGGTGAGGATCGACGGACCCGGACGAGGTTGTGTGTGTCAGCCCTTGAGCCCGCTCGTGGCCACACCTTCGATGATGTAGCGCTGAACGAAGACGTAGAGGATCAGCACCGGCACCGAGGCGATCGTCGCCCCCGCCATCACGACGGGATAGTCGATGTTGTAGTTGCCCTTGAGGCCTGCCAGTCCGGCGGGAAGCGTCATTCGGTCGGGAGAGAACAAGACGAAAATCGGCCACACGAAGTCGTTCCAGTTCGCCAGGAACGCCAGGACGCCGAGGGTCACGAGCGCCGGCCGGGAGATCGGAAGGACCACCTTGGTCAGGATCTGCCAGGTGTTGGCGCCATCGATCAGCGCACTTTCCTCCAGTTCGCGCGGGATGTTGACGAAGAACTGCCGGAGGAAGAAGACCCCGAATGCGCCGGCGGCGCCTGGCACGATCAGCGCCCACAGGGTGTCCAGCCAGCCCAAGCGGTCCATCAGCAGGAAGTTCGGCATCAGGAAGATGAAGCCCGGCACGAACAGGGTCGAGATGATCAGCCCGAGCATGAAACCCTGCCCCCGGAACTTCATCCGCGCCAACGCGTAGGCCGCCATCGAGGCCACCACGAGGACCAGTACGGCATGCGCCGTCGCAGCGATCAGGGAGTTCAGAGCCCACCGGAACACAGGGTTCTGTGAGTCCGCGAAGATCAAGTTGAACGCCCGTACGGTGACCGACCCGGGGATGATGTTGATCGGGATGCTGCGGGAGTCCTCGATCGTCTTGAACGACGTGATGTACATCCAGAGCACCGGAACGGCGAAGATCAACGCCAGGATGACCATCCCGATCCAGAAGACAGGGCCGTTCCTGTGCTTGCGGTAGCTGCGCCTTCTCGGCCCGGTCGCTGGGGCCTTACCCGCGTCCGTCTTGGTGGTGTCGGCAGTAGCGGTGCTCATTTCGTCCTCCTCTCACGCAACAGGAAGAAGTTGATGATGGAGATGACGGCGAGGGTGAGCGCCAGAACATAGCTCATGGCGGACGCTGTGCCCATCTTGAAGTTCCGCAGGCCCTCCTGGGTCATCACCATGATCGCCGTCCGGGTGCTGTCCCCAGGGCCGCCGTTCGTGACCAGGTAGGACTGGCCGAACATGTTCGCGCTCGCCAGCACCGTGGTGGTGATGATGAACACGAGCACAGTCCGCAACCCTGGGATGGTGATGTGCAGGAATTGGCGCCATGAGGAGGCACCGTCGATCGCGGCTGCCTCGTACTGCTCTCCGGGGATCTCCTGCAGACCGGCGAGGTAGATCACCGTGTTGAAGCCCAGCGTCCACCACACCGTCATGCCGACCAACGCAACCCAGGCCGCCGGTTGGGTCGAGATCCAGCCGATGTTCGGAATCCCGAAGAGACCTAGGAAACCGTTGATCAACCCGAACTGCGTGTCCAGCAGGTAGGAGAACAGGACACCGACGACCGCGATCCCCAGCACGAACGGAGCGAAGATGACCGCCCGGAAGAACGTCCGACCAGGGAACTGCCGGTTGAGCAGGACCGCGATCGCCAACGGGATCATGACCAGGAACGGGACGCTGGCCACCACGAAGATGCCCGTAGCACGCATGCCGTGCCAGAACGGCCGGGAGATCACCGAGGTCGGGTCGAAGAGGTCCTTGTAGTTCTGCAGACCGATGAAGGGCTTCTGCGGGAGCATGAAGTCCCAGTCGTGCAGGCTGATCCAGACTCCGAAGAGCGCCGGACCCACGACGAACGTAAGCAGCAGCAGCGCGTAAGGAGCACACAGCAGGTACGGCGTCAGAGGATGGTGGAGCCGGAGTTTCCCACCCCCCGTGCCCGAGGCACCCGCGGTATCGGTGGTGGCCATCGGTGCGGCCGTGCCCGTGCTCATTAGCCGTACTTCTTCTTGTTCGCCGCAAGGATCTTGTTGGCTCGCTGGGCCCCCTCGCTCAGCGCCTGCGCGATGGGCTGCTTGCCGAGCATGGCGTTGCTCGTGGCGGTCACCCATTCGGCGTCGACGTCGGCGACGCCGGGGATCGGGGGCACGAAGTGGATGTAGTCGAGCTCCTTCGCGAACTGGTTGACCAGACCCTTCTGCTTGAATCCCGCCGAGTCGCGCACCTGGTTACGTGCCGGAACCATGCCGGCGTCCGCCCAGTTGAGCGACTGCTGGGAGATCCAGTTGACGAAGACACGGCTTGCGATCGCCTTGTTCTCGTCAGGCTTGATCTGGCGAGGAAGTACGAACTGATGGGAGCCTGCCCACGTGGCCTGGGTGCCGCCGATGTTGGGAACTGGCACCGCGCCGTAGCTGAGCTTCTTGATGGCAGACAACGGCGTTGTGTTCCAGGGGCCGCCGAGGAAGAACGCGGACTTGTCGTTGCTGAAGGAAACGAAGTCGGAGCCGGCACCGGCGTTGGCCGGGCTGTAGCCCTTGTCGACCAGGTCCTTCAGGAAGGTGATGGCCTTGACACCTGGCTCATCGCCCCAGCCGACGGTCAATCCGTCGTCGTTCACCATCTTGCCGCCGTACTGGTAGACCAGAGTCCCCGAGATGACCGGGTCGTTGACGGTGAGCGGGGAGACCCACCATCCCTGGACCCCGGCCGCCTTCAGCTTGTCGAGCATGGCCAGCAGCTCTGCGCCGGTGGTCGGTGGCTTATTGGGGTCCAGACCAGCCTTCGCCATCACGTTCTTGTTGTAGAACAGACCGGCCGGGTGGATGTCGAGCGGGATGCCGTACCGCTTGCCCTGGTAGAGGCCGCCGTCCCAGGCGATGGAGGAGAAGTCATCCTTCGTGAGGTTCAGCGCCTTCGCCACGTCGTCGAGGGGGCTGATCACCTGCCGAGCCGCGTTGGTTGCCAGGTCACTGTTGTGCATCAGACCGATGTCCGGCGCCTTGCCGTTGCTGACCGTGGCCGGAAGCTTCTGGAAGTAGTCCGCCCATGCGATCGCGGTCATGCTCACCTTGATGTTGGCATGCTCATCGTTGAACCTGCTGATAATCTTCCGCATGACCGGGCCATCACCACCGGTGAGGCCGTTCCAGAAGGCGAGCTCCACGTTGGGGCCCTTGTACGCTTCGGCGCCTCCGCCGCCGGCGACAGAGTTCTGCTTGCCCGGGACGGTACCTGATCCACCACCGCAGGCGGCCAGGCCGAAGACAGCCGAAGCGCTCAGTACGCCGCCGAGCAGTCCGCGGCGGCTGATGGTGGTGCGCTCCAGTGCTCCTGCGAGCTCGCGTGAGCTGACAGTTGCTGCGTTGAATGTCTTTCTCACGGCATGTCCTTTCGTTGGGTGGTGGCGAGATCTAGATACCCAGTGGTGTGACGGATATCACATCTAACGTTGTAAATTGTGCGCTGACAAGGTGTCAGAGCCGGGTCGTTGGGTCAGCCCCGGGACGCCTCGAATGAGAAGACGGTCCAGGACAGGGCGGGCAGGTTGGCCTTGAGCCGCCCGCCGTCGAGCACGTAGTCGTCGAACCGACGCGGGGCCACCGCGTCGTGCGAAAGGCGGTTGGTCGCGTGGCGATCCTGGTCGCCGCCCGCGTGGAGCGTGCTGGCTTCGACGACCGCCGTGGCACCGACTCCGCGGAGGTCGACTTCCAGGGTGGATGATTCGGTCAGGCTGCGATTGGCCACGAACAGCGCGGTGCGGCCGGTGGCCTCGTCGTACGTCGCGGCGGCGTCGACAACCGGGACGTCGGTATAGGTGGCGGAGTCGTACTTGTCACCGGATGCGACCACCTGCACGATCTGGCCTGTGGCCAGCCGGCGCATCTGCTCGAACGGGTAGGCGATCGTCTGCTTCCAGGCGTCGCCGCCCTCCTCTGAGCGGAGTAGCCCGATCACGTTGACGAGCTGGGCCTGGCAGGCCACCGTCACGCGGTCGCCGTGCCGGAGCAAGGAGTTGAGGAACGTCCCGACCACCACGGCATCAGTGATGGTGAACTCGTCCTCGATCAGCTCGGGGCCGGGAACCCACTCTTCGCTGTTCGATTTGGGGCCGTCGCCACTGAACTCGCTGATGTACCAGACGTTCCACTCGTCGAAGGAGAGGTTGATCTTCTTCTTGTGCCGGCCGCGGGCGCGCACGGCGTCGGCGGTGGAGATGACGCTCTCGATGAACGCATCCATGTTCACTGCGGAGGCCAGGAAGGTCAGCGGGTCGTCGTCGCGTTCCTCGTAGTAGGCGTGCAGCGAGATGTAGTCGACGGTGTCATAGCAGTGCTCGAGCACCGTCGACTCCCACGTACCGAAGGTCGGCATCGCGGAGTTGGAGGAGCCGCAGGCAACGAGCTCGATCTCGGAATCGATCAGGCGCATGGCCTTTCCGGTCTCGTTGGCCAGACGGCCGTACTCGAGAGCGGTCTTGTGGCCGACCTGCCAGGGGCCGTCCATTTCGTTGCCGAGGCACCAGAGCTTGTAGTTGAACGGTTGGGCAGCGCCGTTCGCGACTCGGCGGTCCGACAAGTAGGTCCCGCCCGGGTGGTTGGTGTACTCCAGCAGGTCGCAGGCCTCCTGCAACCCACGGGTGCCGAGGTTGACCGCCATCATCACCTCGGTGCCGACCTTCCGAGCCCAGTCGTCGAACTCGTGCAGCCCGAACTGGTTGGTCTCGATCGAGTGCCAGGCCAGATCCAGCCGCCGGGGCCGCTCGGCCTTGGGGCCGACGCCGTCCTCCCAGCGGTAGTTGGAGACGAAGTTGCCGCCGGGGTAGCGGACCACGGTGGGCCCTACCTCCCGCGTGAGGTCCAGGACGTCGCCGCGCAGGCCGGCCTCGTCGGCGGTGGGGTGGTCCGGCTCGTAGATGCCGGTGTAGACGCAACGACCCATGTGCTCCACGAAGGAGCCGAAGAGCCGGCGGGGGACGGGTGCGATGGTGAACGCGGCGTCGAGCACGAGACGAGCGTTGGGCATGAGTGAGAGGTCTCCTCTGGTGTCGTCGCTGACGGAAGTCGGGCCGTCCTGCCGGGAGCTGCGTCGAGCGGAAAGTCTCCCAATTCCGGCAGTTCACCGGCGTATTGGTGGCAGACGATACATCGATGTAATGCCGTCGACAATAGGGTGGAACGAACTCGTTCTGCCCTTGATCAGTTAGGTTGTTAGCGTTAACACTGCGTGACCGCAAACATCGCTCAGGGATCAGCTGAATGTTGCCTTCGCTGAGCAGCCTGGGTCGAGCGGAGGTTGCGGTGGACCGGTCGTCGGCGTCGGGCGGTTAGTGGAAGGGATCGCGGTCGGCTTCGTCTCGTATTGCGTGCAGAGCGTCGCACAGGTCGGGGATTCCGACCGAGCCGAGTGCCCAGCGAAGGGCGTGCGGCACGGCGGTCGAGGTCGCCGGTGGAGGCGAGGTCCCGCAATGCCTGGCGCAGCAGCTCGGCCTGGCCGGGAACCCCCGCTCGCCGTGCATCGTCCATAGGGTCATCGCCCACCATCCCCAGCTGCACGGTGATATCGGTCGCCCAAGCGCCTGACCGCGTCAGCCAACTCGGGAGCGTCCTGTACTTCGAAGTCTGCGTCGAGCAGGCCTAACCATAGAGCCAGCTGGTGCGGGGCGTCCGACCCGAGTTCGACGCTACAGGTGTTGTCGTCGATGATCTCCGCGTCGATCGGGATGGGCATCCGCCCTCTGACGTAATCGGCCGAGGCGTGGACGAGGACGCGAGCCCGATATTGCCAGGACGCCATCCCCACAGTGCGTTGCACGAACTCCGCTACGCTCTCGTCGGCCAACTCCCGCGGCACGAAACGCGGCCCGGTAGGCGTGCGGGGTGATATCCGATCCACTCGAAACGTCCGCCAGTCCTCCCGGTCGTTGTCCCAGGCAACGAGGTACCAGCGCCTTCCCCAGGCGACCAGCCGATGCGGTTCCGTAGTACGGAGGCTCGCCGCTCCATCCCGGCCCGAGTAGGCAAAGCGCAACCGCTCACTCGCCCGAATGGCCGCCGCGATCGCAGTCAACACTGAAGCATCAACCGTCGGCCCCGACCCGGGTACCGTAACCGTCGCGGCCTGCATCGCCTTCACCCGATGCCGCAAGCGCGACGGCAACACCTGCTCCAACTTCACCAGCGCCCGGACCGACGTCTCCTCGATCCCGGCCACACTCCCACCCGCGGCTGCCCCCAACCCCACGGCAACGGCCACAGCCTCATCGTCATCCAACAACAACGGCGGCAGCGCAGCCCCCGCACCCAGCCGATACCCACCCGCGACCCCGGGCCGCGCCTCCACCGGATATCCCAACACCCGCAACCGCTCGACATCCGTCCTCAGTGTTCGCGTCGATACGCCGAGACGCTCAGCCAACTCCGGACCAGTCCAATCCCGCCGCGCCTGGAGCAGGGAAAGCAAGCGCAGCAGCCTCGCCGACGTTTCCAACATCCGTCGATCTTCTCACCAATCGCGGCCGATTCGCTTCCGCAATCAGCTAGACCGGATGAACGGTTCAGCCCTGCTTGAGGATGAGGCCGTCGTCGCCCAGGAGAACCGGCATCGGGTCGCTGATGCTGCCGATGAACCCTTCCGGGCCCTCGTTGTGGAAGGCCAGCAGCACCCACGCCCCATCGCGGTCCCGCACCAGCCGCCCGACGTACAGGGAGTCGTCGGTCAGCGGCGTGGCCTTGCTGATGTCGAACGGACCGGTGACGCTGTCGGCGACCAGCGACCAGACTCCCCCGCCGCCGGAGGTCTGTTTCCTGCCCGCCGACAGCTCGCTGCGCAAGCAGTTGAACAGCAGGACGACGCGTCCCTCAACCACCTCGACCTGGAGGACCTCAAGCTGTCCGAATCCGGAGCCCGGCTCGCTCAACGGCGGCTGGACTTCCCACTGGAGGAGGTCCCGTGACCGTGCGTGAGCGACGACTCCGCGGTCGTCCACGGGCCCGTAGTTCACGCGTCCGGTGACGAGCATGTGCCAGCCGTCGCCGTCCGGATCCGCGAAGACCCACGGATCCCGCCAGGCCTCGTCGAACCACGTCGTACCGTCGTACTTCTCGTACCAACGCGGATCCGCGGCCGCCACCGGGTTGCCGTCGTACTTGTGCCAGGTGATCAGGTCGTCCGACGTGGCCAAGCCAATGGACTGGATCAACACCCCATCGCGCTCGCTGGCACCCGTGTAGAACAGGTGCCACTTGCCCTCAGGACCCCGTACTACGGAACCGGTCCAGGTCGCCGCGTCATCGAACGCCGGTGCATCGCCCCTGACGAGCGCATCCGGCAGCCGCTTCCAGTTCCGGAGATCGTCCGAGACCGCATGACCGACGGACGCCCGACCGTGCCGCCGGCCCGGGTCATGCAGGGCGCGGGACGCGTACAGGAAGAAGAGGTGGTACTGATCGCCGTCCTGCGCGAACCAGAAGTCCCACACCCAGGAGTCGGGGAGCTCGAGCATCAGCCCTTCACCCCCGCCGAGGCGATGCTGCCGATGAAGGCGCGCTGGAATGCGACGAACAGGACGAGCACCGGCACGGTGATCATCGAGGCGTAGGCCATGATCTGTCCCCAGGAGACGTTGAGCTGGAAGAAGTACTGGATGCCGACCATCACCGGACGCAGGTCCTCGCTCTGCACCACCATCAGCGGCCACAGATAGGAGTTCCACGCCGGCAGGAAGGTCAGGATCGCGACGGTCGCGATAGCGGGACCGGACAGCGGCATCACGACGCGCCGGTAGATGCCGAACCATCCGGCACCGTCCATCCGCGCGGCCTCATCGAGCTCGACCGGAATGCTGCTGAAGTACTGGTAGAACAAGTAGATGGAGAACGCGTTGGCCACGAACGGCAGGATCTGCACCTGGTAGGTGTCGAGCCAGCCCTCGGTGAGGGTGACGTTGAACCCATGAACCTCCAACCACGGCAGCTTGTTCACCCACCAGACCAGCGGCAGCGCGAACGTCTCGAACGGCACGATCAACGTCGCGATGATGGCCGCCAGTACTACGCGGCGCCCGCGCCAGCGCATTCTCGACAGCGCGAACGCCGCCATGCTGTTGATCAAGATGCCGACGACAACCGTCACCACCGAGATCATCACGGAGTTGAGCAGTAGGCGCTCGGCCGGTACCCGGTCGAAAACGCCGCGGTAGTTGTCCAGCGAGATGTCACCCACCGGCAGGATCGCCTTGAGCGAGCTGAGGTCGGCGAAGATCTGCGCATCCGGCTTGAAGGACGAGATGAACATGAACACGATCGGGAAGGCGAAGAAGATCACCAGGATCATCCGCACCAGCTGAAGAGGCAATGCGTACTTGGTCTTGCGATCGGTCGTCATCCTCACGCCTCATCTCTGGTCAGGAAGCGCTGGACGCCCGAAACCGCTAGTACGAGAACGAAGAACACGAGTGAGACCGCCGCGGCGTACCCGGTGGACTGCTGCTCGTAGCCGGCACGGACTGCCATGAAGACCACCGTGGTCGTCCGGTCGAGCGGCCCGCCCTGCGTCATCACGCTGATCTGCGTGAACAGACTGAGAGCCGCGATCGTGATGGTGATCAGGATGAAAGTACGAGTCGCCCGCAGGCTCGGCCAGGTGACGTGGGTGAACGTCTTCCAGCCGGAGGCGCCGTCCAGCGACGCCGCCTCGTACAGGTCCTGCGGGATGGTCTGCAGCCCGGCCAGCCAGATGATCATGTGGAACCCGACCGCCTGCCAGATCGACATGAACATGATCGCCGGCATAGCCGTCGTCGGGTTGTTCAGCCAGTCGGTCCCGTGCAGGTGGCCGAACGTGACGGCCTCGATGATCTGGTTGAGCAACCCGTCAGGCTGGTAGATGAACCGCCAGAGCAACGAGATCACGACCATCGACGTGACCACAGGCACGAAGTACACGGTCCTGAAGAAGTTCGTACCGCGGACCTTCGCGTTGGCAAGCAGCGCCAGGATCAGCGCCAGCCCTGCCTGAACGGGTACCACGATCACGGCGAAGTACGCCGTGTTGCGCAACGACGCCCAGAAGAGGCTGTCGCCGAAGAGCGTGATGAAGTTGTCGGCACCGACGAACCGCGGCGGCCTCGGCGAAATCAGCCTGGCGTTGGTGAACGCGAGCCCGAACGCGAGCAGCACGGGGACCAGGAAGAACACGATCAGGAGGATCACGGCCGGCGAGGCCATCGCGGCGCCGATCAGGGTCTCGTGGGATCGCGCGCTTCTTTCTTTGCCGGGCCGCACTTGCCCCGAAACGGCCGGCTTGCTCAGTTGCTTGGGAGCTGTGGTGGCGGACATGTCAGAACTCGTAGTTGCCGTTGGACTTGATGTTGTTGTCGACATCGGCAGCCGCCTTGTCGAGGATCTTCTGGGCGTCCCCGCCGGCGAGGATGTCCGACACCGCCTTCTGGAACGTCGAGGAGATATATGGGTACGCCGGCGTGACCGGCCGCACCAGCGCGTACTTCTGCGAGAGCTCGAGGAAGATGCGGTACTTACCACCGGGAGCGAAGGCGGGCACCTGAGCTGCCGCGTCGGTATTCGCCGGGATCAGGCCGAGCGCCTTCGCGTAGTCCACGTAGTACTCCGGCTTGGTCGAGAACTTCAGATACTCCAGGGCACCTTCCTTGGCGGCGCAGGCGGAGGACATCCCCCACTGCCAGGAGGCGCCACCGATCTTCGGACCCTTGCCGAAGTCCGGCGGCGGAAGGAAGACCACGTCGGCGCCGTACTTCTTGGTCACCGCATCCGCGGCCCAACTCCCGTTCCACATGATCGCGCTCTTGCCGTTGACGAAGTCCACGGCCGAGTCCTTGCCAGACTTCTGCTGCGCGTAGCCCTTGGTGATCAGGCCGCGGAACCAGGTCGCCCACTTGAGGGCATCTGGTCCGTTGAGCACGCCGTCAGCGGTCTTGTAGCCGTCGCGGTTCACCAGGTCTCCACCGAAACTCTGGAGGATCGGCGAGTAGGCGTA
Source organism: Kribbella alba (assembly GCF_039529635.1). Lineage (NCBI taxonomy): Bacteria > Bacillati > Actinomycetota > Actinomycetes > Propionibacteriales > Kribbellaceae > Kribbella > Kribbella alba. The sequence goes on along the minus strand of NZ_BAAANE010000007.1, from coordinate 57,944 downwards.
CGGGATCCACTCGCCGGTGCCGGCCGTGCCCATGTCGAGCGGGTATTGGTACTTGCCCCCGGCCTTGATCTTCGCGATCGCCGCGTCGAACTCCTCGCCAGTCCACGGCTTGTCGATCGTCGGGATCCGGATGCCGTACTCCGTCAGCACAGACTTGCGAGCCGTCACGTTCATCGCGACGTCGTAGTGACCGAACGAGTAGATCTTGTCGTCGACCTTGCCCAGGGTGCTCGGCAGTTGCTTGTCGAACGTGCCGGCAGGCAGCTCGAGCGGCTGAAGGTAACCCGCCCACGCCCAGTTCGGAACGTTCGGACCATCGATGTCCATGACGCAGGGCAACTTCTTCGCGGCCGCCGCGGCAGTGACCGCATCGTTGTAGGCGGCCTGCGGGAAGGACTGCAGCTTCACCTTGTACTTCGACTGGCTGGCGTTGAAGGCGTCGACCACCTTCTTGTTGACCGCCAGTTCGGTGGCGTTACCACCGTTGTGCGTCCAGAGCTCGAGCGTGGTGACACCGCCCTGGCTGCTCGCGCCGCTGTCGGACGAACCCGACGAGCAAGCCGGCAGACCGACGGCCGCGGCCAGGACCAGGGCGATGGCTCCAACGCCTCGCTTCGTTGTGTGTTGCATGATCGTTCTCCCTTAGTTTTGGACAGGCCGATAGTTTTTGGACAGGCCGAAGCAAGGCATGGACTGCCGGTACTGCGTGTCTGTGGCAGCGGTGGGCGTCGATGCCCACGCTGTTTCGGTCAGCTGGTGGTTGCGGGCCTCAGCTGATGGGTGCGGGTCGATCCACGGAGTTGCGGATCACCAGCGGACAGGTCAGGGCCGCGTGCTGCGGACCTTCGCTGTCTTGTCCTTCTATTCGTGCGATCAGGGCTTCTACTGCCCACGCGCCCATCTCGTAGTGCGGCAGCGCGACCGTGGTCAGCCCGGGGCGGAGTCCATCAGCGATGAGCTCCTGGTTATCGAACCCCACGACCGACAGGTCCTGAGGTATCCGCAGACCGAGTTCGCCGGCCGCGTGGTACGCGCCCATAGCCATCCGGTCGTTGAAGCAGAACAATGCAGTCGGCCGATCAGTTGCCCCCAGCAACTGTCGCGCGCCTTGCAATCCACCTTCGGTATCCGACGGTCGAGCGATCACCAGCCGCTCGTCGTAGGTCAGGCCGGCATCTTCCAATGCCGCCCGGTATCCCTTGAGCCGCCCGTGCGTGGCTGGGATGTCATCGGCGTTGTTGAGGAAGCCGATCTTGGAGTGCCCGTGCCGAATGAGCTCCTCGGTAGCAACCCGCCCACCGGCCACTTCATCCGGCACCACCGAGGGCAGTGTGCGGTCCGACGACCGTGCGTCGAGCAACACAGTCGGTACCCCGGCGATTGCCTCCGGCAGCGTGACCTCGCGGTGGTACATCGTCGCGTAGAGGAACCCGTCCACCTGCCGCTGCCTCAGGGCCTGGATCTCGGCCGCCTCGAACTCGCTGTCCGACCCGGTGTTGACCAACATCAACAGCCACCCGGCCTTCGACGCAGCCTCCTGCGCCCCGAGGATCATCTGCCCGGCGTACGGGGTCGTCGCGATCTCGTCACTGATCAGCGCCAGCATCTGCGACCGCTGCAGTCTCAGGTTGCGCGCGACACTGCTGGGTGAGTAGCCGAGCTCCCCTGCGGCCCGGCGTACCCGGTCCCGAGTGGCGTCAGTGATCCGCTTCCCCGGTACCTCGTTCAAGACATGCGAAACCGTCGTCACGGACACCCCCGCCCGCGCCGCCACATCCTTGATCGACACCTTCTGCGACATCCGTCTGCCCAATCGTTTTTCCAACTCGTGGGCAATACTGTGCGCCGGGTCTATCGAGGTGTCAAGAGGTCGTGCCCAATCGTTTTTCCAACCTCGGACCACGCCTGCGGCGGGCGGCCACCAGGCGACGCGGGATGAGTACGGCGGCGGGACCTTTGACCAGCGCCAGCGAGGCTGCGGTCGTCATGCGAGGCAGCGGTCGTCAGGTGAGGCAGCGGTCGGCGTCCAGCGGCTGGCCGGCGGCGGCAAAGAGCTCGGCGGCTTCAAGCAGCCCGCGGCGCGCGCCGTCCCGGTCGCCTTCGGCGCTCTGCAGATGCGCCCGGGCCTCGGCAATCGCTGCCTGCCACGCCGTGCCCTTCCACAGCGCGGCAGACTTCTCGGCGGCGGCGAGGTGCCGGCGAGCATCGTCGAGATCGCCGGCGTCGGCGCAGGCCGCCGCGGCGGGCACTGCGAGCATGATGGCGCAGAAGGTGCACGCGTCTTCCTGGCCGAGGGCGGCCGTGGCCTGGTCCACGACGGCGCGGGCGCTGTCTACGTCCGACGCGGCGCGGATCATCGTCCCGTACACGCGCTGCAGCAGGTGCAGCGCGATCGACGACCAGCGGGCCAGCGGAAGCGCTCGGTGTAAGAGTCGCATCGCCTCGGCACGATCCCCCTGCTCGAGGCGCACCTCGGCCAGCCGCTGCAGACTGTGGGCCTCCCCCGCGGTCGAGCCGATGTCGTGGTGCAGTTGTGCGGCCTCGGTGAGCTCCGATTCGGCGAGGGCCAGATCGCCCGAGAGCAAGGCTGCTTCGCCGCGTAGCGCGGTGGCGAACGCGACGGCCCGCAGTACGCCGGATCGCCGCGCCGACTCGCGCAGGGCGGCGGCGAGCGCCAGCACCTCCGCGTGCGGCGTAGGTCCGTACAGCAGGAACTCCGCCACACAGAGATGGCTGTCGAACATCGACCGCGCCAGGTCCGGCCGTTGCGCGCCGGCACGCAGCTCCACGGCGAGCCGGCCGAACCACTCCCCGCGCAGGTGCGCGACCAGGCCCTGCAGTGAGATCAGGTCGTACATCCGCCAGTCGCCAGCGTCTGCTACTCCGATCCGGCGGCGCGCTTCGTCGGCGGCAGCCTCGGCCGCCGGCAGATCGCCGGTCAGGTACGACAGGATCCCGCGCTGGAGTAGCAGCGCGGCGTCATCGGCGGATCCGTCCAGCTCCAGGCCGTCGAGCGCCTCGGCCGCAGTCGCGTAATCGCCGGCGAAGGTGGCGGCGCGGGCCAGCCGGGGCAGCAGTCGTCGCTGCGCGGCCTCGTCGTGGGTGGCACCTAGCGCCTCCCTGTAAGCGAGGATGGCGCCTGCGTCGCCAGTGGCCATCAACATGTCCGCGCGCAGGGCGAGCATCGGCCCGCGCTCCGGATCACGGACCTCCTGGCGCACCGTGTCGATCAGCGCAAGCGCGTCGCGGTAAGCCCCGATGGCCGCGTCGGTGCGGGCGGCCTGCAGCAGGAACGGTGCGGCAGCACCAACGTCGCCGGCCTGCAGCAGCTGGTAGCCGATCCGCGCAGGGGACGCGCCGAGGCCCCGCAGTGCCTCGGCGGCCTGGCGGTGCAGCGGGAGCAGCCGGTGCGGGGGTAGCCCGTCCAGCACGACGTCGCGCACGAGCGAGTGTCGGAAGCGGTAGCCGGACGTGGTCCGCTCGATTGCACCCGCTGCGAGCGTGTCGTCGAGGAGCGCATAGGCGCGCGCCTCCCCAACGCCTGACATTGCGACGTACTCGTCGGTGTCGAACGCACCACCCAGCACCGCGACTCTGGTCAGAGCTGCGGTCGCCTCGCCGCCGAGGCCGCGCAGTACCAGCGCGCCCATCGGACCAGCGCGGTCGTCGCCCGCCCCAGCCGTGCGCGCAAGTTCTACAGCAGCGAACGGGTTTCCACCGGCGAGCTTGACCACCCGTTCGAGCAGCACCTGATCCTCGCCGACGGCCCGGCCGGCCAGCCGGCGGATGTCCTCGTCGGCTAGCGGGCCGAGGTCCAACGGCACGGACGTGCCGCGGCCGATCAAGCTGCGGCGCATCGCGTCCATCGCCGGCCTGAGCGGCCAGGGTCGGTGCGCGACCACGATCACGATCCGCTCCCCGACCGCGGCGCGGGACAGATAGTGCAACAGGCGCAGGCTGGCCTCGTCAGCGTCATGTGCATCGTCGACGACGAGCAACGCGCCGCCGCTCGAGGAAGCGAGCCGCAGCAGTTCGGCGGCGCTGACGAACAGTCGCTGGTGCCGGCTCTCGCCGTCCCAGTCCGGGGAGGCGCCGCGCAGGGCACCCTCGATCTCGACGCGGTACTCGTCGGCCAGGCCGTCGAGCAGGGCAGGATGGCGCCGGCACAGATCAGCGAGCGCCTCGAGCACCGGCGCGTACGGCCAGGCCCCCTCGATAGCGGCGGCCGTGCCGAAGCCGACGCGAAGCCCACGCTCTTCTGCTCGCCGGTCGAGCCAACGCAGTACGACTGTCTTGCCGATGCCCGCGGGCCCGGACACGAACAGCGTCCGGCCCTGGCCGGCGCCCGCCGCAACGATCAGCCGGTCGATCCGGCCGAGCTCGGGGTCGCGGCCCAGCGGCGGCCGCGCCTGCCGCCGCTGGCCCTCAGACTGCGGGACGTCGATGGCGAGCAGCTCGGCGCGCAACGTCGCGACAGCGGGGCTCGGGGTGACGCCGAGCTCGCTGCGCAGAGCTCGCTCCAGTCGCTCCAACTGTCGAAGCGCTCCACGGCGATCGCCGTGATCGGCGAGCTTTCGCGCGATGGCTAGGCTCGCATCCTCGTCGGCCGGCTCGGCGCGGGCGAGATCCTCCCATCGGCCGGCGCGGCGCAGTACCTCCTGGTGCAACTGGTGCAACCGCTCCCGCGGTCCCTCCAGCCACGCCTCGTACGGGTCCTCGGGCAGCAGGTCTCCGGCCCACAGGTCGGCCGCGGTAGCCGCCGCGGCGGCAACGTCTGTATCGGCGGGTCCGTCTGTATTGGCGGGTCCGTCTGCAGTGCCGCGCACCTCTGCATTGCCGCCAAGCATCTCCGCGTTGCCGGGTGCGCCCGGCGCTGCGAGGGATCGCCGGGCGCACCGCTCGAACACCTCGACGTCCACAGCCACCTCGGCGTCGGGGAACAGAGACACGGTGTCTCCGGTCAGGACCAGCGCCCGGGGATCGCCGAGCGAGCGCCGGGCGTAGTGCGCGGCCTTGTGCAGCCGTGGCGCCGCGTTGTCGATCCCGGTGCCGGGCCAGAGCGCGTCGATGACCTGCTCGCGGTGCATCACCCGGCGCGGGGACAGCGCGAGGAGTTTGATCAGCGCGGCCGCCTTGCGGCGACGCCACTCCTCCGCGGGGACGGACCGCCCATCGACCCGGACGGCGAAGCCGTCCAACAGATCAATCTCGACGCGCATCGCTTCTCCCACAGGCAACTGTAATCGCGCCCGCCCGATCAAGCGATGCGCGAGGGCGCAGGGTCGAAATCACGGATCGCCTCGACCTCGTCGGCCATCACCGAGGACAGCCCGCGCAGCAATCGGCGGGCCTCAGCGAAGTCCCACTCGTGGGAGGCGAGACGGTCGACGATCGGTTGCATCGGCAGAGCCATGCGGTCCCGCTGCGCCTGGTAGCCGGCCAGCTCGATCCCGGCATCTCTGCCCTCCGATGCCGACCCGGCGACAACGGCGGCGGCTAGCAGCTCCGCGTCCCGCAGGGCGTCGGTGATCCCGTGAGTGGACAGCGGATCTACCCAGCAGCCCGCGTCCCCGACCAGCGCCCAGCCAGGCCCATACGGACGACGCAGCCGCGCAGGCATCCCGCGGAAGAACCGCACAGCGCCCTGCGGCGGCGCCGCTGTGAGGTCGGCAAGCCCTCCGTCGAGCCGCGCCAGCAGTCCGCGATGCGCAGCGGCGGGACGGCGGTCTCGCGCCGCCTTGGCGAGTACGGCCGGCGGGCCGCCGACGAACACGCACGCGAGGCCGTCGTTCGTGGGGATGGCCCCGCCGGACAACGCGTCGCCGTAGTACCAGTGGTAGCCGTCCAGGTCCGCAGCCGGCCAGTACCCGTAGGCGTACGCCGCGGCGTGGGCGCCCGCCGCAATGGTCGGCGCGTCCACCCGACCGGCCACCACGGAGCCGCGTCCGTCGGCGCCGACAACGAGTCGCGCGCGCTCAGTCCAGGTAGCCCCGCCATGGTCGCGCAGGATCGCACCGACGACTCGGCCGGTGTCGTCGCGGGCCAGGTCTGTGACGGCCGGCCCGAATCGGAACCGCGCGCCGGCCTCCTCCCCGGCGTCGACGAGTATGGCGTCGAGAACGGTACGACGCGGTGCGTACAGGGCGTCCACACCGGCATACGGCTTGAGTGAGACCGCCATGGAATCCGTGCCGTAATGGAACGTCGCCCGGCGCACCGCCGGCGCGCCGCTCGCCGCCACGCGGTCCAGCAAGCCCCAGCGTCGCAGTTGCAGGACGCCGCCGCGCATGAGCGCATGCGTAGACACGGTGTCTGAGCCTCGGCGGGCGCGGTCCACGACCAACACCCGCAGGCCCGCGCGCGCGAGCAGCAGCGCGGTCGAGGCGCCGGCGACGCGACCGCCAACGACGATGGCGTCCCAGTTGACCTGGGAGCCGGGCCAGCGGCCGTTGGCGGCCTGCGCTGTGTCGGGCCGGTGCGGATTCACGATGGCTTCACGGGGGTGCTGACGTCGATCTGCACATCGGTGCCATTGACGAGCACGTCATACACCGCGGAGCGGCGGCGGGACTGCTCCACGAGCGCAGCCAGCTCCTCGGGCGACGCGTCGCCCTCGACGTCGAAGTGCACGCGGATCTGCCGGTAGCCGTTACGGGCCACCTCGGACAGCCCGAAGACGCCGAGCAGGTCGATATCGCCCTCGACGGTCGAGGAGACCCGCCGCAGCGTGATCCCCCGGGCGGCGGCGATGTTCGCCAGGCCCGCGGTCAGGCACGTCGCGATGGCATGCAGCAGGAACTCCACTGGAGTCGGGCCTTGATTCGACCCCACGAGCACGGCGGGATGGTCAGCGTCGAATGCGAACGGGTCAGTACGCGACGTGTCCTCCTGTCCGGCCCCGTAGAAGCCCTGGATGACAGAGCGGCTGTGGGTGCCGCTGACCCATTCGTTGTGCGCCCGGAACTGGAACTGGGCGATCTCCGGCGCCCCCTTCACCGCGTCGAGGGTGGCGAACAGCGTAGGGACGTCAACGCCGTTGCGTGGGGACCGTTGAACCGTTGCAGTCATGGCAGTACTCCGTTCGGTTGGTGGACCACGACACCGCCGACGCTAGAAACACCGCCTTCCCCCAACCTTCCCCACGACTTCCCGCGCTCACGGCGAATCGTTGCCGGGGTGGTCTGCCATTGCGGCTGCTTGTGGTGTTTCCTCGATTCAGAGGGAGACATGCATGGCACAGACCGACCCAGATCCCGGCCGCCAACCGGAGCCGCTGCAGCGTACGACTCGGCGGACGCGCGCGGCGATCATCGTCGCTGCGGCCGCAAGCATTGCCCTGCTGTCCGCGCTACTGACCGCGCTCGGGGTTATTCTTCTCGGCGGCCAGTCAGACTCTGGCCAGCTCGCTGTTCCCCTTCCACTCCCCAGCACGACGCCGACCCGGCCGCCGACGACAGCCACCCCCACGCCGAAGCCCACCACGGCGACCCCCAGCACGCCGAACCCAAGCACGCCGGCAGGCACCGCATCACCGACGCCTTCCACCTCGGCCGCGGTAAAGCCGTTCGCGTACCAGCCGCTATGGCCGTTCAGCTCGGCAGCTGAGGCCGCCGCGTGGCAGCGCACGTACCGCGCCGGCGGCCAGCAGCCATGGCATCTGGACGCGGAGCAGACCGCGCTGTCCTTCACCACCGGCTTCCTCGGCTTCACTGAAATCAACAAGGCCGCATCGCGTTCACTCCGTGACGACGACGCCCGGATCGCCGTCGGCTACCAGACCGGCACTGGTCCCCTGACCGTCGCCGCCGTCCTCCACCTGGTACGGCTCGGCGAGGGTCCGGATGCCCCCTGGGAGGTAGTCGGCACCATCGACACCACACTGACGCTGACCCAGCCCCGCTACGGCGCCACGGCCGCCTCACCACTGACCGTCGGCGGCCAGCTCAGCGGCGTAGACGAATCCATCCGGGTGGAGGTCCGCCAGCCCTCATCCGAGCAGCCGATCGGAACCTTCTGCTGCCAACCTGCCGGCGGCGACCGCCAACCCTGGTCAGCCCAAGTCAAGTTCCAGGGCGCAACCGCCACAGCCCTAACCGTGGTCGCCTCAACCGCCGGCCAACTTCACCCCATCGACCGCTTCGCCATAACAGCCCTCCGCCCCGGCAGCTGACCTTCGTCACTCGCACACCATCAAGTCTTCTCGGGCGCCTCGCCTCCGCAGCCGGAAACCGCTCGACAGAGTTCTCGAGCTTCCTTCTGGCCACCTCAAACGGAAACCCGTGCGACCGACCGCCGGCGCGGCGGTACTGCGGAGTAATGGTCGATGAGGTGATTAGCCACTGCGCCCAGCCGATCCAAAAGCACCCCCCTGGATCGGCCACTGATGTCATGTCTCAGGTCGAGGCGATGCGGAGTGATCCTGAACTTGTCTGTTCGATCGTGCCGCCGCTCAAACAGCGCTCAATTGACGCCTGTACAGCCGCGACTATGTCGCCACCGCTGCGACGCCAGCCGAACATACGACGAACTGCGGTGACAATCTCGGCCTCACCAACGCTGATGGCGTCCCTGACTGTGCCGATCACGGCCAAGTCCAGCTCATCGGTCGGTACGTGCTGAACGGCTCGAATACTGTCCTCGTCTCCGGGCACACGCACCGAGGTCGCAGTGACCTTCTCAAGCCGGTAGAAGCCCTGAGGATCGACATAGATGCGGTTACCGTCGACATGCGAGCGATTCGCGACGAAGTCGATGTTGTCGCGAATGACCTGACCAATCCGTCCGACATCGAATGCGTTCCTGATCCGCCTGTTGACGAGATCGCGGTGAATCGGAGCCTCGTGTCGTAGAAGGGCGATGAGGTAGTTCCTGAGCGGTTCGCGCGCCTCGACGCTGCCCAGCTCGTAAGGAGTGTACGGCGCGGCCTTGGCGTATTCGCCGTACGTAACCGCCCACTCAGGTGGCCGATCAAGATCGATCTCCTCCATCTCCACCGGCACCGCTGGAGTATGGACTACGTCCTTCTTCGGCTCGACGCCCGACAGCGCGTGCTCGATTGCCAGCCGCAGCCGATTGATCTGCCCATCCCGATCGCGGTACCAGCTGAGGCCCCAGATCCTGTGCAGGTGCCAACCGAGACCTTCCAAGACTGCGGCTCGCAAGCGGTCTCGGTCTCGCGCAGCCTTCGCCGAGTGGTAGGCAGCGCCGTCACACTCGACGCCCAGAATGTACTCACCTGGCCGGTCGGGATGCCGTACGCCGAGGTCGATGCGATAGCCGGCTGTACCGACCTGGGGGACGACCTCGTACCCCCACCCGCGGATCACCTCGAGCACGTCCGCTTCGAAGGGGCTCTCGACGTCCATCCCGCTCGGCTCCAGCTCAAGGGCAAGGGCCGGCAGCCCTCTTTGCGCGAAGTCCAAATAGCCGCGCAGGTGGCGAACGCCCTCGCTCGTGGTGTCGTGCATCTCGCCGGCACGGAAGGAGCTGACCACCTCGACACGCATCCGGGCTCTGGTGATCGCGACATTGAGTCGGCGCCATCCACCCTTTGGGTTGAGCGGCCCGAAAGACATCGTGAACTTGCCGTCTTCGTCCGGACCGTAGCCAACGCTGAAGATGATGATGTCTCGCTCGTCCCCCTGGACGTTCTCCAGGTTCTTCACGAAGAAGCCGGTCAAGCGATCGTGTTTCTCGAGCAGACCCCGCAGCAGCGGCTCGTTGACGGAGCGCCGATCGATAGCGGCTGTGATCGTGTCTTCCTGAGCGCTGCTGAAGGTAACTACGCCGATCGACAGCTTGGGGTGGTGTTGCCGATGATGCAGCACCCTGTCGACCACGGCCTCAGCCTCGACGGGGTTATCACGCGTCGAGCCGCGACGGTAGACGCCGTTGACGACGAATGACTCGACACCGAGATCCGGTGCTTCGAAACGGGCGCCTGGGAAGGTCTGAAGGGCACCACCCATCTGGAGAGCGGAGTCGTCTGGCGAATAGAACTTGTAGTTCGAGTACGCGATGAGGTTCTCGTGTTGGCTTCGGTAGTGCCAGGTCAACGGCAACGAGGCGAGGCTCGTCTTGCAGAGCTTCAGCACCGACTCGAAGTCGTCGAGGTCCTCATCATCCTCGGACTCATCGATCGCCTGAGTGAAGAAAGCCGTTGGTGGCAGCTGCTTCTCGTCACCCGCAACGATGAGCTGGCGCGCACGATAGATGCAGTTGACCGCATCGGAAGGCAGGACCTGCGAAGCCTCATCGAAGATGACTACGTCGAAGCCGAACGATCCGGGCAGGAACTGCGAGACGGAGAGTGGACTCATCATGAAGCACGGCTTGAGCTCCTGAACGAGGTCCTCCGTCTTGGACAGGAGATCCCGAATCGGTAGGTGCCGGCTCTTCTTCTGCGCTTCCCGCCGAATCACACCAGCCGCAGAACCGCCCACCGTCTTCGGTCTACGGCGGTTGCAAGCCTCCGCGACGGCAACATGTGTCGAGTGGACGAGTTGCTTGTCGAGACTCTTGAAGCGCTCGACCAGGGCATCACGGTCAGCTGACCGGAACTCAGCCAGCCGTGAATCCGAGGCCATAACAGATTCGACCCAGGCTTGAAGAAGTGCGTGCTCAACACCCGGTTCGACCGTTGACGCGGGGACCCGCCGTACGTGCAGGGCCCCAACTATCTCGCCCAGTCCAGCGCTATCGAGCTCCTGGAGCTCGTGCGTGTACGCGGCCCATTCATTGATGTCCACCATGGCGGACGCCGTCATCTCGGTTAGGAGGTCAGCCGCGGCGCCGATGTTCTCGTCCAGCTCAGTCTGGAGATCCTTGCCGTAGCCGTTCTTGAAGCACGTCGCCAGCGTATGAGAAGCGCTCTTCCAATGTTCGAGCGGCTCGGCGAGTTCAGCAGGGCCAACCGTCGGACTACTCATCCGCTCGGCCGAGAGCTCACTGACTGCACCGCCCACGCGATCACGAACCCGATCAGCCCAAGCGAGGGCGGCCACCAACGCCGCCCAGTCTGTCTCCACGCCGTCGTACAGCTGACCGATGTCGGCACGGTCCTGGTCGAACGTGTCCAAGAGACCAGCAGAGCGCTCGGCGACAATGCTCGCCTGCTCAAGAGCGCGGACGACCTCCCGCAGCGCGAGATCTCGGCCGGCCTGCTGAGCTACCGCCGCGGCCGCCTCATATCCTTCACTCACACGATTCGCAGCGGCAACCGCCGATTCGGCGATGATGCGCAGCGGCAGCTGACCGAGCCTGGCCGCAGCGGCGTCACCCGTGTGCGCACGTAGCTGGTTGACCCACTCAGTGCCTGCTTTCATCAGTCGCTGAGCGACCACAAGTAGCTGTGGGTCTGGCATACCGTCGGCCGTCAACTGCTGCGCCATTGCGTCGTTGTTCAGATCTCCCGCCGCCAGCTGTACTGCTCGATGGGCGGTCGAAATCGCCTCGGACAGACGACTGAAGTCGGTCTCAGTACGCCTGTAGTAGCGGCCGAGTCGAGGCGCATAGGTCTCTTCGTCGCGCGCCAGGCGCAGCTCAGCCTGCTGCCACGCGACGGCCTCGTCGAGGCGCGCCAGCACACCCTTGTCGACCTTGCCGGTAACGACAGCACTGCGTAGGACCTTGCGATCCGCTCGGGCGGCCTTGCTGAACTTGCGCAGGCCAAGGTGGGTCTGTGAGAAGCGCACGTTGAGTCCTGCCAGATCGAGATTCAGCGCATCTGGCGTGAACACCTGCTCGATGACTGTACGCCGTTGATTGACGACGTCCACAAGCTCGGCGAGGACTCTGCTTGACTCGTCGAGCGCCGACTGGACCGCCGGGTTGAGCCACTCCCGCTCAGGACGCGCCGTCTGGCCGCCAAGCGCGGCAAGATCCGCTAATTGCATCGCGCGGTTGAAGCTGACGTCCTCGGTCCGCACGCCCAGCAGCGCACCCAACTGGCGTGCGTCGTTGGCGATGGATTCAAGGGTCTCCGGTGTTGCATTCTCGAATGCCTGTAGTGCTTGCAGCTGCTGAACCGTCGTAGCCGCCGCGGGCACCCAGGCGTCCAATGGCGCAGGCTGAACGTCGAGCAGGCTTCGCGCGTTCTGCAGCAGATCTGCGTCGACCTCCTGCCAACGGGCGCCGACGAGAGTTTGAATCTTGTCTCGGGCCACTCCGTAATCGGCCGATAGTTTCTGTCGCTGCTCGATGCGCTCTCGCAGCAGCGAGAGTTCTGACAACTGCAACCATGATGACGGTGCCGACGGGTTGGATTCGAGGAGCTCGAGCAACCGCACTCGGTCATCAGCGGCAGCGATCGTCTGTGGCAGAGAGAGTGCGAGGCTCTCATCGACGGCGTGCATGCGGTCAGACAAGGCCTGGGCCGCATCGCTCGCCGCTTCGGCAGCTCTCCGCATGGACTCTGCCTGCGCCGGAGTCGGCGCGTCGTTGACAAGCTCGCGCCAAAGGAAGTCCGCTCCCTGCACGACCGGCCGCCAGGCCCGTGCAAGCCTGCCTGCATGCTCGAGCAACTGGTCGAGACGAACCGCGCTGAGACTAGACCACCCATCCGACCTGGTTAGCGATCCGACCTGGTGCTCTCTCAGTTGCATCAACCGGCCGAGTGCTCCATACACGCTTTGATGCAGCGGTTCGCGGTCCTCGCTCATCGCAGCAGCGAAGCTTGTCAACCTTTCTCTGACGGCCTTCAATGACTGCCGCTCTGCCTCCGGCATCTGGCCCTTGAGCTTCGCGCGCTGTACCAGGGCGCGGCCGAGCTGGCCCACCACCTCCTTCCGCGTGGCCGCGTGGCTGTGCAGCTCAAGGAGGAAGTCGCCGAGTCCGACATGGGCGAGTCTGTTACGGACGACATCGAGCGCGGCGACCTTCTCACTGACGAACAGAACGGTCTTGCCCGTTGCCATCAGCTCGCAGATGATGTTCGCGATGGTCTGGCTCTTGCCGGTTCCGGGCGGCCCGTCGACGACAAAACTCCGGCCATCTCGCGCGGCGATGATGCACTGCCGCTGGGTGCTATCGGCATCGAGGATGCTCATCAGCCGCTCGGGCTCGGCTACCCGGTCGAGGTCCGCGTCGTCGATCGTCTCGAAGGAGTAGTTGCCGGCACTCGGTGCTGAACCGCCGAGAGCCATCATCTGCACCATCGGGTGGGCGACCAGGAGGTCCTGGTGATCCATGAGGTCGCGGTAGATGGCCTCTTTGTGGAAGCTGAAGGTTGTCAGGACCGCACGGTGCTGTACGCCCCATCCGTCCTTGCTGGCGACCCGGCTCCGAACGTCTTCGATCACCTCGAACACATCGAACTCCTCTGGGTCGAGGTCGTCCAGATGGATTCCGAAATCCTTCTCCAGCTTTAGTTTGAGTGCGGGGTTGACCACGATCTCTTCGTCTGTCCGCTCCACCGAGTACGGCGACTGGCTCCCGTTCCGTTGGAGCCGGACCGGACAGAGGAGGATCGGGCTTTCGACAACCGCCTGGGTCTCGGGGTCGACCCATTGGAGCATGCCGACGCCGGCGTACAGAGTCCAGAAACCTCGGTCCGCATAGACCTGGTTCGAGACCTGATCGAGGCGGCGGCAGGCTGCCCGGAGTTTGGTCGGCGTCTTGTCCTTCACCAGCAACCCGCCGGAAGCCAACGGGAGCGACAGAGAATCCTCCAGCCCATCTGCCGTCGACTCGACGTCAGCAGCGTGCAGGCGTACCCCGTCGAACAGCCGGGCCAAGACCTCATCGAGCTCTGAGTCGATGATTTCCAGCGAGGCGCTGCGGGTGTGAGTGAAGTAGACAAGGCGCTGGCGACGATCAAGGTTCAGGAGATCTTCCCGCCAGCGGTTGATCTGCTTGGTGAGCCTGTCCCGCTGGGCGTCGTTCAGCCCATCGCCGGTTTCCGTTGTTGTCATCGAACCGGCTCCTCGTCGATCACTGCTACATCCTCACGTTCCTGCGCTGGGACGACCAGACGCCGTACCAGATCCTCGACGAGAGCAAGGTCGTCCTCGTTCAGAAGGCCGATCAACTCGCTGAGAGTTGGCGATCCGGCATCGATCTCGATTACGTCGTCGATCGCACTGACTTCCCCAAATCCTGGCGGCAAGGGCTCGCTATGGATGATGTCGAGCTGCTGAGTGCAGCGCGTCATTGCGACATACAGCTGTCGGGCGCCTTGGACGCTCTGCGCGGCGACGAGCGCAGGCTCCACCAGGATCACTACGTCGAACTCAAGGCCTTTGCAGAGACTCGCCGGTACGACCGTCGTTTCCAACGAGAAGTCGCCGTCGCGCCCGTCTCCGAGCTTGATCTCCTGATCAGCTGCCGCACTGAGAACGCGGTCGTAAAGATCGTCCGGCACGATCAGCGCAGAGGTCAGGCCTTCTTCTCGATAACGCTCTGCGAGTACCAATGCGTCGTCGAGAAGGTCCTCTCCGGAGGTGTGCCAAATGTGCGGCTCACCACGACCTGGCCTGATCGACAGTGGCGGCGTCAGATCAGATGAGACCAACGGCAACTGCCGAGCCGCCAGGTCGAGCGCCGGCGCCGGGACCCGGTAGCCGATCGTCAATGTGTTGACCGAGGTCTCGGTGACTGACAGGTGCTGGGTCAGTTCGTCCCAGCTGTCGCGTACCCAGACGCCGGTGGCCTGGGCGAGATCCCCCAGCACAGTGAAGGACCCTGAAGGGCATCGTCTAGCAAGCGCACGCGCCTCCATCGGCGAGAGATCCTGAGCCTCGTCGAGAACGATGTGGCCGTAGGTCATGACATCACCGTTGAGGAGGTATGAAACCTCGTCCAGGCAGAAGAGGTCCGCTCGAGTCCAGGCCTCACCGTCCAGCGCAGATCGGAACAATCGTGCTCGCTCATCCGCGGTCAGCACGCCATCAGCGGCCACGGTCAGCCAACTCTGTGTCGAGTAGAGGCTTCTGACGAACTCTTCCGGCGCGAACGTCGGCCACAACCGATCGAGCGCGTTGTTGAACGCCGACAACCTTCGAATGGTGGCCTCGTTCGCCCGGACAGGACGGTTCTGCAGCCGTTGGTCCTCCGAGTGACGCTTGGATGCAAGCGCCGACAGTGCTTGGCGAAGGACATCTCGGGCCTCGTTGTGCGGCAGATCCCGCTCTTGCACGTCATCCACGATCTGGCGAATCTCGTCGCCTTGGATGCGTATCCGGTCGGCACCGAGTGGTAGCACGAGTTCATCCTCGTCCCAGCCGATGCGCTGACGCAGCGCCCGCTCCAGCAGAACGCTCATTGCAGCGCTCCCTTTGACGCGCGCAGTCTCGGCCGACTCGGTGGCCGTCACGCGGGCCTCGCCGCCGTACAGGGAATCGAGATCCATCTGGTCGATATCGGAGACATCGAGCGATGGCAGGACTCCGCTGAAGTACGTCAACAAGGCCGAGCTGGGCGCCACCACCAGCATGCCGCGTCGGCGGATTTCGGGCTTGTTGAAGGCCAGCCACGCAGCGCGATGCAAACCGACCACGGTCTTGCCCGTGCCAGGACCGCCCTGCACGACCACGATACCGTCGCTCTGGTGCCGGATGACTCGAAACTGCTCGGCCTGGATCGTCGCGACGACCTCGCGCATTGCACCATCCCGGGAGCGGTCGAGCTCCTGCAGGAGGGCGTCGCTGATGGTCGCGTCACCTTCGCTCGTCGCGATTGAATGGGCAGTGGCGCGAACGACCTCATCCACGATCCGCTGCAGCCGGCGATCCTGCTCGATGAAGACCCGCTTCAGAGTCAGATCACCCGGCTCCTGCGGTGTTGCATCGTAGAAGGCAGCTGCCGCCGGGGCGTGCCAACCCACGACAACGAGGTTTCGCTCCTCGTCGTAAACCCGCCGGCGCCCGATGTACAGCTTCTCGTCGTTGCGATCCATCCGCCCGAACACGAGCTGACCAGAACCTCGTGAATTCTGGAGGATCGCGAGCGCCCTGTTCATGGCGTGCGCGGTCGACCGATGCAGAGCCTCGAAGTTCACGATGTTCTGCTCGGCCTCGGCCAGCCCCCTATCGAGCAGATCGTAGGCATGCTCGACGTACTGCTGCTCCTGCACAAACTCCGGATGCTGAATCGTCATGAGCCCCCCTCAGTGACCGACATGGTCAGCGTGAAGTTGAGGCTAGAAGGCAGCACCGACAATTCGCCGAGCTCCACCCTGCTCGACCACAGATCAACTACCACCCGCCCCTCCCCAGCTCCCCCTTAGGCGAGATCGCGGTAGCATCTCACGTCCGCGTCACTGCCGGTAGTCTCCAAGAGGGAGATCGTCAGTCGAAGCCCATCCGTTACATCGTTGGCGAAACCGGCGCACAGTCTCAAGCAGCCGTCATCTCTGCGAGCGGTTGAGGATCGCAGGCCACCCCGGAGCCACTCGACCGGAGGAGTCGGCTCCTGTGGGTCCGTCGCCGAAGATCGCGCGATGAAATTGACGAATCCCATCTGCTGGCAGACGGGTGCGCCAGCGGTCGTCGGGCACCTCGTAGCCCAGAATCTGAAGTTCACCCCAGTCCGCAGCACGCGTGGATCATCGGTTCAGGGTGTTCATGGTTACGGCCCACCGAGGTTGCCGTCTTAGTCAACCGCGTCACAGGCTGGCTGCGGCTCCGACTTGGCGGTCAGTATGCCCCGACAGTTGGCTCCCCGTCATTCCGTAGGATCACGTCGACAAGAGCCGCGTCTCAACGGAGGCCAAGTAATGGGTTTGGACCTTTCCGCCGACTTCGCCCTCCGCAACCAAATCATGGTTCGGCTGGCGCACCTCCGTGATCAATCAGGCGGCACGGTTACCCGCGACCAACTGACCAACTTCGAGATCAATGGCGAGCGGCGACGCCTGATCGATGCGTCCCGGGGAATCTGGAATCCTCGCGACCTCAACGCAACCCTGTCCATCGTCAGTTCGCCGACCGGTCCGTACGACGACCGCCAGGTCGACCGCGGCTTCTTCCTCTATGCATACAGGGCCGGCTCGACCGATGGCGATAACCGCAAGCTGCGACAAGCGATCGGCCTCGGTGCGCCGCTAATCCTGCTACACAAGCTGGAGGCCGGCGTCTTCGTACCGATCTTTCCGGTGTTCGCGATCGCCCACGACGACACGGCCCGGCAGTTCATGATCGCTCTGGACGAGTCACTCCGATTCATCGAGCACCCGCAGAATCTGTCCGAGCCAGTCAAGCGCTACGCCGAGCAGGTCACACGCCGGCGCCTCCACCAGGAAGTCTTCCGCGGCTCAGTCATCAGGGCCTACCAGACTCGATGCGCCGTCTGTCGTCTCCAGCATGGCGAACTCCTCGATGCCGCGCACATCGTGCCAGACTCCGAAGAGGCCGGCCTTCCACTTGTTAGCAACGGCCTCAGCCTCTGCAAGATCCACCACGCGGCCTACGACCAAAACCTGCTCGGCATCCGCCCCGACCGCGTGGTCCAGATCAACAAAGCCCTGTTAGCGGAGACCGATGGCCCGATGCTGAAATACGGCCTCCAGCAGATGCACGGCGCAACTATTTCGTTGCCCCGCCGAAAGGTCGAGCAGCCGAGCGCCAAGGCTCTTGAGTGGCGATATGAACAGTTCAAAGCAGGTTAACCTAAGGGACATGATTCCTGCCGACTCTGCGTGGTCAGCGCGCCCGGGCCGGGTAATCCCGATTGCCTGCCCTCAGGCTGTCGTCAGGACCCTACGCCAATCGGGCTAACAGCTTGTCCACGGGCGCGAGTCCATCAACCAACGAGGTCACATCCCTCCTTTCCTGGACTGGATCAGGAAGCAATTGGCTTCCGACGCTTCGATGCGCGGTATCCCCGCGCCGTCGCCCGAAGCTGTCCATGTCGGCCAGCCATTTGTGATCGAGATCGCTAAGTCGAACTCCAACTGGCAATAGCAACTGAAGCACATTACGCTCTCGTATACCGTGGCTTGAATTTATAATCCGGTAGTGCTCAGTGACCGCGATCTCGACTTGAGAATCGAGATCCCCCACTTCACCAATCGCATACTTCTTGAACTGACGCCCATAAACCGAACATGCTGCTGCCACTGGTCGGGTAACTATTCCCTTCGATCGGTAGGTATCCAGCCCACGCTTGAGTGTATTGCTGGCCAGATCCTCCAGACAAGATTCCAACTCTGCATGAGCAAGCAAGCGAAAGCCAAGAGTGGCATCTAGCTGACGATTCGTATAGTTCCCAGTTGGATCAGGGCGAGGGAGTCGGCGCTTGAGAACTGAAATTCGAAGCTTCAAGCTTCGATATCGCTGACTTGCCATCAAACCCCCCGGCGTACAATTCGATTGTTTATCAATTCCACGCGAGGAGCGACCGGGCCCAGCACCTCGGTCAGGGATTTCGACCAGAGCGCAAGACGCGTATATGTTGCAGTGATACTCTTCGTCGTTGATGTCGTCGCTTCAGCGAATGCTGAGCTGGCGGATAGCTTCTCGAAGGCTGAACGAGTTGCAGCGGCCTGCTTGAGCGCTTTTACCCGTACCTTGGGATCCGCGAGGAAGAGGACCTGCACGTCGAAGATCGCCCGATTAAACCGATTCTCGTAGCTCGATCCCACATACCTGCGAAATACATTCTGCCCAAATATTTCGATACACGCATCGATGGCTTTATCCAAACTGTGCGCCGAGTCGACGATCCGGTCCGACTCGGCATCCCAGCGAGCATTGAGACTCTTGCAGGTCAAATCCAAGAATTGCTTAAGATTACCCGAGTAGTCTTCGAGAAAGTAGAGGAATGAGAATGCTCTTGTCATCAGCTCCGCATCACGCATCCGAAAATCGGGACCGCGAAGACCCAAGGCGGCACGGAACGACATGCTCTCGAAAGAGTACTTGTCTACGAAATCGGTGAATGGGCCTGGATGCAGAGCCTGACGCAGCTCCTGGGGGCTTAGCGGAACGCTACCAGTATTAAGTCTATGGAAGACCAAATAGAGATATTCTTCCGACGGCCAGTTCCTAATGACAACGGTCCTGATTGTCGAATTTTCGAGCGCATTGAGATCGTTGTTCCAAACGGGCTCATCCTGGAGCTTAGCAAAATTCACGCCATTGAGATCCGGCCGAAGCGTCAGGCGACTGAGGGTAAAGCTATTGCGTGCCGAACCGTCCAAGAAGCCAGCATACTGGGCTAGCGATAGTAGCCGCTGCTTCCCATCAATGACGATGTAACGACCACGCTGCCCCGGCCGCTCCGCCAGTACAAGCTGAGGAATTGGAATTCCCATCATTAGGCTCTCGATGAATCTGCTTTTCCGATCGACAGTCCACGCATCGCGGCGCTGGAAGCTCGGGTTGAGCTCGATGTTGCCACGTCGCAACTGATTCAGAATGGTCTCTGCAGTCCAATCAGTCGCCGCAACTACCGCATTTGAAGCATCCTCTGCTCGAGCATTGGAGTCATCCTCAGACTCATCACTCGGGTCGATTTCAAAAGTGTCACCGTCGGATAGACTCAAGGCACGCTCCATATAATCAGTTGCGACTAGAAGGCACTACATTAATTGAGTGTATGAGCCATGTCATGGCGAGCATACGCACGTATATCGCATCAGCGCGGGGAACGTTACTGAGGTCACCGAACGGTGCCGGCGGCTACTCAGATAGAGCCTGGCGCAACCCACCAGGCTCTCCACGATCCCCCCGCTCTGCGCGTCGTTCGCCCACAAAAGTCGGGCTGGAACCCCGTGGTGTGCGGCGAACCGCACGTAGTGCAGAGGCCTGACGACCTTGTTCGCGACCACCCTGCGCTTGAGGCAGCCCATCCGGTCGGCCAGCACCCCGGCCGAGGGTCTCGAAACACTCCGTCAGCCAGGCAGCGTCGTCTCGGCCCGCTCGTGCAGCGCGAACGGCACGAACCGGACCCGGCGCCAGGCCATCACCGCGCAGAACGCGTAAGCCGCCCAGACTGCGCCAGTCGATCAGGAGATGCTCCCACGGCGACCATACCGCCTGCCTCCACGGTGGTTCTCCCTACGCCACAAAGCCTGTCTCCTCCGCGATCACTCGGCGGAAGTTCCGCGCCGACCGGCATCGCCAGGGGCCCGCGCGACCGGCAATGCCGCTCCGCGGTGATCCGGCCCTGCGTCTTGGCGACGCGCTCGGCCACCAAGCCCATGACCAGGTCGTGGCTATGTCCCGCAACCCCCCCGGGCGCACCACCGCCGGACTCGTGCGGCTCGATCACCCGCTTCACCGCCTTCGCGGTGATGCCACTGATCACAGCGGCACCACAGAAAGGGCACACCTCTCGATAGGCCGAAATGTGGTCCATCCGTTCCCTCGCAGTCTTCAATGGAAGCTTCCGGCCAACACGACGAACGGGCGATGGGGGCTTCTGCCTGGCCACCAGCGTTGACCTCCACTAGCGGGGGACCCTCACGGCCATGGACACTATGTATGACTCCAAATCAGAGAACGCGCTCGATGAATTCGCTGGGCATGCCGTGCCAGGAGACGTACAGCTGTTCTCGGGCACGAGTACAGGCCACGAAGAGGAGACAGCGCTCGCGTTGCAGACCCTGTAGGTGAGTCGCCCGGTCCTCCTCAATCGGAGCGACAGCACTTGGCGGCGGAACCTGCTGCGCCGTCACACCGACGACTGCCATGCAGCGGAACTCCAGCCCTTTCATTCGATGCATGGTTCCCACTGAGACAGCATTCACGCCTGCATGCGAATCCGTAAGTGCATGGGCCTCGATCTCCGACCGCCTCAGCTCCATTACCACCGTGTCCACAGCGCCGTTCGACCGAGCTGCGATGCCAATTTCGCTGGGCTCCACTCCCGCATCCATCCAGGCCCGGACCTGTTCCACGAGTGCACGCTGTTCATCGGTTCGGCCAAGGAACCCATTGAGTTGCGGCGGCACGCCGTGTGTCTCGCAGCGGTATCCGGCGACCGTCTCCGAGCCGCCGTCCATGTCGTCGATTGCCTGACCATGCAGCATGTTGAGACTCCAGGCAAGGATCTCGGCCGTAGTGCGGTAGTTGACGGTCAGCCGAACCGACCGTCCCGCGATGTTCATGCCCACATTCTTAAGGCTGATGCGATGTTGGTAGATCCGTTGGTGAGTATCGCCGGCGATAAACACGTCATCCGGTGCGTGCGGGACTGTTGCGCGCAAGAGGCGCCATTGACTCGGGCTGAGATCTTGCGCCTCGTCGACAACGACATGGCGGAACGGTTTGTCGTCCGCTTCGCTCAACATAGCGGCGGCTTCAGCCTGCACAGTCTCGTGCGTCCAGAGTCCAGCGTCCAGGAGTCCGCGCTGGAAGATGTCGATGGCCTCCCAGACTTGAGAACGTTGGCGGCTGCCCAGTGCCCGCCCGCGTCCTGTGCGCTCGGCTTCTAGATACGCATCGCAGTCCGACAGCTGCTGGGCAAGCACGACCTGTCGCCACTCCTCAGCCAAGAATATCTCGCTGAGGGGCAGCCTCAAGCTTCGACGGATCTGACGCCAACGCCGCGTCTCGTCCGTCGCGGAAAGCATCTTAGGCTGCCCCAGCCGCTGTCGGAGGACCTGGTGCGCCAGCTGGTCAACGTGCTGCACCGTGATTCTGTTCCGAACTCTCGGATCATTCACCAGGAGGTCGAGTCCGAGCTGGAGGGACGTGGCGAGTGTCGACGTGAAAGTGGTGACGAGAACACGACCTTCACCTTCACGGGCAAGATGATGCGCGCGATGCATCGCCACCACCGTCTTGCCCGTGCCTGGGCCACCGGTCACACGAGCAGGACCGCGGTACGACGCGTTCGCGACCTTGCACTGGGAGGGATGCAGGTAGACGCGCCACAGTTCCAGCGGGCGCCGAAACACTTCAAGCAGCTCTGCTGACCCAGACACCAGTAGTACGCGCTCCGCCGTACGTTGGACCGCGGCGTCAACGTCATCCGGATCGATCTGCTCATCGGCTTGCGGAGCGCCTAGCTCGCTCCAGACTTCTTCGGGCGTCAACCCCGCGGCGAGTCCATAGAGAGCCTCCCACTGATGTTGTGGAAGGAATGCCCTCGCCGCCTCGAGCTGCACGATGTCGGTTAAGACTCCGGCGAACTCCCGGGTCTGGTCATCCACGCCCAAACGACGTAGATCCCCGTCGCCAATGTGGGAGAAGAGTCGCTCGTCCTTGCCGCCGGCCGCTCGACTCAGCTCGGGTAACGTCGCGTCGATCGCCTCGACATCCCTGATCTCGATTCGCCCGGTCACGGTGTTGACCGACACCTGGCGGCGCTGCGCCCAGACATAGGCGTCGTCATGCGCCAGAACTTTCAGCAACGTGTAGGTATCGCCGGACTCCGGAGCCAGTACTACGCCGCGCCAGAACTTGTCGATCCGGATCGACCGCAGTCGGTCGTCGCGCGCGTTGCCGACCTTCTCCAGATGGATCCCCGCATGAGTGGCCTCATCGAACTTCGAGAACACATCGGAGACCCGATCCTGAAGCTTGCGGTCCAATCGCGCGAAGTCACGCAGGAATTCCCTGTCGATCGCCAGTCTTGGCATCTCAGCCCTCCGTCCGTGGAATCCCGTGAAGCAGGTCGCGCACCTTGATCGTCAGCGGGTCGTCTACGCCACGGAGCTGTTCGAGATCTGCTAGCAGCTCGCCGAGCAGTTCGGCAGACTCCTCGGTGCGACCGGCACCGAGCTGCAGAAGTCCTATCTGTCGTCGCAGTTCGAGAGTCCTCGAGTCGTTGGCGCCCAAGACCTGATTTTCGTCATGCAGCAAGCCTTTCAGCTGTTCGATGGCCATGCCGGACTGCCCGATCAGCGCCTGGCAGGTAGCCTCCTGCAGCCGGCACCTAAAGACGAGGTCGTCATGAGGACCCCGTACGTCGACCAGGTCTGTTCCAAGCTGGTGATAGATCGGCCCGGCGGCACGATAGTTCCCACCTTCGAAGAGCACATCAGCCAACTCGAGACGCAAGCTCACCACATCCGAATCAACGGCGCCGAGTGCCCGCGTCGCCGGCTCGGCGAGAGCATCCAACACTTCCGCGGCTTGACTAAAGCGGGACTGATTAATCAGTTCCGTCGCCTCCACACGCGCCCTCGCTAGCTGCCCACGGCTGAAGGCACCGAGGTTGACCTCCGGCTTAGGTTCACCAGCGGTCGCCGTGGTCGATGTTGGCGCAGTATCGGGTGCGTCTGAACGACGTCGCGCTTGGCTGAGGGCAGCCGCGTACATGCGCACTGCATCGTGACCGTCCAATGAGCGCAGCACCGGTGGCAGAGGCCCAAGGTCGGCAATGAAGGGGCTGAGCCGATCGAAAACTATCTCTGCGCTCACGGGGCGATCGTCCGACTTCTTCTCCATCAGCTCGAGGACCAGTTCATCGAGAGCCTGCGGAACCTCCGTACGACGACGCCGGACGGCGAGAGGGCGTTCGCTGACTTGCTTGTTCATGATCGAGTAGGGCGTTGGACCGGTGAACGGCTGCCGCCCAGTCAACATCTCATGCAGGGTGCACCCCAACGCGTACAGGTCGCTCTGTGGGCCGCTGAGCGCCGCCATGACCTGCTCGGGTGCCATATATGCGGGCGTTCCGATCGTCTGACCGGTCCGCGTGATCTGGGAGACGTCTCGGAGATCCAACGCGACGGCGAGTCCGAAGTCGAGGACCTTCACCGTGCCATCCGGACACAGCATCACGTTGCCCGGCTTGAGGTCACGATGCACAAGTGACGCTCGATGGGCGATCGTGAGTACGGCACAGATCTGGGCAGCGATGGTGGCTGCCCAGCCGATCGGCAGCGGCCCGTTCTCCGCGACAACGTCGGCTATCGTCGTACCGTTGATTCGTTGCATTACGAGGTACGGCCGATCGTCGTCGGTGCCCACGTCGTACACAGCCGGAATGCCGGGATGCTCGAGCCGCGCAGTGATCCGCGATTCGCGCACGAATCGGCGCACCAATTCCTCATCGCGAGTGCCATCAGGGAATCGCAGGAACTTGACCGCGACCTCTCGCTCCAGTCGGACATCCCGGCCGACCCACACCTCCCCCATCCCACCACGGGCGAGCGGCAAGGCCTGCAGTTCGTATCGTCCGCCGAGCACGCGGTTGGTCATGCCTCGAGGACCCCCTGAATCAAGCCCAGCCGTGCAGTCCGAATGAGCTTGGTGCTCATCTCTTGTAGCTCCGCCAACCTCGACTCGACCGCCGCCAGGTCCTTGAAGGCCGCGCCCAGCCGACGCTGGTCGTCAATGGCCAGGCGGGGCACACGTACCCTCCGTGTATCAAATCGTCCCGAGACACTCGACGCCCGCGCAGATGTCGCATGCTCAGCCGCGCGCAGGCAGCCGGCCAGAAACTCTGAATCCATGCGGCTGGGATCCGGCCGAAGCATGACCAGGTTCGGCCCTAGCAAGGCGCCGCCCTCGGCGATCACCCGCACTCGACCCGCCCGCAGTAGGGGCGCAACGACGTCACCGGGGCGGAGCTCGACAGCACCCGGCACCGACCCGGCATGTTCCGACGGGGGCTGACTATGCCTGAGATCTCGAGCCGTCAATACTGGTCGACCGTCGTGGCCGGTATCCATCTTCATCGGTGCCTGGTGAATTTCTATCACGCCGGCCTTCGACAACTCACCGACCGTCGTCAGGTTGAGCTGCTCGGCGGCTTGTCCCTGAGACAACCGCGGTAGGGCATCCTCCAGAGTCTCGACGATTTTGCGCCAAGCCGCCTCGGACTCCACATACGCGCCGGCATCGGACGGCTTCGACATCTCGACCTGACGCGCCGGGCTGAGGTCGATCTCATCGTCCAGCAGATCGATCACTCGTACGGCGCGAGCACCGTCACCGAGCACCTGGTCGGATAAGAACGCCTGCCATGTCGCCGGCAGGTCGATGGACTCATGTGATCCATCGACCATCAGCACGCTCTGTGGGATCTCACCGCCATCGGGCTTGACCAGGATCCAGAGATCCCTTGGCCCGACAACACCAGACCCAGACACCGGCAGCCCGATGACTGCCCGCAAGAGTCCGCCCCTGAGCAAGTTCCCCCGGATTCGACGACCGGCTCGGCGACTCGCCACCGCGGCCGGGAGTACGAGAGCACCCACCCCACCTGGACGCAGATGAGCAATGCAGTGCTGCAGCCAGGCCAGCTCGGGCTCGGAACGTGGAGGCAGACCAAACGCCCATCTCGAGTCAGCGATCAGATCGTCGTAGCCCCATGCCCGATCGACAGCCGGCTCGCACGCCACAAGATCAACGAGCTCACCGTGGAATGCATCCGCCCTGACCGCATCACCGACCGAAACCTCGACCTGCGGGTGACCATCAAGGATGAGTCTGCTTGCACAGATACGGGCCGCGAATTCGTCAGCATCCTGGCCCAGTAGGCGGCTACCCCCAGCTTCGCGAAGGGCCTTCAGGAGTGTGCCGATGCCGCAGGACGGATCCAATACCGATCCACCGGAGCCGATGGCGGTCGAAGCAATCTTCGCTATCAAGTCGATGACTTCTGAGCCTGCAGTCACTCCACGACGTGCACGCGTCTCTTGGTATTGCTCGCAAAGGCGCTCATACGTCGCCGACGCACCATCCGTCGAGGCAAGCTTGGCCGCTTCCTTGAAGAGCCCCACCCAGCTGTCAGGGAAGCCGTCGAGGTCCGTCCTTGGGAGGTCCGGATTTCGAGCGATTGCGCTCTCGAGCGCGGCAGCCACCTTCTTATCGGTCCCAACGGTCGATCGCGCCCACACCTCCGGCTGACGCTTCGCCACCACGAGACACGCGCCGATGTGGCCGACGAATTCGCCTAGGCGAATGTCGTCCACCGTCGTACGGACTCGTTGCCAGAAGCGATCGGCCGGCGAGAGACGAAACGACTTGCCGTGCGCGTCGAGCCAGGTTTCAACCTGATCGAGTGAGAAGAGCGGGCTGCTGGTCGTGCCACCGACAGGCTGGGGGAAGTCCGAGTACCTACGTCGCCAATTGCTAACCGCTGCGCGTCCGACACCGGCGACACGCGCTATGTCTAGGGCCGCGATTGTGACGTCCGATGCCATCAGCCGACCGCCGTTCCCGGCTCGCCGACCTGAAGACGGCACAGAGTTCCCGATGACTGCAGCTGAGTGACATGCTCGGCCGCGCGCTCTGGCGCCGTACCGCCAGTGACCAGAAGGCCGGCCTCCACGTTCTTCGCCACCCCTGCCTGGGTGAGATTCGCACTCGATACGAAGAGGATCCGACGATCCGCAACAGCGAGTTTCGCGTGCATCTTGGCACCTGGCTCCGTCCGCTCGCTGGTCGGCCAGTGCCACAGCTCGATGCCTGGGACGCCGAGAAAAGCGGTAGCGGGCTCTCTGCCGACGATCGCGCCACCTGCGCCCTGCAGGGTCTCCACCACAACCGTCACAGTGACGCCGCGTCCGTACGCGCCCCGTAATGCGGCGACCAGCGGCGGATACTCCCTGGCGGAGTACGTCATCAACAGAAGGTTGTTCTCGGCAGCAGCCACGACATCTGTGAGTACCTGTGCAGTTGAACGCACGGGCACGCGGTGGCTGCTCGGGCCACTCCACACGAGCTCTACTCGCACACTATTCGCCCCCCGGATATAGCCGGCGGCGACGCCTCGGAGCAGCGCAAGAGACTCGCTCTGCGGGCTTCCTGACGATTCGATGGCGGCGTCCAGCGCGCCCACCGAGTCGGCATACTCCCCGCTGTGGGCTGTAGCCAGGAGGATGTCACGCGACATGCCGGCCGCGATCCGATCCAGGACCCCGAGCAGCCGATTCGATCCCCACCTCTCGGCGAACGCCAAACCGATCAACGCGACCCGGTCGGAGACGTCACCCGGCGGCGACATCTCCCCCTCCCCCACTGATCGATTCACGGCAGGTCCCGGAACAGCGCCAGATCCGAGTTATCAATCGGTACAACGAATCGGCGGTCGAGGAACCGGTTACCGCGTTCGCAGGTGGTCTCGGACAGGAACAGGCACACATGGCACGCGGCGCCGTGCAGAAAGTCAGCCGGTTTGTGGGGAAGACGCTCGGCGCAGAGTGGGTCCGACGAGCAATGCATCGCCCCGTGGAGAGCCTGCCGAACGAGCCGCTCCAGAGTGCCCGGCTCGGCCTGCGAGACCAATCCGCCCAGCGTCCCCTCCGCGTCCGGAACCGCGGTGTAGATCAGGATTCCGGCACGCGCTTCACCGGTTTCCGTGGTCGTGTAGATCCGCTCTGACAGGCTCGCGGAGTTGTAGCCGCACTCAAGCGCGATCGTCCGAATCAGGAGGTGAGAGAACGTATGCAGCGCGATGTAGCGCGCCCCTGGCCAATGCTCGAGCGGGTCAAAGCCGTGCGGCAGCCGATCGGAGTATCGATTCTCACGGAAGCGACCATAGGCATCCAGGTGCAGACCAAGCTCAGTCGATGATCCGACTCGCGCCTGCCAATCGGCCACCAGATCCTCCGGCAGGCGAAGGAAGATGCCCTCTCCGCGTACCTCGGAACCTGGAAGCCAGGTCGGCTCTCCACGAGATAGCGGCGCTCTGGTGACGAGATCAGGATCCTCCGGGTCCGGCGCATCGAGCCTGGTGAAACCGACCAATGCACGAACCTCACGAAGGCGCTCGACCTGTACTACATCGGCAAGCACGTCCTTGAGCATTGCCGGTACGCCGTTGGGCAACCGCGCGATCGTGAAATCGTCAGACGGTTCCGGTGCGCGGTCAGCCGTGAAGACGGCCCACTCCGGAGCAAGTAGGTCAGCATAGGCGTCCTCTATGCCAGCCTGTTCGACTGCCCCACGCTGGCTCTCGATCGCGTCCCAGATCTCACCGTCCGTCCATTTCTCGAACTCTCGGAGGGCCGGTACGACGGTCCGCATGTACGGCATCATCGCCAGACCTGGCAAGCCCTCCAATGTGCCCCAATGAGCCTCGACCTTGGATTGAAGTTCGTTCTCGCCCGGCTTCGGCACCGCCAGCGCACTCAATGTCTGGGCAAACCACTGATTTGACGCACCCACGACGAGAAGCTTGGTTTCGTTGTCGCACTTCTCGAAGTTGTTGCCCAGGTGAGGATGGCGACCTCGGCACAGCGGCAGGTTCTCCTTGCCCCGCTCGCCGAGCGCCTCGCGAATGTTCCGGTTCGCGTCGCATGCCAGGCAGGTGATCTGCACGTTCGCTCCAAGCATTCCGCCGCGGTCCTCCATTCGCAGCCTCGAGTGTTCTCCCGCAGGACACCCAGCCCCCTTGTGGACGAACACGGCGTACGGGAAGTCGTCCAGATGGCCGGACTGGCAGGCCAATACGAATCGGGCGGCAACAGCGAGAGGCGCGCGTCCGCCGCTCTTACGTCCACAGTTGCCGTGGAAGAAGCGGGCATCGTGCGGGCGTCGTACCCGGCTGTTCTCGAACTGGAACGCGCCCGACGCGATCGCTGCCAGCTCGTTGCAAGCGGTGCAGCGCAGCCACCCTGGGAACGGTATGACGGGTACGCCGATCCGCAGCGACGGGTCTTCGCCGCGCATCTGGTCGGTCTCAGGAGCCCATGGTGCGGGCCGAAGTTCCTTCACCGAGCGGCCGGCCAGTTTGCGCACGGCTCGCATCAGATGTGGTGGGACCTCAGCCAGCGTCAACGAGTCAGTCGGTACGCCGATGTCGCGCCACTCGTCGAGCCCTTGAACCAGGACCGAGAAGTTCGGCAGGTCGACCAACGCGCCAACCCCGCTGGTGAACATCAAATGGCTTGGGCGAACCGAACCTACGCGGCGGATATGTCTGCCGTTCATCGCTCCCCCTCGTCACCGTCATCGTCGCCCACTGCGTGGTCGTCGTCGTCCGCTCCATCCGATGCGACAAATGACCAAGAGGGTGCGGCATACATCGGCGTGAAGAGCTGCTCACCTCCGGGGATGAGTAGGTTGATGTCGGGCTCCGTCTCGCGCATGGAGAGGCCCACGGTCAGGACGTCCCACTTCCCTGCGCCTGCTCGCTCCAGCAACGGCTGCAAGTTGGACTTGTCTTTGCGTGCTGCTTCGTAGGCGAGCCTTGCGGGCCGGTTCTTCTTCTCTTTCCAGCGGTCGATGACCGCTTTGATCCTCTCCTCGAGATGAGCCCGACCACGGGTTCCATCGACATGCTCTGCCCGCGCGGCCAGCCGCTCGATCACTTCCTGAACCACTGGCGAATCAAGCGGCACATCGTGTGCATCGATGTCATGCGAGAAGGTTGGATCCGCGTGCCGCACCGCAGTGACGAAGGTCGCCGCGGCACCACGGTCCAGTGCCCGCCTCGTATAGGGCGTGACCGACAGCGCCTCGACCTGCTGGTAGAACGTCGAGTGGTAGTGCGCGAAGTCCTCGAAATGCGCAAGATCGCGTGGTCGAGCCCAGTTGTACAGAGTGACGACGAGGCCCGGCCTCGCGGCATCACGTCCGACCCGAGAGGTGGCCTGGATGTATTCAGCCGTGTTCTTTGGCTGACCAGTGACGACCATCAGGCCGAAGCGGGATACGTCGACCCCAACTTGCAGCATGGACGTGGCAAGCACGACATCGACCGGGTCGCGGCTGTTACGGCGGCGATCGCCCCAGCGCTGAGCGACGTCATGCGGACTGCGTCGCCCCTTGCCGCTGCTACTCAACGCCTCACGAAACTCGTTGGCGATCGCGGTACGACGATCGCTGGTGTCCAGGCTGTCCTCGAACCCGATCTCAAGGCGCGCCAGTACCTCACTAATGTCGGCGGACGAGATTCGCGAGGTCAGCTCCTGGATGCCGAGCATGCCGGTCCTGGTCACGATGCGATTGGAGATGCCCCGCATGCGGCGTCCGGCGCTTCGTACGCGAGTCGTGACGTCGTCATCCAGGTAGCGGCGCATGCCGGCGAGTTCACGAATTGCGTTGAAGTAGCCGACAATCGTCATGTAGGGGTCGACCGGCTCACCGAAGCGGTCGAACATCGTCTGCCCGGCGAGCAGGAGAATCTCGGCGAGCCGAATCTCCGCCGCCTTCATACGCACGCCGTGGGCGCACACTCCGAGGTACCGCCGACCGGGCTGCTTGGGTGTCACCTCAACCTGGCGCGAGAAGAACGTGTCCCTGACATCGTTCACCTGTGGTGGGAAGACCGCGAGCTCTCGAGCGAAGATGCCGAGCACCTGCGCACGGGCTCGCTTCGTGGTCGCCGTCGACGCAACGATCTTCGGCGCCGTGTTGTGGATCCTGCCGTCCTTGTCCTGGAACTTCCACGTGCACAGCTGATCGATAGCTGCTTCGAACAGGCCAACCGTCGTACCGAGTGCTCCTGAGATCAGGTGCAGCTCATCCTGGATGATGAGGTCCGGCGGACGCAGCATGGCGACTGGACGACTTGTGACAGCCGGCAGTCCGTTCTTGCTCTTGTTATGCCGGCTTCCGCATTTCGTTCGGGCGTCCAGATCCGTATGCCGGTATCCATGCCTCTCGCAGTAGTCCGTGACATGACCGAACAAGTGCCCGGCGAACCCACGCCAGGGAAGCTGGGCCAGCTTGTCCACGGTAGCGATGACCAGGCTCGGCGCGTAGCGGTAGACCTCTTCATCGACCGTGAGGATCGGAAGGCCCTCACTGCTTTGGCGGCGAGAGAACGGGCAGGCATCCGTGCCCTCACCGTTGGAGCAGTAGAGGTACACGCGGCGTGCCTCGTCGTCCGGCTTGAGGTCACGCTCGGTTCGAAGCTGGGTTCCGCACCAAGGGCAGGTCAGTACCTGCAGAACATTGGTGTGTCGACCATCCCCGGATGCTCGTGCCTCGGAGATCTGCGTCGCCGCGTCGTCGTACCAGTTGGGTGAAACAGCCGAGCCAACCCACAGGCCGATCCGGAACGGCTCACTTCCCCAGGTCTTGTCGTCCTTGCGACGAAGTACCTCAGTTGCGCAGATGAGTGCCGACGCGCGCTGGAACTGCTGTGCGGTAAGGAGTCTGAGGGTGTAGCGCATCAGGACCGCTGTTCCGCCGTTGCCGTCGCGCTTTGCGTCGCCTGTACCGACGACCCCCTGCAGGCGTCGGATCCCGAGCGTGTACGCCGTAAGGCCGAGGTACGCCTCGGTCTTGCCACCACCGGTCGGGAAGAACAGCAGGTCGACAATCGCGGTCGGATCCGAGGCACGCTCAGGGTGTGCCGGATCAGTCAGCGACGGGAGGTTGAGCAGGACGAAGGCGAGCTGGAACGGCCGCCAGGAGGCTGCCTTGACACCCTCACCCTCGACCTTCGTGAGTGCCTCCCGGTAGGTGAGGCCCTCGTCCTGCCGCTTGCGGGCGAGCGTCGTGTGTCGACGCTGCATCGCCATCGCCTGGTTGGCGAACCTGAATGCATTCAGCGCGTCTTCGTGTCCGAGCGCCGTCTCATCGGTGAGGAGGCTTACGCCAGCTTGGATCCGTGTTGCTGCTGTGCGGGCTGCCTCGATCGCCGCTCGTGCGGCCGGCTGTAGGCGATCGGGGAGAGCCTCGACCTCGCTCTCGCGTTCACCGATCCAATTGCGGTACTCGTCGACAAGAGGGCTTAGACCACCACGAAGCTGCTCAGGTCCCGCCTCGCCAAGCGCGTCCATCGACAGCTCTAGATCATCAAAGATCTCGTCAGTTGGTGCGACCGTCGCCGGCACTTCGTACGACGGCAGCCAGGTGGTCTGCAACTGATACGCAGCCGTCTGGCCGTCCCTGACCTGAGCGTCGACGGCGACATTGCGGCCGTTGGCGTATCGGTGCTGATGTCGATAGAGCAGCTGCAGATGCAGATCCTCGGGATCCTCTAGCGGAGCGCCGCTTGCCTGGCTGACGGTGGCGGCCGGCTCGACCGGAAGAAAGATCGCCGCTTCACCATCGATCGCCGTGATCGTGAGACCGGTCTGGAACAACCAGGCAGTGTCCTTGTCACCACCGGCCGGCTCCGGCTGCCCGTTGATCAATGCCAGCTCGACCACACGACGCCCGTCCCGCGGTCTGATCGTGACAGCCAGCTGTACACCAGGCTCAGCCTCTTCGGTCGCGGTAAGCGCTAGACGATATTGCGATTCGTCATCGAGGCGGATGGCCTTCTCGTCTTGGTGTGCCTCGCGCTGCCACTTTCGTTTGGGCTTGCCGTCCTCTTCGGTGACTTGCCGCCGCTCGTAACTGGCCCACTGGTAGCGCACGTTCAGTACGTCGACTTCGTCCGGTACTGCGAACGACATCCCCATCGACGAAGCCCAGATCCGCCCCAGGCTCTGCGGGGTCAGAATCTCCGGGAGTTCGGGGTCCCTTGCGTCAGCCTCCACGCCGATCTGCGTGTCCGGTACGTCGCTCGCGTCTGCGACGGCCGACCGCGCTTCGTGCCGCGGACCGAGCATCCCGATGAGATAGCGCTCACGCGGGTTCGTCCCATTCGGAAGCGCCTCGTCCTCCTCACCCCAGGGGCCAAGCAGGTCGCGCCGCAGTAGTTCCTCGATCTCATCCCGGACCTGGTATGACGTCCCGCTCTCAAGGTGCTGGTCGTCGTCCAGCACTGAGCTTGATTCGTCGCCGGGCTTGACCATCGTGTCCCCTGTCCCCATCAGAACAACACCTCGTCATCCGAAACCGGCTTAGGTTTGCGCTTGCTGCCCTTGCCCTTCTTGTCATGCAGGCCGGCTGCGACTTCCTCGGCATAACGAGCATGATTCAACTCCAACAACCGATCAAGGATCTCCTGCCGCACGGCAGGTCCGATGGTGTAGCGCGTGTAAGCACCGGCCTGGTGGAATCCGTGATCAAGCCCCTGCTCCACCATGTCATCCCAGCCGTAGGCACGTATCGTCGCCACGTCGATCTGACGGTGGATCTGTCGCAGCTCGTCGATCTCACCGTCGCGCACGCCCTCGTCGAAAACAGCGTTGTATAAGTTGGTGAGTCCGATTCGCCGGTGCAACATTACATCGCGCCGAAATGTGTCCAGCCGATCACCAAGCACTCGCATCTCGTCAGTCAACCGAGAGAGCGGAAAGGTCTCAAAAACGTCCGATGGCGTGTATCGAATAGTTGCACCCAAGCTTGAGCCTCGCGTCGCAGTCCACCAGAAATGAAGCTCACTGGATAATTCCGCCAACATCGCCGCGTCATCCGACCCGAACACGACAATCGCATCACTGAGAACTTGACCAGTTCGAATGAACACGGGAGTAACCGTCTTCGTATGACGAGTCAGCGCAATAACCCGGTCGACTGACTTCATTACCGCATAGAGCTCCCCCCGTGAACGCTGATAGCGCCACCAATATTCGCGTGCCCGCGCTTCGCTGTGGCTCTGTCGCCCTGGACGGACCAGTGCCTCCACGTGAGCGAAGCAGTCGACATAAGTCGCAGCACGGTCCTTGGGCCAATCATAGAAATTCACTACCCATCTAGATGCCGAAAAATCCGGTCGCGAGTTAATATCATCGCCAACCAAGAATGGGAACAGAACCTCGGAGTTCCTCAATTCGCTAGCCAGCAAGGCTTTCGCTCGATCGGCATCCATCGTGAAGCCCATACCATCTAGCTTCGAGCCCTGGTGCGCCACTCCCTTATTCGCAAACAGGCGGTGCGGGGAACCTTCGGCCCTGGATAGTACATCCAGGGATGAGGTGATTCCAACAACTCGAATACCATCCAGCGAGATAGCGGCGTCGCGCGAAGGCGCCAAGGATGTTACCCACACGACACAATATTCAAGCATCGCGGAGCGCGACGGCCAGCGGGCGCTTTTTATGGCCGACCGAATCGTCGCCCCTTTGGACACAATCTGGTCGAGGCCCACTTCCCGGGTGTCCCCCTGCGCCAGCGAGTTGGTCGCGATGAGCCCTAGCTGACCGCCCGCCCTAAGAAGTGACTGTGCCCTGAGCACAAAGTAGGCAACTAGGTCACAGCGGCCGCCCGCGCGCACTCCCTCAGCGATCCCCTCCGCTAGATAGTCTCGATAAGCGGCGCCAAGGGGAGCACTGATCTTCGTACCCCCAAGGAAGGGCGGGTTGCCGATAATCGCGTCGAACCCACCAGCCTCAAAAACCTCGGGAAACTCGAGAGGCCAGTGCAGCGGTGCGCGACTGAAGCCGCTGTCCCCCTGGTCCGTGGCCAGCCACCGCTGCCGTCGATCCACCAAATCGACCTCCTTCGACTGGCGGGACTCAGCTATTAGCCGAGAGGACTCCAGGGCTGCGACGTCGAAGCCGGATACCCCGCGCTTCGCATTCGCCAGCGACGCACCGATAAGCAAGTCGGCGAACAAGCCCAGCTCGCTCATTCGTGCTTTGGAGTCGCCAAGCATCGCGCGCTTGGCGTTCAGCGCAGCGAGCGGATCAGGCCCCCACACGTCGATCTCTGTAAGTTCCCGCCGATCCGCGGCCACGTCGGCCACCAGAGCTAGCACTCCCGACGTCCAGTCGAACATGGCGTCCTCACGCAACACACGTCCACGCTTGGGATCGAGGTGCATGTATTCCAACTGCTCTACCGAGGTGATCCCCAAGAGCGTGTCGCCAGAGATCAGCCGGTCGTCTAGGAAGGTGAAGGGCCTCTTCGGATCCATCGAAACCAGCCAAAGCGAGAGCTTCGCCATCTCGACGGCCATCGGGTTGATGTCAGTTCCGTAAAGGCAGTGCTCGATGATCTGGCGTCGAGCCTCGATGACCAAGGGATCATCTTCGGCATCGATGTCGCGTTCGCGCGCAAGGCACTCGCCGGCGCGGGAGTCGCCTTCACGAGACCACGCTTCGACTAGATGCTTGCCCAGGTAGCGAGCTGCAGCGACCAGGAACGCCGCTGAGCCCATCGCGATGTCCGCGACCTTGAGTGACAGGATCTCGTCGCTCGACTTCGGCTTCCATAGCTTTTTGTCCGACGTCTCCAGTGGGCCGGGCGAGTACACCAGCGGCTCCAGCGCGCCATCAACGACCTGCTCCGCGAGCGAACGCGGCGTGTAGTGCGTGCCGGTTGTCTTGCGCAACGACGACTCGGTTATGTAGAGCCCGCCCGAAAGAACGACGATGGGCAGGCCACGCAGATCGGCGCGGATGAGTTCGGCAAACGGCAACAGCCGTTCGGCAAGTGGGTAGTTCCCTCGCGTGACCGCGAGCAGCCGCTTTCTGGCCTCCTCACGTTCCAGACCAGTCAGCGGCGTTAGGCGCTTCTGAAGTGCAGCCGTCGATCCGACCTTGGAGTCCTTGTACTTATCCGCAAGTGCTGAAGCCAGTGCCGGCACGTCGGCGTGGCCGGAGGCGAGCGACTCCAAATCTCGCAGCAGTACCTCGTCTTCAAGACCCTCCTTGCCGATCAAGCCCACTACGACATCGTCGGCGTGATAGGCGTCGAACGACAGGAGACCCTCGTACACGTAGCCGATCTGTTCGACATCAAGCGATCGGAAGCTCAGTGCACGCCGCTCCTTTGAGCGTCCGCTGCCAATCTCTACGTACTGGACAGCTCGCAGCATGTGCAGCACGGTCCGGTCGTCGATAGTGTGCGGCATCCATGGGTACTCGTCTGGGTTGAACAGCGAGCCGTCATGCCCATGCATGACCAACCTCGGATGCTCGAACCCGCTATACACAGCAGCAAACAAGGCCAGCAATCGATGCCACGCACCGTGCGTGTTCTCAAGCTCTTCCTCTGTGCCCTGGAGGGCGCGCTCTTCGAGCTCAGCGCATAGCCGGCCCGCCGAGTAGGAGGTGGCATACAGCTCATTGTCAGACGGCAGGAGCTTGCGCTCCTCGGCGAAGAGCAGGAACACGATCCGCATCATCACCGAGACCGCGCCTCGGTACACGTCGTGCGCCGCCACACCGGTCAGGCCGGGCTCATCACGTTCGCGAGCCTGCAGATCTGAGCGACCCATCGCCGCCACCAACAGCTCGACAGCCTGTCGCACCTGGACGCCGAGCCGCTCGGTGATCTCCTCGCCGGCCGCTTCGCTCGCCTGGAACAGAGCGGTCAAACTCTCGTCGTCAGGCACTCCGAAGAACCGCTCGCGGTTGAGCAGCGAGCGGAATGCCCGA
Source organism: Kribbella alba (assembly GCF_039529635.1). Lineage (NCBI taxonomy): Bacteria > Bacillati > Actinomycetota > Actinomycetes > Propionibacteriales > Kribbellaceae > Kribbella > Kribbella alba. The sequence goes on along the minus strand of NZ_BAAANE010000007.1, from coordinate 21,940 downwards.
ACCACATCGCGCTCAGCCGCCTCTTGCCATGCGACAGCGTCGAATACAGCAGAACCAGTGGCCTTGCCCTTCGGCGCATAGACCAGCGCCCACCAACGTCCGTTCGTCACCAGGCCGAGCTCGACCCCATGCCGCCGGCAAAGCATCGCCATTCGATCCACGGGCGTCGCAGACCACTCGGACTCGGCAACACGGGCCGTCGGGTGTTGCGCCGGATCGACAACCAGGCCGAGCAATCGTGCGCTGTCAGGCCTCGGCTCCTCCCCCGACCCTGACAGCACAAACGACGGGACGAGCAGCGCGTCATGCTCGCCGACCTCAACGCGGAATGCCTCCAACTGCGAGGTATGCAGGTCATCTGCCCAACCGAGCAACTCACGCAGCACGTAGTCGATCCAGCCTTGCTCGGCGACCTCCGATTGAGCATCGCCAGGTGCGACAATCTCCTGCCAACGGGCATGCTCCAACCGCAACCGCTCCCGCTGCTTCCCGTCGAGCGCGTCCAGGCTCGGCCACGTCTTGCGCAGTACAGGCAAGCTAAGGAACGGACCAGACACCTCCACAAGCGCCAACCAGTTGCGGTGTTCCTGTGCGGAGTCAGGCGCCTGCCTGCCCCGCCGATACGCCGCGCTCATCGGATCGCCTCGCGCCGCGGCACAACAAACACGATCGCGACCGGGAACTGATGCGCCTGTGGATCTCGATAGCGTTCGGCGACTAGCGCAAGTTCGCGTTCTCTGGTCTCGGTGATGCCCGCGAGTTTGGTCTCCCAGGACGCCCGGTCCCGGCGGTACTGCGCGACCTCATCGGGGTTCTTCAATTCGAACGTACTGAATAAGGTGTCCTCGTCATCGTCCTCATCGGCCAGCTTGTTGCGCAGGGTCGCGGCGAACTGGTCAAGGTTCGCGGTGATGCGTGCCTGCTCAGCCTCCTGCCGTTGCGCGAGCTGGCGCTCCAACGATTCCTGGCGAGTACGGGATCGCCAGTCGATTGCAGAGAGCAGACCGTCGTTGATGCGCGTCCATCGATCCGCGAGGCGCGCCTCGACTACATCCGAGGCCGGCTTGCCGTCTGTCAGTGCCCGATCGAGCAGCTCACCGAGAACGCCCAGATTCTCAAGCCGTCGGAATCGCCCGGCTTCAGGCGCCCACCCACCGGCGTACAGGACCTCTTCGTGCAGGCGCACACCGTCCGATCCGACCAAGACAAACCGCGAGTAGGCACCAACCAGAACGTCTTCGAGCGCCGGATCGTCGCTGACGACCGCAGCCACTCGATGGAGTCCGATCTCCGGATTGGAAACGCCTGCGCGCAGCAACCGGGTCGACATTGCGACCAACGGGTGGTTGAGGTGGGCAAGTACTACGTCGTCGCGACCGCGAGCAACATCGCCGTCGAAGGTCACCGGAAGCTGACGCGGATCCTCGTCTGGCCGATCGAGCTTCTCGAACAGCCCGACTGCGGCCCGCTGCCAAGACCCGGTCAGCGGCGGCACGTCGTACAGACCCTCGGCAAGATCGCGCTCGTCGAGATGCGAGATCAACGGCTGCTGCCGAGCGAGCTCAAGTGCAGTGTCGACGACTCGCTTGACGCTCGACGGCGTGATGTTCAGCTCGTGGGTGGTCTGATCGATGCGATCGCGGAGTCGACGCACCTGGTCCCGGACACCAGAGGTCGCCTCGGCCGGAAGGTCGCGTGCGGTGGGCTTGCGGATCTTCTCGACCTCGATATCGACCCGCTGACCAAGCATCCGGCGCTGGACAGCATCGGCCAGGACGCTGTTGACCGCGCCGAGGTCTTCTTCCATCTTTGCGACCTTGTTCGCCACTCGCGACAAGAACTCGAGATCCGCTTCGTAGGAGTCGACCGCGTGATCCCAGCCGGTACCGACGAAGTGGCGGATGTCGGGCGCCTTGGTCTGGCCGTAGCGATCGACGCGACCGATTCGCTGCTCAAGCTTGTTGGGGTTGAAGGGGATGTCGTAGTTCACCAACCGGTGGCAGTAGTTCTGCAGGTCGATGCCTTCGCTCGCGGCGTCGGTCGCCAGCAGAATCCGGACTGCATGCTCGGCCGGCTCCTTCTGGAAGGCCAGCCGCAGCCGCTCCCGCTCATCGGTCGGTATGCCACCGTGGAGCAGCTCGAGCCGCTCCCCGCCCAGTCCCTCCTGACGAAGGATGTCAGCGAGCCACCGCTGTGTGTCGCGGTACTCGGTGAAGATCACCACCCGCTCGTTCGTCCAGTCCCTATCCGGGCGGCAGATCGCCCTCAGATAGGTGACCAGCTCGCGCGCCTTCGCGTCTGGCTTTGCCTCCTGCGCAAGGGCCCAGGTCTCTATCCGTTTCAGCAGTGCGGCTTCTGCGTCATCCGCTGTGGGCTGGAGGTTCTCGGTGCGCCCAATGGCGTCGTCCTCGGCGTCGGCGAGCTGCTCGTCGTCGTACGTTGCCGTGTCCTCGAAGAAGTCTTCCAACCAGTCAGGTACTTCGTCTTGGGCCGCAGTACGCCGCGTGCCACGCTTCGCGCTCAGGGTTTCGATGTAGACGCCGACCGTGTGGGCCAGAGCGGCAGGACTCGAGAACATCCGCTTCTTGAGGAGCAACGTGACGAGGTCGGTCGCCTTACGGCCTCCCTTTGTTGCCACCCGGGTCCGCCGGATGCGCGCGAACTCAGTCAGCAGAGCGTGGATCTCGCGTTCGCTCTCGGGATAGCTCACCGGGATCGCCGTGGCGACACGCTCGACGAATCGAGGAGTGCCATCCGCGCTGACGATGTCCCGCTTCAACCGCCGTACGACGGTGTCCTTCACAGCGCTGCGGTCAGGCTCGACGCCGCGGGCGAAACGCTGATCGTCGAGGATCTCGAGCAGCGCGGTGAACGACTCCTGGTATCCGTTGTGCGGCGTTGCCGACAGGAACAGCCGGTGGGTGAAATGAGGTCCCAACCAGCGAATCAGCTTGGTCTGCTGGGAGTCGACGGCATACCGCTGCTTGGGCGCCGCGGGGGCGACGTGATGCGCCTCGTCCAGGATCAACAGATCGAAGGTGCGCGGGTACGACGGTCCTTCGGCCGGCACCACCTCTCGCAGGAGGCGCTCGGCCTTCTGTCCGCGCAACCACGGCAGACTGACGATGGTCAGCGGGTAGATCTGGAACGGATTCGCGGCGCTTCCATAAGTACGGCGAACTTCGGCGCATCGCTCAGAGTCCACGATCGTGAAATCGAGGCCGAACTTCTCCGACATCTCGTCGTGCCACTTGAGGGTCAAGCCGGCCGGGCACACGATCATCACTCGCCGAGCGCGGTGCCGAAGCAGCAGCTCCAGCGCGACAAGTCCGGCTTCGATGGTCTTACCGAGGCCGACGTCATCGGCCAGGAGCAGGTTCACTCGAGGCGCTTCGACCGAGCGAGCGACTGGCTCGAGCTGGTAGTCCTCGATGTCAACGCCTGATCGGAACGGCGCCTGCAGCAACCGAGCATCCGCCGAAGTTACCGCTGACCAACGGACCGCATCGAGGAAGGCGGCCAACCGCTCCGGCGGATCGAAACGCCGCGTCGCCACTTCAGGGAGGGAGCCACTCGGCAGCACTCGGCGACCAGGCTCAACCTCCCAGATCACCTCGAGCGTATCGCCGTACCGGCCGTCCTCGGTGCTCTGCAAGGTGACCAAAGTGGACGACTCCCCCGCGTCCACCTCTCCCACGATCCAGCGCTGACCTCGAACCTCCACCAGAGCGCCGATCGACAACCCTTCCGGCCTCTCCTGCTGCCTCGTCACCGAAGCAGTGTCGTTCCCCATTTCATCCCCTCCGTGTCGCCGATTCCGCGACCGTCTGTACCCCTGCGCAGTCTCTCAGGCATGGGCAGCCGGTGCACGGCGGCTACGCATTGTGTCCTCGTGTCGTGATCTGACACTCCCGCTCGAACGAAACTCTACGACAGCATCATATCCGACGAAAGTCTTGTGAACTTAGTTCACATGTGCTTCGATCATCTCGGTTGGGGGAGGAGCCAGCCGGGCCGGCATCTGGGGGATCCGGCCCGGCTGCGCAATCCGTCACGCCGTCATCGCCGCGGCTTGGCCGCACACCATCACATCAAGGGGAATCCAATGGCTCAGCCGTATCCGCAGTACGCTCCCTCGCCAAGGAAGCGTCGGAAGTGGCCGATTGTGCTCCTGATCCTGGGAGTCCTGTTCGTCGTCGGCATCGGCGGTTGCGCCGCGCTCCTGAATTCAGCGAGCAACGAGGTGCAGAAGCAGGATGATCGCAGCGCTCCACGCGATGTCGCCGTCGGCACGGCCTTCACGATCGGCAAGCACCAGACGCTGTCCGGCTGGAAGGTCGTCAACGAGACCGGCATGTTCAGCGTCGTCGGCAAGGTGAAGAACGTCAGTGATGCCACCTCCACCGCGTTTTTCCACCTGAAGTTCCTGTCCGCCACGGGGGAGGTACTCGGGAACGTGGATTGCAATGGCAGCGACCTCGAGCCCGGACAGACCGAAGACTTGAACTGCCTGCCGGACGGGAAGTTCGGCAAGTACCAGAAGGTCACCGCCGAGGCGACGTTCTGATCTCGGCCTGGCGTCGCTTCGGCTGAAGCGTTGGGGCGACGCCACCACAATCCTTTGCAGCAGGGGGAGTCTGCCATGTCCTTCCACAATCCGAACCAACCGTTCCGGCCGCCGCCGTTCACGCCCCAGCAACCACCGAAGCCTCATACCGTCCGCAATGTTCTGCTGATCTGCCTGGCCGGCTTCATCACGGTAGTCGGAGGATGCTCGGCGATCGTAGTGGCGACCACAGATCCGGCCGACTCCCCCGCGGTGTCGGCGACTCGGGCGACATCGACAACCACGACTCCTGAGGCCCCCGTCGTAGCCCGTACTACGCCGCCACCGGCACCATCCTCAACCCTGCCAACGTCCAAAGCTCCGCCGACAGTGTCGGCCAAGCCGAAACCCGTTGTGTACAAGAAGATCACGTCACGCCAGTGGAAGCTGATCGCCAAGAGCCCCGATGCCCACATCGGCGAGGCCATCATCATCTACGGACGAGTCGCACAGTTCGACGCCGCGACCGGCACCGACTCATTCCGAGCCGACGTGGACGGCGTGCGTCACCGGCCGTCGTATGGATACGTCGATTACCCGACGAACACCGTCCTGGCGGGCGATGTACTCGAGCTGGCTGACCTGGTGGAAGACGATTTGTTCACCGCGAAGGTCACCGTCAGCGGCTCGCTGTCATACGACACTCAGATCGGCGGCGAGACCACCGTCCCGTCCCTCCGAGTCACGTCAATCACAGTCACCGGCTCGGTCGCCGACTGACTTCTGTAACGCGTCATCAGATGATTGCGATCAAGACAAAGGGAGCGGGCGGAGGCGGTAGCGGTCCGAGCAAGGAGCGCTGCGACGGCGACGTGTCTGCGGGATCTATAGGTGGGGAGCACCAGATGGAACTTTCCGAGTACGAACGTCGTGTCTTGCGCGAGATCGCCGAACACAAGCGACGCAAGCTCGAGGCGTCGCCAAAGCGCCTCATACCACCGGCTGCTCGCAGATCCGCACAGAGAGCGGCGGGTCGAATTAACATGCTGCCGCCCGTCAAGTTTGTGCGGCCGCATGTCACCGATGCGTTGCTCAAAGCTGCCCAGGGCATGGGCAAGGCAACATCGCAAGTCAGCAGGGTGACACTCTCCGAGCAGCGACTCGTGCGGGCTTATCAGCGACGCGGCATCGACATCGATAACATCAGCGACGTTCGCCAGCTCGATCTGGACATTGTCGAGCAGCATGTCGTGCCGAAGCGGATGAAGGTCCTGTATGCATCAGCCGCGGCCACAGAAGGTTTCGCCGCTGGCGGCATCATCGCCGGAGCGGAGGCGATGGTTGCGGCTGGAACTGTTGCCGGAGCCGGAGTCGGCCTGGTTCCCGGTGTGGGGCTACTCGCAGCTACCGTTGCGACAGACGCGGTTTTCGTCCTGGGAGCCGCGAGCCGCGGCGTGGCTCATCTGGCTTTGTATTACGGCTACGACCCGATGGATCCATCCGAGGAACTCTTTATTCTCTCGATTATCGGGCTAGGTAGCGCTCAGACCACCGCAAGCAAGATGGCCGCGTACCGGGAACTCTCGGCACTGGCACAGAAGCTCGCTCGTCGCGCGTCCTGGCAGCAGCTGAACCAGCACGTACTCACGCGCGTCGCGCAACGGTTCGCCGCTCAGTTTAGCGTTCGTTTGACACAACAGAAACTGGGGCAGTTCGTGCCCCTCGCCGGCATCTTCCTGAATTCGTCGCTCAACTACAAGCTGATCGACGATGTCCTGGATGCCGCATATTGGGCATATCGTGAGCGCTTCCTCGCGGAGAAGCAAGATGACTTCACAAGCACCGGGTTGCCCACCGAGTCGCCCTCAGACGACGGCCCAGACAACAGCGAGCCACCTATCAACGTACTTCAGCTCCTCGAGGAGGAGCTAGCAGTCGACCATGCCAAGACCGACGAATCACCACCGGACATCACCGACGCCTGAGTCCACCACCTAGTCGCGTTCTCTGCTGGCGTTCGGTTCGCGCACGCCGTGCTGCCATGCATCCGAGCAATCCCGAAGTGCTGGCGTCACGTCATCAGGCGACGGGTGTAGCCGCCACCGACCAGGCGTGTGTAGGCGGCGCGCATGTCGTCCGGACCACAGGTTGCTCGGCAGCGACCCAAGCGCTAGTTGATGACGCGTTGCCAGTCACCGACCAGCATGTCCAGAACGAATCTGCCTCCCCGATGCTGCCGATGTAGCCGGCCAACTCGATGGGCGCGGAAGCACCCTGACCCTCTACGAGGGCCAACCCGCAATGCGCAGCTCGGCAGGCGAGATGAAGACGAGCAGTGCGTCGCGCTGCTCGGGCGTGAGGTACGTCGGATTACCAATCACCGGAATGACGAATTGCTCGCACATCCCAAGTATGGGGTCCGCCTTCATATCGGCGCGCGGAACCGCGTGTCCCAACAACAAGGATGTGTAGGGGACGGCGTACGTCCGCTTCTTGGCCAGATTAGGGTTGACGAGGTAATTCTCGTCGATGCCGTCAATCTCCTTGGGCGTGCCGCTGACCTTGCCGATCTCGTAGATCCCCGGATCCTTCGTGCCGGTTATCCAGAGCACCATCAGATCTTCCGGCTGGATGAGATGAGTACGATACGTGGTTCCCACCGTCCACGTCTCACCGACAAGGACACCCGGTGCGCGGCTTTCGTTCTCCAGCGCAGCGAAGTAGTCCCACGTGTCTTGCGGATTTCCCTTGAACACCCATGCACCGACATTGGATCGGGTGAGCTGTTGCTTCGAAGTAGCCATGGTTCTCCTTCCCGCGGACCAGCAAATTCACCGCGAATGCTCGGTTGTTACGTTGCCATCGTGTTATTTCGGGAGCGCCGTTCCGATTGCAGAGCTGACCAGCTCACGGATCTGTGCGAGGACGGCCACGGGATGGTCGCGCAGATCGAGGGCATATTGGAAGACCTGCACATCGGTGTGCGCTACTCGGATCGGTTCCTTGCCCGCGTCACCGACCGCGTACACCAGCCAGCCGGTGGGTAGCTGTAGGGCGGTGCAGTAGGCCAGCATCTGATAGACGTCCGCATTCGGATAGCCGCCCTTCGGATCCTCCAGCTTGTACTTCGCATCGAACACCGCGACTGGCTGGTTCCCCCGCAGCTGAACGACATCTGGCTTCATAGGGACTTTGCTCCCCTCCCCGAGATGTACCTTGTACTGCGCCCTCGTCGTCCCTTGGCCGCGGAACGCCTCTCTGATCGCGGTTGACACAAAGTCTTCGAAGACCGTCGCCATGTTGACGACGAACGCGGCGAGAGTTGCGCGCCCAGACCCCGCAATACTGGACTGGTTGTCCAGCACCACCTCCGCAACGCGAAGCGCAGGTGCGTACCGGCGGTTCAACCGAGTCGGCAGCCAGGTCGGCCTCCTCCGCCGGATGACGGCGGGAGTCACGCCGTCCAGACGGCCGTCCAGGTGAGACAACCGGCGGCGCGCCTGATCGCGGAGCCGGGGCACGCGAAGCATCTGCCGGATGGCGGCCCGAATGATCTGGTTCTCCGCAATGTCGACCGTGTACTCGTCAAACCGAACCTCCAACGGAAGCGGGATGCCCGGCCGGCGGGCCAGCTGGTCTGAGACCCGAATGCGGCCCCGTACGACGTGAAGCGAGTCGTCCTCGGTTCGGTAACCCTGGAGCACGCCGCCACGCATCGCCTGCTCACAGGTTCGGATCAATGTTTCTGCCACCGTGGCCCAGAGATCGTCGCCGGCGTGGGCCGACACCTCCTCCGGCCGGAAGCCTGGGTCCTTTGCATAGGCGAGGTAGAAGAGCAGCGACGCAGGTGATGCCTTCGAGCTGACCATCACGTCAAGCTCGCCGACGACAACAGACCCCACACGACCTCTCGCCGCGATACGCCAGCGCCCGTCCCGCTCAGGTCGGACATCTACCAGCCCTGAGGCCTGCAACGCGATGGCAGTCGCATCATCCAAGGCCCTGATCTGGCCGATCTGGTCCAGTTCGTCGAGCTGAACGCGCGACTGCACTGTCACTGCTCAGCGACCTCCGGCGCGGAGTCCAGAAATTTCTGTAAAGCAGAAAGCCCAAAGCGCTCCTCGAGCTCAGCACGGCTATAGCGACCGTAGTAGTGCTCCTCCAACAACGGAAGTATCGAATAGGTCCACACGCGCTCGAGCCCACCAGGCCGATCGACGTCCGACTTCATCAGGTACGACGGTCCGATTTGCATGTCGCGGTCCTCAGGATGGATGGCGGCATTCAGAGCTTGGAGGAGGTCGACCCTCCTGTCGTCGGGTTTTCCCTCGGCGATTAACCACCGGCGCAGCAACGACTTCACCGGCTCGATCTCTGGATGCATCTCCACGAACGCGAACCGACGGCTGATCGCGGCATCGACCAGAGCGATGCTGCGATCGGCGGTGTTCATTGTGCCGATCACGAACAGGTTCCGCGGAAGGGAAAACGACTCCGCCGGCGAGTACTGCAGATTGATTGCCGAGTCGCGGTACTCCAGCAAGAAGTAGAGCTCACCGAACACCTTGGCCAGGTTGGCGCGGTTGATCTCATCGATAATCAGGAAGAACGGCACGGTTGGCTCGTCGTTGGCGAGCGCGGCGATCCGGCGGAGCGGTCCCGCTGTCAGCGCGAAGCCGACCCGGTCACCACTTGCAGCCACCGGCCGGAAGCCCTCAACGAAGTCCTCGTAGGCGTAAGACGGGTGAAACTGGACCAGTTTGACGGCGTCTGGGCTGGTTAGATGCCTAGCGAGATGCTGTGCTAGGTAGCTCTTGCCAGTTCCAGGTGGGCCATAAAGGATCACCTGTTGTCGGTCCTGGAGTAGATCGATCAGCCTCTGGATCCAGGACCTGTCGAGGTGCAGCTGCCCTTCCAACTCATCCGTTGCCTCACTGAGTTCCGGGTGTTCGAGCGGCTGGACGAGTTCTTCGGCAGCCTCGCTGTCGGGCGTGTCCGACTGTGGCAGCAGTCCAGTGAGCAGGTGCAAAGATCGCGTAATGTCGACCAGGCGGCCTTGTTGCTCCAGATCTGCTGTCAGCTCAGCTGGCAACCCTGTGACAGGACGACGCTCTTCCGCCCAGTCCACTGAGCGAACCAGTTCCTTTGCGTCAGTGGTGCTCTCGGCATTCGACGTAACCACGCCAACTGCGAGAGCCGAACCGTTGAGGAAGGCAATGACGTCATCGGTTCGCATCCGATTGACGAATGCCGTGAACTCGTTGCCCAAAGCAAGCCGATGTACGTAGTCCTCGTGCTGATAGTTGCGCTCAACCGTCTCGCGAATGGACAACTCCGACGAATCGGCCGGTAACGGCCCGAAGTGTTCAGCATCAAGGGAGGCGTACCCACCGGCCAGCCAGTCATCGAGTCGACTCGACGCCTTGGACGGCGGTCGAATGAGCCATGCCCTACGCTCGGCCGGTACGGCCAGCTTCCACTGCTCCTCGTAGGGGCTGCGGTAGAAATCGACTGGTGCTCCAGCGTCGTTCTGCAACGCGATGGCGATGGCGAACAGATCGCGGTCGGAATCTTCGCTCACGCCTCCGATGCGAGCGGAGAAGGCGCTGCGAATGTGAGCCTTGTGGTTGACGTTGACTATCGGCAGGAAGTGGTTTGGATGCAGGAGATAGTGCCACGACTCCTTCAGAGATGGCATCGCGTCCTGACTGTTCACGAAATCTCGCCACAGCCACGGATCCCCGAGAATCTGCCGACGCTCTTGCTCAGGGATGTGCCACCAAGCCCTGACGATCTCGACTGCTTCAGCGAGCCAGCGCCACGCCAACGTATTCGCGCCTTGTCCACCGTTCCAGCTCGACTGGGTGAACGCTGCCCGAACCTGACGAGGTATAGCGACAGGGCTATCCATCCAGGAGAGCACCTTGGCGAGCCGGTCTTGCTTCGTGATGCTCGTCAGGTTCGACAGCGGCAATGCGTGCAGCATCATCAGCTCTGCAGCGAGGACAAGTCCGTCATCCGAGAGGTCGCTGAACTGCCGGCGCAGCTTGACCATGAACGAATCCGCCGAGGTGTCGACCCGAAGGTTGTAGGCCGCATACAGCTTGTCTGCGGTCTCAGCTGACCAGGCGTTGATCGACGGATCGAGCGCTGAGGGCTCACCGCCCAACCCGAGGCGGAGTATGTCTGAACTGACCTGACGAACCAGTAGGTCTGGCCTCGGAGGGGCGATCACTGCGCTGGGAAACGTGACCACGTCATCTGTCTTGCTCTCTAGTTCACGAACCTGTTCCGTGTGAGCCAAAGCTCGACGCTTGAGCTCCTCGGCCGACTCGATCTCAGGGAGCTCAGCCTGGCCGGCACGTGTGAGTATCCAGTTGCCGTCGATCGCGAGTAACCACTCGGCTCTGGAAAGGTCTGCAGAGATGTAGGACCACGACACGAAACCAGGAGGACGTCCCCGCGCATCCCTCCGGGTGTTGTCCCCGTCAGTCGGCAGCTGGGCGGCCACCATCTCCCACAAATCGCTGCGATGCATCCGTCTGCCGTCTGCCGCAAGCAAGATGCGGGTGGCGACGAAGACTTGATCCCATACTGAAGTCATTGCGTATCCCCAGTTGAGTGGCTCGGACTCTCACGGTAATCCCAAGCGCTACTTCTCTATGCCGTAGTCCCGCAGTCGATCCCTCGCGATCTCGGTCAGCTCAACGGAGAACAAATCGCTGAATTCTTCTTCAAGCATCAGGTGTTCGACAGTCAGGTCAAGGCGGTGCTTGAGATACAACGAGGTGAAGCCTTCCGATGGCTGACCGCTGCCCACCAGTCGCCGCGCTGTCTCCAACCCACCATGCTCGCTGAGCATCCGCAAGAAGTAGGTCGCGTGATAGCCGGTCTCGGTTTTGGCACGCTCGTAGATCCCGACCATGCGCCGATCAAATTCTTTCTCAGTGCCTTCAGCCACCGATCCCCCTCACAGCTGGGCCTGTCGACACATCTCGCACGGAGAGTACCCGCCCAGGCGTGTGCTTGATTCGTCAATCGGCGGCAGCAGGCGCGCCGTTACACATCGTCACGGAACCCGGATCATCCATCTCCCTCCCGGACGCGCTCGCCAGGGCCTTGGACACTGGCGCGCACACGTCACGCACACGACTCAGAAGCACAGGCGATCGAACTGAGTGGATTCTCCTGTTGGAAATCTGAGCGACGGCGACGGAAGGTGGAGGTATGGAATTCACTCATCTTGGTCGGACTGGCCTGACTGTCAGCCGTATCTGCCTGGGCACGATGAACTTCGGGCCGCTCACGAGCGAGGAAGACTCGCACGCGATCATGGACGCGGCGCACGAGAAGGGCATCAACTTCTTCGACACTGCGAACGTCTACGGTCGGAGCGTTGGCAAGGGCGCGACCGAGGAGATCGTCGGTCGGTGGTTCGCGAAGAGCCCCGCGAACCGTGAGAAGACGGTCCTCGCTACCAAGCTCTACGGCGACATGGATGAGTGGCCGAACGAAGGCAAGCTGTCCGCGTTGAACATCCGCCGCGCGCTCGACGCGAGCCTCAAGCGCCTTCAGACCGACTACATCGACCTGTACCAGTTCCACCACGTCGACCGCGCCACCCCGTGGGACGAGATCTGGCAGGCCATGGAGGTCGCCGTACAGCAAGGCAAGATCCTGTACGCCGGCAGCAGCAACTTCGCTGGCTGGCACATCGCCCAGGCACAGGCGGCCGCCAAGGAACGGCACTTCACGGGCCTCGTCAGCGAGCAGTCCATCTACAACCTCATTGTGCGGGACGTTGAGCGCGAGGTGCTGCCGGCTGCACAGGAGTACGGCCTTGGCGTCATCCCCTGGTCGCCGCTGCAGGGCGGCCTCCTCGGTGGTGTGATCCGCAAGGAAAACGAAGGCGTACGCCGTACCGAAGGACGCGCGAAGGAAGCACTCGAGAAGCTACGCCCGCAGATCGAGCAGTACGAGGCGTTCGCTGAGGAGCTCGGCTACGAGCCCGGCGACGTCGCGCTTGCGTGGCTCCTCCACCAGCCCGCCGTTACTGGCCCGATCGTCGGCCCCCGCACGATGGAGCAGCTCGAGTCCGCGGTCCGCGCTGTCGACGTGAAGCTCGACGACAAGGCACTCGCCAAACTCGACGAAATCTTCCCCGGCTACAAGACCTCCCCCGAGGACTACGCCTGGTAAGGCAAACACCACATCGCCCGTACGACGTCACAGCGTCGTACGGGCGATGCGTGTTCACACAAGCGGGTCAGCCGAGGCTGGCTGGCGGACTGCCGATGCCGGATTCCTTGGCCTTGAGGGCGGCTGCTGTCCGGTCTGGGACCTGGAGTTTGGTCAGGACCTGCGAGACGTGGTTGCGGACGGTCTTCTCTGACATGCCCAGGCGTCGTGCGATTTCGTGGTTGCGGCATCCGGCGGCGAGTAGTTCGAGGACCTCTCGCTCGCGCGGGGTCAGGTCCGGGAAGGCCCGAGCGGTGGGCGACTCGACCTGGCGGCCGGAGTAGAACGCGACGATCCGCCGCGCGACGGCACCTCCGTAAACCGCCTCACCAGAGGCGACGGAATGGACGGCGCGAACAATCTCCTCGCCATCGGAACCCTTGACTAGATAGCCGCGGGCGCCAGCGCGGAGTGCGGCGAAGACGTGCGCGTCGTCCTCGTGCATGGTGAGCACGAGAATCGGCAGCTCGGGCTGCGTGCGCAGGAGCTGCGTGATCGCCACGACACCATCGAAGCGAGGCATCGACAGATCCGTGAGTACGACGTCGGGCGCGAATTCCCGCACCACACTCACCAACTCCGCCCCATCGCCCACGCTGGCGACGACCTCGATGGCCTCGGCCTGCTGAAGGATCGCCGTCAATCCGTAGCGGTACATCGGGTGGTCGTCGGCCAGCGCCACGCGGATCGTCATGACAGCTCCAGCGGGAGTACTGCGGTGACGAGCGTCCCGTGCGGGCTGGCCACCTCGACAAGGAGGCTGCCTCCGATGTCGGCGGCGCGCTTGCGCATCGAGTCGAGGCCATGTCCCGCGCCGGCGTCGGGACTCAGTCCCCTACCGTCGTCGAACACCCGGACGCGAAGATCCCCGTTCGCCCGATTGAGCCGTACGGCGCAATGGTCGGCGGCCGAGTGTCGCGCGACATTCGTCAGCGACTCCGCGACGATCCGGAACGCCGCCTCCTCGACCTGGGGCGCCAGCAGCGGCAACGCATCCGCCCGCAACTCAAAGGCCGGACCGCCGGGATGACCCATGCCGAGCGACGATGCAGTGTCTCGCACTGCACCTTCGAGGCCGTGCAAGTCGAGCGAGGTCGGCCTCAACCCGTCCAGAACTCGGCGGACCTCGCGTACCGCCACGTCGGCTTCGGCACGCGTTCGCTCAAGCAGCATGGGCACGGCATCGGGATCGATCCGATGTGCGGTGCTCGCGGCCTCCAGACCTAGCGCGATGCCGGCGAGTGAAGGGCCGAGCCCGTCGTGCAAGTCTCTCCGGAGCCGATCCCGTTCGGCGAGCGTCGCTGTGGTGACTCGTGTGCGTTCACGTGCGAGCTCCTCAGTGAGCCTTGCCGCCCCAACGACGACAGCCAGGTGCGGCGCGAGAGCTGTCACCAGCCGCGCGTCCTGCTCGGTGACCCGCGTTGCGCCGCGGCGCGGTCCGATCGCCAACGTGCCAAGCTGTACTCCCCTGTGGCGCAGCGGAAGATCGAGCGGCACGCCGGCCGAATCACCCACCTTGGCAATCGCTCCACCTTGGACGTCCCGAACGACGGCGTACGACGTACCGGCAGCTGAGGCGACGGCTTCAAGCATCGAGGCGACCGGATCATCGTCCTCGACCTCGAGCCCGGCGCCGACCCGGTCCACGAGGGTAAGCGGATCGGCGCGCTCCCCCAACACCAGCCGATCCACAAGAATCCGCAACCGCCCAGCGACGGGCACCACGAGCACAGCCACTACAGCCGACGCGACCAGCAGCGGCAGCGGTCCCTCGGGCACCAGCCGGGCGAATACGGTAGTGAGCCCGCCGATTACGAGAGCGACCAGCAACGTCATGGGGACATAGAGGAGGGTGCGCCGGAGCACTACCTCGATGCCGAGCAGCCGATAGCGCAGTACGCCGATCGTGACCGCGACCGGCACCAGACCGTAGGCAAGAGCGAACAACAGGCGGTACTCGGTGAAGACCGTGGCCAACATCGCCGCGACAACGCTGAGCAGCCAGAGCAGCTGCTGCCGCTCGGGGGCCTTGGCGCGAATCGCGCGGACCAGCGTGCCGATCACGGTGACGGCCACGGTGGAAATCAGCAGGACTGCCGCCGACAACCCGACCGCCCACACCCACCAGGTGGGGGCGTCCCACGGCAGCCGGGTCCCGGGAACGGTGTCGTCGACGCCGCCCTGGCTGGTCGCGGCCGTCAGTACGATCAGCCCGATCCCGACGAGCGCCGCCCGGACATGCCACCGCCAGAAGGCGGACGTCGGCCTGCCTGTGGGGTAGAGCGGCGGGAGCACGATCACCGGCAAGAGCAGCGACGGGATCCAGGTCCACGAGGCGAGCCAGGCCGCCGCAAGGCCCAGCGGCAGGGAGTGGTCAGGGTCGGTGAGCGTGCGCGTGGCGTACGCGTCGGCGGCCACGTTGGTCGCCTGGAGCAGCCCAGAGGCGACCAGGAGCCAGCCGATCCAGTTCCGTGGCCGCAACTGGATCAGCGCGGCTCCGGAGAGCGCGAAGCCAGCGACGATAAGGCCGATCCACCAGGATGGGCCAGGGCCGACGACCCCGGGACGGGACGTGACACCGCCCGCGAGCGAGAACGGGATCGTTGCGAACAGGACGAGCGTGAGCGCAGCGAGCGACCAGCCGCCGATCCGGCGTACCCGGTCGTAGTCACGCACCGCTCCCATGCCCAAAGTGTGCGCCCGATCGACCTGACTGTCCCGGGACAGACGTCCCGGAGCGTACGGGAGGCCCTCCCGGTCGAACCCCGTCCCGTGATGGATCCGTCCTGGCAGCAAACCGTGGTGCCCTCGAAGCCTCAATTCCAACCCATAAGGGGGCACCCATGAGCGCCATCAGCACCACGTCGCACCGACTCGACATGCTTCACCCGCTGATCGCCGCGGCGACCGGCGCAGCGACCTTCGGCCTCACGATGATCGCCGGCGACGTCTTCGACCTCAACACCGACGCGGACACAGGACCGGCAACGAGCGTTTGGGAATTCGCCCTGTACGTCGCGTTGGTGCTCGTGGCGAGCGTCATCGCAGTCTGGCTCGGTCTTCGTGCCCGTGCAGGCTCGCCCAGTCGGCTGTCCGGGACGGCGCTCGGTCTGGCCATCGGATCGGCTGCCACGTTTGTCGCCTTCTGGTCGGGCTGGCCCCAGGTCTTCGGCGCGGTCGCTGTCGTACTCGCCATCGAGCACCGACGGCGGATCGGCTCGTTCTCCGGCGCCACCCTGACCGCACTCATTCTCGGCGCGATCGCCTTCATCGCGGCCGCCATCACCTCCCTGCTCGGCTGAACAGATCGTTGTCAGAGGAGTCATGTCATGAAGCAAAAGCTGGCCACCCTACTCGGCGCCTTCGCCCTCGTCGGTGTCACTGCCGGCCCCGCGTCCGCGGCGGGCGGGGCCGAACACGCCTTCCTCCTCGAGGACTACAACGCCTACGAACACTTCGCACCTGGCGACGGTCCGTGCGTCTCCTGGGCGGGGACGTTCCACGAGGTCCGCTCCGGCGGGTACCGCTTGGTCACCGCGCCCGGCGGCCAGGTCGCGGGAGAGTTCCACGTCAACGGCGTCATCGACGGTCTGGTCGAGCTGATCCCGGACGCCGCCTCGCTGCCGACGTACTCCGGTACCTACCGCGAGAAGGTGAACGCGGTGGTGACCTCATTTACAGAGCAGGGCGACCCCGCACGCGTGTCGCAGTACCGGCTGCGAAGCACGCTCCGAGGCACCGACGGTTCGACCATCACCCTCCGGCTGTCGGGGAAGTTCACGATGAACGCCAACGGTGTCGTCGTGGTTTCCCGCGACACCTTCACCTGCGATTAGCACCAGGACGCGCCGGGCGGCCACCGAAGCCTGGGTGGCCGCCCCACTCGTCGACCACTCAGCGCATAGCAGTCAGCAGGTCGATCTGCGCACGCGCCGGCTACACGATATGGGTGAGTAATGCGGACTCGCGAAACGCCGGGGACTGCTCACGCGATCCAGTCGGACAGCTGATTAGTGTCGCCCTGTGGCGGACCAACTTGTGATGGCAACGGACGAGATACAGGCGCGGCTCCGGGAGTTGGAGGCTGAACTCGAGGAGTACGCCGATCAGCGCGGTGAGATTTTGCTCGAGATCGCCGCCGCCAGGGTCGAGCTGGGCGAACCGGACCGTGCGGTCGTCGTCTGGCGTGACCTGATCGCCGAGGGCGGCGAGGACAGTGACTACGCGCGGGTGGCCCTTGCGGAATACCTGTTCAGCGTAGGTCAGGACGAGAATGCTCGCGCCGAGTTGGCGGCGTTGAAGGCGACACGTCGAACCTCGGGCGGCGGGTGGCAGCTCGCGGCGGAGCTGCTCGAAGAACGTGGCGAGCTGGCCGAAGCGCTGGTCTGGTTCACCATGGCAACCGAACGATTCACGACCGAGGAGCTGGCCACCCTTGGCGAGGACGCCGGCTGGGCCTCACTACCCGGCATGTTGGTGCGGAGCCGCCGTGGCGTGCGGAGGGGGATGGGTTTGGCCCCCGACGACACCGATCAGCTGGTGCCAACCGAGGAGGAGATCCAGGAACTCTTCCGTCGGCCGTTCCCATCCACCGAAGAGGCCATGGACACGCTGCGTGCGCACCGCGGTGTGCCAACTGAGGTCCGGATCTTGTTCTGGCCGCGATCCGAGTTCGACGCGGCCTGCGAGCAATGGCCCGATGCGATCGATCAGGGAGCAAGCCAGGCGCAGTACTACCGCAATCTCGAGACCAAGCTGGACGCCATGGCGAGCGAGGGAGCCCGCAGAGTAAGTGCCGTGCCCTGCAGCGTCGAAAGCTTCGCCGCGTACCTCGACGCAGCCGGCGAACGTCCGTTGGACTCGTCGGCCGCCCGACGTGACTATCTCGATGCCCGCTACAGCGAGGGTCATTACCGCCAGTGGCCGCCACCGCGGAACCAGCCCTGCTGGTGCGGATCGGGAACGAAGTACAAGAAATGCTGCGGGGCGCCGACCCGCTGACTCCACAATGACCAGGTGACGCATCTGACTGCAGCAGTCGCTCCCGACTCTCTGATCCGGCGAGGCATTCGGAGGTGGGAAACCAAGCTGGCTGGCCGCGGTCGAGGTCCGGACAGCGTGGAAGACTCGCACGCGATCATGGATGCGGCTCATGAGAGGGGCATCAACCTCCTCGACACCGCCAAAGGGTACGGGCCAGCCATCTAACCGGTCGCACCGAGGAGATCATCGGCGAGCGGCCTCTCCTGGATGGTCTTTCTTCTCCTGCACGTCGGTGGAGGTCGGCCGAGGATTGCCGATGGTGTTCCCGATCGCGCTCAGACCGTCAGATAACTTCCACGCCATCAGGCTGAACATCCCGAATGAGGAGAAACCGCGGCTTGCTCGATGCACTCGAAAATATTCGCGTCCGTCTCCCGGTGCCACTCGGGTAAGGCATCCCAGTCTGCGACATAGCCCGGTGTCGCTCCGCTGCCCCAGGAGAGGTTGGTCCCATGCATGTCGACGTGACCCACGCCGGTCAGCGAAGAGTCCCTCTCTGGGATTCCGATCCGGATTTCGACTCAGCTACCAGAGGTACGCCGTCCTCGGTGGCCGAGCTATGGACAATGGAGCACAGCGCCGGCCTGGGCGACTTGGGCGCCGCTCGCTCGCCAGGTCGCATCAGTTGTTGTGAGGTCACGCGCCAAATGGGTGAGCACGAGGCGTTTCGCGGAAGCGCCTGCGTGTGCTGCGTCTTCCGGCGTGCAGTGGTTCTTGCTGCCGACAGCGGTTGCGCCTACTTCGCAGAGGAAGATGTGCGCTTCGGCAGCAATTGTCTCGAGTTCGGGGCAGAGCTTGGTGTCACCGGAGTACGCGAGTGTGTGATCCAAGTGGGTAAGGCGAATCCCATATGCAGGCACACCATGCTGAACAGCTATCGACCTGATGGTGACATCGTTGACCTTTTGCTCTCTGGTCGTGTGCTCGCGTACGTCGAATAGTCGTCGTAGCTGGTCCGAACCGTCTGGCGCCGGCAGCGCGGCGCCGATTCGGGCAGCCCACCCCGGTGGACCATAGATCGGGATGCGTGGAACACCTTTGGTGTTCGCCGCCCACTGGTAGGCGGCCAATAGGTCGCCCGAATGGTCTGCATGCAGGTGCGATATCCAGATCGCAGCAAGTTTGTCTGGGTCTGTGTGGCGCAGTAACTCTGGCCAGACGGCGAGGCCAAGTTCGAGGAGGATCAACGTTCCGGACGCGTCGACGAGGTATCCCGAGCACGGCGAGCCCGGCTCCGGATAGGGGGTATTGCAGCCGAGCACGGTGATAGTAAGTGTCATTGTGGCAAAGCGCGATCAGTTCTGGCGCCGGCCTGGGCTACGTCGCCGTTAAGCTTCTGTGCCGCGACAAAGGCTTCAATATCGGATACCAGTTGACGCGCAGTCTGCGAGGTCGCATAGCGTGGTGACTGGAGTGCGCCCGTGAGATCGGTCGCGCGCCGTGCCGCCCCCGCAAGGTAGCTGTCTGTCATGGACAGCAGAGGCGAGAGGGCGTCCGCTGCGTCATCCAGCGAGTCTGACCTAAGGTACGCCAGAGCGAGGTCAGCGCGTGTCACAGCGACATGCGGGAGTGAGTCGTACTCGTCCACGAGAAGTCCCAGAGCTGCCGTGAGTTCGCCCTCTGCTTTCTCGGTGTCGCCTATCCAGAGATGAGCCGTTCCAGCCATCCTGACCTGGTCGGACAAGGGGTAGGCCATGGCGCCAATTCCAGCAGAGGGACCATCAGCCTCTCTCGCTCGCTTTGCAGCTTCGAGAGCCGAGATCATTGACTCGCGGTCACCATCTTTCGCCCACGCTCGTGCCTCGAATGCTGCGAGCCGGGCCGCTTCGACGCCGTCTGGTCCGTTCATACGTGCTTCCTGGGCGATGATCGCGGCCGAGCGGTAGCGACCTTGCCAGAACGCGATGGTGCTCTCAAGCGAGGATGCCCACGCATGCACCGCCGGCTCTTCTGCCAGGTTGGCGGCGACCGACGCGGTGCGGGCGTGCCGCGCCGCTGCCTCGTAGATGCCGAAACGGTCTGATGTGACGACCGCAAGAAGCCCGCAGGCCCGAGCACCAACGGCGTAGAGCCGCCGACTTTGCCTCGGATACTGGCGTCCTTCAAGCGCGGTGAATGCTTGATCGCGTATCTGTCGCATCTCAAGTACCAACGGAATCAGAGGCCCGGTCATGAGGTCGACCGCCACGCGATCCAGCGAACCCTCGAGCCAGGCGAGCTCAGCGTCGCCAACGTTGCTTGAGCCCGCGGTCCGCCCGTGATCGGAGGACTCTTCGGCTGTGGCCATGACGATTGCTCTCTCGGTCAGCGACTGTGGGTCATAAAATCTCACCGACCTGTTGCTGCTCGGCAGCGCGATCGCGACATGGCTCATTTCTAGCAGGCTGAGGAAGCGAGCCTGCGAGCTCTCGTCCGCCTGCTCCAGGGCGGTGTCAAGCATTGCCTGAAAGTTTGCCGTTTGGACCAGTCCAGGCTGCTCCCGCCACTTGGACACGGTGCGAAGCGCGACTCCGAGGTGATCCGCGAAGGACTCGTTGGTCATGCGGAGTGCAGCCTGCAGAATGCTGGCCTGCTGCCCGGTCCAGGTCCCTACGACCGCCATAGTTGCTGCTCCCCAGTCGCTGCATGTGGTGAGTCGAGACTACCGTCCGAGCAACCACCGCGCACTGTAGGTGCAGGCTGGGTGCACCGAGAGTGCATGGCTCGCTGGGCGGCAAGGGCCTTGACTGAACACATGAAATCAAACGGGCAGATCTGAGCGATCGGTGACGGACTACGCCCAGCCGCTGCTACTCGGCTTCATCTTGAAGCACCTTCGAGCGGGCCACGGGCGCCCGCGTCATACTCGCAATTTCTTCTCCCTTGATCTAACGGAACCGTGCAGCTCCTCACCTCTCACTGGGGCGGCATGAGTTCATCGCCCTGGCACCGGTTCCGTCATTACACGTCCCTGTCTGAGCTCCCCGACTCTGTATCCCCTGAGGGTTCGGACATGGACCCAAAGGCCGGCTGGCGCGGCCGCGATGCGAGGTCGCTCTGCGCCAGCCGTTCCAACACCCAACAAGTAGGAGGTATCGAAAGGATCCGGCATGTCGACGGACTTGGAGATCGAGTCTCAGCCGCAACCATGGCCGGCGGATGAGTTACGTTAGCGTTCAACGTTGGTCCGGACGCGAGGTTCGGGCCCTTCGCGATGCTAAGCGGATGAGCCTGCGTGAGTTTGCTGCCCACCTTGGGATCAGCGATCGCATGGTGTCGAAATGGGAGGCTGCAGGGGAGCAGATTCACCCCCGGCCGGTGAACCAGGCAGCGCTCGACACGTCGCTGGCACAATCCTCGGCCGAGGTGCGGCGTCGGTTCGAAGTACTGCTGGCTGGCGATGCCGCGGCCATTGACACCATTCATCTGACGCAGCCGGTGCGGCATCCAGTTGACGGCAAGCAGATGGTGCTCGTTGAGGCGGGCCTCTTTCTGCAGGGCCCCAATAACGACCCGCATTGGCTGCCAGCGTTCTACCTCGACGTGTACCCGACTACCAACGCCGACTATGCCCGCTTCATCGCCGCCACTGGTCACGCAGCACCGCAGGGCTGGACCGATGGAACGTATCCGGCCCGGCTCGGTAATCACCCGGTGGTCTTCGTGACCTGGCACGACGCCGCAGCCTACGCCGAGTGGTCCCACAAAGGGTTGCCCACCAGCGCTCAGTGGGAGAAGGCTGCCCGCGGTCCCCTCGGCAAGACCTATCCGTGGGGCACCAGCGCCAGTGCAGCCAAGTGCAACTGCCGAGACAACGGTCCTGGCGAAACGACCGCTGTGGATTGCTACCCCAGTGGTACCAGCCCGTACGGCGTCTATGACCTCTGCGGCAACGTCTGGGAGTGGACTAGTCACCCAAGCACCCCTGGACGGTACGAGCTGAAGGGCGGTGCCTTCACTAGCCCGTTCGCTCGGGCGACGCCAACTGCCTTCAATGATGCATCATCGAAGATGCTTGACGATGACACGGGATTCCGGTGTGTGGCGCCGGAGTTCTGAGAGCTGATTCTGTCAACGGTAGCCGAAAACTGACCCCGTTGCGGCAGTTGAAAATTGACCCCTTGGTGGTCATGG
>NZ_BAAANE010000006.1:182645-282615 GCF_039529635.1 Kribbella alba | reverse complement strand
CTGTGTGAGTGAGGCCCCGGCCCGCAACCCCGTCACCACGACGGCGTCACGTCATACCGTCTAGCCGGTAGCTGGGTTTGCAGCCTGGCGGGCAGCCCTTGGCCGCGTCCATACCCAATCGCGCGTGATCTGCGTACAGGGTCCTGGGCCTTCATGCAGGCTAAGGAGGTAGCGATGCTCGCTATCGGACGCCCTGCGGCTGGGGTGACGTTCGCCGGTACCAACCTGAGGGCGTGGGCTGTCGGACCTCGGCGAGGATGCAGACGTCGATATGGCATCCGCCGTCAGTCATGAGCACACGCAGGCCCCAAGCCGCGGAGAGCCCCACGAGTACTTCGTTTACTTCGTTGCCGGTCAGGCAGCGCGTAACGGTGTGAGAATAGGCAGGCGCCGCTGCCGCATGACACCGAGCAGCGGATGGCAGGGTTCACTGACCTGGTCGCCACCGCGGTCGCGAACGTCGTGTGCGAGCAGTTCGGGTTCCTCGTGAGCGGCAAAGTGTAATGGTCGGCAGATTCTGCTGGTGGATCCGTCCGGCAACGTGGTGGAGCTCTTCCAACCCGCCGGCCGCTGAACCTAGTGCGGCAAGACGACTCGCCGGCCCCCTGAATTCCAGGCACAGGCAATTCGAGGCACAGACAAGGGAGAAGACGTGTGGTGCCGCCTTGCGGCAGACACCACACGTGGTGATCGCTGACTGGTTCGGTCAGTGCTGCGAGGCGCCCGACCAGTTGATTTCCCAGGTGATGTTGTCACCGTGCTGCTGGGTCCAGAAGGTACGCCAGGTCGAGCCGACGGGGTGGGGGATCTTGGCTCCGAGGATGCCGGCGGGCGTGGGGTCGCCGTCGGAAACGTGGATGCCGGTGATCTCGTTGTCGCCGTCGTTGTAGGAAGGGCCGCTCATCGAGTCGAAGGTGGCGGAGGCGTCACGACCCTCCGCGAGCCAGCGGACCGGTGTGGGCGCGCTGCTGCCCTTGCCGTTGCTGCGGTCGTCACGCCTGGCGAGCTCGTAGAGGTAGCCGGAATCCAGGGCGTTGCGCTGGGTGTGCAGGCCGTCGCCGGCGTCCTCGACGACCAGCATGGCGCGGTCCGTGGCGAACTGGATGTTGTCGAAGCCGGTGTGCTGCTTGTCGCCGACCACGGAGATCGAGAGCTTGCCGGTGTCGGCCTTGGCCGAGGACTGCGAGAGGCGGAACACGCCGCCGTAGGCACCGGGGAGGGTGCTCCCGGTGGTGGTGTCGCCGGTCTCGGTGAAGTAGAACTCACGGAAATCGGTGCCCGGGCGGAAGACGCCGTTCTCGGGTCGCTTCAGCGGGGTGGCTGCCGCTGCCTTGGCGGCACCGGTGGCGTCGAACGCCTCCGTCGTACCGGTGTGGATGGTCACCCACCGGGTGTCGAACGACGTCCCGTAGGTGTGCAGGCTCGCGATGAAGGGGTCTGACGGGTTCGCCTGGAGCTGGGCGGCCGTCGCCGGGCTGCCGTCCGAGCGCTTGATCTGGAGCGCCTGCAGGGACCCACCCTTGGCCAGGTCCGCCTTGTCGGTCGGAACGAAGCGGTAGACGTAGCTGTTCGGCACCTTGCCGCCGCCGGCCGCAGCGCCGCCGATGTCCTCGACGATCCAGATGTTGCCGAAGCTGTCGTTCTGAATACCCTCGTATCCCCCGGAGCCCAGGGCGTTCAGGCGGACAGCCTTACCGTCGACGGCGTCACCCTTCGCGTCGAGCGAGACCCCGAAGACGCCACCCTTGGGTGAGCCGGACTCGGCGGTGAGGAGGAGTTGCTTGGTGAAGGGGTCCCAGGTGATGCCGTCGATCGTGGGGTACGCGTTGCCCTGGGGGTCGACGTCGGAGATCAGGGTGACTCGCTTGGCCGCATCGGTCTCGTCGAGGTTGATCCGGGTGACGTAGCCGCGGGGACCGATCTCGTGACCCTGGTACAGGTAGTGCTTGCCGCCGAACGTGAGGTACACGTTCTTGTCCGGCTCGGTCTTGTGGGCCTCGTTCTTGGTCTGGGTGAGCGGGGCACCGTCGAGCGTGTTGTAACCGTAGTTGGTGACCCCGTTGGCGGTGTCGGGGTTGGTCAGCGGCAGATTGCCCCAAGCGACGGAGGTCTGGGTCGCCGAGGGGGTCAGAACGTTGTTCTGGACGCCGAACTTGGGGTTCGCTGTCGGAACCCCGTCGACGTGGAAGCCGTCGTCGGCCTGGACTGCGGCGCTCGACATACCCATCGCGACGCCGGCGACCAGCGTGCCGGCGAGACCGATCTTGATGATGTGTGAAGCTCTCACGGACGTGCCTTTCGTTCCTGTCTCATTCGGGCGGACGTGGCCTTTGGGCGTGGCCATCCACGGACACCCTGAGCCTCATGGCTAGGCGGGTGGCATAGGTGGCTGCCGGATGAACACCGGCTGACTGTTGTCCGCTATTCGGCCGAAAGCGTCGGGCAGCTCCGGGCAGCGTCACCGGCCGTTCATCGGCCGCGTCGGAGGGTGAGAGATCAGGCCTGGGCGGCATCGCGACCCATGCCCGAGCTGACCTGCAGACCTCGATCGGTGGGCTGCTGCTGCACTAGGCGTCCAATCCCAGGCATCCAATCCCGGGCGTCCAGTCCCGGGCCTTCCAAGCGGCGTCGCTGGGGCCGACGGTCCGGAAAGCGGTCGGATAGGCGAGCTACTACCGTCGGATGGGCGGGCCACTAGTACTGCAGCGGCGGCGGGGAACCTGGGCAGCGGCGCGCCGAGCTCTGACGGCCGGTGTCGCCTATAGCGAGTGGCCCACCAGAGATGGGACTGCCAGAGAACGAACTGATGGAGGTAGCAATGGCAGAGCGATCCAGCGACAGGTCGAACGACCCGCGGCGCGTGCATGGCGGTATGCCGATCCACCCCGACGATGACGAACTGGCCCGCCGTACCGAGCAGGAGCGGGTCGAGCTCGGGGTGGACGACTACGACCCGGACTCGGTGCCTCCGGCCACAGATGCACCGGTGCCCACGGACCTCACCGAAAGCGAGGAGTACCAGGAGGAGGTGGCTGAGATCGACCGCCAGACCAAGGAGGGCGAACTCCATCCGCTGACCGAACAGCACCCGTTCCCGCCGACTCGCTACGACCGGACCTGAGCCGGAGCAAACGGCGGCGTCCCGCCACCAACACTTCGGTGGCGGGACGCGACGCACAGAAGCGGGTCACCGTCACACGAGCAGCTTCTCGAGCTCTGGAAGTCGGCCGAACATGTCGGGGAGGCCGCGCACGCCGTTGTGCACGGACTCGTGCGACAGCGCGAGGTCAGGGCCGGTGCTCGCCTCGACACCGGCGAAGCAGCGGAGGATGTTCCACCTTGTGTGCTCCAGCCAGCCGCCGATCATGAACACGAACCAGCTTGGACCCGACGGGGGCAGCGCTCCGCCTCCTTCAACGTAGCCGTCGAGGACCGAGCGGAAGATGGTGGGCTCGATGTTGTCGAAGCCAGGTCCCTTCGCGAGGCTCAGCGCGGTCGAGCCGAGCTCACTGGCCAGGTCGAGCATCCCCGAGAGCTCCCAGTCGAGCACGACCGGCCGACCGTATCGAGCGAGCAGGTTCCACGGTTGGATGTCCCTGTGGGTCAGCACGACGGGGCCTGGCCGTTCGCAGGTGCCGACGAAGTGGGCAATCGCGAGGAGCGTCTCGACATGGGAGGCGAGCTCGTCGGCCCACGGCTGTCCGGTCGCCGCCGCCCGCTCGGCGAGGTCGGGCCAGTCCCGTGACGTCGGGTGCTCGATCGACACGTGGGTCCACTCGACGTCGAGCGCGTGGATGCGCGCGAGGATCTCACCGATCTCGAACGCGTACGCCGCCGACACCGCCGCTTCGGGCACCTTCTCTCCCTCGACCCAGCGGTGGACGAGCGTGTGGTGGCTGGCCGAGATCGGCTCTGGCATCGGAATGCCGGCAGCGAAGGCCGCCCGCTCGAACCTGAACACGTCCTCGACGCGGTAGGTCGAGCGGCGGTCGACGAGGTTCAACTCCTTCACCGCGAACGACCCCTGGTCGGTGTCGAGCCGGTACGTCCGGTTGGCGAACCCGCCGTGGACGCGGATCATCGGCCCGATCGGCGCACCGAGATGCGAAAGATTCACCCCACGCACTCTAGGACTCGGAGTTTATCGATGCACCGCGTTTCTGGGGCTCGTCCAGTACGACGCGGCCTGGCTCCCGGAGCAGATCACGACATCGCTGCCGCCTGCATGCCGGCGCGGGTCGGGCTGTTGCCCTGTTGTCACACGCCTGAGCGGGACGGAAAACTCAGCGCGCGGCGAACCTGTGGCCATGGGCAACTTGTCGCCCGAACTCTCAGTCCCGGTTGAACTCGAGCTCGCCAGGGCTGTCGAGCAGTTACCAGTACGACGTGTCGGTCCTCAAGGTGTGAAAGCGCGGGCGATAGGCCAGGCGCCGGGGGAGGTGTTTGAAAGCACGGTGCAGGTGGTGCCGGTGTGTGGGTCGTGCGTGGACTTGAACGACGCGCCGGCGTCGTACCCGACCAGGATCGCCGTGTCGGTGCTCTCGTGCAGCCAGAAGCCGAGACCGTAGCGCCTGGATTCCTCGGGTACGTCGCAGCGTGGCCGTACGACCTCTTCGACGGAATCCACTATGTCGCCGGCGAAAAGCGCGCGCCAGAAGGTGGAGATGTCGGCGGCGGTGGTGTGGATGCCGCCATCGCCGGTGGCCAGCACCGGCAGGTGGAAGATGTTGGAGCGGTCCGAACCGTTTAGTGGCAGGTAACCCACGGCCGCGTCAGCGGGTAGCTCGTCGGAGCGGAGGAAGTCGGTTCTGGTCATGCCGGCGGGGCGGAGCACCCGTTCCCGCACCAGGTCGTGGTATCCGACGCCTCCGGCCCGCTCCGCCAGCAGGGCGAGGACCACGAAACCACCATTGCAGTAGCCAAACCGCTCACCGGCCCGGAATTTAGTGGGATGCCCGTCCAGCAGGGGCAGGAAAGCCTCGGTAGTAGTCAGCTCGTGCGCCGCGCCGATGAAGTAGTCGGTGATCTCGGTGTCGGCCTCTTCGTCCAGGTAGTCACCGATGCCAGAGGTGTGCGTGAGTAGATGTTCGACGGTCACGTCGTCAGCGATCAGCGGTAGATCCTTGCCGAGCAGGGATCGGGCGGTAGTGCTCAGCTCCAGCACACCGTCATGCACCAGTGAGAGCACCGCCAGGGCGGTGAACCCCTTGCTGCCGCTGGCGATGCCGAATCTGGTGTCCAGGGCGTTGGGAACGTGGTACGTGCGGTTGGCCAGCCCGTAGGCCTTCGCGAACTCGATCTGGCCGGCCCGGTCGATCCAGACCACACCGGAGAATCCGGTTTCCTTAGCGATCTTGTCAATATGCCCCTGCGCCATTGCCGCAGATTAACCCAGGCCCGCGCCCATACCGTACCTATTTGTGAGGCGGGCGCTTCGCATACAACGCGCTCGGCGGCCGGTGCTACCTCTCCAGCGACCGCACCACGACGCCAATCGGCGCGCTGGAGAGTTCAGTCAACTGATCTGGAGTGCGTTCCTGTCAGGTGGGCGGGGTGAGGCGCCCGTCCTGGGTTGCTGGGCGGGCGCCTCGTGGTCTCGCCGGTTTGCCGTTGGGGAGCGTGTCGTGGGCAGCCTTGCGGTTGCCCGCGACTCAGCCTCGCAACGACGCGATCGCCCGGGCAGCTAGTCGTTCGGCGTGCTCGGGGTGCGCGAGCCAGCCGATCCACCCCTCGTCCATCGTCGGGTTGAGCCCGCTGCGCGCCGACTCCCGGTAGTCGAGGCACGCCAGCCACAGCGGTCGCATGGCCAGTACGCCGTGCAGCCGCTCGAGCTCCTCACCGGTGAGCTGAACGTGCTCGCGATACCCGCGCGCGGCAGCGTCGATACCCTCCCCATCGCCCTCCCCTGCGGTCGTCAGCAGCCAGGCGAGGGCGGGCAGGCGGGGTCCGCGCCCGGACCCTGCCCAGCCGACGATGGCGAGGTTGCCCGGCCTGCCGACGGCCGCCCATGCGTGGTAGTTCCCGTGGGTGAACGCCTCGGGCAGGCCTTCGGCGTCGTCGGCGTGCTCGACCTTGTCGCGGAGCCACTCGAACATCTCGCGACCCTCGGGAGCGACGGCGTCCTCGACGCTCACCAGAAAGCTCATCGCCGCCGCGAGATCCTGCTTCGGTCGTCCCGCGAAGAAGGCGCCGTCGTGCTCCTCCGACCCTCCGTCCCGCGCGACCGCACCACCGGCCGCGGGCAGTTTGTGCAGGCGGCCGAGCAGGCTCGCCAGCTCGTGGAGCACCGCCGGCGACTGGGTCGGGCGTCCGCCCTCGACGTACTCGGTCACGATCACTCCGTTTCCCTCGAGCACCGACACGGGACTGTCGTGCGCGGGCCGTTCGGCGGGGAAGTCGTGTAAGGCGAGGAACCGCAGGATCTCCGCATCGCCCTCGACGCGGCCGACCGTGTCCGCTGCCGACGAGAAGACTCGAGCGATCCAGGGCGAGCCGTCCTCTCGCTTGACGACCAGCGTCCAGGGATAGTGGCCGAGCCAGGACCCGCGTGGCCGCGTCTGGGGGTCGTCGTCGATGGGCGCGATCGAGGTGATGCTAATGCCGTATCGCGTCTCGAGGTGCGCTCTCAGTTCCGCGAACTCGACGGGGCGAGTCCGAGCAAACGGCGACGTGCGGCCCTTCTCCAGCGCGGCGCGGGCCTCGGTGTACCGCAATCCGGTCGCTTGTGCCCGCTGACGCACTGCGCGCTTGAAACTGCCCTCTTTGGTCATGACAAGCCTCCTCGACGTGCCCGATTCCCCCAGCGAAGCGGCACTCGAAACAGGCTTGGATGGCAGCAGCCTTGAGGGCAGGATCCCCTTCGCCTTCTCGAGGGCCCGGCTGGGGCAGGTCCTCAGGAGGCTGGGCGTCGGCGACGCCGCGCATCGATCGTGCCGGGGCTCGGCGGCCGTGTCAACGGCAACAGAGTTGCAATGGCGACCGACGGCGGCCCCCGCAACGCGGCACCTGGCTCCCGTCGCAAGCACGGGCTGCCCGCGCCCAGGGGGCAGGAGCCGTTGGGGTCAGCGGGGTCAAACTGGCTGACACCCTCGCCTGCTCGAAACGCGGCATGTGCGACGTCTCGGTGCACCGACACCGCCCCAGCGGACGCGAAACAGCTTGTGACAGGAGGGGCGCTCTGCTTGGCTGCGGCTGTGACCGAACTTCACACGCCACGACTTACCTTGCACGCGATCGACACAGCAGAGGGCGAACGCATAGTCGCGCGTCATGCCGGAGTGGGGGACGTCTGGGCAGATGACTTCCCTTTTGACGGCGACATCATCGGCGTCACAGCGTTCCTGAGGGCTGCCTCAGCCCATGGGAACCAACGGCCATTCGGGCACTATCGGATCACCCGGAAGGCCGACGGGCAGGCCATCGGCGGCATCGGCTTCAAAGGCCAACCGCAGAACGGATGCGCCGAGATCGGCTACGGCCTGGCACCGTCGGCTCGTGGTCAGGGCTACGCAGCAGAGGCGCTGACCGCGATCCTGACCGTCGCGGCCGCGCACGGCGTGTCCCGGGTTGTTGCCGATACCGACAAAGACAACGTCGCCTCCCAACGCACCCTTGAACGTGCGGGTTTTCGGCAATTGGTTGCCAACGGCGATCTGTGCCTCTACGAGGTGCTTCTCGACGACTCCTCGCGATCTAGTCAGCCCTAGAACTGGGCCGACGTTCCCCATCACCGGCGCTCGCACATCGGCATGACCACGCTTCCCTCTCGGCGGCATGAGCGGTCTATCGACCGCACCGACCCGTGCCGGTGAGGGATCCCCAATCGGTGATCGCCGGCGGCCGTCCACACTAGGGCGTCCGGCGTGCGGATCAGTCGCGAGAGCCCGCCAAGAGGTCCCACGAAAAGTGCACGTACGCGCGATCGTGGAGAAGCCGAGCGACTCGTAGAAACGGCGCGGTGCCGGGTAGCCGTCGTCTCCGCGTGGAGCGCTGGACCGATTCAGTCGCGCGTGCTCGGGGCCACCTCGCGCACCATCACGCAGTTGCCCTGGCCCTTGGGCCGGTCGTAGGTGAAACCCTCGCGCTCGTACATCGTGCGGGTGCCGTTGTAGAGGAACGACGAGTTCTTCTTCCGGACCCCGCCGGTGTCGTGCGGGTAGCCCTCGACCAGGCCGCCGCCAGCCTGCGCGATCAGCTCGACGGCTCCGCGCAGCGCGATCGCCGCCAGGCCCTGACCGCGAAGGCCACGCTCGACCAGGATGCAGGTGACCCGGTAGTCGGGCAGTCGTTCGGCAGTGGCCACGTACTCCTTGCGGTGATGGATGCTGGGCAGCTCCTCGGGTGATCCGTACTCCGCCCAGGCGACGGCCCGGTCGCCGTCGTAGACCAGCGCCGCGTGCGCGATCCCGTCGGCCACCAGACGTTGCTTGAGCGCCCGGTTCCCCTCGGCGCTCTGGCCCTTCTCCGCGCAGTCGGGATGGAACCACGTGCACCAGCAGCTGGCGAACATGCCCTTGTTCCGCTCGACGAGAGCGGCGAAGTCGTCGAACGTCTCCGGCGTCAGCGCCTGGATCGTGAAGTCGGACATGCCAGCAACGTACCCCCGATTGCGGACGTTCGGCGTCCGGTAGCTCGGCTGCCAGGGCAGCGAACGCGTCGACTGGTCGTCGGGCAGGTTGAGCGTCTCGGGTGTGGTTAGGCGGCGTCGGGGTCTGCGAGTAGGTGGTAGACGATCGTGAGCGCGGTATTGCCGGTGGCAACGATCGCCTTTTGTGCCGCGCCGTCGCGCGATTCGTCGGTAGCGAGCGCCGAGGAAGGTGTCGGTGCGTGCTGCGCCGGCGGCGATGGTGCCGAGGGTGCGGGCGAGCCAGGGGTCGCCGCCGCCGCGGGCTTGTTCTTGGTCTTGCCGGCCGATCCGTGGACCTGTGGGCAGAACTTCGCCGGTGCGCGAACGGGGCGATGGCGTCGGCGACCTGGGCGTCGAGGCCGGCGACCTGGCCGCTGAGGCGGTCGATGGTGCCCAGCATCGTGTGCAGGATGGCGGCGTGGTTCCCGACGGGCGGCTGCCGTTGGTCGCAGCGGCAGCCGCCCGAGCGCCGGTTATCCGAGGAACTGCAGGAGGATCCTGGTGAGCTCGGCGGGGTGCTCTTGGTAAAGCCAGTGCCCGGAGTTCGGGATGACCATCCCGGTCACGTTGGTGGCGTACTTGCTGACCCAGGTGGCCTCACGGGTGCCCAGGTTGCCCGAGGCACCGATGGCGAGGACCGGCATGCTGAGCTTGGTCTTCTGGTAGATGGCGTTGTCCTTGACGTCTTGCGGCAGCGTGGCGAACCACTCGATGCTTGCCCGCAAGTGTCCGGGTTGCGCGAGGAAGTGGGCGTAGATGTTCATGTCGCATGCGGTGACGGCGCCCTTGACCACCTCGCTCGTCGGCATGAAGTCGGTCACCCACTGCTGCTCCCGGCCGGTCATCAAGTCCTCGGCGAGGCCGTTCTTCTCGGCGAACAGGCCGAACCACCACAGCCCGGGGCCGTTCGGAGTCAGCGAGGGGAAGGTGTAGATGGTCGGGTCCGGGATGGGGGCCTCGCTGAGCACCAGTTTCACGACGTCATCGGGGTGGGCGGCGGCGTAGGGATAGGCGACCGTGGTGCCGATGTCGTGGGCGACGATCCTGATGTTGCGGCTGAGGCCGAGCTTGACCATGAGCGCGTGGATGTCGGCGGCCATGGCCTTCTTCGTGTAGGTCGCGGCGGGCGCGGGAGCGTCGCTTAGCCCGGCGCCGGGTAGGTCGGGCGCGACGACGGTGTAGTGCTGGGCGAGCGCGGGCAGGATGTGGTTCCACGTGTACCAGGTCTGCGGGTAGCCGTGCAGCAGGAGCAGGGTGGGCCCGTGACCGCCGCGCACGTAGTTGATGCCGATGCCGTTGACCTTGATTTTGCGCTCGGTGAAGCCGGCCGGGGGTGACGGGTTGAGTGTGCAGCCGGGCTGGGCCGTAGGGGCAGCGCCGCCCTGGGCGGATCGGGCGTGAGCGGATCCGGTGTGGGCGGATGCCCCCGGTCCGGCCGTGATGAGCAGCCCGGCGATACCGGCGACAGCCGCGATGCCGATGACGAGTGCGCGCACGCTTATCAGGTGCGCGGTGTGGGCGAGTTTCATTGACTTTGCCTTTCCGTGTTTGTGCCAGGTGACGACTGCATAGTTGGCTAGGGACATCTGCGACGTAATGAATGCGGGGCTTCCGCTCGCTTGGGGCAGATGACTGGCGTGGCGCCATCCGTCGGGTGGTCTGCTCTCGCCCATGCACCCTCATCGGAGGGTCAGGACGCTGCCTGTACAGCGCAGGAACCCTTCTCTTTGCCGTCTCCTGGGCAATTGACGAAAGGCAGGACTGCGAGCAGTGCCGTGAATGATTCGGTGCTCAGTTCGCGGTGTTGCGTCCCAGCCGCACCGTCATTGCGCAGACGATGGCGGCGACGACAAGGAGTGCGCCGTTGACCTTGAGCGCGGTGTGCAGGGCGGAGGACATGCTGGCGCCGCCCGCGATCCGGCTGGTGAGGATCACGCCGAGGACGGCGGGACCGAGGACGGCGCCGTACTGGCGCAGGGCGGTGTTGGCGGCTGCCGCCATGCCGGCGAGGTGGTGCGGGACGGCGTGGATCGCGGTGACCGCGACGGCGCTGAGCATGAATGCGTCGGCGACGCCGAGGATGGCGAGCCTCCACGCGGCGGCGCCGATCGAGGTGTCGACCTGAATCCCGGTCAGCAGGAACATCGCCACCGAGCCCAGCCCGAGCCCGACGGCCAGGAGCGCGACCGGTGGCCATCGGGTCAGCAGCCGGCCGACCAGCGGGTTCGCCACGGCAGTGACGCCGTTGATGAACAGCAGCCGCACACCGATCGCAAGCGGTGAGAGGTGCTGCCCGGCACCGAAGAACAGGCTGAGCAGGAAGATTGTTCCGACGAGCGCGAACAGAGCGATCAGTGCGGAGAAGCCGGCGGCGCTGAATGCGGGCGACCGGAACAAGGACAGGTTCAACAGCGGTGAGCTCGAGCGTGCCTCGACACGCAGGAACGCGGCGAACGCGACAGCGCCCACGGCCAACCCGATAACGGCCTGAGCCGAGCTCCAACCGGACTGGCCGCCCTCGATCACACCGAAGATGCTGGCGGCGATCGCAATCGTCGCGGTGATCTGGCCGGGCCAGTCCAGGCTGCGGCCGTGCGGCGCCTTTGATTCCGCTAGGCGCAGTGCGGCGAGGACGCCGGCGACGAGGGCGAGCCCCGCGTTGGGTACGAAGACCCAGCCCCATCCGGCATACCGAAGGATGGTCCCTGATATCAGCGGTCCGACGGCGATGCCAAGGACGAGTCCGGTCGCCCACAGCGCGACATAGCGCGCCCGGGCCCGCAGATCGGGTACCGCGTGGGCGATCAGCGCGAGCGTGGTCGGCAGCAGCAGACCGGCGCCGGCGCCAGTGACGGCCTGACCGGTCCACAGCAGATGAAGTGCGGACATGCCGCTCAGCGTGCCGGCGAGCGCGGCGATCACCGTGCCGAGCACGGTCAGCGCCATGCCGATGAGATAGACGCGGCGGCGGCCATGAAGATCCCCGAAGACACCAGCCGAGAGAATCATCGCCGCCATCGGAAGGATGTAGCTGTCACTGACCCACTGCAGGTCCGCGGTCGATGCGCCGGTCGAGGCGCCGATCGTGGTCAGCGAATCGCTGACCGCCGTGATCGGCACGTACGTCACGAACACCCCCAAAACGGCCAGCGTGATGGTCAACGCGACGGTCCGTTTGCTGGGAGCGCCGGCCTGTCCGCCTTGCCGCTGCGAGTGTGCGGGGGCGATCCGTCCCGCCCTACTTGCGTTCGCCATGATTAGTTCCCTTCACCTTCATTATCTGAACGTGAAGATAAATTTACCACGACGCTAAGATTCTTCAAGCTGCTATATTTGTGCGCATGGCCACAGCAAGCACTCGACGCGACCGAGTCGACTCGATGCTGGCGTTCCTCGCCACGCTCGAGCCCGAGCGTGATGCCTCCGCGAAGGCGATCGCCTGGCGACTGAGGCGGGCCGCCCGCAAGTTGGACACCGAGGTACGCCGGCGGCTAGCCCCACTCGGCATGGAGCTATGGGAGCTGGAGATCCTCAGCGGACTGCGCCGCGCGGGCGGCACGCTGACTGTCGGCGAACTGCTGGACGTGGCCCAGCTGACCTCCGGCGCGATCACCAACCGCGTCGGACGCCTTGAGCGCAACGGCTATGTCCGGCGCGACGTCGACCCCGATGACCGCCGCCAGGTTCTCGTGACGCTCACCGCCAGTGGCCTCGAGCGCCAGCTACAAGCGGTCGAGGCCAACGATGTCGCGGAACGGGAAGTCTTCGCCGCCATTGACCCGGCACTGCAGCAGCAGCTGGCCGGCGACCTGCGTGAACTGCTACTCGCCATCGAAGGACCAGACCCCACGGCTGAAGCCCACGGGAGCGTCGGGGCCTGACAACGGGGCTGGCGGCCGTCGTCTATCGCTTGGTCGCGACTGGCGCCCTCGAATGGGGCTCGCTTGTCCGTGGGTGGTGAGGCGACCACCGACGCGAAGCCGCCACGGGATGACGCCCGGCGTAACCGGGCACGGCTGCTCAGCAGCCTGGCGGAGGTCCAGGCGTTTGATCGCACCGAGCCGTTGCAACCGGTCGAGTTCGACGCAACCAAGCGACGTACCCACGACTACGACACCCGGGCGATGGAAGACGCTGGTCAGGTGGGTCCGTCACGGCGCCACCAACCTCTTCGCCGCTCTCAACGTCCTTGGTGACACTAAGGCGTCGTTCCGGTGCAGCCGTGGGGAGACGATGCCCGGAGTTGCTTCAACGGTTGGCCTGTTCCGTGGGGAGGAATTGGCTGAGGTACTGGAAGATCTCGGCTTCGTCCGGGTCGGCGGCACGCATGCCTACGTATCCGTCCGGTCGGATGATGAGCAGGGTGTCGCCGTTGATGCTGTAGTCCTGGTGGGTGTGACCCTCGTTGTCGGTGAAGTGGGTCAGGTTAGGTTCGGTAGTGGGTGATGCGGCCGGGAGGAGCGGGAACGACTTCAGGTGGTCGTGGAAGTGTTCGGCGATAGCATCCGCGACCTTGGAGCTGCGTGGCCCGAAGGCGAGTGCACTCGTGTGGGGTCCGCGGAGCAGGTCGAAGAGTCGAACTGCGCTCCCGTCCGGCCCTTGGAGCAGTGAGTCGGGCGCGCGGTCGCCTGCCTGCACCATCGTCTGCTCGCCTCGGCGGGAGCCGTTGAGCTCACTGACGGGGTAGTGCACCTCGAGCTGCAGGGTGTCGGAGCCCTGTCGGTCACCTGGTGCGACTCCCTCGATGCGTCCTGCGATGAGCTTGGAGGAGAGGTTCAGGACGTCGGCGGCGATCGGGAGTCGCTCCTGCTCGTAGGTGTCGAGCAAACCGGCGGGTGCGCCGCGAAGGACGTGCGCGATTTTCCAGCCGAGGTTGTAGGCATCCTGGATTCCGGTATTCATGCCCAGTCCACCGGCCGGCGAGTGGACATGGGCGGAATCGCCGGCCAGGAACACCCGTCCTGTGCGGTATCGGTCCACCATCCGCACGTTGAAGCGCCAGATGGACTGCCATTCGACGCGGCGTACGCGGATGTCGGTGCGCCCGCTGCGTTCCTGGACCAGGGCCTGGATCTGTGCGAGCGGCAGCTCTCCCACAGTGTCAGGTGCCACGCCGATCTGGAGCTGGAAGGTGTCGGTAGCCGCCAGCGGGCACAGTGCCAGCAGTTTTCCGTCGGCGCTGGGCCACCAGTGCCAGAAGTCACGGTCGAGGCCGCTCACCTCGACATCGGCGGTCAGCATCCGGACCGTCTCGTCGGTCTGCCCCAGAAACCCGATCTCCAGCAGCTTGCGTACGGTGCTGGACGCCCCGTCACAACCAATGGCATAGGAGAACGAGTCGCTCTCGGACCCGCTCGCGGTTTGCAGGGAGGCGTGCACGCCGTCGCTGTCCTGCTTCAGGCCGGCCAGTTCCGACCCGTACTCGACCCTCACACCTAGTTCGCCCAGCCTTTCGCGGAGAATCTCCTCCACGCGCCACTGGGGAATCAGTACGGTCCGCGGGTACGGGGTAGACGCTGTGGGTTCCGGCGCGTCGGGGACCACGTCACTCGTTCCCAGGACCGCCCGACCCCGGTACTTCCGGATGGCCAACCGAG
The DNA here is from genome assembly GCF_039529635.1 of Kribbella alba. Taxonomy (NCBI): domain Bacteria; kingdom Bacillati; phylum Actinomycetota; class Actinomycetes; order Propionibacteriales; family Kribbellaceae; genus Kribbella; species Kribbella alba. Next base: position 268,392 of record NZ_BAAANE010000006.1, on the reverse strand, counting down.
AACGGCTCGTGGCCACAATGCGCCCAGCAACTCCCAGGTCGTCGAAAACCTCGATGCTGCGAGGTTGCAGCCCCTTTCCCCGAGAGCCCGAGGAAGGGCCCCCAGATTTGTCAACAAGACGGACGTCTACCCCTCGGCGCGCCAGCTCGACAGCGGCGACCAGCCCGACCGGGCCAGCCCCCACGACGAGCACCGGCCCTCCAGAACTCGTCCTGCGCGCGCCCGCCAAGCCACCATTGACCTCACGCAGAGTCATTGGCCAACCTTTCTGTAAAAGACAAATACGAAGAGGAGCCGCTTCTCAACTTCCTGCAGGGAAGCGTCTGACCTGCCACGAAGGCCAATCGCGGCGACCAATTCCGTACGACAGTGGGGTGCCGAGCCGGGTTGTCCGGCCCGGCTCGGGTGTTTAGTCGCGCAGGAACCCCAGCGTCTGCTGGACGAACAGGGTGTGGTGTTGAAAGATGCCGCCGTGCCCGGAATCGGGGTAGATGCTCAGTTGGGCGTTGGGAAGTAGCTGTGCCAGCTCAAAGGAGTTGATCGTCGGCAGTATGATGTCCTCGTCGCCGTTGACGACCAGCACGGGCTGGGCGACGGTCGCCAGGCCGGCCGGTGACGTGCCCTGCTCCCATTTCGCGAGTGCGGTGAGCTGGGCGCCGATCGTCTCGTTCGACACCGGCGTATCCCGGTCCAGTTGAGTGCGCCCGTCGAGGCGGCCGAGGAAGGCGTCGGCGGCCGCCTGGCTGGTGGGCGTCGGCGAGAAGAACAGGATGTGCTTGGGATGCCTCCCCTCGGCGGAGGCTTGCTGAATGGCACTCTGGAGCACCTCCGCGCCGCTCGCCCCTCCCTTGCCGCCGGCGGGGCCGGTGCCGGCCAGGATGAGGCGCCGGACGAGGTCGGGACGCTGCTGGGCGACCACTTGGGCGACCATGCCGCCCAAGGAGAAGCCCAGCAGGTCGACGGTGCCCAGCCCCAGAGCCTCGAGGAACGCCACGGCGTCGTCGGCCATGGCCTCGACGCTGTCTGGGGTCATGCCTCCGGATCCACCGACGCCGCGGTTGTCGAAGGTGATGACGTGCCGCTCGGAGGCGAGGCCGTCGACCACCGCCGGGTCCCAGTCGTCCAGGACCGCCGTCAGGTGGTGCAGGAGTACGAGCGGGACATCGCCTTCGGCGCCCACCACCTGCCGGTATGTGAACGGGACTCCGTCGACGTCCACGGTCTTGGTCGGCACGTCCTTGTAGCTCACTGTCATTTCTCTTCACTCTCCGAACTCGCGTCGCGCGGGCGGCTTGCCCAGCGGCATAGGATAACGATCACTATATAACGAACGTTATCCTATGCTAGGGGCTTGCACCAGCCCGAGCGCGGAAGGTCACACATGCGGTACACCAAGGAGCACAAGGTCAAGGCGAAGGAGGCGATCCTGCGTAGCGCGTCACGAGTCCTCAAGCGGGACGGCTTCAACGGGATCGGCGTCGACGGTCTTGCCGCGTCGGCGAATGTCACCTCCGGCGGCTTCTACTCGAACTTCGCCACCAAGGAGGCACTGCTGGAGGAAGTGATCAGCGCGGAACTGGGAGCGATGTTCGCCGGCATCGCCGACGCCGACTCGTCGCAGCGCGGTCAGCGTCTGCGGGAACTGATGGCGATCTACCTCAGCGACGACCACTGCCAGGGCGTCGCCGACGGCTGTGTGATGCCCTCACTGAGCGCGGACGTTTCGCGAGCAGGCGCCCACGTCCGCGACACCTACGAACGCCGCATGACCGAACTCGTCGCGATCCTGGCCCCCGCCATGACGGGCACCCCCCAAGAGCAGCAGCAGCGCGCCTGGACCGCAGTGGCCACCATCGTCGGAGCGGTCACGGTCGCCCGCGCGTTGCCCCCCGGGGACGCAGCGCGAGCCGTCCTCGACGCCGCTCTCACTGCCGTCACAGGGATGACGCGGAGGTGATCCGACCGGCTGCCTGCCGTGGCGGCCGACCCCGAGTTGACCGGCCGGCGCCTCACAGTCTCCTCGCCGGGACTGCCGGGCGCGGGTGTTGTCAGAGCGGTGGGGCTGGGAGCTGGGTCGGTGGCACGCTGGTGGGAGATGGGCCCCCTTTGCCGACCTCGAAGTTGGTCATCATGTGGGTGTCCTCGTGGACGAGGTTGTGGCAGTGCATCATGTAGCGGCCGCGGTGCGGGGTGAACCGGGCGATCACTCGGAGGGTTTCGTCCTCGCCGACGTAGGTGGTGTCCTTCGCGCCGAGTTCGTACGCCGCTGGCGGCCTTCCGTTGCGGTCCAGAATTTTGAAGTCGACCAGGTGTGTATGGATGGGATGGAACCAGCCGCCTGAAGTGTTCTGGAAGCGCCAGATCTCCACGGCGCCGAGCGCCGGGTCCGCGTCGATCCGGCCCGAGTCCCAGAACTCGCCGTTGATCGACCAAGCCTCGCGGCGCCGCTTGAACTGCCAGTCCCGGGTCCGAACAGCCTGGGACGGCTGTAGCAGCATGGGGTCGCCGGCCGAGTTTCCCGGAGTGAGCACTGGCGGCACGGTGTTGTTCGACAGGCTGGTCGCTTCGGCTGTGACGTCGAAGCGCATCACCTGCTTGGTCGTGGCGAAGTTCTCGTTGTTCTTCAGGTCGAGGTTTCGCAGCACCACCTGCTGCCCGATCGGATACCTGGCAAAGTCGATGACCACGCCGTACCGTTCCGCAGCTCCGATGCGGAACTCCGCAGCCGACTGCGGCACGGGCATGAGCCCGCCGTCGGTCTGCACGAAGGTGAACGGATCGCCGGTGCTGAGTGCGAGCCGGTAGGCGCGCGAAGCGGACGCGTTGAGGATCCGGAACAGGTACTTGCGGCGTTCGACCTTGAGGACGGGCCACGGCTTCCCGTTCACGAGGATGACGTCACCCATCAGCCCCTTGTCCTCCTCACCGGCGTCGAAGAGCAGTTGCCGATCGGGGGTGAAGAGCACGTCCTTGATCATGAGGGGAATGTCGAAGCGGCCCTTCGGCAGCGGCAGGTTCGGGCCCTCGTTGGTGATGTAGAACCCGGCCAGGCCCATGTAGACGTTCTCCGCGGTGTGATCCACCGCGTGGTCGTGGTACCACATCGTGCGCCCAGGCTGCTCGTTCGGATAGACGTAGTCCTTGAAGAATCCCGGCGGCGTCAGGTCCTCCGCCCATCCGTCGTACTGCGGGAGCGACGCGTTGCCGTGCAGGTGGACCGAGGTCGTGCAGCGGTACCCGAGGGTCGGGTGGACGTCCGGAAGTGCATTGATCTGCCGTACTACGACGATCCGGCCCCTGCGGGCGTACACCGTCGGACCCGGATGGATCCCGTTGTAGCCGAAGATCGTCGTGGCGAAGCCAGGAATGATCTGCGCCGGCGCGGACTGCATGGTCAGCTGGTAGTAGTCCGTCGTCGCGGTACTCCGCACCGGGGCGAGCGTCGGCGGCACCGTTAGCCCTACCTGGAACGGCTTCGGCAACTTGCTCTCCGCCAGGCGTGGCGGTCCGCCTCTCAGCCAGGACGGCAACGGCAGGAGTACTGAGGCGCTGCCGAATGTTCCGACCGCTAAGACCTCGCGTCGGGAAATGATCATGACGAACCCCCACCCCGGCGGGCACCCGAACTGTCGACTCGTCGTGACACGAGCCTCGGCCCCCCAGCCCCGTCGACCGCCTACCCCAACCCGCGGAAACCTGCCCCTTGGGTTCAGGTTGGCTGCGGTGTCAGCGGCCGGGAACCCCCCAGTTTCAGGGGGCTCGTCGATCCGGTGGCGGCGAGGCTGAAGCTGTAGCCCTCTTGGCACACGACGATGATTCGCCTCCCGGCGGCCCAGTCAGGACACCGCGATGGAGGGTTCGCGGGCGGGGGCGGCGGAGGATTCTCGGATGACCAGGTTGGTGGCTAGTTCGACGTGGTGAGAGTCGACTTTTTCGCCGGCTGCGAGACGGAGGGCGGTGCGGAGGGCTACCGCGCCCATCTCCTGCAGGGGTTGGCGGACGGTTGTCAGCGGTGGAGAGGCGAGCCGCGCCACCTGGGTGTCGTCGAAGCCGACGATGCTGAGGTCCTCGGGCACGCGCAGGCCTCGGGCGCGGGCCGCCTCCATCACCCCGAGCGCCACCTCATCACTGCCGGCAAAGATCGCGGTGGGTGGTTCGGCCAGGTCGAGGAGGGCGGTCCCGCCTGCCAGGCCGTCGCCGTAGAGGAAGTCGTGCAAGCGCACGTAGTCCACCGGCACAGGCGCCCCCGCCGCCTCCATCGCGCCACGGAATCCGTTCATCCGCGCCTGGTTGCAACCCGCGGCGGGCGGTCCGCCGAGGTAGGCGATCTTGCGATGTCCTAGCGACAGCAGGTGTTGTGTCGCTGCCAGGCCGCCCGCGAAGTTTGTGGAGCCGACGCTTGTCACGTCCGGCTGCGCGACGTTGAGCGGATCGACCACGACGAGAGGCAGCCGTGCCCGGGAAAGCGCGGCCAGGTCGGCAGCGGTCAGGTCGCTGGTGACGCCGATGGCGGCCCGACGCCCGGCTGCGGTCAACTCCCGAACCCACTGCGCCGTCCGGCTGGTGGGCGGAACGCGCGGGCGCGAGCTGAGTACGACGTCTACGCCGGCCGCCCGGGCTTCCTCGAGAACGCCCGTGATGACCTCCATCGAGTAGCTGGTCATCACGCCCTGGAAGAACAGTTCGACCGTGGCGCGCTCGGTCGGCTCGGGGCGCCGGCCGACATAGTCGTGCTGCCGGAGCACCTCCTGCACGCGCGCCCGGGTTGCCGCAGAGACATCACTCCGCCCGTTGAGCACCTTGGAGACTGTCGCAACCGAGACCCCGGCCGAGGATGCGACGGTGGCCAAGGTGACGCGGCCTCTCAACGGCGACACCTCCTCACGCTCCTCCGGTGGCTGTCGCGTCGCCGGCGATCGGCGTCAGGTCGACAGGGGTGATCATCGTACGATCGTGTCCGACCACGCGCACCTCTCCCGCGATCCGGACGATGCCGCGACAGGGCAGGTCCGCGCTCGAGGTGCCGACCAGTACTTCGAGGTCTCCCGGCTCGACGATTCGGCGCAGGTCCTTCGCCGTGTACGCCGTGCGGTCGGCGTGGACGTGGAAGGTGATATCCGTCGCCGCGCCCGGCTCCAGCGATACCCGCGCGAAGCCGGTCAGCAACTTCAACGGCCGGGCAACCTGTGCCAGTACGTCGTGCAGGTAGAGCTGGATCACCTCATCACCGGCCCGAGACCCGGTGTTGCGAACCCGCACAGCCACGGTGAACTCGCCATCGGTCGGGACTTCGGTGGCGCTGAGGCGCAGGTTATCGACCTCGAACTTGGTGTATGACCCGCCGAAGCCGAACGGGAACAACGGCGTTGCGTCCAGCGCGCTGATGCCAGCACTCTCGCCACTGCCCAGCGGCGGCTGCAGGTAGGTGTTGGGTTGCCCGCCGGCGTGGCGTGGGATCTGCACCGGCAGCTTGCCGCTGGGTACGAGTCGGCCGCTCAGCACGCCGGCAATAGCGGTGCCGCCCTCCTCACCGGGCATGAACGCCTGGACCAGCCCGGCCGCGCGGCCCGCGAAATCACCCAGGGCGTACGGGCGGCCGGAAACGACCACGATGACCACCGGCGTCCCCGTGTCCAGGAGTTGCGCAAGCAGTTCGCTCTGCACGCCGGGCAGCCGCAGGTCCTCGGCATCGCAGCCCTCCCCGGACGAACCATGCCCGAACAGCCCGGCCAGGTCCCCGACATACGCAACGCAGAGGTCCGCGCTGCGCGCTGCGTCCACGGCCGCGTCGAACCCGGACCGGTCGTCGCCCGTGACCGCGCAGCCCTGCTGGTACACGAGTTCAGCGCTCCCGAGCTCGTGCTGCAGTGCGTCGACCGCGTTCTGTACGTCGATTCCGAGGCCGCGGTCCGGATAGCGCGGCAATACGTGGTTGGGGAAGGCGTAGCAGCCCATGAACGTCTTGGGGTCTCCTGCGCACGGCCCGACCACAGCAACCCGCTGCAGGGCGGGCCTGTCCTGGCCGAGCAGCGGTAGCGCAGAACCGGCGTCGAGCAGGATCACCGAGCGCTCGGCAAGCTCCCGGGCAAGCGCGCGGTTCGCCGGGGAGTCGAGGTCCACCTCGCCCTGACTGACAGAGCTCTCCGGGGTCCAGTCCGGATCGAGCAAGCCGAGCTGCACCTTCTGCACGAGCAGGCGCCGGGCCGCGCGGTCGACCAGGTCCTCCGAGACTTCGCCCGACTTGACCCGTTCGAGCAGACCGGGGCCGAAGCCCAATGTGTCGGGGAGTTCGACATCAATGCCGGCAGCGAGTGCCAGGGCGCCCGCGTCGATGTGGTCTGCCGCGACGCGATGCATCGAGGCAAGGAACGGGACCGCCCAGTAGTCGGAGACGACCGTGCCGCTGAATCCCCAGTCGCCGCGCAGTACTTCAGTCAGAAGCCAGGGGTCCGCGCCGGCCGGAACGCCGTCGACATCGGAGTACGAGTTCATCACCGAGCCCGCGGAGGCTGTCGCGATGGCGGCCTCGAAGGTCGGCAGGATGACATCAAGCAGTTCGCGCCGGCCCATCGACACCGGACCGTGGTTGCGCCCTGCCCGCGATGCGGAGTAGCCCGCGAAATGCTTCAGGGTGGCGATGACGCCGGCGCTCTGGAGGCCGCGGACGTACGCCGAGCCGAGCATCGCGACGAGGTACGGGTCCTCGCCGATCGTCTCCTCCACCCGGCCCCAGCGGTAGTCGCGGACGACGTCGAGCACGGGGGAGAGGCCCTGGTGGACACCGACAGCGGCCATGTCGCGCCCGATCGCAGCGGCCATCCGCTCGACCAGCTCAGGGTCGAAGGTCGCGCCCCAGGCGATGGCTGCGGGGTAGACAGTCGCCCCGTACGTCGTGAAGCCGGTCAGGCATTCTTCGTGGACCAGCGCGGGGACTCCCAGCCGGGATCCCTCCAGGACTACGTGGTGCTGACGCATCAGTTCCGCCAGGCCCTCCTCAACCGTCAGCGGGACGCTGCCCCAGACCCGGGTGAGGTGGCCGAGCCCATGCCGGCTTGCCTCCTTCAGCGAGACGGCTCCGGACTCCGCGAAGACGTCCTGCAGCGGAGCCACGTTGAGCGACTCCTCGGCGGGCACTTCTGCGTCGGCCATGTCGTTACCTATCCAGCGGCTCCCGAGCTGGGCGAGCTTCTCCTCCAGCGTCATCGCCTGCAGGAGGAGTTCTGCCCGCTTCGCGGCCGGCAGCGAGGTGTTCTGCCACGGGCGGTCGTCCGGGCCTACAGTCGAGACAGAGGTGGTCACGAAAAATCTCCCTATTCTGCGACCATCTGGCTGAGGATTTTTCGAAACATTTCGACTCGCCGACGGCCGTCTTCAGAGCGCAGGAGCTCCGCCCGCAGCGCGGGCGTTTCTCCTGTTCGCTGGCGCATTCGTTGATCTACCTTGTCTCAGCAAAGGCTTAACTTCAAGACCTTGACAGTCACGTGCTCGAAATCTACGTTACGAAACATAGTTCGAAATCGAACAGGTGCTTCCGCTACCTCGCGGGGCAGTTGGCAGGGCGCAGCCTGGTGTCGCGCCGACGGCCGCTGCACCTGACAACCCACCCGCCGCGGAGTGGTCCGCGGCAATGGAGTACGGAGACAACCGTGGATCCCATGACGACCTCCCGGCGCAATTTCCTCCGCTTGACCGCCGGCGCCGCCGGCCTCGCCGGCCTCGCCGCCTGCGGCACCTCCGGCCCACAGAGTTCCGGCAGTTCCACCGGCGGTTCGAGCGGCGGTGGGACGACGACCTACTGGTTCCTCACCGGCCAGCCACAACAGGCCATCCGCGAGGCCCAGGTCAAGCGGTTCAACGACGCGAACTCGGGCACCCAGCTCAAGACCACCGAGTTCCAGAACGACGCGTTCAAGCAGAAGATCAAGACGGCCATCGGCGCCGGGCAGGGTCCGACGCTGATCTGGGGCTGGGGTGGCGGTGGCCTGAAGAGCTACGTCGACGCCGGCCAGGTCGAGGATCTCACTTCGTGGTTCGGACAGAACGCCGAGTTGAAGAAGCAGATCTTCCCGTCGGCCTTCGGCGCCGCGACCGTCAACGGCAAGATCTACGCGATGCCGGTCGAGACCACCACGCCGATCGTCCTTTACTGGAACAAGACGGTCTTCGACAAGGTGGGCGCCCAACCGCCGCAGTCGTGGGCCGACGTCATGAACCTCGTGCCCAAGTTCAACGACAAGGGCATCGCGCCGTTCTCGCTCGGCGGGCAGTCCCGCTGGACCAACATGATGTGGCTCGAGTTCCTCTTCGACCGCATCGGCGGCAGCGAGGTGTTCCAGAACATCTTCGACGGCCAGAAGAACGCCTGGTCCCAGCCGGCGTCGCTGCAGGCGCTGGACGAGATGCAGAAGCTTGTCAAGGCGAACGGCTTCATCAAGGGGTTCTCCTCGATCACCGCGGACTCCAACGCCGACCTGGCCCTGCTGTACACCGGAAAGGCCGCGATGATGCTTCATGGCGCGTGGACCTACGGCACCATGAAGAGCGCCGGTGGCAACTTCGTCACGGGCGGGAACCTCGGCTACATGAACTTCCCGCCGGTCGACGGTGGCAAGGGCGACCCGAGCGACACCGTCGGCAACCCCGGCCAGTACCTCTCGATCTCCTCGAAGGCCAGCCAGGCGGACAAGGACGTCGCCAAGAAGTTCCTGTCTACGTCGACCCTCGACGCCTCCTCGGTCGACGCCTGGGTGCAGTCCGGCAGCATCCCGGTGGTCACGAGCGCCAAGGACAAGCTCGCTTCCATCACGGACAAGAACGACGCCGCTTGGCTGAGTTTCGTCTACGACACGTCGAGCAAGGCGAAGAACTTCGCCCAGTCCTGGGACCAGGCGCTCAGCCCGACCGCCGCGGAGACGCTGCTCGACAACATCGCGAAGCTGTTCCAGCTCTCGATCTCGCCGCAACAGTTCGCGACCAGCATGAACGCGGTGATCGCAAAGTGACGATGGCCGCTCCGTCCGAGGCGCCGGCTGTGGTGCGAACCAGTTCCTCGCGCGTTGGGCGGAGCGGCCCGGTCGCGTGGATGGCACTCCCCGCCCTGGCGATGTTCCTGTTGTTCGGCGTCGTCCCGCTGGTCGGCGTACTGGCACTCAGCTTCGCCCAGTGGGACGGCCTCGGTGCCATCCATACAGCCGGTTTGTCCAACTGGCGTTCGGTTCTGAGCGATCCGAGTCTTCCGCACACGGTGCTGGTGACGTTCGAGATCATGATCCTGTCGTGGGCGGTACAGACACCGATGAGCCTTCTGCTCGGCGTGTTCCTCGCCGGTCGTCAGCGCTACCGCGCTCTGCTGGCCGTCCTCTACTTCATCCCCCTGCTGCTGAGTTCGGCAGCGATCGCGATCACCTACAAGGCCCTGCTCGACCCGAACTTCGGGCTCGGGGCCGGTCTGCACCTGAGCTTCCTGGCCCAGGACTGGCTCGGGAAGAGCAATCTCGCCGTCGGCGTGGTCATCTTCGTGGTCTCGTGGCAGTTCATCCCGTTCCATTCACTGATCTACCAAGGCGGCGTCCGGCAGATCCCGACCTCCATGTACGAGGCCGCCTCGATCGACGGCGCCGGGCGGATCCGGCAGTTCTTCAGCATCACCGTTCCGCAGTTGAAGTACACGATCATCACCTCGTCCACCCTGATGGTGGTCGGGTCGCTGACGTTCTTCGACTTGATCTTCGTGCTTACCGCCGGCGGTCCCGGCGATGCCACGAGGGTGCTCGCACTCGATATGTACAAGCGCGGATTCCAGGCCAACCTGATGGGGCCGGCCAGCGTGATCGCGGTCATGCTCGTGCTGCTCGGTCTGGTCCTGGCTCTTCTGCTGCGCCGGCTGGGCGGCAGCACGACGGCCAGCCAGCAGGAAGGAGCGTGACATGGCCGTGGTGACCAGTAGCACGAGCACAGCGACCCGGCAGGTGCGCGGCGGGATGCCCCTCGGCCGACGCCTGATCCACCTGAACTGGCTCGGCGGTATCGCGGGCTGGGTGTGGCTCGTGATCGTCCTGATCCCGCTGTACTGGATCGTCGTCACCAGCTTCAAGGACCAGAGCGCGTACTTCACCCAGAACCCGCTCGCGCTGCCCTCCGCCCCGACGTTCGCCAACTACAAACTGGTGATCGAGTCCGACTTCCCGCGGTACTTCCTCAACAGCGTGATCGTCACCGCCGGCACGATCCTTCCCGCGGTCGCGATCTCGTTCATGGCGTCCTACGCCATCGTGCGCGGTGTCGGCAGCCGGTTCCTGGCCGGCGTGAACGGACTTTTCCTGATGGGGCTGGCGATCCCGCTGCAGGCCACCATCATCCCGGTCTACCTGCTGATCATCCGGATGCAACTCTACGACAGCCTGCTGGCGATCATCCTGCCGTCGATCGCCTTCTCGATCCCGCTGTCCGTCCTGGTGTTGACGAACTTCATCCGGGACGTGCCCAAGGAGCTCTTCGAGTCCATGCGCGTCGACGGCGCGACCGAGTGGGGAATGCTGCGCACCCTCGCGTATCCGCTGACCAGGCCGGCGCTGGTGACGGTCAGCATCTACAACGGCCTGGCGGTCTGGAACGGCTTCCTGCTGCCGCTGATCCTGACCCAGAGTCCGGACAAGCGGACGCTTCCGCTGGCACTCTGGACGTTCCAAGGGCAGTACAGCGTCAACGTGCCCGCAGTGCTCGCATCGGTCGTACTCACGACGTTGCCCATCGTCATCCTGTACGCCGTCGGCCGCCGCCAGCTGCTCAGCGGTCTCACCGCCGGCTTCAGCAGGTAGTTCAGCTTCAACCCCCTTCAAGGCAGCCCGCGAAGGTGTTGCTCAGTACCACGAGAGATGAGGACCACAATGACCGACGCCGACATCACCCCCACCCCTGAGGACAAGTTCTCCTTCGGTTTGTGGACGGTCGGCTGGCAGGGCGTCGACGTCTTCGGCGGCGCGGTGCGACCGGTGCTCGACCCGGCCGAAGCCGTGCACAAGCTGAGCGAGCTCGGCGCCTACGGCATCACGTTCCACGACAACGATGTGTTCCCGTTCGGCAGCTCGGCCGCCGAGCGTGACGCCCACCTGAAGCCTTTCCGGGCTGCGCTGGAGGAGACCGGTCTCGCAGTACCGATGGTGACCACCAACCTGTTCTCCCACCCCGTGTTCCGCGACGGCGGTTTCACCAACAACGATCGCGACGTCCGCCGGTTCGCCATCCGCAAGGCCGCCGACCAGCTTGACCTCGCCGCCGAGCTCGGCGCGGAGACGTTCGTGGCGTGGGGCGGACGTGAGGGCGCGGAGTCGGGTGCGGCCAAGGATGTACGGGCTGCGCTGGCCCGCTACAAGGAGGCGTTCGACATCCTCGGGTCGTACGCGATCGAGCAGGGATACGACATCCGCTTCGCGATCGAGCCCAAGCCGAACGAGCCGCGGGGTGACATCCTGCTCCCGACGATCGGTCACGCACTGGCGTTCATCAACGAGTTGGAGCACTCCGACCGGGTCGGCCTCAACCCCGAGGTGGGCCACGAGGAGATGGCCGGCCTCAACTACGCACATGGCCTGGCCCAGGCGCTGTGGCACGGCAAGCTGTTCCACGCCGACCTCAACGGGCAGAACGGACCGCGCTTCGACCAGGACCTGCGGTTCGGCGCGGGCAATGCACGCGGGGCTTTCTGGACGGTCGACATCCTGGAGCACGGCGGCTACGAAGGCCCGCGGCACTTCGACTTCAAGCCCCCGCGCACCGAAGACATGGACGGCGTCTGGGCGTCAGCGGCAGGCTGCATGACCAACTACCTCGTACTGCGGAACAAGGTGCGCGCGTTCCGGGCCGACCCCGAGGTGCAGCAGGCGCTCGCGGACGCCCGCGTCGAGGAGCTCGCCCAGCCGACCCTCAGCAAGGACGAGACGATCGCGACGCTCCGTGCCGAGGACTTCGACCCCGACGAGGCCGGTCGCCGCGGCATGGCCTTCGAGCACCTCGACCAGCTCGCTCTGGAGCACCTGTACGGAGTGCGTGGGTAATCCCTCGGTGTGGCGCCGGGCTGTTCGTCGTACCAGAGGAGTCGTCGCCCACCGTGGTCAGCTGAAGACTGTCTGAAGGTGTCTGTCGACACTGGAAGCAGTCTTCAGCTGCTGGGGGATCATCGTGTTCACCATCGGCCGCTACTTGTGGCGGGGCGCCCGCAAACGAGGCATTCGGGACCGCTTCGGCCGCCTGTTGATCATCGGCGCCTATGTTCTGCTCGGCTTCGGGCTCGATACCGGCGTACACAACGCCGTAGGCCTGTGGACCAGTGGGTCGGCGGAATCGGTCCTCGTGCGCACGCTGGTCACCTTCCTCCTCTGGGGCGTCGCCGCCTCCATCATCGGCACGATCGGCATCAAACTCGCCGACGAGAAGATCCTCGCCAAAGCCTCCATGAAGGCAGAGTTCTAGCAGTCGTCAGAAACGGCAGCGTGCTCGCCCAGATGTTTGGGCGAGCACGCTCCGGCGATGCGCACCTCGGCCAGGAGACGATCTCTGACGCACGCCAGGAGACGATCGCGGGCGCAGGATGCGACGCCCTCCGGACCGGCGAGCGGGCAAGCCCGCACGCCCGTCGGAGACCCACCTCGGCCGAAAGCGGTCGCGGACAGCCGTCTAACGGCGGAGCTGGGTGTGGGGCAGAGCACGATGTGAGCTGGCGCCGGCGTGGGGGACCAGGGCCGGTGCGTGGGGGACTGGGCGGGTTGTGGTGTCGGGGAGGGCGGGGGCGGGGTGTGACTGGGAGGGTCAGAGCGTGTGGAGCTTGGCGAAGGGGGCTACGACCCGGAGCAGGTTTCCGCCACCGAAGTCGACGACCACCGCGGTCTCGCCCTCTACTGAATGGATCCGCCCCAGACCTTCCTTGTCGTGGGAGACCCGCTCGCCGACCTCGAAGACCTTGATCGGGTCGGGCACGCGGGCCTTGAAGGGACTCGTGGACAGGTGACGACGCGTCGTCGCGCGATAAGACTCCATCAGAACTCAAGTATGCGTCCTGCCTGGTCGCTCCGGCACGTCAGGACATGTCGATAGCGACCTGTGACCTGACGGACCCGCTCAGCAAGAAGGTTCCGGCGTGGATCTGCACCCTAGAAGCGCGCTTGTGCCGTGCCCGGACTGCCAGCACTCACCAACCTGCGGGTCCTGGTCGCGAGCAGGCCTACGCACGCTCGGCTGGAGGCAATCAGTCGCGGTTGATGAGCGTTGCCGATGCGGGGCTCACGATCCCGCCGAAACTGCGCTGCCCTTGATCAGCACCCGACTCGGTGGCGCGCAGCGGTCATGAAGTGGTGGCCTTGAACACCAACCAGGGCCCGCGGACACGAAATAACGTGTTCAAGGCCTCGACTACCTGTCCCAGGTCCCCACTCTTGGTCAGGGCCGCACACCACCCAGCCCTCCGCGGCGCCCCGCCGAAAGGCATCATCACGAACTACGGCTGTCGCACCCGGCGGCTTCAGGAGACGTCCGCCGGCTGAACGGGTGCAAGGTCGGCGCCCAGTTTGAGGAGGCGATCCAGGACGGAGCCACCCGAGGCGCTTCCGCCGTCGTGTTCCCATTCGTTCGTGATCCAGACGGCGCTGTTGCCGATCCGGTTGGCCGTGTCCAGGGACAGCCCGGCGTCGACGTACATGTCGTCGTGCCAGACAGCCGCGGCCACCGGCACCCGGTTGTCCCGCAGGCGCGCTACGTCGTACAAGGGAGTCCAGGTGTCGGAGGAGGCGAGTAGGGAGGCGGCTTCGGTGAAAGGCTCCAGGCCGCCGAACTCCAGCATCCACGGGTAGATCATCTCGCCGGTGAAAAGCAGCGGCGAGGCGTCCGCGGCGAATTCCACCGGCAGCAAGCGGGAGGCGGCCCAGTCGGTCGGTCGGTTGTCCTGCGCATAAATGCTCTCGTGCAGGACGACATAGAGCGGGGTATCGCCGAAGGCAGTGCGGTTCATCGCCTCGTAGAGGAAGGTCCGGGACAGCTCCTCGCCGTCCCAGGCCTCGTCGAGCATCCAGTGCAGCGTCTGCGCGTAGTCGCCCATGCCCAGTCCGAACCCGAACAGCTGGAACCTCCGCACGGTGAAGCGGTCGCCGTCAGGCAGTCGTACGTCGTCGTCCCGCAGGTGATCCGCGATCCGCCGGACCCGCTCGACGTCCTCGGGGTAGCGCCGGTAGTACGCCTCGTTCTTCGCCCGCACCCGCGGATACGTACGCCGGTACACCTCGTCCGCAGTCGCCTCGAGCCCAGGAAGTCCGCCCATGACGTAGCAGCCGCGCAGACCCTCGGGCGCTTGGGACAAGTACGCCAACGTGATGAAGCCGCCGTAGCTCTGCCCCAGGGTCGCCCACGGTTTGCCCGGACTGACCTGACCACGGATGAGTTCCAGGTCGGCGACGATCGAGTCGGCCCGGAAGTGCCGCAGGTACGACGCCAGTTCGGCCGCGTCGAGGCCGGATGCGGTTCGCGATGTCACCGGCGTACTGCGGCCCGTGCCGCGCTGGTCCACCAGCAGCACCCGGTAGTCCCGCGTGGCGCGCTCCAGCCAACCGTTCGCGCCCGTCGGCCGAGGTGATTTCATGCCGGGCCCGCCCTGCAGGAACACCAGCCAGGGCAGGTCCGAGTCGACCTTGGTCGCGGCGACGGCCTCGCGCGCCATCACCTCGAGGGTGGGCCCGTCCGGCCGCGAGTGATCCAGCGGAACAGTGAAGACGTGATCGGTGACGACGAGTCCTGGGAGTCTGGGCACGCCCGACATTCTGCGGGTCAGTCAGCTGAGCCGCTCCACCAGGGCGGATGGTTCTGCACCCACTGCGTCATCGCCTAACGTAGGTCGGGTGCGAGTAGCTACCTGGAATGTGAACTCGGTGAAGCAGCGGATGCCGCGGTTGCTGGAGTGGCTCGACGAGCGGCAGCCGGACGTCGTGTGCCTGCAGGAGACCAAGCTGGCCGACGACGCCTTCACGGCTCTGCTCGACAAGGAGTTGTCCGGCCGCGGCTACGAAACCGCCCTGTACGGCGAGGTGCAGTGGAACGGCGTCGCGATTCTGTCCAAGGTCGGCCTGGAAGACGTTGTGACGGGTATCGCGGGCGCGCCTGGTTTCCCGAACCCGGAGGCGCGGGCAGTCGCCGCGACCTGCGGCGGGATCCGCGTCCACTCGCTGTACGTGCCGAACGGCAGGACGCCGGACTCCGATCACTACCGCTACAAGCTCGCGTGGCTTGCCGCCTTGAAGGAGGTGGTCGCCGCGGGAGCCGACGAGGCGATCGTCTGTGGCGACATGAACATCGCGCCGACCGATGCGGACGTGTTCGATCCCGTCGCATACATCGGCCAGACGCACGTGACGCCGCCCGAGCGCCAGGCGCTGGCAGACCTGATGTCCACCGGACTGCATGACGTGGTCCGCGACCGCTGGCCGAACGAGCGCGTGTTCAGCTACTGGGACTATCGGGCCGGCATGTTCCACCAGGACCTCGGCATGCGCATCGACCTGATGCTCGCCTCAGAGCCGGTGGCGGAGCGGGTGAAGGCGGCCTGGGTCGATCGCAAAGCCCGCAAGGGAACCGGGCCCAGCGACCACGCGCCGGTGATCATCGACCTGGACGTCGCGCCCGACGGTGATATCGGTCCGGTCGTCCCGCCTCCCTCCGCGCCGCGCGGCGGCCGCAAGCGCACCACCAAGCTCCCGCAGAACCGCTGACCGCCGCGTCCGCGCCGGGCTCAGCTGAGCAGGCCGCGGACGTAAGCGGCCTGGCCCGCGTGCTGGAGGTCGTCGGACAGGACGCTGGTCAGGCGCACGCCGAGGGTCACCGGCGGTTTCCAGCGCTTGTCGACGATCCGGTCGAGGTCTTCGTCGGACAGACCCTTGAGGTACTCGACCGAGCGCGCGTGCACGGCGTCGTAGTACCCGGTGAGTTGCTCGGCCGGCACCAACACCGCGGCGACGTCCTGGGCGGTGTGCCCGTAGCCGGTGTCAGCGGGGTCGAACGGTAGCCCGAGCCGCTCGTGCCAGCCCTCGGCCGTGTAGACCTGCTCGTAGCCACCCGCGTCGGCCAGGTGGTCGTCCTGGATCCGGGTCAGGTGCCAGATCAACCAGGCGATCGAGTTGCCCTTGCCGTCCGGTCGGGTGCTGAGGGTCTTGTCGTCGAGCCCGTCGACGACGTCGTGCACCACCCCCTGGATCCGCCCGTACGCGTCGATGAGCAGTTCGCTGGTGTTCATCAATTTCCCTTCGTCACGTGGACTTCAGCCACCGTAGCGCGACCGCCGGACAGTTCTCGGACAGGCTCCGTCGACCGCGCCCGGGCGGACTAAGGTGGCAAGCGGCCCCCATTTGTCCTGACCAAGGAGCAAGCTGTGGAATACCGCACTCTGGGCAACAGCGGCACTGTCGTGTCGACGTACGCGCTGGGCACCATGACGTTCGGCAGTGAGACCGACGAGGCCGGCGCGCACGAGCAGCTCGACCGGTACGTCGAGGTCGGCGGCACCCTGATCGACACCGCGGACGTGTACTCGGCCGGCGTGTCCGAGGAGATCATCGGAAGCTGGCTGGCGAAGAGTTCCGCGCGCGACAACGTAGTACTGGCGACGAAGGGCAGATTCCCGACCGGGGAGGGCACGAACGACGTCGGCACGTCGCGCAGGCACCTGCGCCGCGCGCTCGACGCGTCGCTCAGCCGCCTCGGGGTGGACCAGGTCGACCTCTACCAGTTGCACGCGTGGGACCCGATCACGCCCTTGCAGGAGACGCTCAGCTTCCTGGAGGAGGCGGTCCGAGCGGGCAAGATCGTATACGGCGGCGTGTCCAACTTCACCGGGTGGCAACTGCAGAAGGCGTGCGACCTGATCGACAAGCTCGGCTGGTCGCCGCTCGTCACGCTGCAACCTCAGTACAACCTGCTGGTCCGCGAGATCGAGTGGGAGATCGTTCCGGCCGCGCTGGAGAACAGACTCGGCTTGTTGCCGTGGTCGCCGCTCGGCGGTGGCTGGCTGACCGGGAAGTATTCGTTCGAACAGGAGCCGACCGGCGCCACCCGGCTGGGGGAGAACCCCGACCGTGGCGTCGAGGCGTGGTCCCGGCGGAGTCAGAACCAGCGGGTCCGCGACGTGGTCGACGCGGTCCGCTCGATCGCCGAAGCCCGTGGGATCTCGATGGCTCAGGTCGCCCTCGCCTGGCTGGTGGATCGTCCGGCGGTCACCTCGGTGATCCTCGGCGCGCGGACGACGGAGCAGCTGAACGACAACCTCGGCGCGGCTGATCTCCACCTCACCGCGGAGGAGCAGGAGCAGCTCGACCGGGCCAGCGATCCCGGCGCTGCGGACTACCCGTACGGCGGTCCCGGGACAGCCCAGCGCGATCGTCCGATCGCAGGTGGTCGCGGCTGAGTTGCGGCCTTTCTGAGTTCTAGTTGCCCGGTTTCTGTGAAGCGGTTTAGTTGGGCAGCGTTTGCCAGCTGTTCTTTCGGGAACGCTTCGATCCGCCCTGATCGAAGCGGAAGCTGGACGGGCCGCGGCACCCTTCCCCGGGTGCCCGGCTCGTCAGATTCTCGAAGGAGCATGTCGTGTCTGTCCGCAACAAACGCAAGATCCCCCTCGTCGCGGCCCTTGGTGCGCTCGTCCTGGCCGCCGCCACCGTGCCGGCCGTCGCCCAGGGCCAAGGCGGGGCGTCGGCGACGACCACGCCGATCAAGCACCTGGTGGTGATCTTCCAGGAGAACGTGTCGTTCGACCACTACTTCGCGACGTACCCGAACGCGGCCAACCCCGGCGGCGAACCACGCTTCGCCGCCGCGGCCGGGACGCCGACGGTCAACGGGCTGAACACCCCGCTCGCGGCGCCGAACAACCCGAACTCGGCCCAGCCGTTCCGGCTCGGCCGCAACCAGGCCCAGACCTGCGACCAGGACCACAGCTACACCAACGAGCAGAAGGCGGTGAACTCCGGCCTGATGGACAAGGTCGTCGAGACCGTCGGCCGCGGTGCCGGCACCTGCGCGGACTACGGCCACGGGATGGGCCTGGTGATGGGCTATTACGACGGCAACACCGTCACCGGCCTGTGGAACTACGCGCAGCACTTCGCGATGAGCGACAACTCGTTCAACACCACCTTCGGTCCCTCGTCGCCAGGTGCGGTGAACCTGATCTCGGGTCAGACGCACGGCTTCAGCGCGGACGGGAACGCAGTACCGGCTGCCAGCGGAACCATGATCGGCGACCCGCAGCCGGCCGGCGACAAGTGCAACAGCCGGGACAGTTCGACGGTGACCGATCCCAAGAACAAGAACATCGGTGACCTGCTGAACGCCAAGGGTGTGAGCTGGGGCTGGTTCCAGGGCGGCTTCGCTGACTGCACGGCGACTCACAAGGACGTCGGCGGCGTGAGCAGCGTCGACTACATCCCGCACCACGAGCCCTTCCAGTTCTACAAGAGCACGCAGAACCTGCAGCACGTCCGCCCGGCCTCGGTCTCGGAGGTCGGCCACAACGGCCCGGCCAACCACCAGTACGACCTGACTGACTTCTGGTCGTCGGTTGACCACGGCAGCATGCCCGCGGTCAGCTACCTGAAGGCGGCCGCGTACCAGGACGGCCACGCCGGCTACTCGACCCCGCTCGACGAGCAGCAGTTCGTGGTCGACACCATCAACAAGCTGCAGAAGACCAAGGACTGGAAGGACACCGCTGTCGTCATCGCGTACGACGACAGCGACGGCTGGTACGACCACCAGGTCGGCCCGATCGTGAACCAGTCGAACGACCCCGCGCACGACGGCCTGACCGACGGCAAGACCTGCGGCACCAACCCGGCCCGGGTGGCCGGCGGCTACCAGGACCGCTGCGGGTACGGTCCGCGCCTGCCGCTGCTGGTCGTCTCGCCGTACGCCAAGTCGAACTTCGTCGACCACACCACGACTGACCAGGCCTCGGTGCTCAAGTTCGTCGAGGACAACTGGAAGACCGGACCGATCGGCAACTACTCGTTCGACGAGAAGGCCGGCAGCCTGAACAACCTGTTCGACTTCAGCAAGCACGGCAAGTCGAGCACGCTCTTCCTGGACCCGGCCTCGGGTC
Source organism: Kribbella alba (assembly GCF_039529635.1). Classification (NCBI taxonomy): domain Bacteria; kingdom Bacillati; phylum Actinomycetota; class Actinomycetes; order Propionibacteriales; family Kribbellaceae; genus Kribbella; species Kribbella alba. The sequence goes on along the minus strand of NZ_BAAANE010000006.1, from coordinate 249,269 downwards.
AGCCCACCAAGAACTGACAGCTCGGTCCGAACCCCTTGCCTACAAGGGGTTCGGGCCGTCCGCTGTCGACGCGCGGCCCCGCCCGGCAGATTCCGGAGTACGGTGCCGCTATGGGGTCAGAAGATGGCACCCCGCCGAGCGCGGGTGTCGCTCACGTCGTCCAGCGGATGCAGCGGCGTCTGGACGCGCTGCCAACTGAGCTGGCCCGTCGACGGGTCTTCCTCGGCACCTACCTGCGCACTACCCAGGCAGTCGGCGCTGCGATCGACCGCGCCGGATTCGAGGATCCGGGCTGGGTCGACGCCTGGGACGTGGCCTTCGCCGAGCTGTACCTGACTGCGCTCGACAACGATCTGGCAGGCGAGCCGGTGTCGAGGCCGTGGCGGTTGGCTTTCGACGCGCCCGCCGAGCTGCCGCCGCTGCGGCATGTGTTGCTGGGTATCAATGCGCACGTGAACTACGACTTGCCGCAGGCCCTGCTGGCGGTGATCAGCGACGATGACTTCGGCGATTCCACCTTGATGGACCGGCGTCGCCGCGACCACGAGCTGATCGACGGCGTACTGGCGTCACGCGTCGGCGCCGAGGACGACCAGCTGACCGCGTCCGGCGCCAAGAACCTGCTGGACCGGGTCCTCACCCCGCTGAACCGGCTCGCGTCCCAGCGTTTCCTCCGCGAGTCCCGCCAGAAGGTCTGGCACAACACCGCCGAACTGCAGCGCGCCCGCGCTGCCGGACCGCAGGCGTACGCCGTGCGGTTGGCTGAGCTCGAGCTGCTCACCGCAGCCAAGATCGTCGACCTGCTCCAACCGGGCCAGGTTCTCCTCCGGCTGGCGGTCGCCGGCTTCGGGGTGACGCTGCCTCCTCCCGCCTCGCCGCTGTCCGCGCACTAGCCACCAATTGCCTTGCGCAGGGCGGCGTACGACGACACGAGAGCGCGCCGCTCGTGGACAAGCAACGGATCGTCGAGGTTGCATCCCTCGGCAACCCACCGGTCGGAGAGGTCCATCGCCTCCACCCGGCTGCGCGCGGCCGGTCGTACTGCGTCCGAGTCGGCGCCGTAAACATAGGAATAGAGCTCGACCAAGGCGGCCTCGAGCTGAGTCTCGGTGACGCCGTCGTCGTGCTGATGGGCACGGTGGATCCGCCACCACTCGACCTCCAACCGAGCCGCCTCGGCTGGATCGATGAGGATCTCGCTGGTGTCGGAGACCAACTCGTAGAAGCGCCGCATGTACGCGCGCGCTCCGTCAGGCTGGTTGTCGGGGAAAGGCGCCCAGAGCTGGTTGGCCTTGAGCACGTACCAGGCTCCCGCGATCGTCCGGCGCGCCCCCATGCCGAAGCCGGCCGCGACCAGCCCGACCGACGCGACCAGGAACCTGCGCCAGTCCCGCCGGTAATAGGCGACCCAGGCATCCGTCTCGCGGTTCCCCATCACCACCGGGTCGAAGGACCGCGGTCCTCTCTTCCCCACCCTGCTGATGCTAGCCGGGTAAGACCCCGGACCACACCACTCCGAGGGCAAGGCAGGCCAGCGTGATCAGGCCGAAGAACGTCACCCACAGCAGAGCCGGTACGCCGGTCAGCCGGCGGAGCTGATCCGCATCGGAGCTCCGGCCGCCGCCTCCACGGCGGGAGCGCTGCAGCTCGAGAACCGCCCGCGGCGCGGACAGCAGCAGGAACCAGGTCAGCAGATGGGCGAAGGCCGACTGCACCTGGGGCGATCCCCACCACGACACCGCGAATACCACGGTGCCGAAGGCAACCACGGACCAGAGCCCGAAGAGGTTCCTGATCTGAAGCAGCAGGACCACCAGCGCGAGCAGCAGCCCCCAGAGCAGCCCGACGGCGTACCCACGACTCAGGACGAACGCCGCGGCGAGCCCGAACAACGCAGGCCCGGGATAACCGGCCAGCAACACCGCGATCATCCCCGGCCCGGTCGGATGCCCGCGCGACACCGTCACTCCGGAAGTATCCGAGTGAAGCCGGATCCCTGCCAGCTTCCTGCCCACCAACGCGGCGATCAGCCCGTGCGCCCCTTCATGCGCGATCGTCACGACTTGCCTCGTTTGCCGCCAGACGGGCCGCCATGCGATCAACAGCAACGCGACCACACCAGTCCCGATGATCACCCGCACCGACGGATCAGGCTGCGCGGTGGTGATGTTGTGCCAGACCTCACTCATCACCCCATCCTTACAGGCGATCGGTACTACGCCCCGCCCGCACCTCCTCCGTCGACGCTTCTTGCCGGGCTCGGCGCTCCTCCATCCCACCAGTCGAGGCGAGGCATCAACGCCTACGCGGGTGTGGTTCCGCGTTCTCGCTGCGTGATGGTGCTAGTCGAGGTGGCGCAGGTAAAGAGCGGCCTCGGCGTCCCCTTCGAACAAGTTCGACTCTTGACCCGCCCCACCCCGACGGAGTTCTGACACGCCGCACTTCCCGGTTCGACCAGCCGAGTTGGAGCGACTTCCCGGCCCGACCCGCCGGTTTGTTGGCGACTACCCGGGTCGACGCGCCGCGTTGGATTCACTCCCCGGCCCGACCCGCCGGTTTGTTGGCGACTACCCGGCGGGTCCGCCCGGGTAGTCGGGTCGCGGCTGGCGGGTCGACCCGGGAAGTGGAGGAAGTGGGTGACTCGGCCAGTGCCGGGAAGTCGCGGACGTGGGTGGCAGTCCCCGGGCTGCGGGACGGGACCGCGATGGGGCACCCCCGCTGGCGGCTTTTCGCCCGCCGGCGCCTTTGTGGGCCGCTAAGTGCCGGGCATCGGGTGAGGTTGGGGACTCGGCCGGGTGAGCGACTTCGGGCATTGGCCGGGTTTGCCGTACCGAGCGGCCACCGGGTCGCGTCTTCTGCACGGCACGCCCATTTCGCGGCCGGGGAAACGGTTGAGTGGTGCATAAGTCGCCGATTCCGCGCCAGAGGCGGGGGCGAACGGGTCGCCCGCAGCTGAGGCAGATCGGCCACCCGGCTGTGTCGTCACACATCTGGGCGACTCCGTGGACGCCAACCCCCGGCGCCTACAACCGCATCGAATCACGCGCGCCTACAACCCGGAACCGATCACCCGCGCCTGCAAATCCCCGTGCAGCCCCAACGCGCCCACAATCGCGACAACCGCCTGCGCCTTCACCGCGCGGAACGACCTGCACTCGATCCCAGCCGACGGAGGACGCCGAATCCGCGGGTGAGGAGCACCGACGGTTGACATCGTCGCGGGGGCGGCGGACGGTGGAGGAACCGCGGCCCGGGGGAGGGGCCGCCTCGTTGGGGGAGCCATGTCACAGCCTCGCAAGACCGCCAGCAACCAGACCACGACTAAGACCCGAACCAGCAAGAAGACCGTTGCCAGCAAGGCTTCGGCGGCGAAGAAGGCGGCATCGAGGAGCACGGCCGCGTCGGCAGAGCAAGCCGCAGCGATCCCGTTGCCGCAGTTCCTCGCCGCCGCTGGCACGCTGACGCTCGGACAGCGGAAGTTGCTCATCGATCAAGCATTGCTGTTGCTCGAGCAGAACTACGTGCACCTGCCGCTCAAGGTCGCCATGCACGCCGTGAACCCGCTGCAGCGGCTCCGCGTGATGCGTGCGCGGACGGAACGTCAGACCACCGACACGATGGAAGCCGAGTGGATGTTCCACCGGCAGATGTCGAGCATCTTCCACTCGGTCCGCGACCTGCACACCAACTACCTGCTGCCCGCGCCGTTCGCCGGCAAGATCGCGTTCCTCCCGTTCATGATCGAGAAGTGCACCGACACTGACGGCGAGCACTACCTGATCACTCGCGTGGTCACCGGGTACTCCGCGCCGCAGTTCGGTCCCGGCGCCGAGGTGACGCACTGGAACGGCACTCCGATCGCCCGAGCGGTCGCGCTGAACGGCGCCCAGTTCGCCGGCAGCAACGAGGCCGCGAACCTGGCCCGCGGACTGGAGTCCCTGACGCTGCGGCCGCTGGTGATCCAGTCGCCGCCGGACGAGGACTGGGTGAGCTTGAGCTACCTCGGGCTGGACGGGTCGGCCCAGGAGTTGCGCGAGCAGTGGAAGGTGACGGCCAACCTTCCGCCGATGACGGACCTCGATGCGCTCACCCCGGCCTCCGCCGCGATGGGCCTCGACCTGGACTCGGACGAGAAGGCCCGGGCCAAGAAGGCGCTCTACGTCCAGGAAGTGGTCTCGCTCGAAGGTGGCGAAACGTCCGCCGAGCTGGCAGAGCCGGTCGCTGTCAGCGGCGCCGACGTGGCGACCACGATGCCGGGCGTCTTCCGGGCCCGCCAGGTCGTCACCTCGCACGGCACCTTCGGCCAGCTGCGGATCTTCACCTTCAGCGTGAACGACCCGGTCGCCTTCCGGGACGAGTTCGTCCGGCTGGCCGCGGCGCTGCCGCAGAACGGCCTGATCGTGGACGTCCGCGACAACGGCGGCGGCCACATCTTCGCCAGCGAGTTCACCTTGCAGACGATGACGCCGCGCCGGATCTCACCGGAACCTGTCCAGTTCATCAGTACGCCGCTCAACCTCCGCCTCTGCCGGCGCCACAAGGACAACCCCTCGGGCATCGACCTCGGTCCCTGGCTCGACTCGCTCGACCTGGCCACCGAGACGGGCGCCGCGTACTCCGCGGCGAAGCCGATCACTCCGGAGGACGGTGCGAACGAGATCGGTCAGACGTACTACGGGCCCGTCGTGCTCATCACCGACGCCCGGGTCTACTCGGCGACGGACATCTTCGCCGCCGGGTTCGCGGACCACGAGATCGGGATGATCCTCGGCGTCGACGACAACACCGGCGCGGGTGGCGCGAACGTCTGGACCCACGGCCTGCTCGCCACCCTGCTGAACGAACCGCCGCCACCCGACCCGACCTCGCCGTACGTGGCACTCCCGAACGGGGCGAACATGCGGGTCGCGATCCGGCGTACGTTGCGGGTCGGCGAACTGTCCGGTACTCCGGTCGAGGACCTCGGCATCCGGCCGGATGCCGTCCACAAGATGACCCGGGCCGACCTCCTGTCGAGCAACGTGGACCTGCTCGACGCCGCTGGTGAGTTGCTCGCCTCGATGCCGAACCGGCGGTTGAGTGTCACCAGGACACTCGCCGGTACGACGCTGACGGTCGGGCTGGACGTGGACGGGATCGACCGGGTGGATCTGTACCTTGACGACCGGCCGATCAGCTCTGAAGACCTCGGCGACGACCCGGTCAGCATCGACATCCTCGACGTGAGCGCGGGGCAACTGCTCCGGGCGGACGGGTATGCCGAGGGAGTCCTGGTCGCATCCAGGCGGTTGCTCGTCTGATTGCAGGTTGATGTCAGCCGGCGATCGGCGCTCGCCCACTGGGTTAAGGTCTGCTCCGTGGATCGGACCCGGGGCAGCAGGCTGATCGCCGGCGGCATCGCCTTGGTTGCCTTCGGCATCCTCGCGACAGTCGCCATCGGCTGGGATCGTGGCAGCGTCGAGGCGACCGGAAAGGTCGACCCGGCGATGGTGGCCGCCTCGGAAGCCGCGAAGGCGAGAGCGGCGATCCCGACAGCGGCTCCCACGCCGACCGGCGATCCGACGGAACTGCCGTCCGCGCCGCCGCAGCCGCAGGTGGTCACCAAGAACCCGATCTACCGGGTAGGACGCCTGACGGCCTCGCGCTGCCAGGAGCCGGAGTACGAGCCGACCTCGGTCGCCAACGTTCGTGCCTACTACGCCGAGTTCGTCGCCTGCCTGGACAAGGCCTGGGCGCCGGCGATCCGCAAGGCCGGCTTCAACTTCGTCTCACCCAAGCTCGTGGTGTCGGCGGGGCAATCTCCGTCGTCGCCCTGCGACTCACTGGACAGCGTGGCGTACTACTGCGACGGCGCCATCTACATGAACGCCTCCGTCGACATCAAGGAATACCAGCGGTACGACCAGGCGCTGACGCTGGCCTATATGGCGTTCACGATCGGCCATGAATACGGGCATCACGTGCAGGAGCTGACCGGGATTGTCGCGGCGAGGTTCCAGCGGCGCAGCACCATCAACGGCGTCGCGGCGACGCTGGAGGAGAGCCGTCGGCTGGAGTTGCAGGCTTCGTGCCTGAGCGGCGTGTACTTCGGTGCCGACAGAGACTGGCTCCTGGCCGGGGCGGACTGGCTCAACAACTTCGAGTACGTGGTCGGGAACTCTGAGGACCGAGAGCGAGACCACGGCAGCCGTGCGAACCACACCTACTGGTCGAATGCCGGCTTCGACGCGGCCGACCCCGCAGCCTGCAACACCTACACCGCCGGATCAGCCCTCGTCTCCTGATTCCTCGGGCAGACGGACTGGTCGCGATCGCGCTCGCAGTACCGCTGCTGATCAGCTTCCGGAGTGGGCGGGTGCGCCGGGACAGCACACCCGCCCTGCTGGTCCCCGTGGATCAGCGGTCGGTCGCGGTGCCGGCTGTAGCCAGTTCCTCGTCGGCGCGGACCAGGTAGGGCTCGCGTTCGAGCACCAGCCGGGCCGCAGCCGCGCCGATGTCGAACCAGAGCCCGACCAGTTCGAGCCGGCCTTCCTCCTCGGCCTTGCGAACGCAGGCGAAGCTGCGCAGATTCTCCAGTTGCACTGCCACATTGGTGACGGACAACTTGTCGGCAGTCGACAGCTTCGCCCCGCTGACCGGGTCCACGATGTCCGGCCGCGCGAGGGAGCGGCGTACGGACGGTTCGAGGTGACGGAGCCAGCTCTGCAGAGCCGAACCCTCCGAAGGTGCGTTGTCGAGGGCCGCGTTGGCGGCACCGCAGTGCGAGTGACCGCAGACCACGATCGAGGCCACACCGAGCACCTCGACCGCATACTCGACCGTCGCAGCGACCGAATTGCTGTTCGACCCGTACGGCGGGACGAGGTTGCCCACGTTCCGGACGCAGAACTGGTCGCCCGGCCCGCTGGTGGTGATGAGGTTCGGCACGATCCGCGAGTCGGCGCAGGTGATGAACAACTGCGTCGGGCGCTGTCCGTCGGCCGCCAGCTTCGCCATCATCGGCCGGATCGGTTCGGCCGACGCCTCGAACTCGCGGATCCCGTCCAGCATCGAGACCCGCTGGTCCGGCTCGGGCACCAGTTGGTCCTGTTGCCACGGATGCAGCCAGCGCGCTCGGGCGGAATCATCGCGCAGGGCGGCCCGGAACGCGGCCCGGTTGAGCTCGACCGAACCACCGCGCGCGAGGTGACCGCGTCGCCAGTCCTCGATCGCCTCGTACGCCGCGTGGTCGAGGTGGTCGACCCGAAGATCCAGCCGGACCACGGTGCCGGACGGGATCGCGCGGAGCGTGCGGACCAGGGAGGCCACGCCCAGGAAGACGAGCGTGCCGCGGATCCGCACGGTCCAGATGCCGCCCTGCTCGGTTGCGGTGACGGTTGCCCGGGCCAGGCGGTAGAGCACCCGGCCGAGCGCGAGCGCCAGCCCTGCCAGAACCCCCTCGGCCAGACCGAGGACGGCGACGCCGGCGGCTGTCACGACGTACACGAGGAGCTCGTCGTGGCGTCTCAGCGTGCGGATGTGAGCCAGCTGAACCAGGCGAAGGCCGGTGACGAGCAGGACGCCGGCCAGTGCGGCCATCGGGATGAGCTCGAGCATCGCGCCGGCGGCCAGGACGAACAGCGCTATCCAGACGCCGTGCAGGATCGCCGAGGCCCGGGTGCGGGCGCCTGCGGCGACATTGGTGGAGCTACGGACGATGACTCCGGTGACAGGCATCCCGCCGAGGGCCCCCGAGATCGCGTTGGCCGCGCCCTGGCCGATCAGCTCGCGATCGAGATTGCTGCGCTTGCCCCGGTGAAGCTTGTCCACGGCAACGGCCGAGAGCAACGACTCCACGCTCGCGACCAGCGCGACGGTCAGCACAGCTGTGGCGATCTCCAGTGCGCCGCCTCGCGGCATGACGGGGAGAACCAACTCCTGCAGGGGCGAGTTCGGCAGGTCGACCCGGGTGACGTCCACCATGAACAGCGCGGCCAGTGCGGTGACGGCGACCACCGCGACCAGCGGCGCCGGAATGATATTTGCCTTCGGCAACCGTGGCCAGCTGAGCAGGATGATGACGGTCAGTACGCCGACCAGCACCGAGCCGGCATGATGCGCCAGCAGTTGCTCGGGGAGTCCGGCCAGGTTGGCGAGCAGAGAGCTCTGCGCGCGGCCGCCCAGCACCACCTGGAGCTGCTGGACCGCGATGGTGACGCCGATCCCAGCCAGCATGCCGTGCACGACAGCGGGGGACAGCGACAGGGCGAGCCTGCCGATCCGGGTGACGCCCAGCAGGATCTGCAGGAAGCCGGCCGCGCAGGTGATCGCGGCGGTGGCTGCCCAGCCGTACTGGCTGACCAGTCCGGCGACAACGACAGTGAGGCCTGCGGCTGGACCGCTGACCTGCAACGGGGATCCGCCGAGCGCACCGGCGACAATGCCGCCGACGACCGCGGCGACGAGCCCGGCGATGAGCGGGGCTCCGGATGCCGCGGCGATCCCCAAAGACAGCGGGACCGCGATCAGGAAGACCACCAGCGAGGCCGGCAGGTCATGGCGAAGAAGGACCCTCAACGAGACGTGCTCGGATGAGGGTGGGGAGTGGGAGGGTGACTGTGAGGGTGTCTGTGAGGTTGTCATGGTCGGCACGGGTCCTCCGGCGTCGGTGCTGACAGCAACTGAACGTCGAAACAAAGAGTGTCGATCTGATTACTCATCGTACCGGCCCGATCAAGGCCACGACGACCACTAATTCAAACTCGTTGCCCTGGGCGCCAACCGGGATGAGCGTCGGCGCTCCGGCGCTCACGAACCCGCCGAAACCCACACCGCCCTTGATCAGCACCCCGACTCGGTGGCCCGCAGCGGTCCGGAAGTGGGGACCTTGAACACCAAACAGGGTCCGCGGACACGAAATAACGTGTTCAGGGCCCCCACTACCTGTCCCAGGCCCCCACTCTTGGTCAGGGCCACACCCCACCCAGCCCTCCGCGGCCCCCTGCCGAAAGGCATCATCACCCGCGTTCGCGCCGCCATCACCCGCACCAGGCGAGGCACCACCGTCCGCGCCACCGTCATCACGAACTACGGCGGTCGTACTGGTTGCCGACCGCACCCGAGTTAGTTGCCGAGGGCGCCGGAGACCATCCGCTCCACCTGATCGCCCTCGGCCAGCCCTTCCAGCAGCTTGACCCCATGGCCCGGCGCCGCGGTCGCGCCGACCCGGCCGTCGACGATCTCCGGCAGCCCTTCGACCAGTTCGGCGTACCAGGTGCGGAGGAAGGCCCGGACCGTTTCCTGGATCAGGCCGTTCGGAACCGCCTGGGTCAGGTGGATACAGGCGGCCAGAGTCGCGGGTCCAGTGCAGTCGTGCGGTGCCACCGGTACGCCGTACGTGTCGGCGAGGCTGGCAATCTTGCGAGCCTCGGTCAGTCCGCCCGTCCACTGGACGTCGACCGTCACCACGTCGACCGCGCCGCGTTCGAGCAGCGGCAGGAATCCGCGCCGCCCGACGACAGTCTCACCCGTCGCGATCGGCACGTCGACATCGCGGGCCAGAGCGGCGAGTGCGTCGACGGCGTCCGGGCGGATCGGATCCTCAACCCAGTAAGGGCGATAGGGCTCAAGCGCCTGCAGGATCGTGGTCGCGCCACGGCGGTTCCACAGCCCGTGCAGCTCGACCATCAGCGCCATCTCGAAGCCGACCTCGGCCCGGATCGCCTCGATCACCCCGAGCCCGCGGGCGAGTTCGGCCGCGGAGATGTCGGTACCGTTCGTCGCCTCGGCCGCTTGGTCGAACGGCCACACCTTCATGCCCCGGATGCCTTCGTCCCACAGTTCGCGAGCGAGCGCCGCCGGGCGGTTGAGGAAGGCGTCGAGGTCGTCCCAGCGCTCCGGCCCGCCGACCGGAACGCCCCAGTTGTCGGACCGCTGCCGCGTGGTTCGGCTGATGTAGCCGGGACCGGCGCAGGTGTTGTAGGTCGGCAGCGACTCGCGAACCGGTCCACCGAACAAGGCGACCAGCGGAAGTCCCGCCTCCTGCCCGACCAGGTCCCACAAAGCGAGATCCACTGCTCCGTTGCCCCGCGTCTCGACTCCGGCGCCGGCGTAGCCCGTGTACGACGACAACGTGCGGGCGACGGCCTCGGGCGTCGGGTTCTCGGTGGTCAGCAGGATGTCGGCGACGGACTCGTGCAGGTAGGACTCGACCGTCCGGCCGCCGAAGAACGCCTCGCCCAGCCCGATCCGGCCGTCATCCGCATGCAGTCGCACGAACAACAGGTTCGGTTGAATCCGGGGCCGGATGGTCTCGACCGCGGTGATCCTCATCCAGCGTCCTCCCAGTCGGCTGACCCCATCTTGTCAACCATCGGTGCGAAGGGCACCCGCGGGCGTGGTCAGTGTCGAGGTACTCGCGGACCCCGGCGATCAGGCCGTGCCTCGACGGAGTGGGTCACGACCGTTCTCGGATCGGTGCTGCTCACCGGTGCTGTCTCCTTCCGGATGCTGAGGACGGCGTTCCCGCGGATGCGCCGGTCCCGCAGGTCTTCGAGTACTTCGGTCGTGGCGGACCAGTCGTCGATCCGGCCGAGTTCGGGGTGTAGGCGTCCTGTGTCGACCAGCCGGACGAGGGTCGCGAGATCGGGTCCGTCCGCGGGCTCGGAGTCGTAGTGGAAGTGCTGGATCTGCGCCGAGTCGGGTCCGGCGAAGAAGTCGAAGAAGTCGATCCGGGGCGCCTGCCGGCTTGCCTGGCCGAACCAGATCAGCGTGCCGCCCGGCCTGACCTTGGACAGCGCGATCGGCAAGCTCGTCCCGCCCACCGATTCCAGTACGAGGTCGAACGGCCCGCGCGCGTCCGCAACGTCGTGCACGAGGGTTTCGGCACCCAGTTCGAGCAGCCGCTCGCCGCGTGCCGGCGACGACACGACGCTCGTGATCGAAGCACCGGCCGCGGCCGCGAGTTCGGTGAAGTAGTGCCCGACGCCGCCCGATGCTCCCGTCAGCAAGATCCGCCGGCCGAGGACGCTGCCGGCCGTGCGCATCAACCTGAGCGCGGTCAGCCCGGCCAGGGGAAGCGCCGCTGCTTGCTCGATCGAAACCGAATCAGGCAGTACTGCGACTTGCTCGACGCGGGCGACGGCGCGTTCGGCCCAGCCCGAGTGCGGCAGATGGGCGACCACCCGAGCTCCTATCGGCGGGCCGGAACCATCCGCGGCGGCCCTCAGCACCCGTCCGGCGATGTCCTTGCCCGGGCGCCAGCCGTCGCGCGGCAGCTCCAACTGGAACGTCTCGCCGCGGTTGACCGAGTAGGCGCCGACCTCGATCACAAGTTCGTGAGCGGCGGGCTCAACCTCCTCGATGTCGGTCACCTCGATCTTGCCGAGCCCGGCTGGTAAGACTGCCTTCACCGTTTCGCTCCTGTCACTAGACTCGGCAAGGACGCTACGGACCAGGCCGTGGCGGGCGGAAGACGGCACTTTCTACTGCTATAGGCACCGAATGGATACCGACCAGGTCAGCGGCAGGTGGGACGCCAACAAGGGCGCCTGCCCGACCCGTCAGGTGCTCGGCCGCATCGGCGACACCTGGACGATGCTGATCATCAGCACGCTCGAACGCGAGGGCACGCTGCGGTCGGGCCAGTTGAAGGCGAGCATCGAGGGCATCACCCAGAAGATGCTTACGCAGACCTTGCGGCACCTGGAGCGCGACGGAGTGGTCCGGCGTGAGGTGATTCCTACGGTGCCGACCACCGTCACCTATACGCTGACGCCGCTCGGCCAGAGCCTGGGGGCGGCCGTCGCGACCATGCGCACCTGGGCGTACGACCACATGGACGAGATCGTTGCCGCACGCAATGACTACGACACCCGCGACTGAGCCGCACCATACTGAGCCGCACCAGACTGAGCCGCACCAGACTGAAGCTGGGAACGAGGAGAGACAGAGTGGATCTGCAACTGTCCGGACGGACTGCCGTCGTCACCGGGGCGAGCAAAGGAATCGGCCTCGCGTGCGTCGAGGCGCTGGCCCGGGAGGGCGCCAAGGTGATCGGTATCTCCCGCGATCCCGCGAACCTCGCAGCCGCACAGCAGGCACTCGCCGACCAAGGGTTGACGTTCGAGGTCGAGGCCGTCGACCTCACCGATCCCGAGGCGTCCGCGGCGGCCTTCGACCGGATCGGCGCGATCGACGTCCTGATCAACTGCGCGGGCGCGGCCCGGCGGACGCCGCCGGCCGAGCTGGACAGCAAGGCGTTGCACGCGGCGATGGAAGCCAAGTACTTCACCTATATGCATGCGACCGAGGCTGTCATCCGCGGCATGGCGGAGCGCGGCGGCGGTGCGATCGTGAACGTGGTCGGCCAGGGCGGGCGGGCGGCGAACCCGCTGCACATCGGCGGCGGCGCGGCAAACGCGGCGCTGATGCTGGCGTCCGTCGGTTATGCGAAGGCGTACGCCGATCGCGGCGTCCGGGTGAACGTCATCAACCCCGGCATGACGCGCACCAGCCGCGTGGACGAGGGACTCGAGGCCGCCGTCCGGGCCACCGGCCGCCCGAAGGAGGAACTGCTGGCCGAGCAGGTCGCCGAGATTCCGATGGGCCGCGCGGGCGAACCCGCCGAGGTCGCCGACGTCGCCGTCTTCCTCGCCTCGCCCCGAGCCGGCTACGTCACGGGAGCGATCATCACCATGGACGGTGCGGTCACCTCGGCGATCTAGTCACGAAGCGGCGACCTTGAACACCAAACAGGGACCGCGGACACGAAATAACGTGTTCAAGGTCCCCACTACCTGTCCCAGGTCCCCACTCTTGGTCAAGGCCGCACCCCACCCAGCCCTCCGCGGCCCCCTGGCGAAAGGCATCATCACGAACTACGGCTGTCGTACTAGCTGGGATGGTGGCTCAGGTCCAGTCCGGGGTCGGAGAACGGGGTGTGGGGCCGGGGGATGAACTGACCGTCGATGCTCAGGTCGGTCTTCTCGTTGAAGAAGGCGACGTGGCCGGCGACCGGCAGCAGCGCAGCGGTAGGGAAGTCGTAGGACCAGGCCAGGTCGGGCCGGTTGCCGATCGACCAGTAGGCGCTCGTGATGCCCTTGTATGGACACGCGGTCTGGGTGTCGCTCGGCGTCAGGTGCGCGAAGTTCACCGCGGTACGGGGAAAGTAGTACCTCGGCGGCAGCCCGGTCTCGAACACCATCACCGTCGAGCGGGAGTCCGCCAGCACGGCACCGTCGAGCGCGACCTGCACGTGGCGGGACGACTTGACCGCGTCGACCCGGCTGTAGGGATTCCGCGGGTGGACGAATACCTCCTCGTCCTCCTCGAACCAGCTGTCCAGCGCATCCCAGTCGAACCGCACCCGCCCCGCGACCAGCCCCTCGTCGTACACGCGCGCCTTGCCTTTGCCGACCGTGTGGACCCGGGCGGTGCCACGATCGTGCTCCTCGATCTCGCCGGTGTCGAAGAGCACATCGTCGACCACATCAGCCAGCGGTACGTAGTACTGGGGATACGGCGGCCATTCCCACAGGTAGCTCGCCCGGGTGGTGTCCAGGATGACCTTCCCGTCCAGGGTGCCGCGGATCCTCCGCGGGACGGGTTCGGTGTGGTCGACCGGGACGAGGGGCTGCGGGTAGTTGCTCATGCGACCAGTAAAGGACGCGGGGCCGACCCCAAGGAAGGGCCGGCCCCGCGCAGGTCGTGGATCAGACGGTGATCCAGTCGATGTCGGCGATGTAACCGGTGGGGTTGCTCACCTTGATGGAGTTGGCCCCGGCGGCCAGCTTCATCGGCAGGTAGACGACCTGCGGTGTACCCCAGTCGTTGTCACCCAGACCGTGGTAGTTCACCCAGTAGCTGTCGGCGTTGTTGACTGTCAGCATGCTCTGGCGGCTGGTGTCGCCATCGGTGTAGGCGATCTTGACCAGGTACGTGCCGGCGGTCGGCACGGTGATGTTGTTCAGGGTCACCGTCGCGTCACCACCGATGTTGCCGACCTTGGCGCCACCGGAGCAGAGGGTGCAGCCCGAGACGCCTGCGTTACCGGTCAGCGTGCTCGTCGACGCCTCCGCCTCGTAGCGGACGGGACCGCCCGACTTCGAGGTGAGCATGTCGACCGGTGCGCTCGTTTCAGACGTCTTGCTGCCACTGACAGCCTTGACCTCGAACTTGTATTGCGTCTGCGGCAGCAGGCCGTTCACCACGACACTGGTCGTCGTGCTCGTCGCCACCTGCTTGCCGTTCGCGTAGACCTTGTAGGAGGTCGCGCCGGTGCTGGGACGCCAGGCGAGCGACACCGTCGTACGGCTGACGTCGGTCGCGTGGACGTTGGCCGGCTTGCCCGGCGAGACCACCGTGTTGGGGGTGATCTTGTACAGCTTCGACCCGTGCGCGGGTAGCGCGGCGCTGACCTGGCCGCTCACGTTACGGGTGTTCTGGCCGGCCCAGATGTCGCGGACCGTGGCCTTGCCCGTGATGCCCAGCTGGTCGAAGCTGCCGGTCACCGTGGCCGGGGTTTCGGCCAGGTTGAACAGGGCGACCGTCACGCTGCCGTCGGCGTTCTTGGCATACCAGGTCTGCTGCAGCTGGTCCTGGTTCAGCGGCCGGGCGGGGTTGCCGGACTGGTTGATCGCGATGACCTCGCGGTTGGTGAGCAGCTTCAGGCCGTACGGGTCCAGTTTGGTCAGGTCGTCACCGGCGAACAGCGGCGCCGCGTTGATCGCCCAGAACGTCATGTAGCTCTGCCGCTCGGCCTCCGTGAGGCCGTCCATCGCGCCGACGCCGACGTTGACGGCGTCGAGGTTGTTCCAGTGGCCTGGTCCGGCGTCGTCGATCCACTGCGGCAGGTCCCACCAGCGCGCCTTCACCGAGCTGTCCCAGCGGACGATGGTGTCGCAGTAGCACTCCACGTCGGTGTCGATCCGCCAGCCGTTGGAGTTGGCCTTCCAGGTGTCGGCGTACCGGTGGCTGAGCGACCAGGACAGGATGTACTGCATCGGGCGGCCGGAGTTCTGCACCGCACGCCACCAGGACTCGACGTCCTCGGTGTTGTTGTGGTTCGGGTCGTCCGGGGCGCCCTTCCAGGAGCCGGGGCCGACGCCGTCCATCTTGATGAAGTCGACACCCCAGTCGGCGAACAGCTTCGCGATCGAGTCCGCGTACTTCTGCGCGCAGGGGCTGGCGTAGTTGATCTTGTACGACATGTCCCAGCCGTTGGTCGTCCGCAGGTCCGGGTAGACGATGTCACGGGTGAAGCAACCCGGCGCGTCGTAGATCGGGGTGTTCCCGTCCCGGTAGGCGTCCATGCCGAGACCGACCACGGTGTAGATGCCGAACTTCAGCCCGAGCTTGTGGATGTCGTCGCCGAGCGGCGTCATGCCGCGCGGGAAGCGATGGGTGTTGGCGATCGGTCGGCCGTACTCGTCGGCGCCGTTCTGCCAGCCCGCGTCCACGTTGATGTACTCGTAGCCGTACGGCTTCAGCTTGGTGGCGAGGGCGTTCGCCTGGGTCAGGATGTTCTTCTCATTGATGAAGCTGCCGCCGCCTTCCAGGTTGTAGCCCGGATAGTTGGTGGACTGCAGACTCCAGCTGCTCCAGCCCATGTACGGCTTGGCGGCGACCTGGGGGTACTTGGCCGGCACCGGCATCTTCGCCAGTGGGGCTTCGATCGGGGTTTTGCCCTGGAAGCCGGAGTCCGGCTTCACCAGCGTCGGCTTGGGTCCTGGCTGGATACCGGCGGCCTGGACGCCGGCGCCGGGCTGGCTGGCGCTGGCAGGTGCGATCGAAGCCGCCGCCGACACCAGGGCGATAGCGGCTACGGCGGCGATCCCCGCGCGGCGCCTGCCGCCTCCGGGTAGTCGGCGTACCGGGTCCGCGGCGGGCGCGGTACCAGAGGGGACTGACATGTGTTCCTCCGTCTCGTCCGAGATCGGGGGGAGCGGGCGGTGCTCACCCCCGGCCGGCGCCCACGACCAACGACTGGGTAAGACGGCCCGGGCGGCGGACGCTGCCGAGCCTAGGGGTGATTAATTTACGCCGTCAAGTAACAAGCGCTCCTAACTGTCTGTAACGCAACTGCCATTCAACTGAGATCAACCGAAAGGGCCCGGCGACGGTCGTACTCCGGTGAGGGACTCGTGACCCGTGAGGCGGGTCAGCCCGAACGCGAGGGGTGGATCATCAACAATTCCAAGAGAATCGGTCGTACCGCGATCGCCATGACCGGAGCCGCCGCACTGGTGGCACTGGCCGCCGGCGCCGCCGGTGCCGCGGCATCCACGACCACGACGACAGCTGCCGAACCGGCTCTGAAGCTGGCTGCCGGCAGCACCGACGTGACGCTGTACCGGGTTCCGGACTACGGCGTCGACCTGGACCTCGGCACCCACCTGGTGGCCGGGAGGAAGCCCATCGAGGTGCGCGCCACGCGCAAGTCGTACGGCGATCCGATCGTGGCCTATCAGGTCGTCAACGCCCGATCGAAGGCGTTGCCGAAGGGCGCCGTGACGGACTTCGCCGGGCTCGGGAAGTTCTTGCACGTCACCATCACCGACTCGACCGGCAAGAAGGTGGCCGAGAAGGACCAGGCGGTCTGCCTGAACGGGGAGGGCTCTCGGACCCGGCCGGACGCGCCGGACACCTCGCCGTACCCGGACGGCTGCAGCGCGAACCCGTTCACCCTCGGTGCGGTCTGGGGTCTGCAGGCCGGGTGGTCGGCCAGCACGTTCACCTACGCCTGGGACGGTGGCAGTGCACCCGTCGACCTGCCGGTCGGCAAGTACAAGGTCAAGGTCAGCATCAACAAGCTCTACCGCGACTTCTTCAAGCTCGGGTCAGCCGGCACGAGCCTGTCGTTGAACGCCACGGTGACCGATGTCGACCAGTGCGGCCCACACGGCGTCCGCGGGTGTGTCGCGGCCAGGTTCGCGAAGAGCACCGAGGTTGCCAAGACGAGCGTGGCGCCGACTCCCAACGCGAAGCGGCCGACTGGCAAGGCGAGCGTGCCGAACGGTCCGAAGCCGGACCTGCGCCCGCTCCCGGCCTGGGGGATCAGCGTCGCCCCGGGAGAGGACGGTAACGCGGGTCGCGACTACCTCCAGTTCGCCGCGAACGTGTGGAACGCGGGTCCGTCCAACCTGGTGCTTGACGGGTTCCGCCAGCCCGGCAAGGACCTGATGGACGCGTACCAGTACTTCTACGACGCGAACGGCAAGCAGGTCGGCTACCAGAAGACCGGCACGATGGAATGGGATCCCCGCGACGGCCACACCCACTGGCACTTCACAGACTTCGCTCGCTACAGCCTGCTCGGCAGCAACCAGTCCGAGGTGGTCCGTAGTCAGAAGGAAGCCTTCTGCCTGGCCGCGACCGACTCGATCGACTACACGGTGAAGAACGCCAACTGGCACCCACAGAACACCGATCTGCACACCGCCTGCGGTGACCACGGCTCGCTGTCGGTCCGTGAGGTGCTGGACGTCGGTTCGGGTGACACCTACACCCAGACGCTGCCGGGTCAGTCCTTCGACGTGACCGACCTGAAGAACGGCACGTACTACGTGCAGGTGGTCGCCAACCCGGCGAACCGCCTGTTCGAGTCCAACACGAGGAACAACGTGTCGCTGCGCAAGGTCGTCCTCGGCGGCACCCTGCACCACCGCACGGTCAAGGTCCCGCCGGTCGGCCTGATCGACGCCCCCTGACCGGGTCTCGCGCCCCCGGCCCCCAACCCGGGGGCGCGAGCCCTTTCACCGTCTCTGACAGGACGTAGGTTGTCGGTGAGAACTCCTGTCAGGAGGCGCACGATGAGTGAGGAACGACGGATCGAGGTCGAGGTCCCTCTGGAGGGGACTCCCGAGCAGGTGTGGGACGCGATCACCACGGTCGAGGGAATGACCGCCTGGTTCGCGCCGATGAACCCCGCGCCGGACGAGAACGGCATCTCGGCCGACGGGGTGGTGACCCGGTGGGAGCCGGGCCACGGATACGCAGTACAGGCCGGCGAGAGCTCGTATGAGTACCTGATCGAGGCGGTCGACGGTGGTTCGGCCGTCCTGCGCTTCGCCCAGACGGGTTTCCAGAGTGATGACTGGGAAGCGGAGTACGAGGTGACCGCGCGTGGCTGGGACTTCTACTTCCACACGCTCGAGGTCTACCTGTCCGAGTTCAGGGGACAGCCGGCTACGTACGTCGTTGCCGAGGGTCCACAGTGGTCGAACACGGCCGAGGCCTGGGGCAAGCTCCTCGAGGTACTCGGCGCCTCGGCTGTCGGCGACACCGTCGAGTTGGACCTCTACGGTGTCGGCCCCGTGACGGGCGAGGTCGACTACCTGGGACCGAGTCAGCTCGGCATTCGGACCGACCAGGCGCTGCTGCGCTTCCACGGTCGCCACTTGCTCGGCATGTCCGTTGCCCTGGGCCACCACTACTACCAGCGCGGGCGCCGGGCGCGACCAGTCAGTGCCGAGGACGCCAGACGTCTGGAGGACGCCTGGCAGTCCTGGCTCACCGAGGTGTTCTTGGTCTGACGGTTCAGTGGTGCAGCGGCTTGCGCCTGGTACGGCGAGGACGCGCGTGCGGGTCGGTGCGTTGGTGGTGCCGGCGACCCAGCAGGAACGGGCGGTCCGCCCGGGGGATCGGTCGACCCTCAGGGGCAATGATCCGGATCGGCAGCTGCTCCAGGCCGAGGCGAACCGGCGGCGGCATCCACGGCGACCGGTTCGCGCGCACGATCACGACGCGGAACCGCCCTGCCCGGGCGAGTTTGATGCCGATCGCGATCGTCGCCGTGGCCGGGATCAGCCCAGCCAGCAGTAGGCCCGTCCGGGCACCCCAGTGCTCGGCGATCCAGCCCACCGTCGGGCCGCCGATCGCGCCGCCACCGATGAAGACCAGGTTGTAGATCCCGGCCACCCGGCCGCGGAGCCCGTCCGGCGTGGTGAGCTGAACCATCGACTGCGCCGCGGTGAGGAACATCAAGGTGGCCATGCCCAGCGCGCAGAGCAGCGGCAGGAACGTCCACAGCGACGGCTGGAGCGCGGCCACCATCTCGGTGATGGCCAGAATTACCGCGATCCCCACCAGGTTGCGCAGCCGCGTCGGCCGGATCCGGCGCGCCGACAGCAGCGCCCCCGCCAGTGAACCGACCGCGACGACCGAGTTCAGTACGCCGTAGCCGGTCGCGCCGGTGTGGAACACGACATCGGCGAAGGCGGTCAGCGTCACCGGCAGGCTGATGGTGAACATGCCGAAGATGCCGACCAGGACGACGGCCCAACGGACGGCCGGCTCGTGGAACGCGTACCTGACCCCGTCGCGGAGACCGTCCCGGATCCGGATGCCCTGGCTGGCCTTGCGAGCCGCCGACAGGCCGGGCATCTCGTGCTCGCGCATCATCAGCAGCGCGGAGATCGAGCCGAAGAAGGTGGCCGCGTTCAGCGCGAACGCCCAGCCGGTGCCGACCGCGCCGATCATCGCGCCGCCCAGTGCCGGGCCGATCAACCCGCCGAGCTGGAACGTCGAGGAGACCATGCTGATCGCGTTGCGCAGCCGCTGCTTGCCGACCAGCTCGGTCACGAAGGACTGCCGGGTCGGGTTGTCGACCGCAGTCGCCAGGCCGAGGATCAGCGCCAGCGTGTAGACCTGCCAGACCCGCACCTCGCCGAGCAGAGCGAGGGTCGCCAAGATCGCGGCCAGGGTGCCCATCGTCGACTGGGTGACCAGCAGGATCTTGCGCTTCGGGAAGCGGTCCGCGATCACGCCGCCGTACAGGCCGAGCAGGAGGGTGGGCAGGAACTGCAGTGCGGTGGTGATGCCGACAGCGGTCGCGCTGCCGGTCAGGGTCAGGACCAGCCAGTCCTGGGCGATGCGCTGCACCCAGCCGCCTGTCGAACTGACGAACAGGCCGCTGACAAGGAGGCGGAAGTTGCGAACCTCCAAGGCGCTGAAGGTCTCGCGGAAGCCCGGGCGGCGCTGCGCTGCCGGGATCTCGTCCGGCGTGGCCGGGGTGCGGTGGGTGTGGAAGTCGGGGACAGGGTGGACAGAGCCGGTGGCCCGGGTGGTCAAGAGTCATCCCTACGAAGTGGACGTGTCAGGGGAGGTCTGTTCTATCCTCACGGCAGTGGGCCGGATTCCGACAGCGAATTACTCCTATTACTCTTATTGCGTCCCGCAATGAGAGGTTTCAATCCTGTGGCCTATGACCCGGACCAGCTGCGCACCTTCCTCGCGGTCGCGCAGTCGCTGAGCTTCACCCAGGCCGCCGACCGGCTCGGCATCCGCCAGCCGACGGTGAGCCAGCACGTTCGCAAGCTGGAGACCGCGGTCGGCCGGCCGCTGTTCGTCCGTGACACCCGGACGGTGACGCTGACCGCCGACGGCGAGGCGATGGCCGGCTTCGCCCGCACTATCCTCGCCGCGCACGAGGAGGCGGCCGGCTACTTCACCGGCTCGGAGCTGCGCGGCCGGCTGCGGTTCGGCGTCACCGACGACCTGGCGCTCACGCCGCTGCCGCGGATCCTGCGCGACTTCCGGCAGCTCTACCCCCGGATCGACCTCGAGCTGACTGTTGCGCAAAGCCCCAATCTGCTCCGCCGGGTCGAGTCGGGCCACCTCGACCTCGCCTACGTCAAGCACCCCGTGGGCGCCGGGTACGAGCCGAACGGACGGCTGGTCCGGCGCGACCCGCTGGTGTGGGCCGGCATCTCCGGCACCCGGATCGCTGCCGACGGCCCGGTCCCCCTGGTGGCGTACCAGGCGCCGAGTCTGAGCCGATCACTCGGGGTGCAGACGCTGGAACAGGCCGGGCGGTCCTGCCGGATCACCTGCATCGTGCGCGGCGTCAACGGCGTACTGGCCGCGGTCCGCGCGGGGCTGGGGATCGCGATCTTCGCGCGCAGCCTGATGCCGGCCGACCTGGTCGAGCCACCGCCGAGCGCGGGACTGCCGGAGCTGCCGCCGATCGACCTCGTCCTGATCACCAATCCGCGGGCCGGCAAGGAGCCGGCCGAGGCGCTCACGGCCGCGATCCTCGGTAGCAACGCCCCCCTCAAGCCAGACGCTGCTTAGAGCTCCGACCACGGGGCACCGGGTTCCGCGAACGGACCCCCGACCGGCTGGAGGACGAGCATGACGGCGACGGTAGGCGACTACCTCTTGGAGCGGCTCCGGGCCTGGGAGGTCGACACCGTCTTCGGCTACCCGGGCGACGGCATCAACGGGCTGTTGGCCGCTTGGACCCGCGCTGAGGGGCCGCGGTTCATCCAGGCCCGGCACGAGGAGATGTCGGCGTTCCAGGCTGTCGGCTACGCCAAGTTCACCGGCCGTGTCGGCGTCTGCGTGGCCACCTCCGGCCCCGGCGCGATCCACCTCCTGAACGGTCTGTACGACGCGAAGCTCGACCACGTGCCGGTGGTTGCCATCGTCGGCCAGACGAACCGTTCGGCGATCGGCGGGTCCTACCAGCAGGAGGTCGACCTGCACTCGCTGTTCAAGGACGTGGCCAGCGAGTTCGTCGAGACCGTGATGGTGCCGGAGCAATTGCCGAACGTGCTCGACCGGGCGATCCGGACGGCTCTGGCTCGCTCCGCGCCGACCGCGCTGATCCTGCCGGCCGATGTCCAGGAACTCGAGTACACCCCGCCCTCGCACGCCTTCAAGATGGTGCCGTCGAGCCTCGGGTTCGAGCGGGGTACAGCTGTGCCGGACGAAGCGGCGCTGCGCCGCGCAGCCGACGTCCTGAACAGCGGCGAGCGCGTCGCGGTACTGGCTGGGCAGGGTGCTCGGGGGGCTCGGGCCGAACTCGGGGAAGTGGCCGAGTTGCTCGGCGCGGGCGTAGCCAAGGCGCTGCTCGGCAAGGACGTGCTGAGCGACTATCTGCCGTATGTGACCGGGTCGATCGGGCTGCTCGGGACGCGGCCGTCGTACGAGTTGATGCGTGAGTGTGACACGTTGCTCACGGTCGGCTCCAGCTTCCCCTATTCACAGTTCCTGCCGGAGTTCGGCCAGGCGCGGGCCGTTCAGATCGACGCGGACCCGACGATGATCGGGATGCGGTACCCCTACGAGGTGAACCTGGTCGGGGACGCGGCGGCCACCCTGCGCGCGCTCACGCCGTACCTGGAGAAGAAGCAGGACACCTCGTGGCGCTCGGGGATCGAGGAGAACGTCGCACGCTGGTGGGATGTGATGGCCGACGTCGCGCAGGTCGAGGCGGATCCGGTGAACCCGCAGCGGTTGTTCTCCGAGTTCTCGACCCGGCTGCCGGAGAACTGCATCGTGGTCGCGGACTCCGGCTCCGCCGCCGACTGGTATGCCCGGCAGTTGCGCTTCAAGGACTCCACCCGCGGATCGTTGTCCGGGACTCTCGCGACGATGGGCTCCGCCGTGCCGTACGGGATCGGCGCCAAGATCGCGCACCCGCGACAGCCGGTGGTGGCGTTCTCGGGCGACGGCGCGATGCAGATGAACGGACTCGCGGAACTGATCACGATCAAGCGGTACTGGCAGGAGTGGGGTGACCCGCGGCTCGTCATCGCAGTACTGCACAACAACGATCTCAACCAGGTGACCTGGGAGATGCGGTCGTTGCAGGGGGCACCGAAGTTCCCGGACTCGCAGACGCTGCCGGAGGTCGACTACGCCGGCTTCGCCCGGTCGGTCGGGCTGGCAGCGATCACCGTTCGCGAGCCCGACGCGCTCGCCTCCGCCTGGGAGACCGCGCTGGCCGCCGATCGGCCGACCGTGCTGGACGTGTACTGCGACCCGGACGTCCCGCCGATTCCGCCGCACGCGAGCTGGGACCAGATCACCAAGCTGGCCAAGTCGCTGGCGAAGGGTGACGAGGACCGCTGGGGCGTGCTGAAGGAAGGCGTGAAGTCGAAGCTGCAGGAACTAAGGCACTAGCGCGTTGCCGCGGGCTACCAAGGCCAGGATGCTGACGGCCGCCACCGCGATCGTGACCAGGAAGGGCGCGTTCTTCCACGCCACGATCGCCACCAGCAGGACAGCGTTGACGGCGAGGGTGACCCAGCCGATCACGCCGATCGGCCCGTCGGGCGCGACCACCAGCAGCACAGTCGCAACGGCCAGTGGAAGCGGGGCGAGCAACCGCGAGAGTGACCCGAGCCGCTGCGGCCAGCCTCGAACGCCGGTGGCCAGATCGTCGGCCAGATCCGGTACTACGTTCGCGAGGTGCGCGCCGACCCCGAGCAGAGCCGTGGCGGCTGACGCCCACCAAGGCGCCCAGGTATCAGCGGTTCCGAGCGTGACGAACGAAGGCAGCAGGCCGAACGCGACGGCATACGGAACCCATGAGACCGGGGTCGATTTGAGCTTCAGGTTGTATGCCCAGGCGGCCGCGACAGTGCCGATATGCGTCAGGCCGGCGAGGAACCCGCTGGCCAGGGAGAGCGGGAGGCAGACGGCCGCCATCACGACGGCGCCGATCCAGACGGTACGGCGACTCACCAGTCCGATCACGATGGGTTTGTCTCTTCGGTCCACACTGGAGTCGCGGGTTGCATCGATCGCGTCATTGCTCCAGCCGATTGAGAGGTGGCCGGTGAGGACTGCTGCGGCGACTAGGAAGCACCCGGCGGCGCTCCTGCCGGTTGACCAGGCGACCACCGTGACCAGCGTGGTGACGGCAACCGTCGGCCCGGGGTGGCTCGCCATCGCCAGGCCCTTCAGCGTGCGCGCCAGGCTGCTCCCGGCCGGTGCGGTACCGCTCGCGCTCGTCACTGAAGCAACGATGCCACGATGACGCGCATCGCCGCCGTCCAGGCCGCGTTGCCGCCGAACCGCTACGCGCAGCACGAACTCACCGACGCCTTCGCCGAGATCTGCCTCCCCGATGGCAAGGGGCACGCGCTGCTCCGCCGTCTGCACGCTAACGCCGGGGTGTCTTATCGACACCTGGCCCTGCCGCTGGAGCAGTACGGCGTACTGAAGGATTTCGGCGCGGCGAACGACGCCTGGATCTCGGCGGCCGTCGATCTCGGCGCGGAGGCCGTGTCAGGGGCTTTGGCCGCGGCTGGGTTGTCGGTCGACGACGTGGATGTACTGATGTTCACCACGGTGACCGGAGTGGCCGCGCCGTCGATCGATGCGCGGGTCGCGATGCGGCTCGGCCTGCGCGAGGACCTCAAGCGGATGCCGCTGTTCGGGCTGGGTTGTGTGGGTGGTGCCGCTGGGATCGCCCGGTTGCACGACTACCTTAAGGCTTGGCCCGGTCATGTCGCTGTGCTGCTCTCCGTCGAGTTGTGCTCGCTGACTTTGCAGCGGGACGACTCTTCTCTGCCCAACCTGGTCGGCGGCGCCTTGTTCGGCGACGGCGCTGCGGCGGTGGTGCTGACCGGCTCGGACCACCCGGCTGCTGCGGGTCCGTCCGTCGTGGCGACGCGGAGTCGGCTCTACCCCGACTCGGATCGGGTGATGGGGTGGGACGTGGGCTCAGGCGGATTCCGGATCGTGCTCGGCGCGGACGTGCCCGAGGTGGTCCGTAAGTATCTCGGCGGTGACGTCTCGACCTTCCTGGCATCGCACGGGTTGACGGTGCCCGAGATCGGGACCTGGGTCAGCCACCCGGGCGGTCCGAAGGTGCTGGAGGCGGTGTCGGAGACGCTGGGGCTGCGGCCGGGCGCGCTCGACCTGACCTGGAAGTCGCTCGACGCGGTCGGCAACTTGTCCTCGTCATCGGTGCTGCACGTGCTCGGTGACACCCTCCGCCTGGATCCTTCGGGTAAGGGACTGCTCCTGGCCATGGGTCCCGGATTCTGTTCCGAACTCGTCCTGCTGGAGTGGTGATGGATACGTCGTTGTGGTGGTACGCCGCACTGGTGCTGCTGGTCGGCCTCGAACGAGTGGCCGAGCTGGTGGTGTCCCTCCGCAACGCGAAGTGGAGCTTCGAGCGGGGCGGGGTCGAGACCGGCAAGGGGCACTACCCGTTCATGGTGGTGCTGCACACCGGGTTCCTCGCGGGTTGCCTGGTCGAGGCGATCGTCGCGGACCGGCCGTTCATCCCGGCGCTCGGGTGGACGATGCTCGCCGTGGTGCTGCTGGCGCAGGGGTTGCGCTGGTGGTGCATCACGGTGCTCGGTCATCAGTGGAACACCCGGGTGATCGTCGTACCGGGGTTGTCGTTGGTTGCTGCTGGCCCCTATCGGTGGATCCGTCACCCGAACTACGTCGCGGTGGTTGCCGAGGGCATCGCGCTGCCGCTGGTGCACACCGCTTGGGTCACGGCAACGCTGTTCCTGCTTTTGAACATCCCCCTGCTGGCCGTGCGGATTCGTGCCGAAGAGGCCGCGTTGGACACCGCCTTGACGAAGTGATCGACCTCCTCGTCGCCGGAGCCGGACCGGCCGGAGCGGCGACCGCGATCAGGGCCGCGCTCGCCGGGCTCGAGGTCGTCGTGGTCGAGCCGAGGCAGGCGCCGATCGACAAAGCCTGCGGCGAGGGGATCGCGCACAGCGCTGTCGACTACCTCGGTCGGCTCGGAGTGCCCCTGCAGGGGCGACCTTTCTATGGGATTCGTTACCTGGACTCGTCGCACTGTGTTGATGCGCGTTTCGCCGCCGGTCCCGGGCTCGGAGTACGGCGGACTGTCCTGCAGCAGGCGCTGGTGGATCGGTTGGCCGCGTTGGGGGTGCCGGTGGTGACGGGGAGGGTTGGGGCGATAACGCAGAACCAGACCTCGGTCACGGCTGCTGGTCTGACAGCCCGCTATCTGGCTGCGGCCGACGGGCTGCACTCGCCGATCCGCCGGCAACTCGGCCTCGCCTCGGTGGCCGGCGAGGGGCGGCCCGTTGTGCGGCCTGGTGTGCGGCTCGGTGCGCGGCTGGGCAGCGGTGAGGTGCGGCTTGGGATCGGTGAGACCCGCAGAGGGACCGGTGAGAGTCGGCGGGGGCTTCGGAGGCATTTCCGCGTGTCGCCTTGGAGCGAGTTGGTGGAGGTCTACTGGTCCGGACTGGGTGAGGCGTATGTGACGCCTGTCGCTGAGGACCTGGTCGGCGTGGCCGTTCTGACCTCGGCCCGTGGCTCCTTCGATTCACATCTCGAAGCGTTCCCGGCGTTGAAGCGTCGGCTGGCCGGTGCTTCCGAGGCGACGGCCGTGCTGGGTGCTGGGCCGCTTCGGCAGCGCGTCCGGGCACGCGTGTCCGGCCGGGTGCTGCTGGTCGGAGATGCGGCAGGTTATGTCGACGCGCTTACCGGCGAGGGGATCGCGGTGGCATTGCGAACCTCGGCGGAGTTGGTTCGCTGCGTTCTCGAGGATCGGCCGGCGTCCTACGAGGCCGCCTGGCGCCGGGTGTCCTGGGAGTGCCGCTTCCTCACCGGGTCGTTGCTTTGGGCCCGCAACAGGTCGTTGCTCGCTCCCCGCATCGTTCCCGCCGCCGCGCTGCTGCCCGGCGTCTACGGCGCGATCGTCAACCGCCTGGCATGAAAATGCGAGGGCCCGGCGATCGCTCAGACAATCGCCGGGCCACGCGTTGCCGGAGCATCCTGGTGAAAAGCTCCGACGGTTGTCCCAGCTTCCTGGTGAAAAGCTGGGACGGTTGCCCCAGCATCCTGGTGAAAGCTGGGACAGTCCTCGGCAGTTCGGCCGGCCCACCCTTGCGAGCGGCGGTCCTCCTTGCTGAACCCAACCATTCCAGTCGGATGTTGCCCAACCATTGCCGGAATATGAAGCCTTGTTACCTTGCGCTGTGGCGAAGATCTCAATGCTCGGTCCGGACCGCCGCGATCTGCAGTTGAAGCGCCAACCGCTGGCGCGGATCAGTCAGGTCCAGCTTGGCGATCTCGCCGATCCGCTTCATCCGGTGACGCAACGTGTTGGTGTGCAGGTGCAACTCCTTGGCTGAACGCTGCGGCTGGCCGGGGTAGTTCAGCCAAGCCTCCAAGGTGTCGACGAACGCGGTGTCGTTCTCGATGTCGTGTCGCAGCAACGTGGCGAGCGGCCCGTCCAGCTTGGTCGTGTCCAGCGAGGTGACCGCGCGGTGGACCGTCAGGACGTGCCACGCCTGCTCCACCCGGAGCGCCGGCCCCGGAGCCAGCCCACGGCGTACGAGACCTAGGAGTTCGACCGACTCGGCCCGGGAGCTCGGAAGATCGGCGGGACCACGGGCGCGACCACCGGCGGCCGCGGTGGTGCCAGGTGTCTCCTTGGCGAGGTCGATCACCAGACGGCGCAACCAGCGCCACGAACCCGGCCCGTCGCCGTCCGAGACCACCGCCAGCACTGTGCCGTCGAGATCCGCCAGCGCCGGCTCGCTCCACCCGTGGCGCCGACCTGTCGACTCCCACAGATCCAGCTCCTGCGGTACGTCGTACCCGCCGGGCGAGCCGAGAGCCACCACCCGCCAAGGTGCAGGGGGCAGCCGGACGTCGACGGTGGTGTCCGGCGAGAACTGCCGCAGCAGAGTGCGCAGGCGATCTATGGCGCTACGCCGGGCGACGTCTGCCTGAGCACGCAGCCGCAGCAGGTGCAGCGCCAACACAGAGGCCGCGTTGCTCAACTCTGCCGTCACGTCTGCGCTCACCGGCCCGTCCACGACCGCCCAGATGGACCCGAGCCACTCACCGCCGGCCCTGACCGGTACTACCAGACGCGGGCGGATGCCGTTCGGCCCATCGGGCACCAGGAAGGGTTCACTCGACCTGGCCAGGCGACGGAAGACGCCCCGGGCCCGGAAGTGCGCGATCACCTCACCGGGCACCCGGCGGCCGACGATGGTCGAGACCCGGGCGGGGTCCGTCAGATCCTGCCCTGATGAGTGGGCCAACACCCGGGACTGGTTGTCCTCGATGGTCACCGGAGCGTCCACGATCGCGGCGGCCGCGTCAGCGAGAGCGAAGAGTTCCTGGTGGACGCCGGCATCGCCGGCGGCAGGGGAGTCCGGAGCAGCTGCTCGATCGATCACGCCGCGCAGCAACCAGACCACGTGCGCCCAGGTGACACTCGGCTGCAGTGCGATCAATGTCAGCTCGCAGTTCTCGGCTGCCGCGACCACTGTGGGCTCCTGCGCCAGCCCGACCCGCAGTACGACGCCTGAGGCGCTACCGGCGGCGCAGCGCTTGAGCAGCTCGACGGCCTCCTCGGCGTCACGGAGGCCTAGACCTAGCACTAGATCGCCGGGTTGGCCGGTCGCCGCTTCCTGCGGATCCGCTACGAAGACGTCGCGCACCTCGCTGTCGCCGTGGCCGGTGACGACCACCTCGAACAGGGCAGGCCCTACGGCGACGACCAGGCCAGGCGCAGTGATCATGAGGTTATTGTGCGCATGTCACCGTCATTTCGCACATCAGTGGTGCGATCGCACCATGACAGCCCCTTTGCCCGGCCGCACCATCGATACATGGTCGCAGTCGGTTCTTCAGCACAGGGCACTCACACCGTTCCCGATCGGGTCGCCATCGTCGGCGCCGGCATGGTCGGCCTCGCCACCGCTTGGTTCCTGCAGGAACGCGGTATCGAGGTCACGGTGCTCGATCGCCGAGGCGTCGCCGCGGGCGCGTCCTGGGGCAACGCCGGGTGGCTCACCCCCGGCCTCGCCACGCCACTGCCGGAACCGGCCGTCCTCAAGTACGGCGTCCGCGCGGTGCTGAGCCCCTCCTCGCCGGTCTACGTACCGCCGAGCGCGAGCCCCAGGCTGCTGTCGTTCCTGACCCGCTTCGCTCGCAACAGCACTGCCGGACGCTGGAAGACCGCGATGGAGTCGCTGGTCCCGATCAACCGGCAGGCGCTCGGCGCCTTCGACCTGCTAGCCAAGGCAGGCGTCGAGGCGGAGACCTATGAGGCGAAATCGTTCCTGGCCGCCTACCGCACCGAGGCGGAGCGGACCGTGCTGCTGGAGGAGATCCAGCACATCCACGCGGCCGGCCAGGGCATCGAGTTCGAGGCGATCAGCGGTGACGACGCCCGCGAGATCGAGCCGTCGCTGTCCGACGAGATCGGTGCGGCCATCCGGCTGCACGGCCAGCGCTTCATCAACCCGGGCGAGTACGTCCAGATGCTGGCCGACTCGGTCGTCGCCCGTGGCGGCCAGATCATCCCGAACGCGAACGTGGCCGACGTGGTCGACGAGATCCGCGGCGTCCGCATCGTCACCGCCGACGGCGAGAGCGAGCCCTACGACGCGGTGGTGATGGCCACTGGCGCCTGGCTCGGGGATCTCGCCCGGCGCTTCGGCGTCCGCACCGTCGTACAGGCGGGTCGTGGCTACAGCTTCAGCGTGCCGATCGCGCACGTGCCGGCTGGTCCGGTGTACTTCCCGGCGCAGCGGATCGCCTGCACGCCGATGGGTGACCGGCTGCGGGTCGCAGGGATGATGGAGTTCCGCAAGCCCGACGCCAAGCTGGACCCGCGCCGGATCGATGCCATCGTGGAGGCGGCCCGGCCGCTGCTGCGCGACGCCGACCTGGACGCCCGCACGTACGAGTGGGTCGGCCCGCGGCCGTGCACCCCGGACGGACTGCCGCTGATCGGCGCTACTTCCTCGCCGCGCGTCTTCGCGGCCGGCGGCCACGGCATGTGGGGCATCACCCTCGGCCCGGTCACCGGACAGTTGCTCGCGGAGACGATCACCACCGGACGCCGCCCGGTCGAACTGGCGCCCTTCAACCCGCTGCGCTGACCCTCGACGTCCCGGCCGGCTGACGTCTCGACCCCCACGATCAACCGGTCGGCCGGGACCCTCCACCCGCAACGACCCGCCTCGCCTGGCGGGGTAGCCGCACCGGGCCGCGGGGGCCCGATGCGGCGAGAGCGTGGCTCCCCGGTATCCGCCGCCCTGCGCGGCGCAAGGACCCGGGAGGCCACGCTCTCGAGCAGGTCCCCACAGTGAAACAGGCGGCTCCGACCAATGGTCAGGACCGCCTGCTCTGTCTGTTTGATACAGGTGCTTAATCAGTGCGTGTGAGGCTCAGTGCCGTGCTCGGCCTCGTGGGCCGCGATCTGGGCGCGAACCTCTTCCATGTCGACCGCACGCAACTGGCCGATCAGGTCCTCCAGCGCGGCGGCAGGCAGCGCGCCCGGCTGGGAGTAGAGCACGACGCCGTCACGCACGGCCATCAGCGTCGGGATGGAGCGGATCTCGAAGGCCTGGGCCAGCTCGACCTGGGCCTCGGTGTCCACCTTGCCGAATGTGATGTCCTCGTGCTGCTCGGACGACTTCTCGAACACCGGCCCGAACATCTTGCACGGACCACACCACTCTGCCCAGAAATCGACCAGGACGAGCCCGTCGGAACCGACGACCTCGTCGAAGTTCTGCTGGGACAGCTCGACCGTTGCCACTGCGACCTCCGAAGTTAGACGAATACGTCTCCTACAACAGCGCGGGGCCGCCCGGTGTTCCCCGGCCGGCCCCGCGCTGCCCCGCGGCGTACCGGAGGATCAGATCGGCATGTCGACGAAGGGCGAGGCGTAGTCCTGCACCTCGTCCAGGATCGCCGCCGCGTCCTGCGGAGTCAGGTCGGCGCGCTCGCGCTCGGCCGTGATCATCTGCTGCAGCAGCCGGGTCTCACCGGCCGTAGCCAGGCCGGTGATCTCCGGGTGACCGTTCAGCAGCCAGGCAGTGGCTGCCGTCACGTACCGCTGCTCGTCGAACGGGCGGTACCAGGTGTCGTAGGCCTTCTCCTCGCCCTCCTGCCAGTTCCGCCGGGCGATCATCTTGATCGTCATCAGCGCAGCGTCCGAGGCCTTGATCGCCTCGACCAGCGCTGCGTAGTCATCGGCGTACTTCGGGTCGGTGGACAGCCGGTAGTTCAACGGCGTCAGCACGCTGTCGAAGTCGAACCGCCGGAGTCCCTCGCGGTGCACCGACGGCGCCTCCGCGGTGTGACCGGTGATCCCGATCGCCCGGACCATCCCTTCTTCCTTGGCGCGGATCGCTGCCTCGAGCGAGCCACCCTTGCCGGTGACCAGGTCGAGGTTCTCCAGATCGCACACCGCGTGCATCTGGATCAGGTCGACGTGGTCGGTCTGCAGCCGCTCGAGCGAGCGGTTGATCTCGAACCACGCCTCGTCGTACGTGCGGCGGCCGGTCTTGGTGGCCAGGAAGATCCGGTCCCGGATCTCCGGCATGCGCGGGCCGAGCCTCAGCTCGGCGTCGCCGTAGTCGGCCGCCACGTCGAAGTGGTTGATGCCGGCGTCGAGAGCCTCCTGGATCGAGGCGTCGGCGCGATCCTGGTCGACGCCGCCCAGCGAGGCGGCCCCGTAGATCAGTACCGAGCTCTGATGTTCCAGTCGTCCCAGTCGACGAGTCTCCATTGCTTGTCCTCTCAGAGGTCAGAAGTCAGTGAAGACCCTAGTACTTTGATCCCTCGAAACGGAGGGTTTTCCACAGGGTGGGCATCAAAATCGGTTACTATGAGTGATCGCTTGCGCTGTCTTTTACCATGTTGTTCGCACGGATTTTCGAACCTGTCGGGTCCATGTGGCATGGTTTGCGCTGCCTGATCGAGCAGATCCGGCATGGGAGAGGAGCTATGACGACGGCACCGAAGATGTCAGGCTTGGAGTCGAGGTGTGCAGCTACCCCCGAGTGGGGTAACAGTATGGCTGCGGGGAGCGATGGAGCATCCGGATCCTGGTCTCAGGACTCCCGGTGGACAGTTGCTTGCCGTATTCTCCCGGCTACTGTCCGCATAACTGCTGTCTGAGGGGCGGGTAGCGATGAGTTGGTGGCGAACGTTGCTGAATCTGCCGCCAAAAGGTGAGCACTGGGCGGACCAGCGGCGCACGAAGAAAACGGGCAAAGGACGCCCGCAGAACACCGCACCGGAGTGGTGGTCCCACCCCGATGGACCGGTGTCACCCACGCCTCGGCAGGCGCAGGGAGTAGCAGCGCAGTACAGCGCACCCCCGGCCCCGCCGGGCGGCGTCATGGCGCCACCTCGTCGACCCCAGTCACCAAACCCCCGTACTGCGGGGCCGGGTCCGGCCCCGGCTGCTGGTCCGGGGCAGGCTCCTGGTCCGGGGCAGGCTCCTCGTCCCGCCGAGGCCCCGGGGGTCAGACCACCCGAGCGGCTCCGGCAGAGATCCACCCACGGAACGCAGGGGGCAACCCAGCCGCTGCGGGGTCCACTCGAGCCCGGCCAGACTCCTTGGGCGACCGAGCCCGAGTCCTCTTTCTCCACCTGGGCCCGGCGGTTCTTCCGCGGCCTGGTGGTGGCGGTGTTGCTGCTGGCCGCCGCCAGCGGAGTACGGTCCTGGATCCGTCCGAACAGCGCGCCCTCGACCGTGGTCACCGGCCAGTCGACCTTCCCGGTCAACGAGGCCCGCGCGGTCGGGACCAGGTATGCGGTGTCGTACCTGAACTGGGACGAGCGCAACCCGGACAGCCGGTCCACCGCGCTCGGCCTGGATCTCGCGGCCGGGCTCGACACCCGGGCCGGCTGGAGCGGGCGCGGAGTACAGACCGCCAATGCGGCCTACCCAGGTGAGGTCACGGTCGATCCGGGCGGCGTCACCGCGCAGGTGGACGTGCGGGTGCAGGTGCGCGCGTTCACTCAGGTCGGTCGCAACTGGCTCGCCGCTGCCTACAGCTGGCGGCGGTTGTCGGTGCCGGTAGCCCGGACGGCGTCGCGCGTCGTGGCCACCGGTCCGCCCACCTTCGTCTCCGACCCGCGGGTCGCACTGCCCGACAACATGCCGGAGGCAGGCGTCCCTGACGACGACCTGACCGCGGCGACGCTGAAGGATGCCGAGGCCTTCTTCAGCGCGTATGCCGAGTCCGACGCCAAGGTCGCCGCGGTGACCGCACCGGGTGCGGCCATCAGCAGCCTGAACGGCGCCGTCAAGCTCGATCAACTCAAGGACTGGCAGGTTTACACCGGAAACGAAGACGAGCGTCGGGCGACGGCGTCCGTCACCTGGGACGGCGCCGGGGACACCACCCTCGACCAGACCTATTCGCTCACGCTTCGGCGCAGCGTCGCCGCGGACGGGGCACAACGATGGCAAGTGGCTGCCGTCGGATGACATCGGCAACAAGGGAGATACCGCAATGACGACGAACCAACTGGCCGCGAGCGTGGTGGAGCTCGCCGCGCCACTGGCTGCCAACGTCCCGACGGGCGCGGATTTCAAGGACTGGGTCCTGGTCATCGCGGGGAACATCTTCATCGCCATCCTCGTGCTGCGCGCGATCGGCCACTACTTCAAGCGCGAGTGGGGCGAGCTGTTCGGCCACCTCGCCGCCGGCGTCCTCGTCGGCGGGCTGATCTACGCCAACAACCAGACGATCAACGTGCTCAAGGGTTTCTGGGGATTGCTGTCCGGAGGTAATTGATGCGAGTCGGCCGGACCCTGACCCACCACTTCGAGATCGAGACCCGGCAGTACGACCTGCTGGGGGTCGACCTCGGAGAAGGCGCCCGTCGACGGATGATCATCTTCGGTGCGGTGATCATCCTCGTCTGGATAGCGTTGCTCGTCCCCTTCATCGGGATGCCCAAGAAACCCACCGTCAGCCTGTACGTCGTCCCGCCGTTCGTGATCACCGCGTTCGGCTGGCGTGCGGGCAAGCACCATGAACGCCGCCGCCGCGTGACCGAGTGGGCGCTCGCCGTCCGCTATGCGTTGCGCGCCCACCGCCCGATCATCGGACTCGGCGCCCGGGCCGCCGACAAGACGGAGTACCTGCCATGGCGTGAGCGCGTCGCGACCCAGAAGGTGGCCAACCTGGCACGGGCCAGGGTGACCCCGGAGTGGGAACGCGAGGTCGTGGTGGAGATCGACCCCCAGGTCCGCGCGGGTGCGGACATCACTGTGAATCAACGGGCCCGCCTGCTGGGGGCGGATCACGTTCAGAGGGTCAGTCGCAGGACATCGTCGGGGAAGAGGAACTGATGAAGATCGCTGACAAGCTCCTCAATCTGGTCGGGATCGGCCGGGACCGCGGCCTGCCACCGCCACGCCTGGTGGCCATCGCCGACGGGCTCCTGGTGACCGAGCGCAACGCCGAGGCCTGGTTCCTGATCTCGGTGGCCAACACCGACCTGGCCACCGAGGCCGAGCAGGACGCCGCCCTGGACGCCGCGGTGAGTGCCGCCGCGACCATCCTCGGCGACCGGCTCAGCCACCTGAAGGTGGTCTGGGGCCGCTCGACAGGCCAGGACTACATCGACAGCGTCGCGGGCCACTACCGGCTCGGCGACCACGAGGCCTGGGCGCAGACCCGGGCGGACCGGATCGACGAGATGCGGATGCCCGAGCGGTACGTCGCGCTCGGTGTGCACCTCAGCGACCGTGATCCCCGAGCCACCGCGCAGGTTCGCGGCTCGATCAGCGACGCCCTCGGCACCACCTCGTGGCGGGTCAGCGCCCGTGAGCTCGCGCACCTGGACGAGCGGGTCCGCAAACTCGGCCGCCAGCTCGCCTCCACTGTCTGGCGCGCCCACACGGCACCCGCCGAGGTGATCTCCTGGCTGATCAGCCGCGAGATGCACCGCGGGGCAGTGGCCGCACCTCGCCGTGGCCTGATCACCGGCGCCTCGCTGGCCCGGTTGACCTCGGGCCGCGTCGTGCCCTACACCGACCACCTGCGCATCTATGACACCCGCGGCCAGGTCGCGGCGTACACGACCGTGCTCGCGATGACCGACTTCCCCGAGGAGCTGGAGACCCCCGGCGCCGGGGAGTGGCTGCGGACGCTGAGCGAGATCAAGGCGATCGACGACGACGGCGACGAGATCGACGTGACCGTCGAGGCGTCCGTCCGGTTCCGGGTGCTGACCAAGAAGACCGCGCGCCACCTCGTCGACGAGACCCGCAAGAGCGCCAAGGAACAACGCCGCTCGGCCGCGAAGGGCACCGCCGAGGAGACCGCCGACGAGATCGTCGAGACCGAGCGGGTGATGCGCGAGGTCAAGCGCGACATCAATCGCAGCGGCCTCACCCTGGTCGAGGACCACCCCCGCCTGCTGGTCAGCGCGGACACCCGCGAGGACCTGGAGACGTACGTCGACGCCGTCGTCGCGCACTACGCCGACCGCGGCATCACCGTGGCCGCGGGCGCCGACGAGCAGCGCGACCTCTGGCTGGAATCCCTGCCAGGTGACCAACTTCGTGTGCCCGACCTCGGACACGTCCGCGAGTCCACCGCGTTCTTCGGCTCCTGGTTCTGGGGCGGCGCCTCGATCGGTGACGCGACCGGTCCTTCGATCGGGTACCTGACCGGATCCACCCCCGGCCTGGTTCGCTTCGACGCCGCCGCTGGTTCGGCTCTCGGTGACGCGACCACCACCTTGTTCCTGGGCCGCTCAGGTCGAGGAAAGACCACGGCCGCGATGCTGGGCGGCCTTGATTCCGCCTTCGCCGGCGCGTGGGTGCCCTTGCTGGATCTCAAGGGCGACGCCGCGGGCGTATCCGCCGTGGCCGCTGAGTACGGCGTGCCGACTGCTGTCATCGAGATCACCGCCCAGTTCTCCGGTGCCGCGGACCTCCTGCGCGTCTTGCCCGTCGACGACGCCCTGCTGCAGGCTCCTTCGCAGTTGATGCTGCTGCTTCCGCCACACCTCCGCGGTGCCGCCGAAGCACCAGTCATGGCCGCGACCCGGGCCGAGATCCAGTCGCCCGATCCTTCTTCCTGGGGTGTCATCCAGCGCCTCTGCGCGTCGGAGTCGGAGACCACCCGAACGGTCGGATTCGCGCTTCGCGACCTGGTGGAGACTGGGCTTGGCTCGGTCGTCGCAGGTCCGCCCTCCGGCCTGTCGTCGTTGACGACCAACCCGGGCCTCTGGGTCGTCCAGATGCCGGGCCTGACCCTGCCTTCCCCCGAATCGGCGCCGGAATCATGGTCCCCGATCGAACGTGTAGGCATGGCCTGCCTCCGCGGTTGCCTCGCCTGGATGGTCCGTACCACGGGTCGCCGGGAGTTCCGCGGCCGCTCCAAGGTCGTGATCGTGCCCGAGGTCCACCTGCTCACCAAGACGCCGGACGGCGCGAGCTTCCTGGACTACATCGCGCGTGTCGGCCGTGCCCTCGGCGCCTCCCTGGTGCTGGACACCCAGGACCCGGCTTCGATCCTGAAACTGCCAGGTCTGGTCGAGCAGATCACCACCCTGTTCGCGTTCAGCCTTCGCTCCCGCGAACAGGTCGACTCGCTCCTGGAACTTCTCGGCCGCCCGCAGACCCCGCCGTACCAGACGCTCGTCCGCGGCATCAACACCGCCGCCAACGGGAAGAGCATCCGCCACGGCCACTGCATCATGAGGGACCGCTGGGACGAGGTCGCGACCGTGCAGATCGACATCCCGAGCCAGCGCGTCGCCGAACTCCTCCGCACCACCCCCGAGAGCGAACACGACCTCGAGCCGACCGTCCCGATCCTGCCCCCGTACGAGGAGCCGGACCCCTTCGCGGACGACGACGAGTTCGACGACGCCATCCTCCCCGAACCAGCCGCCCAGGCCCACGCCCAAGCCCAGGCCCACACCCAAGAACCACCCCAGCCACCCGCCCAGGACCAGCCGGCCCCGTCGCCGCACCCTGAACCAGCACCCGCCGCCCAACACCAGCCACCTCAAGAGCACCCAGCCGCGCCCGCCCAGCCCAGCCCGACACCCGCGCCACAGCACATGATGGCGCCGGGGCAGCCCACAACGGCACCTGCCCACAACGGATCGGCGCCTACACAGCACCAGCCGACAGTGGCCCAACAAAACGGCTCAGCCCCCGCCCCGGCAGCCCCGAACGGCCACGACCGCAGCCACTCCGGTCGCTACGACGAGCCGATCGGCCCCGACGAGGTCTACGACCAAGAGGCCGACGAAGCCGCCTACAACGAAGCCATGTACCCCGCCACGGTCGAGGACGCCGCCACCCCCGGCAAGAAGGAGCACGTCGCATGAGATGGTCGCGCCGCATCCGAACGGCGCTCACCGTCCTAGCCATCTCCTTCATCGTCACCACTCAGATAGCCCTGGCCGCCGACCCCAACTCCGGCCCCACCAACCCCACCGGCTTCGGCGATCTCCTCCCCACCCCCGACCTAACCCACGGCGACACCCGAACCCTCTTCGAGCAATACACGCCGATGGCATACAGCCTCGATTTCGAAGGCAGCTTCAGCGATCCTTTCCGGCCGGTCTTCAACTCATTCGCGCAGATGCTGATGCTGTACATCGTCGCCGCTACACGCGCGGCGATCGCGATCGGCTGGTGGCTGTTCTCGTTTACTGACATCCGGCCGCTGATGGACTCGACCACTCATGCGATCGGAGATGTCAGCACCCAACTCACCGGCTGGCTGTTGCCGTCGGCCCTCGCGCTGGGCGCGATCGCCGCCTACGTCCAACGCAGGTCGAATGGCTCTGCGATGGGACAGCTCGTCTGGGTCTTCGCAGCGGGGTTGCTGGCGATCAGCTTGGCGATGGGGCCCGCCACCTGGCTGAAGGGTGTCGACGGGGCTCGCCAAGTCGGTGCTCAGACTGTCATGGGAGCATCCGGCCAGGTCGTCGGCGGCACGATGAAAACACCGATCGAAATGCCTGAGCCTGCGTTCTCAGGCACGGCGCGGGACACGATGCTCAGGAAGTCAGGAGATTCCGCCTGGCGCGGCTTTGCTGCCACGCCGTGGTGTATCGCGGAGTTCGGGTCTCTGGAGGCCTGCAAGCGGTATGGCAAGGGGATGCTCGACGTCGGAATCGACTCGAGTGCTCGTATGGACTACATCAAGAACGACGTCGCGAAGGCAGAGGGCGGCGGTGACACAGCCACGGTGAAATGGGCGAAGGGTGAGAATCCTTTCGGCCGGATCGGTGTGCTGATCATCGCAGCGGTCGCAGCGACCTTGTTCGCGTTCTTGAACATAGGACTTGCAGCGACAGCGCTGATGGCATTCGTGGGGTGTCTGGTGATGCTGGTGGTCGGCGTCGTCTTCGCGTGCCTGTTCATCATTCCTGGGCGGTCACGGCAATGGGGGATGAACTGGCTCGAGGCGTTGCTGGGACTGGTCCTTCAATCAGTGGCAGCGATGCTTGTCTTCGGAGTCGCCCTTTCGTTGATGACCGCGGTCTTCAGCCTCAGCCAGAGTCTGGGCTGGTTGCCGGTCACCGGTCTGGCCTTGGTAGTGCTCATTGCCGCATTCCGCCTGAGGCGTCTACTTGAGTCATTGACCACCATGATGCGGCCGGGAGTAGGCAGCATGATGATGGGCTCCTACGCACGCCGCGGCGCGGTTCAAGCGGTACGTCGGGTCATGACTGCGATCCGCAGTCGTGGATCTGCTCCCGAGGTGTCAGAACGCCAGAGGGAACGGGGGCGGTCATCCGAAGGAGGGGAGCCGGGGGAGCGCACAGACACGACTCGGATCTATCGAACGATGCCCAGTCCTGGCGCTGGTCGTGTGCAGCAAGCCGATGTCGATGAGCGATCGCCCGAGAAGCCCGGCCGGGCAGGGAGTCCAACCAGACCAGGTGTCGGCGGATCCAGCAACCGGCCTACGGGTCGTCGGAGTACGGTTGGCGGCCTATCAGGCGGCGTCGCTGCCCCAGTTTCAGCCGGTGGACAGTCAGCCTCAAGCCGCGTGTCGAGGGACATCTACCAGGGCGGCACCTTCGAGCAGGGCAAGTCGACGGTCGGTTCGAGCAGAAACTCGACGGAGCGAAGCTCCGGGCGTCATGCCAAGCAGTCACTAACCGCTGCACAACTGCGTCAGGGCGGTTACGAGCCGCGGCGGCATGTGCACTCAGCCAGCCTCAGGGAAGGGCCTGCCAAGGTCGCGCGGGAAGTGCGTAAGCCTGCGGTCTCACAGCCGAAGCGCTTCCGCGAATACTCGGCTGCGAGGAGCAGTGGGCCAACCAGCCATCGGTCTCCAGGCGGGCGGTGATCCGGCGTGGGCTCACGGTCAGGACGCGGCGAGGGGAACCGGAAAACCTCGTCTGATGGCGATGATCTTTGGATGACCACTCCTGCAGAGGAGGCACCAGGGCATCGGTCTCGGAGGCAACGTCGGCGGGACGACGCTGCCAAGCAGCGGGCCATGCTGCGCGATCAGCGGCAGAACGAGCCGGCCAGTCCGGTCGGTGTCATCGCTGTGATCATCCTGCTCGCGATCCTCGTGCTTGGTATCGGCGGTGGGTTGCCGCGCCTGCTCAAGGGCGACTCCGGCGACCAGGGACCTGTTGGGTTGTTGACCCCCGCGGCGTCCGGAACCAACGTGCCTGAACCCACGCAAGCGGCGACATCCACGGATGGTTCGACCGGTACCCCTTCCAACAGCACACCTCCGATCCAGACGGAAAGGCCGGGAGCAGCGGAGACCGCGTCCGCCAACCAGATCGCGACGAGTTGGGCCAACCTGTTCTACACGCGGACACCGGCGGCTGAAACCTACGAGCAGCTGGTCGATCGAGCGGCGCAGTTCACGACGTCAGAATTGGCATCCAGCTTCACTAGTGCAGGTGACGCGACCTACGAGGCTCTGTCGGCGGCGGGTGGGGCATCGAAGGTGTTATCAGTATCAGTCGTGGCTCCACGGCCTGATACGGCTCCGGTGGACACGCCGACCAGAATCACCAGGCTCGTCACAGTCAGAGTCGCCACGACCGGCAAGGGTGCTGGCCAGTTCGACGTTCCTCTG
This sequence comes from Kribbella alba, assembly GCF_039529635.1. Classification (NCBI taxonomy): domain Bacteria; kingdom Bacillati; phylum Actinomycetota; class Actinomycetes; order Propionibacteriales; family Kribbellaceae; genus Kribbella; species Kribbella alba. The sequence goes on along the minus strand of NZ_BAAANE010000006.1, from coordinate 209,700 downwards.
TTGGTGACCGTGATTCCGGAGGGCCAACGGTGGGTCGTGAGTGCTGTCAACGGCGGGACCGGCCCATGAACGCAGACAACCTCGGCGAGCGAGATGTATAGCGCGAGGGACCTGGCGCAGGCGTCCGGCCTGGGCGCTGCGAAGGGCGCCATGACCAAAGTCGCTGCAATCGGGGGCTTCATCGTTCTGATGGTCGTCGTCATGCTGGCTCCGTTCGGAGCCAGAGGGGATCAGGTCAGTGCAGCATGTCCTCCAGGCGCGCCGGGAGGCGCGAACGATCCGCAGCCCACGGGGCCTCTTCGCGTTATTCAGGTCGCCTACGCGAGGATCATCGACGGGGTGGCAGTCTCTCGAGGCCTGCCTGGCCAGGCCACCTTGGTCGCCCTGATGACAGCCCTACAAGAATCGCAATTGCAGAATCTCTCCTACGGGGACAGAGACTCTGTCGGCCTTTTCCAGCAACGACCGTCCGCCGGATGGGGAACAGTCGCGCAGATCAGGGACCCGGTCTATGCGGCGGAAGCATTCTTCGGCGGTGACAAACCGCCAAGCCCGCCGGGCCTCGTCGACATCAATGGCTGGGAATCGATGCCCTACACGGTTGCGGCACAGGCCGTCCAAGTATCGGCTTTCCCCGACGCGTATGCACGCCAAGAAGACTCGGCACGCAGCATCGCAGAAGAGGCAGGCATCGACCTGAACAGGCCTGGCGACCCCTACGCGGGCCGATCCGGAGCTCACCCGGCACCATCCGCCGCGCCGCCGTCGGCGGTGGCAGCAGCTGCACAGTGCGGCGGCGGGTTGACGAACGGAAAACCTATCGCCGGTACCTGGCCTCCCGAGGTTCAGTCGGTTCCCGATCCGACCGGTACTGGCGGCATGCTGACGCCCCGAACGGCGGCCTGGGTTGCGAAGGCTCGCACAGCCCTCCAGAACCTGAGCATGTCCTGTTGGGACGCCCACCTGTGGAATCCGACCAGTGATCATCCCAAGGGAAAGGCTTGTGATGTGATGGTCGGCGCGGATGGTCGCAAGTCTGCGTCTGCGCGTACCAAGGGCGATCAAGTCGCGAACTGGACACTACAAACCGCCGGCACCACCGGTGTTCGTTACGTCATCTGGTACGGCAGGATCTGGAGTGCGCGCACTGGTCAATGGCGACCGTACAACGGTGGCGGTGTCTACAATCCCTCGGATGCAACCGGCGGCCACTACGACCACGTGCACGTGTCGATGTACTGACTCGCGTGCATGAGAGAGGCCTGGGTGAAGACGTGGGTCGAGTACCGTGTGGGTCACAGCGAAAGGATGTCCGGAGTGCAGCCGTCCGAAGGGTCGAGGAGGTCCGATGAGCGGATCTGATGGCCCCGACGACAAGCCGGGTTCGTTCTCGCCAGATGATTGGCAGCCGCCGCGCCGACAGGATGGCGGTGGCGCCCCCGATGCCCCCGATCTCGCTCCGGGGTCCTTCTCGTCAGCCGACCCGCGACCGCCGATGCCGGCCACTTCCCAGGGGCCGAGAATGTCGGTGCCGTCAGCAGCCGAATTGCTGCTCGGCCTCCCCTGGGCGCTGTGGAGCTTCGGTGTCGTCGCCTGGATCGCGGCTCTGCTGTTCGACGGCGTTTGGGCCGTGCTGTTGGTGGTCCTCTGGATCTTGTCAGGATTGGTGATCTTCTGGGCGCCGATGGAGGACTATCTCGCCAAGTACCTCTTCCGACTGCGACGGCCAACAGCGCTGGAGCAGCAGAAACTCGAAATTGCCTGGCGGGCTGTGTGCTCGCGCCTAAACATCAATCCGCAGTACTACAAATTGTGGGTTGAGGAGTCCGACAGTATCAATGGGTTCGCCATGGCAGGCAGGTCGATCGCGGTGACCCGGTGGGCGCTCAACGTCTTGTCGCCCCGGCAACTACAGGCCGTTCTGGCCCACGAGTTGGGCCATCACCGAGGCGGACATCCGTGGGCCGGGTTGGTGGCGTTCTGGTACGCGTTACCGGGTCGGGCGTTGGTGGCGCTGGTGCGCAGCGCTTTCAGAAGGGCGGCGCAGGTGCCAGCGCTCGGATGCTTGATCGGAGCGGTGGTGTTCCTCGGCCTTGGCGGCTTGTTCCTGAACTCCCTTTGGTTCCACCACGGCTTCGGCTGGGTGTTCTACTCAATGCTGCCGATCATCGTGCCCATACCGCTGGCGTGGTTCAGCAGACGCGGCGAGTTGATGGCAGATCAGGTCGCAGCACAGCTTGGCTATGGCCGTGACACTGTCGCCATGCTGTACGACCTTCAGGCCCAGGGCGAGGATGTCGCCAGACGTGCTGCGGGCTGGCGTGGGGCTCTCTACTCGACTCATCCGTCTGTTGCTGATCGCATTACTGCCCTCGAGCGCTACCTCCAGAGCAGCGGATCATGAACAAGCGCTTCCCGCAGCTTGATGCTGTCAAGAAGAAGCTGGCCGCCCTAGCGGAGGCCATTTCCCACCCGCCTGACGAGATCTCGCACCCCGTCCCCGTTGTCAGCACTCAACCCTGGGAGTCGATCAGGAGTTCGCAGCCCGCTCTGGCAAGTCAACTCGACCAGTTGGCGGCAGCTGCTGACTTCGGAGATGTCGACCGCGCGCGGATCGCCTTCGCACTTCGGCAGACGGCCGCAGACCCCGCAAGCCTGGAGCGGCTCGCCCGGGCAATCGAGGCGGATCGCAGTGCGGCGCTCGTTCATCCTTCGCGGCAACGCGACCTACCGGGCGCTCGCTTCGCGAGACACAACCTGCTTGCCGGGCAAGTTCGCCTTGGTGAGGTGGTGCCGGACCACCGGAGTGACTTCGAGATCACCGGGGACTTCGGCATTGACCTGGATGTGCTGAGGACATCGATGCTCGTCATCGGGCCGCCAGGATCGGGTAAGACTCGTGGCATCGCTACTCCGATCGTGGAGCATCTGTCGCTGGCGGCGCTAGCGGGGAAGGCGAGCATGGTCGTCGTCGACCCGAAGTCGACGGACTTCGCGTATGACGGATGGTTCGATGTCACGATCGACCCGTTGAATCCGACCTGTGGGTTCAGCCTCTTTGGTGGGTCTCGCACTGCCGACGTTGCAGCTGACCGGCTGGCATCGGCCTTGCTGCCGCCCCAGGTCAGCGACGACAAGGCGTACTTCATCGACGCCTCGAAGAACGCCTTGTATGCCTGCCTGGCGCCATTCGAAGCTGCCTACGAACGCTGGCCGACGGTGCCGGAGTTACTCGGGCTGCTTCGAGCGGAGCAGTCGTCGATAGATCGGGTCAAGGAACGCCTCAAGGGGCCTGGATCCAAAGAGCTGAAGGCTCTTCTCGATACTCGCAAGAACCAGACGCAGCGGACGGCGGATCCGGCAGCCAGCTTGGTCGAGAGGTTCGCCTTGCTTGACCGGCCTGCCCTGCGCAGGCTGCTCGATCACCCAGGCCCCACGTTCCAGATGCGCGATCTCAGCAGACCTGTCCGCGTGCGGGTGGCGCTGCCAGAGGCGGAATACCCGGATGCGTCCCGCATCCTGGCAAGGCTCGTGGTCTCACAGTTCGTCCAGATCACCTCGTCCTCCGAGACCGACCGCTCGATCTTCAAGGCGTTGGTGATCGACGAGGCTGGTCGGTTCGTTGATGACTATGTCGCCCGGGGCGTGCAGAAGCTCCGATCGAACAATGCCGGGTTGGTGCTGCTGTCGCAGACCATGTCGGACTTCCCGATCGAGGTGCGAGCGACAATCTTCGGATCGACCGGATGTAAGGCAGTCTTCGGCGGCATTGATCCGCAAGACGCCGACGTGTTCTCGCGATGGTTCGGCGACCAGTACGTGACCGAGACGACGATCAACCGGAGTGCGCAGACAGGCACGCAGTACAACCAGTTCGGGATGCCGGATGGGCGGAGTCAGAGTCAGACGTCGGGATTCAGCGTGCGCCGGATTGAGCGGGCGCGGTGGACCGTGTCGGACATCATCACGGGGGTTTCGGCCGGGCACGCGCTGGTTTCGCTGGCACGGTCGAATGGCGCCCGCGTAGGCCCGGTACTCGTCAACCTTCGGGCTTAGCAGACCGCGGCGCACGGAGTTCGGTCCGTTGATGCGCCGCGGTCTCATCGGCATCATCGGTGTTCGCGCACCTCCGCCGACATCAGAACCATACCGGACGCTTAGACAGCACCGCCCGGAACTTGCCTGGCCGGTGCACCATTCGCCTTGTTAACCTGGGCGGACAGACAGAAGTACCACTCGGTGCTTTTCGTTCACTTGTGATCGATTCGCCGAGTGGTTGTTCGCGCAGCCATGGCACTCGTTCACCTGACCTAGGGAGTTCGGCCCTATGGCGTTCGCAAACACCCGCCACAGGCGCACATCTTTCGTCAAGAAAGTTGAGCGTTGGGATGCCAACTTGGTTGCCTTGACCTCGTTGTTGGTCACACTGGCTGGTTTGCTACGGCAGATCGCTCGGGTTGTCCTCATCGTGGTTGCTGCCGTGACGGTGTTCTATCCGGGGCTTTTGCCGCTCGTGGCTGCGACGTCGGCTCTGCTTCTGCAGATTCGGCGAGCGTAAGTGCGAGACGCGGACAGCTCGATCCCTTTGGGGTCGAGCTGTTCGTGCGTTCAGGGGACGCTGGCGAATTCGATCGTGTGGGATTGGGCGGTGGGGGCGAGGAAGGTCAGGAGGCGGTAGGCCTCTGCCTCTATGGCGCCGCGGTCGTGCTTGGGGATGGCGGTGAGGGGTGTGAGTTCGAGGTGGGCGGTGGACTTGGTGAGGGATGCCTTCCAGGTCGCGATGGGGAGGCCGTTGTGGAGGACGGTCGCTTTGATGATGCCGTTGTTGGTGAAGACCTTGGGGCGGTGGGCGTCGGCGAGGATACGGGTTCGGTCGGCGTGGGACAGGTAGAGGTTGTCGAATTCGGGGAGGAAGCGCACCGGGGCCGGGGTGTCCCGGTCCGGCAGTGTGATTGAGGCGAGGTCATAGAGCCGGCGGCGGGTTTCTTCGTGGGTGTAGGTGCGGAGTTGGGGGAGTAGGCGGTCGAAGATCTCGGTCAGGTGGGTCAGGCCTGACCATTGCTGCATGTCCATGGGGGAAGCCGGGCCGAAGGCGGCTAGGTAGCGGAGGACCAGGGTCTCCAGCGTGTATGGGGTGAGGGGCCGGTCCAGCCAGGACTCGAGGGTGGTGGTGATGGGCTGGCCGCCTTTGCCCCAGATGCCGCGGGGCGGAACTTGTACTCCGGCGAGGAGATCCCGCACAGCGCGGGACAATGCCGCCGGTTCGTAGCCGGGGAACTCCTCAGCAAGGGCAGCCCCGAGGTCGGGGCCGCTGAGAGGCTGAGCAGAGAGTAGGCGCCTGCCGGCGACCGCCAAGGCGTCGAGGTCGATCGTGGCGCGGAGTGGCGCGATCGTCTGGTTGGACGCCAGGCCGCGGGCGTGGACGGGCCGGGTGAGGGGATAGATGCCGAGGGCATCGGTCGCGCTGACCAGGTGGATGGTGCTTCGCATCAGCGACAGGCGGACCACCGAGCGGTCGTGCATGAGCCCGACGAGTTCCGCCGGGTCGAAGTCCACCAGCCGCGTCCAAAGACCTGTGTACGGCGCGAGCGCGGCCTGCGACTGCATCCCGACCAGCTGCTCGATCGCCTCCAGGGCGGAGGCGGGGCGACGTTCGAGCAACCATTGGCGGGACAGGGTGGCTCGGTTCAGGGCGCGCTGGCTGAGTACGGTCACCCGACGATCCTGACGTCAACGGTGGCGGCTGATGAGGCAGCGAACTCGATCAAACGCAGGCCCTCCGCCTGCACCGACGAGCGGGCACGTGCGGTCAGCTTGTCGATCGGTTCGACCTCCAGTACGGCGGACTTGTTTCCCTGCTTCTCCAGCTTCCACATCGCCGCGACGCGGCCGTCGACGAGCACGGATCCACGCGTGAGCACCTCCCGAACCAGCAACTGTGAGCGTTGCGTGTCGTCGATCCACCGGTTGCGGTCGGCGTGGGACAGCAGAAGATTGTCGTACTCCGGCAAGAACCGGGTCGGGACCGGGAGGTCGGGATCGGGGAGGGAGATGGTGGGGAGGTCGTAGAGGATACGGCCGGATTCGGCGTCGGTATAGGTACGCAGATCGAGGCGGTCGAACACCTCGGCCAGCCGGGTCAACCCCGACCAGGCTTGGGCGTCGGCGACAGAGGCGGGCCCGAACGCGGCGAGATACCGCAGTACGAGCTGGTCAAGTGAGGGCGACGCGTTCAGAGGCGAGCCGAGCCACAACTCCGCGGTGGACATCGCCGGGTTGCCGCCCTTGCCCCAGACACCGCGCGGCGGAACCTGGATCGTCGGCAACAGGCACCGTACTGCGTGCGCAAGCGAAGGTGGTTCCCGATCCGGCCATAGCGGCCCGAGGTGTTCCCGCAGTTGCACAGCGGTAGCGGGACCCGCGGCCATCAAAGCCGAACCGGCAGTGAGCACGGCGGGCAGGTCGAGGCCCTCCAGCCGCTTCCGTCCGTAGCTCTGGTTCTGGTAGATCTCCCGATCCATGCACGGTTGCACCAGCGGCCGGATCTCCAGGAAGTCCCGGCTCGACATCAGGTGGATCGTTGCCCGCATCATCGAACCGCGAACGGCTTCCCGGTCCTCCAAGAGTCCGGCGAGCTCGGAAGGTCGAAAGCCCTCCAGCCGCGACCACAGCCCGACGTACGGGGAGAGCGGGATCTGGGCCTGCATGCCGACGAGGTGCTCCACAGCGTCGAGAGCGGAAGCGGTTCGGCGTTCGATCAGCCATTGCCGCTCCAAGGTGGCGCGGTTCAGAGCTCGCAGACTCAACTTCGACATGGCTGATCCTCTCCTGTTGGCGAGGTCAACGCTAAGGCGAGAAGCGGCCAGGTTCCGTCCGCTACCAACGGCCAGCCCGGCTGATGGCCGGGGATAGATGTTTTCCCTTGCCCGCCCTTACCGACGCGGAGATTTGCTTCCCAGTGGGGCCCGGGGCCAACTAGGGTCGCGACGGACCGTAGTCGTACCGCTACGGTCGTCGTCGACACCGGGAGGGAATGCGTATGACGAAACAGGTGCAACGCCAACTAGCGGCGATCACCGCGGGTTGCGCGGCACTTGCGCTGGGAATGTCATTCACCAGCGCCGCGGGAGCAACTCCGGCCGGCACCGCCGCCGCCAACGCGGCCGTCACCAGCTCCAGTACGGCGGCACTACCGCCGAACCTCAAGCTGATCCGCACGAAGACCTCGCTGCTCGGCAAGCACTACTGGTACCAGCAAACCTTCAAGGGCCTGCCGGTGATCAACGGGTACTACGCGAAGCACATCGACAAGTTCGGCAAGGTCGTTCAGCTCTCCGACGGACGGGACGCCGTACCGGAATCGCTGGACGTGTCCGCATCGGTGCCTGCGGCAACCGCCACAAAGTCGGCCAACACCGTCGTGACGGCACGGGCCGCCCGGAACCGGATCGCGGCGCCGAACAAGGGCGTCACCACGACCCCAGCGGCAACTCAGGGCGCCGCCCAACTCGCAGTCGTCGGCGGCTCGAACGCCCGGCTGGTCTGGAACGTCACGTCGCGTTCGACCGAGGGCGTCAGCCGCTCACTGGTGGACGCCAAGTCCGGCGTGGTGGTCGAGTCCAAGGTCATCAGCGACAACGTGGACGGCAAGGGGTCCGTGTTCGACCCGAACCCGGTCGTGTCGCAGAAGAACGAGAACCTGACCGACCAGAACGACAAGAACCAGAACGAGCTGTTCCTGGCGCAGAAGAACGTGATCCTGCGCAACCTGGACGGCAGCGGCAAGCTCAACGGCACCTACGTCAACATCACGGAAGCCGCCGGCGGCGTCGCGCAGAACAAGAACAACACGTTCGTCTACCAGCGTGCCAACGGCCGCTTCGAGCAGGTGATGGCGTACTACCACGTCAACCAGACGCAGGAGTACATCCACTCGCTCGGCTTCACCGAGGTCAACAACGAGTCCCAGGACTTCTCGATCAACACGATCCCGGACGACAACTCGTTCTACGACCCGTCGGCCGACATGATCACGACCGGCACGGGTGGCGTCGACGACGCCGAGGACGCCGAGGTGATCTGGCACGAGTACGGCCACGCCATCCAGGACGACGTCGTGCCCGGCTTCGGCGAGACGATCGAGGCGGGCTCCATCGGCGAGGGTTTCGGGGACTACTGGGCCGTAACGATGTCGGTCCCGGTCAGCAAGGGCTACGACTTGCCGTGCGTGATGGATTGGGACGCCACGTCTTACACGAGCGGCCCCAAGCACTGCCTCCGCCGTACCGACACCGGCAAGACCACCGATGACATCGACGGTGAGGTGCACGACGACGGCGAGATCTGGTCGAATGCGCTGTGGGACATCAGCAAGGCGCTAGGCCGGACCAAGGCCAACAAGGTGATCCTGCAGGGCACGTTCTTCTACACGCCCGACACCACCTTCGCGGCGGCTGCAAAGGTGACCGTGCAGTCCGCTCGCCTGCTCTACGGCAAGGCCGCGGCCGACCAAGTCACCCAGGCCTTCAAGGCCCGCAAGATCCTCTGACAGCAAACCGACAAACCAGCTCATGCGCCCAGCGCTACTGTGGGCGCATGAGCTGGAGCACTGCGGACATCCCTGACCTCACCGGCCGTCGCGCCGTCGTCACCGGTGCGACCAGCGGCCTCGGTTACCAGACCGCTCTCGAACTCCTCAGACACGGCGCCGAGGTCATCGTCGCCGCGCGCAACCCGGAGAAGTCCGCCCGGGCCGCGACTGAGCTCGCCGCCGCCTCGAACCGCGACAAACCCCAGGTCCTCGATCTCGACCTGTCGGACCTGAGCAGCGTCGAGAAGGCCGCCGCGCAACTGACCGAACCGCTCGACCTCCTGGTGAACAACGCCGGCGTGATGGCAACGCCGTACCGGCAGACGGCCGACGGGTTCGAGTTGCAGGTCGGCACGAACCACCTCGGGCACTTCGCCTTCACCGCGCACTTGTTGCCGCTCCTGCTGCGAAGCGAGCACCCGCGGGTCGTGACCGTGAGCTCCTTCGTGCACAAATCCGCCCGTGGGATCAGCCAGGCCGATTTCAAGGCCGAGAACGGCTATCGCAAGTGGGACGCGTACGGGAAGTCCAAGCTCGCGAACCTGCTCTTCATGCTCGAGCTCGACCGCCGGGCGCGATCCGCCGGCTCCAACCTGCTGAGCGTCGGGGCGCACCCCGGCTACGCGCAGACCCACCTCCAGACGACCGGCCCTCAGCTCGGCGGCGTCAACCTCGAGGCCCGCGTCCTCAGCCTCGGCACGAAGCTCCTGGGCCAGTCCGCCGCGGACGGTGCCATGCCCAGCCTGTACGCCGCGACGTGGCCCGACGTGCGCCCTGGTACTTACGTCGGTCCGCGCTTCCTCGAGCAGCGCGGGGCTCCGAAGGTGGTCCAGCCGTCCAAGATCGCGCAGGACCCCGAGCTCGCCAAGCGCCTGTGGGACTGGTCGGTGGAAGCCACCGGCGTCAACCTGTTCTGACTCGCAGTATTCAGCTAGTGACACAGCGGCAACTTCCTGGTTACCCTTCGGTAAAACTGCGGAGTAACCCAGTCGGAGGTCGCCGTGCGCAGAGTCCTGCTTGCCCTTGCCGTCATCGCCGCGAGCGTCGGCCTTGCCCCGATGACGGCTGATGCCGCGCCTGGATTCAGTACGGCGTACCAGCGCATCCCCGGCGCGGGTGGCACGGAGATCGGTGCGGTGGTGCTCACTCCGACCGGCCAAGGCGCCGGCCCTTTCCCGCTGGTGGTGATGCCGTCCAGCTGGGGTGTCCCGAACGTCGAGTACGTCGGTCAGGGGTCCAAGCTCGCGACCGCCGGATTCCAGGTGATCTCGTACAGCAGTCGTGGGTTCTGGGACTCGGCCGGCGGCATCGACATCGCGGGTCCGCCGACGGTTGCCGACGTCAGCAAGATCATCGACTGGGCCGACGACAATACTCCCGCGGATACCAGCAAGGTGGCGGCCGTCGGCATCTCCTACGGCGCCGGTGTCTCGTTGATCGCGAGCGCGCAGGACCCGCGGATCAAGGCGGTCGGCGCACTCAGCGGCTGGGCGGATCTGATCGCGTCGCTCAACCCGAACGACACGGTGAACCTTCAGTCGGTCGCCGCCCTGCTTGCCCTGGGCAACCTCACCGGCAGGCCCGGCCCGGAGCTGCAGTCGCTGCAGACGAAGTTCGTCGTCGGCCGGTACGACGAGGCGATCGCGGAAGCCCAGGCGCTCGCGCCGGTCCGGTCCGCGGCGACCGTGGTCGACCGGATCAACGCGAACCGTCCGGCGATCTTCCTGGCGAACGCCTTCGAGGACTCGATCTTTCCGCCCACTCAGTACACCGACTTCTTCACCAGGCTGACCGGTCCGAAGCGGCTGCTGTTCGCCCATGGCGACCACGCGACGCCCGAGGCGACCGGGGCGATCGGCCTGCCGAACGAGACCTGGGACGAGCTCGCTCCGTGGTTGCGGCATTACCTGACCGGCGCGGACAACGGCGCTGACGGAGAGGCGCCCGTGCAGTTGAAGTCGCAGCGTGGCGTGTGGCGCGGCTACCCGAACTGGGCAGCGGTGGGATCCCCGCGTACGTCGTACTTGTCCAAGCCGGCGGGGTTGTCCCGCACCGGTGGGCTGCAGGCGAACGCCTCGACCGGGTGGTCGAACGGCATCGGTGCGGGCGTTCCGACCGTTGCCGACAGTGGAGTCGCGATCTTGTCGGGTGCCTTGCAGGGCTTGCTCTCGATCCCGACCGGGGTGGGGACACCGCTGGTCGATCGGACCTTCGCGGGGGTCTGGTCGGGACCGGCGTACAGCTCCGCAGTCGTGCTGAACGGGTCGCCGCGGCTGCACGTCACGGTCACGCCGAGCGGGCGCGACACTTCGCTCTTCGCCTATCTGTACGACGTTGATGCGCTGGGCGTCGGGTCGCTCGTCTCCCACAAGCCATTCACATTGCGCGGGGCAACTCCAGGCAAGGCTCTCCCGATCGACCTCCGGCTGGAGGCGACGAGCTGGGAGGTAGCGGCCGGCCATCACCTGGTCCTGGTCGTCGACACGGTCGACCCGCGGTACCTCGGCCGCAGCTCGCTCGGCACCACCGTCGCCTTCAGCTCGCCGGCGGGAGATCCGTCCTGGCTCAGCGTTCCAGTTACGTAGATGGAGATCAGGGGGCGCTCACAGGACCACGCAGTCTCCCTGCCACTAACTGGTGCCGGGGTGGGTCTCACCTCGGCATCGTCAATTCGAGATGCGAGGATGTCGCAAATCCCTGATCCTGGTAGTGACACCGACCAGGGATGGGAGGAGCCCGATGCCAGCTCCCAGCCATGCCGTCCCCAGCCGCGTGACCCGGAAGTTCCGCCCGCCACGATTCGGCCTGGGCGGATCCCCGATCGGCGAACTGCCCGACCCCGACGGTGACGCCCGCGCCACCGCGACCCTCGACGCGGCGTACGGAGCGGGGATCAGGTTCTTCGACACCTCACCGGCCTACGGCCTGGGCCGTTCCGAACAACGCTTCGGTACTGCGCTCGCCCGCCGCCCGCGCGGGGAGTACCTCGTGTCGACGAAGGTCGGCGGGATCGTCACGGAGCAAGGGCTGCGGACCGATTTCTCGGCCGCCGGGATCAGACAGTCCATCACCGAGAGCCTTGAGCGGCTCGCCCTGGACTCGGTTGATCTCGTCTTCCTCGAGGATCCGGGGGAGCACTGGCAGCAGGCGATCGACGAGGCCTACCCGGCGCTGCACGAGCTTCGCGAGCAGGGCGTGACGCATGCGATCGGCGCAGCCGCGGACCGTTGGGAGCTGCTCGACAGACTCGTCCGCGACACCGAGCTGGACGCGATTCTGCTGGCCGGTCAGTACTCGTTGCTCGACCAGTCCGGTCAACCGCTGCTGGATCGTTGCCAGGCCCGTGGGGTGGCAGCGATAGTGTCCGGCGTACTGACCCGGCAGGTGCTGCAGACGGACCGTTCCAAGGAGGCGGCGGACGACGTCGGCAACGTCAAGGCTCGCCGGATCGCCGCGGTCTGTGAGGGGTACGGGATCTCCCTTCCGCAGGCCGCTCTGGCCTTCCCCAGCAGGCATCCGGCCGTCACGTCGGTGTTGATCGGCGCGGCGAGTCCGGCCGAGATCCGGGCCGATGCGGCACTGGTCCGCCAGCCCGTGCCGGCCGCTCTCTGGCGCGACGAGGAACTGCGGAAGCTGATCGGCTAGAAGCGGTCGCTCGGGTCGCTGCCCGGGCTGCCAGGAGTGCCGCCAGTGGGGAACGGTCCGGTAATCGTCGCACCCGGGCTCGGCGTCACAGTGACGGTGGACGTCGGTGTGCCTGGCCCGGGGCTCGGCGAGACGGTGCCTGGGGGCGGCGTCGTCGGGGTGACCGTGACTGTCGAGGTGCCGCTCGGGGTCGGGATCACCGGGCCCGGGTCGACCTCGGGGGCATTGCGGAACAGCAGCCACGCGATCAACATCGCGAGTCCCATGATCAACGCCATCGTGACCAACGCCAGGATCAGCGCGACACGGGACGCCGGGCGCAACACGGCGGGCCAGGGCAGCGGCCAGATCCGGAACAGGCCTGGGCGGCGGCGGTTCTCCCAGTAGTGCCGGAAGTCCGGACCGCGGAACCGCCCGAGCTGCGGGACACGGTCCATCAGCACCGCGGACAGCACATCCTCACCGCGACGCTCGGCGATGATCCGCTCGTCCGAGGCCGAACTCGAGCCGTCGTCCGGGCGGACCGGCCCGAGCGCGACCCACAGGGCCAGGTCGTCGTCATCCGAGTCGTTGTGCGCCAGCACGGCTTCTGTCGGCAGTTCGTCGACCGCGGTGACGAACCGGTCCCGGGCGGCCGCGTCGTCGGCGGAACCCTCGGTCATCATCGCGACGACCGCGCGCTGGCCGCTGTCGTCACTCGCCGCGTAGAGATAGCCGGCCGCGTTCGCGCCCAGCCGGGACTGCAGCCAGAAATCGCCGACCCGCGGCGGATCCTCCGGCAGCAGCGGCAGGCCGTCCGGAACCACCCGCGCGGGCTCGCCGGCCGGGGGAGTAGCCGTCGGCGCAGCGGATCGGGACTCGGTCGCGGTCATCGCATCCAATCCAACCAGACCAGTGGTAGAGATGTCGCCCACGCCCGGCGATACGTCGTACCGGGACTCGTCACAGACTGCGATCAGGAACGCCGGAAGTGTCCCGATTTGGCTGGGTGGGGAGGATAGGAGCGGGCCCGGGCGGGGCGTGCTCGTGCGCGGCCCCAGGGATCTGATGGAATGGCGGGAGTTCCCGAGCACACAAGGTCCGTGTGGACCCCGGAAGGACAGGCATGACCGAAACCACTGTGCCCGCTGGGTCAGTCGCCCAGCAGTCCCACCTGGTGAGCGAGGCCATCAACGAGGTCAAGCGTGTCATCGTGGGGCAGGAGCACATGGTCGAGACGCTGATGGTGTCGCTGCTGGCCAAGGGGCACTGCCTGCTCGAGGGCGTGCCGGGTGTCGCCAAGACGCTGGCCGTGCGGACCTTCGCCTCGGTCGTCGGTGGCTCGTTCGCCCGGATCCAGTTCACCCCTGACCTGGTGCCCTCCGACATCGTCGGCACCCGGATCTACCGGCAGACCCGCGAGGCGTTCGACATCGAGCTCGGCCCGACCTTCGTGAACTTCGTCCTCGCCGACGAGGTGAACCGGGCGCCGGCCAAGGTGCAGTCGGCGATGCTGGAGCTGATGGCCGAGCGGCAGGTGTCGATCGGCGGCCAGACCTTCCCGATGCCGAAGCCGTTCATCGTGATCGCGACCCAGAACCCGATCGAGTCCGAGGGCGTCTACCCGCTGCCCGAGGCGCAGCGGGACCGGTTCCTGGTCAAGATCGACGTGCCGCACCCGCGCGGGCATGAGGAGTTCGAGATCCTCCGCCGGATGAGCGTTGACCCGCCGCAGGCTCGTCAGGTGCTCCAGCCCGAGACGATCATGGAGCTGCAGCGCTCGGCCGAGCAGGTTTTCGTGCACAACCTGGTGGCGGAGTACGCGGTTCGCCTGGTGATGGCGACCAGGACGCCGGCCGACTTCCACCTGCCAGACCTCGAGCCGATCATCGAGCTCGGCGTCAGCCCGCGTGCCACCCTGGGCCTGATCTCGTCCGGCCGCGCGCTCGCGCTGATCCACGGCCGCGACTACCTGCTGCCCAGCGACATCCAGACCGTCGCGCTCGACGTGATGGGCCACCGCCTCGGCCTGACCTTCGACGCGGTCGCCGACAACATCGACCCGCGCGCGGTGATCGAGCGCATCCTCGCCACCGTGCCGCCGCCGCAGCCGGTCTGGCGGGACGGCAACGACGGCTCCGGGCGCCCGGAGTTCGTGTAGCTCTATGGCAGCCAAGCGACCTGACCCCCGGGCTGCGATGACGATCTCGCAGCTCGCTCCGGAGCGTGCGCTGCGCCGGCTGGAGCTGACGGTCGTCCGCCGGCTCGAGGGCTACCTGCACGGTGAGCACCTCGGCCTGCTGCCGGGCCCCGGCACCGAGCTGGCCGAGGCCCGCGAGTATCAGGTCGGCGACGACGTCCGCCGGATGGACTGGGCGGTGACAGCCCGTACTACGGTTCCGCACGTCCGCGACCTGATCGCGGACCGTGAGCTGGAGACCTGGGCGATGGTCGACCTGTCCGCGTCGATGGACTTCGGCACCAGCCAGCTCGAGAAGCGTGAACTCGCGGTAGCGGCCGTCGCGACCGTCGGGTTCCTCACGCATCGGCTCGGCGACCGCTTCGGCGGCCTGATGCTTCGGGACTCGGCCCTGCGCCGCTGGCCGGCGCGATCCGGTCGACTGGCGCTCTACGGGCTGCTCCGGGCACTGCTCGCGGAGAAGGGCAACGGCGACCACCAGGCCCGCAGCGACCTCGCCGGCGCGCTCGACTCGATGGCGCGCACGCAGCGCAAGCGCGGCCTGCGGGTGATCGTGTCGGACTTCCTCACCCCGGAGGACGGCGAGATCGACAGCCGGCTGGAACCCTCCTGGGAGCGAGCGATGCGCAAGCTGACCGCGCAGCACCAGGTGCTGGCGGTGGAGATCGTCGACCCTCGCGAGCTGGAACTGCCGAACATCGGGGTGGTCATGATCGGCGATCCGGAGACGGGCGCGATCCGTGAGATCGACACCCGTAAGCGCCGGGTTCGCGAGGAATATGCTGCGGCCGCACTTGCTCAGCGGGAACGAACCAGGATCGCCCTACGTAGGGTAGGAGCGGGGCATCTGGTTCTGCGGACCGACCGCGACTGGGTCGCCGACACCGTGCGGTTCGTCCTCGCCTACCGCCGAATGGCGCCACGCCTGCACCAACCGCCGAAGGGAGTGGCTCGCTGATGCAGTTCCTGTCTCCGGCCAGACTGTGGTTCCTGCTGTTCATCCCGCTCGTCATCGCGGGGTACATCTACCTCCAGCACCGCAGAGCGCAGTACGCGCTGCGCTTCACCAACATCGCCCTGCTGGACCGGGTCGCACCGCGGCGGCCGCAGTGGCGCCGGCACCTGGCGGTCGTCATGGCGCTGCTAGCGGCGACATCCTGCATCCTGGCGTTCGCGCAGCCCAAGGCCCAGGTCAAGGTGCCGCGGGAGCGGGCCACCATCGTGGTCGCGATCGACGTCTCGCTGTCGATGATGGCCACCGACGTCGACCCGAACCGGCTCGAGGCCGCGAAGAAGTCGGCGAAGAACTTCGTCAGCCAGCTGCCGGCCAAGTTCAACGTCGCGCTGGTCAACTTCGCCGGTACGGCGGCCATCATCGTGCCGCCGACCACTGACCGCGCAACCGTGCAGCGCTCGATCGACGGGCTCGAGCTGGCGGAGTCCACCGCGACGGGCGAGGGCATCTTCACGTCGCTACAGGCACTCACCCAGGTCCCGCCGGATCCCCAGCACCCGAACGACCCGGCGCCGGGTCGGATCGTGCTGCTGTCCGACGGCAAGCGGACCGTGGGACGCACCGCGCAGGAAGGTGCCCAGGCGGCGAAGGCGAAGAACACGCCCGTCTACACGATCACCTTCGGCACCGACTCCGGCTTCATCGAGATGGACGGCATCCGGCAACGGGTCCCACCGGACCGCGCCGAACTGCGCAGCGTCGCCGAAATCACCGGCGGCAAGGCCTACACGGCCGAGTCCGCCGGCGAGCTCGAGGACGTCTACAAGGACATCGGCTCCTCGGTCGGTTACGACAAGGTCGACAAGGAGGTGACGGCGAGATTCGCAGGCATCGCCATGCTCTTCACCCTCGCCGCCGCCGGCGCCTGCATCGCCCTAGCGTCCCGCTTCCCCTAACCCCGCCTCACGTCCTTGCGTCCTTGCGCCCGCTCGTCCTCGCGTCCTCGCGTCCTCGCGTCCTTGCGTCCGAAGGAGCGAGGGGCCTGCCCCCGGATCCTTCGGACGCAAGGAGTTGGTTGCGGTTCTCGGGTTTTTGCGTCCGAGCGGGTGTGGGGTGTGCCCCCGGGTCGTTCGGACGCAGGGGGTTGGTTGTGGTTCTCGGGTTGTTGCGTCCGAGCGGGTGTGGGGTGTGCCCTCGGGTCGTTCGGACGTACGGGGTCGGTCACGGTTCTCGGGTTTTGCGTCCGAACGGGTGTGGGGCCCCCCCCCGGATCCTTCGGACGCAGGGGGTTGGTTGTGGTTCTCGGGTTTTTGCGTCCGAGCGGGTGTGGGGTGTGCCCTCGGGTCGTTCGGACGCAGGGGGTTGGTTGTGGTTCTCGGGTTGTTGCGTCCGAGCGGGTGTGGGGTGTGCCCTCGGGTCGTTCTGAACCGCCCCGGCATGTCTGGAGACTTCATTTGTTGGAAGGATGAAGTCCATGGGACGTCCGTCGTCGTATTCGCCCGAGATCCGTGAGCGCGCGGTCCGGCTGGTTGCTGAGTCCAAGGCTGACTATGGCTCGGAGTTCGAGGCGATCAAGTCGGTTGCGTCGAAGCTGGGGATCGGGTCGGCCGAGACGCTGCGCAAGTGGGTCCGCCGGGCCCAGATCGATGCCGGGCAGCGGCCCGGGGTCACGACCGAGGAGTCGGAGCAGCTGAAGGCGTTGAAGCGGGAGAATGCCGAGCTGCGGCGGGCGAACGAGATCTTGAAGTCGGCAGCGACTTTCTTCGCGGCGGAGCTCGACCGCCCACAGCGATGATTGTTGCTTTCATCAACGATCACAAGGACCGGTTCGGGATCGAGCCGATCTGCAGGGTGCTGTCCGAGCATGGCTGCAAGATCGCCCCATCCACCTACTACGACAACGCGAATCGTCAAGCCAGTAAGAAGAAACTCCGCGATGCCGAACTGATCGGCGAGATCGAGAAGGCACGCAAGAACCAGTTCGTGCGGCTGTTCGGGGCGCGCAAGATGTGGCTGCATCTACGGGCACTGGGGCACGATGTCGCTCGCTGCACCGTGGAACGGCTGATGACCCAACTGGGCATCAGTGGCGTGGTCCGCGGCAAGACACCGCGGACCACCATCGCTGATGAGTCCGCGAACCGGCCGCCGGACCGGGTCGATCGCCGCTTCGTCGCCTCGGCACCGAACCGGTTGTGGGTAGCCGACTTTACTTACGTGGCGACCTGGACCGGGATGGTCTACGTCGCGTTCGTGATCGACGTGTTCTCCCGCCGGGTCGTCGGCTGGAGAGCAGCCACACAGATGACCACGCCGCTGGTCCTGGACGCGCTCGAGATGGCGTTGTGGACCCGCCGAAAAGACGGTGTCACCGACCTGGCCGGGCTGGTGCACCACAACGATGCCGGCTCCCAGTACACCTCGATCGCGTTCACCCAGCGCCTCCTCGACGAGGGCGTCGACGCCTCGGTCGGGTCCGTCGGCGATGCCTACGACAACGCCCTGGCCGAGTCCCACATGGGCCTGTTCAAGTCCGAACTGATCCACTCCTACGGGCCCTGGAAGGACCGCGACCACGTCGAAGCCCAGACCCTGGACTGGGTCCACTGGTTCAACACCCAGCGGCCTCACGAGTCGATCCAGGACCTGACACCGATCCAAGCCGAGCAGACTTACTACACTCACCGAACCGGTCTCGCCGAGGCCGGTAAACACGTAACGAAGTCTCCGGACTCGCCGGGGCGGCTCATTCGGACGTACGGGGTTGGTTGTGGTTCTCGGGTTGTTGCGTCCGAGCGGGTGAGGGGCGTGCCCTCGGGTCCTTCGGACGCACGGAGTTGGTTGCGGTTCTCGCATCCTTGCGTCCGAGGAAGGGTGGGGCGGGGCCCCGGATCCTTCGGACGTAAGGGGGCGGTGCTCTACGTTCCGTTGATCAGTTGTACTGCGAGGTCGGGGCTGAACTGGCCCGCTGGGATGGTGGGGGCGGTTCCGCAGGGGCCGTCCGAGTTGCCGGGGACCTTTACCCACAGGAGCAGTTCCGCGCCACCGCCGCCGCCGACCTGACTCGTCGTCCCCAGCTTGCGCCCGGCCGGGTTACACCACTGGCCGTTCGACCCGTTGCCGTTACGGCTGGTGTCGACCACGAAAGGTTTCGGGCTGGACAGGCCGCTCCGCACATTGGTCGCATACGTGACCGACGCCGAGGTCGTGTAGTAGTTCGACACGTTCACCACGAACCCGTGCGCGTTCGCGATCCCTGCGCCGTTCAGGCGTTGCGCCATCGTGGCAGCTGGGACCCAGCCGGCATTGCCCGCGTCGAGGTAGGCCCAGGTGTTCGGCGCTCGGTCGCGGAACTGCTGGGTGGCGAAAGCAAGCATGCCGTTGCGCTCGGCAATGGCCGCGGAGTCCATGCACTCGAAGTCGCCGAGCGCGTCCGGCTCGATGATGATGATCGCCGGCCGGGTGCCGATCGAGTCGGCGAACGCCGCGATCCAGGTCCGGTACGCCGCGGGTGATCCCGCGCCGCCGCCCGAGTGACCGCCACACGCATCGCGGCCAGGCAGGTTGTACGCGACGAGGATCGGCAACCGGTCGGCATTGTCGGCAGCTCCGACGAACGCGCCGACCGCAGCGCCGATGGTGGTCCCCGGTGTGTTGCCGAACCACTTGGCCATCGGCTTGGTCGCGATGCCGGCGTTGATGCTACCGGCCCGGGAGTCGCTGCCATGACTCTTCACCCAGGTCGCGGGCGTCGAGTTCGGATCGACATAGAACCCGTTCGTCAGCTCCACTGGACTAGCCAACACCTTCGCCGGCGCATCCGCATCACCCGCCGCAGCACCCGCCGAACCACGCGCCGCAGCACCGGCCGGACCACCCGCCGCATCGCTTGCCGGACCACGCGCCGCATCACCCGCTGCAGCACCGGCCGGACCACGCGCCGCAGTACCCGCCGCAGCGCCGGCCGTCGGAGTGCCACCTGCGGCCGGGCTCGCAGTATGGCCCTCGGCGTCGGCGAAGGCGGTCATCCAGGCGAGGGCGGAGTTCCAGTTCACCGCTACCTCGTTGGTCGAGTAGGAGCCGATGTCGTCGACGTAGCACGCCGCCGGCGAACATCCCTGAAGGTTGCGTTGGGCAACCGGATCCTGCAGCCCGGAGTTCGGTCCACCAGCCATGGATCCCGGAGCGGGCGACGGCAGCGACGGATCCAACGAGTGGGCCCAGAACCGGTGGTGCTGGTTGTGGCTCGCGCGCTCACCATAGCCGGTTACGTACGACTGGTTGATCGCGTTCCGCCCGAGCAGATAGTCGAGCGACTCCAGCGCCGCGTCGCGGTACTTTCGAGTGCCGGTCAGGTCATAGGCCGTTGCCATGATCATCGAGTTGTTGGCCACCGCGCTGTTGGATCCCCACACGTACTTCCCGTCAGCCGGGAGGTAGGGGTTGGCGTAGCCCTGCGCCCCGATGTCGGCGACATACTGATCGGCGACGTTGCTGAGGCGCTTACGGAGTTTCGCCTGGTCGGGCGGAGAAAGCCGCCAAGGCACCCGCGCGAGGGCGAGATCCGCGAGCCCACCGGTCTCCTGCCAGGAGAACCCGTCCGCCGCCTTCAACTCGGTGGTGATCGCGCGCTTGTACGACGGAAGACCCGTCGTCGCGAAGTTCTCGGCCGCCGCCCAGGAGAACTCGTCGGTCACCTTCGTGTCGTCGTACGCTCCGCCGCCTTCGCCGCCGTCCGGGGCGTAGATCGCGGGATGCTGCTGCGCCGCCTTCCACGCCTTGTCAGCAGCGATCAGACACTTCGCCGCGAACTTGAGATCCCACCTCGCGAAGACTCGCGCGCACCGAGCACCGACTGCCGCGACGTTCAAGGTGGCAGCGGTCGATGGGGGATAGAGGTAGCGCGGCTGAGCATCGGCCGCGGGCCGGGTCGGCAGGCCGGTCCACTTCTCGTCGTGGATCTTGTGGTGGACCATCCCGGCCAACGGCTGACCGGCCGGCACCTGCATCCGCAGCAGGAAGTCGATCTCCCACTTCGCCTCGTCGAGGACGTCGGGATCACCGTTGCCCGCTTCAGGAATTCGGAGCGTCCCGTCGGCGACGCCACGATCGCGATTGTCGGCAGATCGCTCGTACAGGTCGAGCAACTGCCACGCCGCGAGCGCCCCGTTCACGACGTACTTGCCGTGGTCTCCGGCGTCATACCAACCACCCCGTACGTCGAGGCTGTAGCCGCAGGTCCCCGGGAAGCAGGGGACCGACGTGTCGCCCCGGTTCGGCGCGACGCCGAGATGGCCGGCAGGTCGGGCGTGGGCGTCGCCCACGTAGGCGGCCTCGATCGGGGTGCCGCTCCGGTTGTTGTAGAAGTACGCGAGCGCGTCCCGGCGGAGCGGCTGGTAGAGGTTGTCGCCGATGTCGAAGGGCTCGCTCAGCTCGGTCCCGACGGCGAGCCGATACCCCTGGCCCGAGCCACGGAAGGTGCCGAAGTCCACGAGTTGCACGTTGTCCCCGGACATCGCGTCCGCGCCGTACGGGGTCGTCGTACCGGTCGCGACCGGCTGGTCCGCGGAGTCCAGCAGACTCCAGCTGAGCGGACTCGTCGCCGCAGTCACCACGGTCGCGCGCTTGGGGCCGTCGGAGAGGTAGCCGAGCTGGTTCACCCGCACCGGAGAGCCGAGATCCCGTGCCCCACCAGGTGGCACGATCCCGCCGACGAAGGAGATGTTGTCCAGGCACAGCGTGTAGGGCTCGGTCGCGCCGCCCGCCTGGAAGGTGACCTGGCCGTGCGAATCTGTCACGGTCGAGGTGCCGGTGAACTGAAACGTCTGCGACGTCGTGCCGACCGTGACCCCCTTGTTCAGCACCGTTGTGTGCGGAGCCGCCGCCAGCTGGACGGCTGTGCGGAACTGGACCGCGCGGCTGGCCGACGCGTCGAACCGCAGCGTGTACGGCTGCCCGCTCTCCAGCGGCACGTCGTCCTGCCCGATCATCGAGTCCCACGGGTTCACCGTGCCGCCCGGGATCTGCGCGCAGAGCTTGCCGTCGGTGACACCCGACGAGGTGTTCCCACTGCTCCACCACGGACTCTTGCTGCCGGAATCGAAGGACCCGTTCAAGACCCGCTCGTACTGCGGGGCGTCGGCTGGGGCCGCCTGGGCGGAGAAGGTCGGCACTGCAAACGGAACAGCAAGGGAAAGGGCGACCAGGGCGGTACCTGCCCGCCGTCGGATTGTGGACATGCGGTGCCTCCGGAAGGCTGAACGGGAGGGTAGGGAATGAGCAAGAGAATGAGCAAGAGCAAGAGCAAGAGAATGAGCAAGAGAATGAGCAAGAGCGCTGGGAGCGCTTTCAACTCTGGCCATCGATCCAGCGGCGTCCCTGAGCATGCTGCCCACGGGGTCGGGGCGTGTCAAGACTG
Organism: Kribbella alba; assembly: GCF_039529635.1. Classification (NCBI taxonomy): domain Bacteria; kingdom Bacillati; phylum Actinomycetota; class Actinomycetes; order Propionibacteriales; family Kribbellaceae; genus Kribbella; species Kribbella alba. Next base: position 187,913 of record NZ_BAAANE010000006.1, on the reverse strand, counting down.
AAATTCGCCCGAAATTGCCTCTTCCCAGACCGAGCCGGTTGCTCTATGGTCGCTGGAAGCGCTCCCAGTTTTGGTGCCGATCACCGCCCTTCGTCAGCGATCGAAGGGATCCGCCGGGCGCTGACTCAGCGGCGTCACCGTGGCCTCAGTGCCGGTATCGCTGGGAGCGCTTCCAGTTTCTGTAGGTCTCATTGTTCGGCCCGAGGAGGGTCCATGTTCATGCGATGCGGGAAAGCGCTTACCGTCGCAGCGGCGGTCGCGTTGCTCGTTGCCGGCTGCGGCGGGAAGTCCGGCGACGAGGCGGCGGCCGGAACGGTCACGCTGACCGTCAAGACGTTCGGCCAGTTCGGCTACGACGACCTGATCACGCAGTACGAGTCGTCCCATCCGGGCATCAAGATCAAGCAGGAGAACATCGCCAAGCTGGCCGACTACACGCCCAAGCTGCAGCAGTGGCTCACTGCGGGCAGCGGCGCGGGCGACGTCGTCGCGCTGGAGGAGGGCATTCTCGTCAAGCTGATGGGCAAGCCCGACCAGTTCGTGAACCTGCTCGACCAGGGCGCCGGTGACTTGCAGGGCAACTTCCTGGACTGGAAGTGGAAGCAGGCGTTGACGCCGGACGGCAAGAAGCTCGTTGGCCTGGGCACCGATATCGGGGCCCAGGGCATGTGTTACCGGACCGACCTGTTCGCGAAGGCCGGACTGCCCACCGATCGCGCCAGGGTAAGCGAGCTCTGGCCGACCTGGGACGGCTACCTTGCCACCGGCAAGCGTTTCGCCGCGGCCGACACCGGGGTGAGCTTCTTGGACACGGCCGGACCGGTCTACCAGAACATCCTGATGCAGCAGGGCGACCAGACGTACTTCGATCGCGACAACAAGTTGATCGTCGACACGAACCCCGGAGTCCGGACCGCCTGGGACCGGACGGTCGCGATGATCGACGCCGGGCTGTCCGGCAAGATCCAGATGTGGAGCCCGGCCTGGAACGCGGGCTTCAAGAAGGGCACGTTCGCGACCATCCCGTGCCCGGCCTGGATGCTCGGCGTCATCAAGGACCAGGCCGGTCCGGAGAACGCGGGCAAGTGGGACGTGGCCCGGGTGCCGGGGGAGGGCGCCGTGCGTGGCGGCTCGTTCCTGGCCGTGCCGGCACAGAGCAAGCACCCCAAGGAAGCGGCTGAGCTGGCGAAGTTCCTGACCAGCCCGCAGGGGCAGACCGCGGCCTTCAAGGCGAAGAACAACTTCCCCTCATCGCCGCAGGCGATCGACGACCCCGCGGTGTCCAGTGCGGTGAACACATACTTCAACAATGCTCCGGTCGGAAAGATCTTCGGCCAGTCCGCGAAGAGTCTTCGCCCGGTTTACCTGGGCCCGGACAACCAGGTCGTCGGCGACGGCATCGGTGACGCCCTGACCGCTGTCGAGCAGGGCAAGCTCAAGCCCGACGAGGCGTGGACGAAGGCACTCGACGACGCCAAGCGAGCCGTACAGAAGTGACTGCGACCCTCACCCCCCGGCCGGTCCGGCAAGTTGCCGCGCCGGCCGCCGGTCAACGAGCCTGGTTGAACCGCCTGGATCTGCACGGTTCTCCCTACTTCTTCATCGCGCCGTTCTTCATCCTGTTCTCGCTGTTCGGTTTGTTCCCGCTGGCCTACACCGCGTGGGTCTCGCTGCGGTCATGGGACCTGACGGGTGACGCCGGCTTCGTCGGGCTGGCGAACTACTCGCGGCTGATGGGCGACCCGGACTTCTGGAACGCGATGGTGAACACCCTCGGCCTGTTCGTGCTGTCGACCGTGCCGCAACTGTTCTTCGCGTTGATCATCGCGGGCCTGCTGAACCGGCCGATCCGCGCGCTGATGGTGTTCCGCCTCGGCGTACTGGCTCCGATCGTGACCTCGGTCGCGGCGGTCGCGATCGTCTTCGGGCAGCTCTACGGCCGGGATGCCGGCCTGGTCAACGGGTTGCTCGGGCTGGTGGATGTCGGCCCGATCGACTGGCAGGCGAGCAAGGGTTCGTCCTGGTTCGCGGTCGCGAGCATGGTCAACTGGCGCTGGACCGGCTACAACGCGCTGATCTACCTGGCCGCGATCCAGGCGATCCCGCGCGAGCTCTACGAGGCGGCGCAGCTCGACGGGGCCGGTGCGATCCGCCAGTTCCGCGCGATCACCGTGCCGCTGATCCGGCCCGCGTTGATCTTCACCATCGTGATGTCCACGATCGGCGGCATGCAGCTGTTCACCGAGCCGCTGCTGTTCGGCCAGGGCGACATCTCGGGCGGGAGTCTGCGGCAGTTCCAGACCATCGCGATGTACATGTTCGAGCAGAGTTTCCAGAACTTCGACTACGGCTACGGCTCGGCGATCGCCTGGATGATCTTCCTGCTCACCGTGCTCGCGGGGATCGTGAACGCGCTGATCGCGCGGCGGCTGAAGGGCGGCACCCGATGAGGCTCAGGGCGAGGCGTGACGCGCGGTCCGGCAACACCCTGGTCTATCTGACGCTGCTGGTCAGCCTCGTGCTGTCCGTCTTCCCGCTCTACTGGCTCTTCGTGGTCGCCACCCGGTCCAACGACGTGGTCGGCCAGCTGCCGCCGCCGCTCGTGCCGGGCGGCAATCTCGGCGCCAACGTCCGCCGGCTCTTCGGTGCCGAACAGGCCAACTTCGCGCTCGGCCTGTTCAACTCCGCGGTCGCGTCGATCGCCGTCACGGTATCGGTGGTGTTCTTCTCCTCGCTGGCCGGCTTCGCCTTCGCGAAGCTGCGCTTCCGCGGCCGGAACGCGCTGTTGATCGCCGTCCTCGCGACCATGATGGTCCCGGTGCAGATGGGGATCGTGCCGCTCTACATGGTGATGGTGAAGCTCGGCTGGCAGAACCAGTTGCAGGCCGTCATCGTGCCGTTCCTGGTCTCCGCCTTCGGCGTCTTCCTGATGCGCCAGTACGCCGAACGCGCCGTACCGGATGAGCTCATCGAAGCGGCCCGGCTGGACGGGTGCAGTACGTTCGGCCTGTTCGTCCGGGTTGTGGCCCCCGCGCTCCGGCCCGGTGCCGCAGTACTGGGGTTGTTCACCTTCATGGGCACCTGGAACGAGTTCCTCTGGCCCCTGGCGATCCTGGAGGCGGACAACCCGACCGTGCAGTTCTCGCTCAGCCAGTTGGCAACGCAGTACTACACCGATTACACACTGATGTTCTCCGGCACGCTGATCGCAACTGTGCCGCTGTTGCTCGTGTTCATCCTGTTCGGCCGTCAGTTGATCAGCGGCATCATGGACGGCGCTGTCCGGTCATGAGCGGGCTCGTCCGCTCATGACGGGGATAGGCTTTCGGCCAGGCAAGGCAGACAAGGAGAAGGATCAGGTGGCGACCGAGACGCCCAGACGGCAGCCCACGCTCGATGAGGTCGCCGAGCGGGCCGGTGTGTCGCGGTCGGCCGCGTCGCGGGTGATCAACAACGCGCCGCACGTCAGCCGCGCCAAACGAGAAGCCGTACGCCGTGCCGTCGACGACCTGGGATACGTGCCCAACGCAACGGCCCGGGCCTTGGCCACCCAGCAGGTCGGGGCGGTCGTGCTGGCGATCTCGGGGGATGACCCCGCGATGTTCGCGGATCCCTTCTTCGCGGAGGTCGTCGTCGGAGTGAACTCTGTGCTGGAGGAGACCGACCTCGAGCTGATGCTGTCGCTCGCCACGTCCACGCGCGGCCAGGCGCGGCTCGAGCAGTTGCTGCGAACCCACCAGGCCGACGGCGTGATGCTGATGTCGCTGCACGGCGACGACCCCTTGGCGGCTCTTGCGGACCAGGTCGCAGTGCCCGTGGTGTTCGGCGGTCGCCCGTTGAACTTCGAGCCGCGGTACTACGTCGACGCCGACAACCGAGGCGGTGCCCGGCTGGCGACGGAACACCTCGTCGCGGCCGGCCGGACCAAGATCGCCACGATCACCGGTCGGATCGACGAGGGCGCCGGTATGGCCCGACTCCAGGGCTTTCAGGACGCGCTGGCGGTGGCGGGGCTGGACAGCAGCCGGATCGAGCACGGCGACTTCAGCGAGGACGGCGGGAGTCTCGCGATGAGCAGACTGCTCGAGCGCTACCCGGACCTCGACGGAGTGTTCATCGCCTCCGACCAGATGGCGGTAGGCGCGCTCCGGGTGCTCGGCCAGGCCGGACGATCGGTGCCGGGGGATGTAGGCGTCGTCGGCTTCAACGACATCGCCAGCGCCCGCCACACTGCGCCACCCCTGACTACCGTCAACCAGCCCATCCACGCCCTCGGCCGCGAAATGGCCCGCATGCTGCTCGCCCTGATGGCAGGCGAACAACCGAGCCCACTGATCCTCCCGACTCGCCTGGTCGTCCGCGGCTCCGCCTGAGGGGTCGCGGCGCCGCGGTCCGGAGTACGGGCATGAACTGCGACACGACGGTGATGTAGTTGACACGGCGAGGTTGCTGGTGTTGGTGGGGTCGGTGGTGCACTATGTACTAGCTGTCCAGGACTTTCGAGACGGTGTTCGAGAACGCTGGGGAAGGCGCCCCTCGAGCACAGGAGGTCCCGGTGGCGACGACTCGTGGCGTTCTTTACGTCCACACGGTGCCGTCAGCGTTGTGCCCGCATGTCGAGTGGGCAGCGGGCGGCATCCTTGGCGTGCCCGTGAAACTGGACTGGACCCCGCAACCCGCGGCCCAGGGCACTTATCGGGCCGAGCTGTCGTGGCAGGCCGAGGCCGGCACGGCGGCCAAACTGGCGTCCGCTCTTCGCGGTTGGCAGAAGTTGCGCTTCGAGGTCACCGAGGAGCCGAGCAACGGCGTCGAGGGTGAGCGCTACTCCTTCACCCCGACGTTGGGCGTTTTCCACGCGACCACCGGAGTTCACGGCGACATCATGGTGCCGGAGGAGCGGCTGAAGGCCGCGATGCTGAAGGCGGCCAGCGGTGAAGCCGACCTGACCGAGGAGGTTGAGCGCCTGCTCGGTCGACCGTGGGACGACGAACTCGAGCCGTTCCGCTATGCCGGCGACGGTGCTCCTGTCCGTTGGCTGCACCAGGTCGTGTGAGCCGGAGTCCCTTAGAGAACAGGCGTTTGCGGGAAACCGGACGTTTCCTGAGAACTTCTGAAGAAAGCAGTGAAGGAGCAGATTTCTTCCAACTTTTCGCCGATGCTGGGAGTCAGACTTTTTCGCCAGGTGGGAGGAGCCGTGGCCGCTGGGCCACCGGGTGTCGGGACACCCCCGGTTGTCGAAAACAGCGGCCGCACCACTTCGAAGGGCGC
>NZ_BAAANE010000006.1:27482-182598 GCF_039529635.1 Kribbella alba | reverse complement strand
CCGCACCAATCCTTGCGTCCGAAAAGCCGTAGGGCAGGCCCCTCGCTTCTTCGGACGCAAGCGTTGGTTAGAGGGGGATGTTGCCGTGGCGGCCGCGGGTTCGGCCGGCTGACTCGGCGGTGGCGATCGCGGCGGCCAGGGCTGAGCGGGTGACGCTCGGCTCGACGATCTCGTCCACCACGCCGATCTGGCGGGCGCGCTCGATACCGCCGGCGATCTTCTCGTGCTCGACTGCCAACTCCGCCTCGACCTGCGCGCGCAGCTCCGGCGCCACCTCGGCGAGCTTGCGCCGGTGCAGAACCCGGATCGCAGCGACCGCGCCCATCACCGCCACCTCGGCCCGCGGCCACGCGAACACCCGGGTGGCTCCCAGGGATCGCGCGTTCATCGCGATGTAGGCGCCGCCGTAGGTCTTGCGCGTCACCAGGGTGACTCGCGGCACGACCGATTCAGCGAAGGCATGCAGCAACTTGGCGCCCCGTCGTACGACGCCGTCCCATTCCTGGCCGACACCCGGCAGATAGCCGGGGACGTCGACCAGCACGACCATCGGTACGCCGAACGCGTCGCAGGTCCGGACGAAGCGGGCTGCCTTCTCCGCGCTCAGCGCATCGAGGCAGCCGCCGAGCCGCAGCGGGTTGTTCGCGATCACGCCGACGGTCCGGCCACCGAGCCGGCCGAGCGTGGTGACGATGTTCGGCGCCCATCGCTGGTGCAGCTCGACGCCGGATTCCTCGTCGAGCACCCCGCCAACCAGCGGATGGACGTCGTACGCGCGCTTCGCCGACTCCGGCAACAGCCCGGACAGATCGGTGTCCGGCACGTCCTTGGAGACCTCGCCCTGGTTCGCGAGCAGGTCGGCCAGCTGGCGCGCCTTCTCGATCGCGGCGGCCTCGGAGTCGGTGGTGATGTGGACGACGCCGGAGCGCCGGCCGTGCGGCTCGGGACCACCGAGGCGCAGCATGTCGACGTCCTCGCCGGTGACCGAGCGGACCACGTCCGGGCCGGTCACGAAGATGCGGCCCTCCGGACCGAGGACGACGATGTCGGTCAGGGCCGGACCGTACGCCGCTCCGCCCGCGGCCGGGCCGAGCACGACCGAGATCTGCGGGATCTTGCCCGACGCCTGGGTCATCTCGTAGAAGATCTTGCCGACCGCGTGCAGGCTGAGCACACCCTCGGCCAGCCGGGCGCCGCCGGAGTGCCACAGACCGATGATCGGCAGCTCCTCCTGGCGGGCGACCTGGTAGGCCTTCACCACGACCTCGCAGCCCTCGTCACCCATCGCGCCACCCATCACGGTGGCGTCCGAGCAGAACGCGACCACCGGTGCGCCCGCGATGGTGCCGCGGGCCGCCAGCATGCCGGACTGGTTGTCCGGGGTGATCAGCTCGAGGCTGTCCGGGTCGAGCAGGTGGGTGAGCCGGGTGACCGGGTTGCGGGGATCCTGTTCGCGCGGCAGCTTGGCCGGTTTGACGGGGGCAGTGGTCATGGGGTTCTCCCGGATCAGACTGACTTGAAGGCAAGGGCGACGTTGTGGCCGCCGAAGCCGAAGGAGTTGTTCAGCGCCGCGATGTCCCCGTCGCTCAGCTTGCGCTGTTCGGTCGCGATGTCCAGCTCGACCCCGTCGTCGACCTTGTCCAGGTTGATGGTCGGCGGTACGACCCGGTGGTGCAGGGCGAGCACGGTGGCGATCGACTCGACCGCACCGGCCGCACCCAGCAGGTGGCCGATCATCGACTTCGGCGCGGTGGCGATGGCGTGGTCGGCCGCCTTGCCGAGCGCCTTGCGGATCGCGACCGACTCGGCGACGTCGCCGACCGGGGTGGAGGTGGCGTGCGCGTTGATGTGCACGATGTCGCCGGTGGCGAGGTCACCCTCGCGCAGAGCCTGCTTCATGGCGCGCTCGGCACCCGAACCGGTCGGGTCGGGCTGCACGATGTCGTGGCCGTCGGCGGTGATGCCGGCGCCCGCGAACTCGGCGTAGATCTTGGCGCCGCGGGCGACCGCGTGCTCGTAGCTCTCGAGCACCAGTACGCCGGCGCCCTCACCAAGCAGGAAGCCGTCGCGGTCCACGTCCCAGGGCCGCGAAGCGCGCTCGGGGTCGTCGTTGCGCTTGCTCAGCGCCATCATCTGACCGAACGCGGCCAGCGGCAGCCCGGCGATCGAACCCTCCGATCCACCGGCCACCACGATGTCCGCGCGGCCGAGCCGGATCTGGTCGGCGGCCAGTGAGATGGCCTCGTTGCTGGAGGCGCAGGCCGAGACCGGGGTCTGGACACCGGCCAGGGCACCGAGCTCGAGGCCGACGTTGGCGGCGGCCGAGTTCGGCATCAGCATCGGGATCGCCAGCGGTGAGACGCGGCGCGGGCTGCTCTTCAGGGCGTCGTAGTTGGCCAGGGTGGTGAGCAGGCCGCCGATCCCGGTGGCGATGGCGACACCGAGACGGGTCTTGTCGAGCTCGACGTCGGCCAGACCGGAGTCCGCCCAGGCCTCGCGCGCGGCGACGATCGCGAACTGCGCGTTGCGGTCGAGCCGGCGGGCCTTGACCCGCTCGATGATCTCGGTGGGTTCGACAGCGGCCGGAGCGGCGATCTTGACCGGCAGCTCCTCGACCCAGTCCGCGGTCAGCAGCTTCGCGCCGGACTTGCCGGCCAGCAGTGCCTCCCAGGTGGTGGCGACGTCGCCCCCGACCGGGGTCGTCGCTCCGAGCCCGGTGATGACGACTCGGGTCTTCGACATGGTTACCTCATCCTTCGGCGTGAGATCGGCGGGAAAACTGGACTGGAGCTGGAGCCTGCTGGAGCCGCTCACCGGGCGTCGCCGCCCGGTGAGCCGTGCCAGCACGAACACAGAGGGGCTGGGTCAGCCGTTCTGCGCGCGCTCGATGAACGCCACGGCGTCACCGACGGTCTTCAGGTTCTTGACCTCGTCGTCCGGAATCTTGACGCTGAACTTCTCCTCGGCGGCCACCACGACCTCGACCATGGAGAGCGAGTCGACATCGAGGTCGTCGGTGAAGGACTTGTCCAGCTGGACGTCCTCGACCGGGATGCCCGCGATCTCGTTGACGATCTCGGCGAGGCTTGAACGGATCTCTTCGGTGCTGGCCATCTGTTCGTTTCCCTTTCGGATTCTGTGTGTATTGCCGCCGGGCCGGCCACCTGATGAGCCGTCCCGGACATCTATTAGGGGAGCCGGATCACCTGGGCGGCGAAGACCAGGCCCGCGCCGAAGCCGATGATGAGGGCCAGGTCGCCGCTCCTGGCCTCGCCGCTCTCGCGCATCGCGGTGATCGCCAGCGGGATCGACGCGGCGGACGTGTTGCCCTGCCGCTCGATGTCGCGCGCGACCTTCACGGCCTCCGGCAGTTTCAGCGCCCGGCGCATCGCGTCGGTGATCCGCATGTTCGCCTGGTGCGGCACGAACAGGTCCAGGTCCTCGGCCTTCACGCCGGCCACGTCCAGGGCCTGCTGCGCGGTCTTGGCCATCTCGAACGAGGCCCACCGGAACACCGGGTTGCCGTCCATCCGCAGGTGCGGCCAGTTGGAGCTGCCGGCCGCCTCCTGCCAGGACTCCTTCTGGCTGATCACGTAGTGCTGGGTGCCGTCGGAACCCCACACCACCGGGCCGATCCCGGTCTGGTCGGACGGGCCGACCACGGCAGCCCCCGCGCCGTCGGCGAAGATGAACGCCGTACCGCGGTCGGTCCGGTCGGTGATGTCGCTGAGTCGCTCGACCCCGATCACCAGCACGTACTTCGCGCTACCGCCGCGGATCATGTCGTTGGCCATCGAGATGCCGTAGCAGAACCCGGCGCAGGCCGCGGAGATGTCGAAGGCCGCAGCGGTCGGGGCTCCGACGGCGACGGCGAGCTGGGTCGCGATCGCGGGGGTCTGGTAGAGGTGGGTGACGGTCGCGACGATGACGCAGCCGATCTGCGCCGGATCGATGCCGGAGTCCACCAACGCATCCTTGGCGGCGTTGGTCGACATCATCAGCACGGTCTCGTCCGGCTCGGCCCAGCGCCGCTCCTTGATGCCCGAGCGCGTCTGGATCCACTCGTCGCTGGAGTCGATGTGCTCGAGGATCTCCGAGTTCGGCACCACCCGGCGCGGACGGTACGCACCAAGGCCCAGTACTGCGGCGTGTGCGGCGCCGGTGGATTCGTTCAGCAGGCCGGTCATCAGCTCACCGCGCTCGGGTGCAGCCGGACCAGCGGCTGGCCGGGGGCGACCGGGTCGCCTTCCTCCACCAGCCACTCGACCACGATGCCGCCGTGCGGAGCGCGGACCTCGAGCTCGTCGCGCAGGCTCTTCACGGTCGCGACCACTTCACCGGCCTCGACGGTGTCGCCTGCCTCGCGCGGCACCTGGGCCTCGCGGGTGAAGGTGCCCTTCATCGGGGAGACCAGCAGTCGCCAGGTCGGCGAGGCGTTGATCTCCGACGGGCTGCCGTGCTTGTCCACGAACGCGCGGGCGTCGTCCAGCTGGTCCGGCGTCTTCAGGGCGAAGGTCTCGACACCCTTGAGGGCACGCTTGGCGATGCCGGTGAGGGTGCCGGCCGGCGTCATCTCCAGGATGCCGGTCACCTGCAGGTCGGCCATCGTCTGCATGCACAGATCCCAGCGGACCGGGGCGTTGACCTGCTGGACCAGGCGACGCAGTACGTCGCGGCCGTCGTGCACGATCTGGCCGTCGCGGTTGGAGATGAGCCGCGAGCGGGGGTCGTGGGTAGTGATCGACCGGGCGTAGCCGCCGAGGGTCTGAACGGCCGGCTCCATGTGCTTGGTATGGAAGGCGCCCGCGACCGAGAGGGGGACCAGCCGCGCCTTGGCCGGCGGGTCGGCGGCCAGCGCCGCCAACTCCTCGACCGTGCCGGCGGCGACGATCTGGCCGGGCCCGTTGTCGTTGGCGGGGGTCAGGCCGTGCTCGGCGAGCTTGGCCAGCACCTCGTCGCGATCTCCGCCGAGCACCGCGGTCATCGAGGTCGCCGTCTGGGCGGCGGCCGAGGCCATCGCCTTGCCGCGCTCGCGGACCAGGACCATCGCCTGCTCGGCGCTGATGACGCCGGCGCCGACGGCCGCGGCGATCTCACCGACACTGTGGCCGGCCATGGCGCCCATCTTGTCGAACGCGTCGCCGGGGTGCGGGAACACCGCCAGCGCGGCCAGCATGCTGGACGCGACCAGCAGCGGCTGCGCGATCGCGGTGTCGCGAATCGTGTCCGCGTCCGCCTTCGTGCCGTAGTGGGCGAGGTCGAGCCCGGCCACGGCGGAGAGCCAGTGCAGCCGGTTCTCGAAGACTGGGTCCTCCAGCCAAGGCTCGAGGAAACCTGGGGACTGAGCGCCCTGTCCGGGCGCGACGATGACGAGCACGTGACAACTCTCCCTGAGCCGAGCCGTTCGCGGGCCACAATGCGACACGAATTCTACCCGGCCGACTTTGTGGAGATCCTACAAAACGTACGACCCTGGTTCCGGGTTGAGCAGGCGACCGAGGGTCAGTGCGACACGCAATGTGAAACTGTCGCGGGGGTTCGCCGGCGAGTAGCCCGTGATCTCGCCCACACGCTTCAAGCGATACCGGACGGTATTGGGGTGGATGAACATCGCGCGGGCCGTCGCCTCGATCGAACCGCCGGAGTCCAGGTACGTCGAAACGGTGTCAAGGAGGACGCCGTCGCCCATTGTGAGCGGGCCATAGACGTCTGAGGCCAGTTGGCGACGGGCGTGACCGTCGCCCGAGAGAGACCTCTCCGGCAGTAGTTCGTCGGCTTGGACCGGTCTCGGCGCTGCCGGCCAGGCGGGTGCCGCGCGGAGCCCGGCGACGGCCGCACGAGCCGAGGTGACCGCGGACATCAGGTCCGGAACCACTGGGCCGATGACGATCGGGCCGGGTCCGAAGAAACCGGCCAGGTTTTGTACGATCTCGACAGGTTTACTCGTACCACCGAGTACTATCACCAGCCGATCACCCTGCATCGCGCACAGAGCGTCACACCCCGCCTCGCGGGCCGCGTGCCGGACAGCGTCCGCCACGTTCGCACTCCCGGCCTCGGCAGAGGGGGCCCTGCCCACGACCACGGTGACGTCGGCCGACCCCGTAGTACCGGCTCCGCTCCAGCCCAGCGCGGAAGCGCGGGAACGGACGGATTCGTCGGCCTCGCCGCGGATCACCGAGTCCACTACAAGTGCTTCCAGGCGGGCGTCCCACGCGCCGCGCATCTCGGCGGCCTGGGCGTAGACAGTGGCCGCGGCGAAAGCGACCTCGCGGGCGTAGCGCTGCATCGCCTCGCGCACCACCGGTACGTCGTCCTCGGGCAGCAGGTCACCGATCGTGTTCTCGATCATCTCGATCGTTGTCCGGACCAGATCGACCGTCTGATGCAGCGAGATCACCCGGGTGAACTCGCGTGGCGCCGAACCGAACATCCGGGTCGGCATCGACGAGTGCGTCTCGGGGTCGCGGAACCAGTCGACGAACGCGGTGATGCCGGACTGCGCGACCAGCCCGATCCAGGACCGGTCCTGAGCAGACAGCTTGCCGAACCACGGCAACTTCTCCTCCATCGCCGCGGTGGCAGCCGTCGCCAGCGCCCCGGTCGCGTTCTGCAACCGCTCAGCCCGCGCCTCGTGCTCCTTCACCCCGGTCTCCGCCACAGCCCGACCATAACCGGCAATTCCCGTACTCCCGACCACTCACCTGCCCAGCCGGCATCAAGGCTGCGGCGGATGGTCGGTGTGGCAGGTCATGATTGGGGGATGAGTGACAAGGCGGGCGTCGCGGACGCGGTCGAGGCGTTGCGGGCGATCGGGTATTACCTGGAGCGCGACCGGCAGCCCACCCACCGGGTGAAGGCGTACCGGCGGGCGGCCGACACGATCGAGGCGTTGCCCGCCGCCGAGGTTCGTGCTCGTAGGCGGGCCGGGACGTTGACCGAGTTGCCGGGGATCGGGCCGAAGACCGAGGCCGTGATCCTGGAGGCAATGGACGGCGCGACCCCGTCGTATCTGGTCAAGCTCGAGGAGGCCGCAGGCTCCCTCACCGAAGCCGGTACTACGTTGCGGTCCGAACTGAAGGCGGATCTTCATCTGCACTCCGAGTGGTCCGACGGCGGCAGTCCGATCGAGGAGATGGCCCGGACCGCGGCTCGGCTCGGACACAGATACATGGCGCTGACGGATCACTCGCCCCGGCTGACGGTTGCCAACGGGCTGTCCCGGGAGCGTCGGCTGCAGCAGATTGAGGTCGTCGCCGAGCTGAACAAGAAGCTGGCCGACGAGCTGGACGGGTTCACGATCCTGAACGGGATCGAGGTGGACATCCTGGACGACGGTTCGCTCGACTGCGACACCGAGATCCTGGCCCGGCTGGACCTTGTCGTGGCGAGCGTTCACTCCAAGCTGCGGATGGGGTCTGAGCCGATGACCGAGCGGATGGTCCGGGCGATCGCGAACCCCCATGTCGACGTGCTCGGGCACTGCACCGGCCGGCTGATCACCGGCGGCCGGGGGACGCGGCCGGAGTCGGAGTTCGATGCGGAGGTGGTGTTCGAGGCCTGCCGGCAGTTCGGGACGGCGGTGGAGATCAACTCGCGGCCCGAGCGGCTGGATCCGCCGAAGCGGCTGCTGTCGATGGCCGTCGAGTCCGGCTGCGTCTTCTCGATCGATACCGATGCGCACGCGCCGGGCCAGCTCGACTGGCAGGTCTACGGTTGTGAGCGGGCCGAGGAATGCGGTGTGACCACCGATCGGGTGATCAACACCAGGGACTCGGACGAACTTCTGGAGTGGGCGGCGTCATGAGCGATCTGGAGAAGGATCCGGCCGAGCTGGTCAGCGAGGGGTCGCGGGCCGAGGGACCGGTGCTGGAACTGCTGGAGCCGCGGAAGGTGGTGCTGGGGCGGACGACCACGGTGCGGCGGTTGCTGCCGAACAAGAACCGGCGGATGGTCGGCGCGTGGTGCTTCGTCGATCACTACGGGCCGGAGGACCTGACCGCGCGGGTCGACTCGTACGACGTACCGGGGGACCAGGGCATGCTCGTGCCGCCTCACCCGCACACGAGTCTGCAGACGGTGAGCTGGTTGTTCGAGGGCGAGATCGAGCATCGCGACAGCGCGGGGTCACACGCGATGGTCCGGCCGGATGAGCTCAACATCATGACCGCGGGCAACGGCATCGCGCACTCAGAGGTCTCGCTGCCGAGCGCGCCCCCGACCCTGCACGGCGCTCAGCTGTGGGTCGCGCTGCCAGATTCGGTCCGCACCACCGTGACGCCGGCCTTCAACGCCTACGCGGACCTGCCCGTGCTCACCCTCGACGGCGGCAAGGCGATCGTCATGATCGGAACGGTCGGAGGAGTCACCTCGCCCGCCCCGGCGTACACGGCGCTGGTCGGTGCCGACGTCGCAGTCGAGCCAGGGCGGACTATCACCTTGCCACTCCTGCCGGGCTTCGAGTACGCCGTACTGGTGGTGGACGGGACTCTTCAGGTCGGCGAGCTGGCTCCTGGCTTCGGGGAGATGGCATACCTCGGCACGGGTCGCTCCGAGCTCGAGTTCGCGGCCGCCGACCAGGGAGCGCGCTTCCTGCTGCTGGGCGGAGAACCGTTCGAGGAGCGACTGGTGATGTGGTGGAACTTCATCGGCCGCTCGCACGAAGAGGTGGTTGCCGCCCGCAATGACTGGATGACCGCGATCGAAGCCGGCGGCAACGACCGATTCCCGATGGTGGTCGGCTACGAAGGCGATCCGTTGCCGGCGCCCACCCTTCCCGCCACCCAGCTGAAACCCCGCGGGCGGTCTCGCTAGGTGCTCAGCGGCAGCACCGCGATCTGTAGCCGGCGGGGCGCCCGATGCATCCCTCGGGAGAGCGGACCTCCAGCACTCACAATGAGAATGCATGGCCCGGCAAACAGCCCGGCTCACGCTCGGCGGACCTGCTCAACGTGAGGAGAAGCGGGCTTGGTGAGTGGGGGACGTCCGCGGTTGTCAGGAGCGGGCGTGGGCGTGGCGGCGGATCCAGGGGGAGAGGAAGTAGAGGATGACGGCGAAGGCGATGGTGACGATGGCGAGGCCGCCGAAGTACGCCGTGTCGGAGGCGCCTTCAGTCGCCTGCACCAGTTGAGCGGTGATCGCCTGACCGGCAGCCGGTGCCAGGAACCACAGAGCCATCATCTGGCTGGTGAACGCCCTCGGCGCGAGCACCGTGGTTGCGGCCAGGCCGACTGGGGAGAGGAACAGTTCGCCCAGGGTCTGGACGAGGTAGACCACGACCAACCAGAGCGGCGAGGCGAGGGCGTTGCCGGCGACCGACGACCCCAGCGCCATCACGGCGAAGGACAGGCCCGCCAGCAGTAGGCCGGTGGCGAACTTCTGGCCGATGCTGACCCGATCGCCGAGCTTGATCCAGATCACCGCGAAGACGGGCGCCAGCAGGATGATGGCGAAGGGGTTGATCGACTGGAAGAACTCGGGCGTGATCGAGATGCCGAGCACGCTCAGCTCGGTCCGGTCCGCGGCGAACGTGGTCAGCGTCGTGGCAGCCTGCTCGAACACCATGAAGAACAACATCGCCGCGATGAACAACGGGATGTACGCCCGCACCCGCTGGCGTTCCTCGGGCGTGACGAGCGGACTGCGCAGCAGCATGGTGAAGTAGGCGATCGGCGCGAGGAAGCACAGGTACGAGATCGCGTCGACCACGGGTTTCGGCCCGAGGCCGCCGGACCGCCAGGCGGAGTACGTGAAAATGATCGCGAGCAGCGCGACGACCGCGACGGCGATCCTGACCATCGTCGGGCGGTCCTCGGCCGTCAGCGGGTTCGGCGGGGTGTCGCCGCGGCCTTCCAGGGTGCGCCGGCCGAGCACATAGGCGACCAGGGCCAGCGTCATGCCGACCGCGGCCGCGGCGAAGGCGACATGGAATCCGAAGTGGCTACGCAGGAAACCGACCACGAAGGGCGCCGCGAAGGAGCCGAGGTTGATCCCCATGTAGAAGATCGAGAACGCGGAGTCGCGGCGGCTGTCGTCCTTGTCGTAGAGGGTGCCGACCATGGTGGATACGTTCGGCTTCAGCAGGCCGGTGCCGAGGGCAACCAGCGCGATGCCGAGATAGGCCAGCCCCTCGGCCGGCAGGGCCAGGCAGAGGTGCCCTGACACGATCACGACCCCGCCGTACAGCACCGTCCTGCGGGCACCGAACACGCGGTCGGCGAACCAGCCGCCGAGCACCGACAGCAAGTAGACCGAGGCGCCGTAGATCGACACGACCGCTTCGCCGAGTGACTGCCCGAGCCCGAGCCCGTGCGCCTTGTCGGTCAGGTACAGCAGCAGGATCGCGCGCATCCCGTAGTAGCTGAACCGCTCCCACAGTTCAGTGGTGAACAGCGTCATCAACCCGCGCGGATGCCCGAAGAAGCTCTTCTCCTCGGCAGCGGACTGTTGCGTTACGGACACGATCGACTACTCCCAGTACATAGACAACCAACCTTGTCGACGTTAGTTGGTTGCGAACCCCAACCACGACTGAGGGTGGTCCATCACACAGGTGAGCCGCCCCACGCCTCGCCGCTGGGTCAGGGGACAAGCGAAGGGGCACCGCCGAGTGATGATCGGTGGTGCCCCTTCCGGGTCCGGCGGAAACTCAGGCGCCGGCACCCTCCTGCTTCACGCCGGCGACCGCGGTCGGGTCCTCGATGCGGTACTTGCGGGCGGCCTCGGCGGCCACCTCGCGCTTGACGTCGCCCCGCTTGGCCAGGATCTCCAGAGCGGCGACGACGATCGACTCGGCGTCCACATGGAAGTGGCGGCGAGCCGCGGCCCGGGTGTCGGCCAGGCCCCAGCCGTCGGTGCCCAGCGACGTGAAGTCGTTCGGCACCCAGCGGGAGATCTGGTCCTGCACGGCGCGCATGAAGTCGCTGACGGCGACGACCGGGCCCTTGGTGTCCTTGAGTTGCTCGGTGATGAACGGCACCCGCTCGTCCTCGTCCGGATGGAGCAGGTTGTGCTCCTCCGCATCGATGGCGTCGCGGCGCAGTTCGTTCCACGAGGTCACCGACCAGATGTCGGCCGCGACCGAGTACTCCTCGGCCAGGATCTCCTGGGCCTTGCGGACCCACGGCAGCGCGACACCCGAGGCGAGCAGTTGCACGCGAGGCACGTCGTCACCGGCTGCCGTCGGGTATTCCGAGAAGCGGTAGATGCCCTTCAGCAGAGCCGCCACGTCGAGGTTCTCCGGCTCGGCAGGCTGCGGAACCGGCTCGTTGTAGACGGTGAGGTAGTAGAAGACGTCCTCGCCGTACGGCTTCTTCTCGTCCAGGCCGTAGCCGTACATGCGGCGCAGGCCGTCCTTCACGATGTGCGCGACCTCGTAGGCGAAGCCCGGGTCGTAGTGCACCGCGGCCGGGTTCGTCGAGGCGAGCAGCGGCGAGTGGCCGTCCGCGTGCTGCAGACCCTCACCGGTCAGCGTGGTCCGGCCGGCGGTGGCGCCGATCAGGAAGCCCCGGCCGAGCTGGTCGCCGAACGCCCACATCTGGTCGCCGGTCCGCTGGAACCCGAACATCGAGTAGAAGATGTAGAACGGGATCATCGGTTCGCCGTGCGTCGCGTACGACGTACCGGCCGCGATCGTCGAGCCCATCGCGCCGGCCTCGCTGATGCCCTCGTGCAGCAACTGGCCCTTCTCGGACTCCTTGTACGCGAGCAGCAGGGCGCGGTCGACCGACTCGTAGGTCTGCCCGTGCGGCGAGTAGATCTTCGCCGTCGGGAACATCGAGTCCATCCCGAAGGTGCGGTACTCGTCCGGCGCGATCGGGACGATCCGCCGGCCGATCTCCGGATCCTTCATCAGGTCGCGGAACAGCCGCACCAGCGCCATCGTGGTAGCGACCGGCGTCTTCTCGTTGCCCTTGCTGAGCGGCTTGTAGACGTCGTCACCAGGGAGCTTCAACGTCTTCGGCCGGACCCGGCGCTCCGGCAGGAAGCCGCCGAGCTGCTCGCGGCGCTCCATCATGTACTGGTACTCCGGCGAATCGGTGCCGGGGTGGAAGTACGGCGGGTCGTACGCGTTCTCGAGCGCCTTGTCCTCGATCGGCAGGTAGAGCCGGTCGCGGAACGCCTTCAGGTCGTCCGAGGTCAGCTTCTTCATCTGGTGGGTCGCGTTGCGGCCCTCCAGCGCCTCGATCGTCCAGCCCTTGATGGTCTGGGCCAGGATCACGGTCGGCTGGCCGACGTGCTCGCTCGCGCTCTTGAAGGCCGCGTAGACCTTGCGGTAGTCGTGACCGCCGCGGGGCAGCTTGCGCAGGTCCTCGTCGGACAGGTTGCGCACCATCGCCTGCAGCCGCTGGTCGCCGCCGAAGAAGTTGTTCCGGATGTACTCGCCCGACTCGACCGAGTAGGTCTGGAACTGGCCGTCCGGCGTGGTGTTCATCTTGTTGACCAGTGCGCCGTCGTGGTCCTGCGCCAGCAGCGCGTCCCACTCGCGGCCCCAGATCACCTTGATCACGTTCCAGCCGGCGCCGCGGAAGTACGCCTCGAGCTCCTGGATCACCTTGCCGTTGCCGCGGACGGGTCCGTCCAGCTGCTGCAGGTTGCAGTTGATCACGAAGGTGAGGTTGTCCAGCTCCTCGCGGGCGGCCAGGCCGATCGCGCCGAGGGACTCCGGCTCGCCCATCTCGCCGTCACCGAGGAATGTCCAGACGTGCTGCTGGCTGGTGTCCTTGATGCCGCGGTGGTGCAGGTACCGGTTGAAGCGCGCCTGGTAGATCGAGTCCAGCGCGGCCAGACCCATGGAGACCGTCGGGAACTCCCAGAAGTCCGGCATCAGCCGGGGGTGCGGGTACGACGACAGGCCCTTGTGCGGGCCGCGGGAGACCTCCTGGCGGAAGCCGTCCAGCTGGTCCGCGGACAGCCGCCCCTCGAGGAAGGCGCGAGCGTAGATGCCGGGGGAGGCGTGACCCTGGATGAAGACCTGGTCGCCGCCGCCCGGGTGGTCCTTGCCCCGGAAGAAGTGGTTGAACCCGACCTCGTACAGGCTGGCCGCGGACTGGTAGGTGGCGATGTGGCCGCCGACCTCGAGGCCTTTGCGGTTGGCCTTGCTGACCATCACCGCGGCGTTCCACCGGATGAAGGCCCGGATCCGCCGCTCGACGTGCTCGTCGCCGGGGAACCACGGCTCGCGCTCGGGCGGGATCGAGTTGATGTAGTCGGTGCTCCGGAGCGCCGGTACGCCGACCTGCCGCTCCCGCGCCCGCTCGATCAGCTTGAGCATCAGGTAACGCGCCCGGCTCTTGCCGCGCTCGTCGAGCACGGCGTCGAGCGATTCGACCCATTCACGAGTTTCGTCGGGGTCGATGTCGGGGAGCTGGGTGGGCATCCCCTCGGTGATGATGGCTGGTGGTTCGTGTCCGGAAGCCACGGTGTCCTGCCGTTCTGTCTAGTCGGTCCTCCTGGCAATCCTGTCACCTGTTCGGAATGCGTTCTACTTTGCCTGCACAACCTTGCCCGTTCTCGCCCCCGGAGCCCGGTCGGGAGCGGACACGGACGGCGCACGGCACGCGGATACCGGACAGGCTATGGAACCCTCGTGCATACTTGCGCGACGCGGTAGGCCACGATGGACTACTGCTACTGACGCCTACCCCCGGGCCCGGGGACGACGGAGGAGGACACGTGAGCGCGACCGCGGACCACGCGGACGGCAAGAGCGGGGAGCCGAACATGGCGAGCCGGCTCGGCTTAGAGAGCGGCACGGTCGTGCAGGAGCTCGGCTACGACGACGACTGTGACGATGCCTTCCGCGACGCCATCACGGAGATCACCGGCGAGGCGCTCGTCGGTGACGACATGGACGACGTCGTCGACGTCGTGCTGCTCTGGTTCCGTGACGACGACGGGGATCTGGTGGACGCCCTGTTCGACACCCTGACCGACCTGAAGCCGGGCGGGATCGTGTGGCTGATGACCCCGAAGGTCGGCCGCGACGGGTATGTCGACGCCAGCGACATCGCCGAGGCGACCGCCGCGGCCGGGCTGTCGACGACCACCAGCCTCACCCCGACCGAGAACTGGTCGGCCACCAAGCTGGTGATGCCGAAGTCGCCGCGGGTTCGGAAGTGATCCTGCGGTGACCGCTGCCGTCCCTGGAGTCGGCAGCGAGGCACCGGACTTCAGCGCGCGGAACCAGCACGGCGAGCAGCTCCGGCTCTCGGAGTACCGGGGCCGGAGGCCCGTCGTGCTGGTGTTCTACCCGTATGCCTTCAGCAGGGTCTGCACGAGCGAGCTCGAGGCCCTCCGCGACCGGCCGGACCTGGCCGCCGCCGCGGAGATCCTGGCCGTGTCGTGCGACCCGATGTTCACGCTGCGCGCGTACGCCGAGGCGCAGCGGCTGGAATTCGCCCTGCTGAGCGATTTCTGGCCGCACGGATCCATCGCCTCGCAGTACGGGGTGTTCGACGCCGGGCGCGGCTGTGCGGTGCGCGGCACGTTCGTGGTCGATCAGGCCGGGATCATCCGGTGGTCGGTGGTCAAGGGCATCCCGGAGGCCAGGGACCCGGACGAGTACGCCATGGCCTTGGCGGAACTCGGCACCGACCTCGGATAGACTCCTCGCTCGCAGTCGAGGGCGCTTAGCTCAGCGGTAGAGCGCTTCCCTTACAAGGAAGATGTCGGGGGTTCGATCCCCTCAGCGCCCACCCAGCAACTCCGCGGGTCAGAGCATCGTCTGCTCGCAGACCTGAGCCGGCGAGTGCCCGATCCGGGCCCCGGAGCCGCCCAGAGGCGGTCGCGATCCTGGACGTATCGCGGGCCGGAAACGATCGTTGTCCCCAGTAGCGGCGGCGTGTCGGATTTCTTAACCTACGGCTGCTGGAACGGACTCTCCCAGGCCACGGAACGGCTGGTAGGGTTCACGGCTGTCGGTCGGACGATGACGCGCTGGGGCTGCCCGGTCACGCCGTTGTTCCGCCCGGCGGAACGGGGCCTGTTCTGTCGGTGAGAGCGAGACGGGTATGCCCTGAACCCGGCTCCGTCCAGTTGGGGAGGCGTGTGTCCGTGGGTCGCCGACTGGCTGGCGCCTCTGCCATTTCTGCCGACGAGTTCGGTGCTACCGGAGCTCCCGTTTCCGCCGCCCATGCTGCTTGTGCTGTCGGCTGTGCCAAGGGTGCCGGTGAGGCTGAGGTTCGTGGCGTCGCGGGATGCGCGAGGTTCGGGTGGTGAGGAACGGCGTGGACCGCCCGGCGATCAGCACCGGGCCGGCGTTGATGATCCCGGCCGGCTATCCCCGCGATCTTCCCAGCGCTCTGCTGCGCGCGGCGCGTGACTTCGGCAGTTCCGGCGTGGTCGAGATCGGTCCTGACGGGCGCGAGACCCGCCTCGACTTCCCGACTCTGCTCGAGCTCGCCGCCCGGATCCTCGCCGGCCTGCGCGCCAACGGAGTACGGGCTGGTGACCCGGCGGTCGTCCACTGCACCGAGCCGGTCGGCTTCTTCGCCGCGTTCTGGGCCTGCACGCTCGGCGGTATCCGCCCGCTGCTGATGGCACCCGCGGCCGAGGGTGACACCACCGAGGAGGGCCGCGAGCGCCTCCGCAAGGTGACCGACCTGCTCGGCTGGACCGTATTGATCGGCCGCCCCTCGGACCTGCCGAACGACCTCGGCCTGCCGGTGCTCGACCCCGACGCACTCGCCGGGCACGAGCCGACCTCCGAGTTCCACCGGCCCGCGGCGGACGACGTCGCAGTACTGATGATGTCGTCGGGCAGCAGCACCGGGACGCCCAAGATCATCCAGCTGACGCATCGCGGCCTCGTCGAGTTCGCGGCCGGTACGCCGGCGATGCTCCCGGTCCGGCCGGGGCAGACCACGCTGAACTGGCTCCCACTGGACCACAGCGGCGCGTTCCTGCTCTACCACCTGCTGCCGGTGTTCACCGGCTGTACGAACATCCACGTCGCCACCGACTGGGTGCTGTCGAACCCGCTGCGCTGGCTCGACCTGATGGACCAGCACCGGGTGAACCACTCGTGGTCGCCCAACTTCGGATACCGGCTGGCGACTGCGGCGATCGCAGGCGAACCGGATCGGCACTGGGACCTGTCCGCGCTGCGGAGCCTGGTCAGCGGCGGCGAGCAGATCACCGTGCCCGTGGTGAGCGATTTCCTTCGCGTGACGAACCGGTTCGGCGTCGTACCGGAGACGTTCGTCGCGGCGTGGGGCATGACCGAGACCGTCACCGGGATCACCTTCGCGCGGCCAGGGCTGACGCCGAACGTGCACCGGGTCCGGATCCCACCGACCGGTGTCGTGGAATGGGTGGACCAGCGCACGACCGCGGGCAAGGTCGCCGTCGCCCGGCCGGGGAAGTCCCGCGTCGACGGTGCCGGCGTACTGAGCCTGGTATCTGTCGGTACGCCGGCGCCGGGCGCGACGGTGCGGATCGTGGGCTCCAACGGCGCAGTGCTGCCCGAGGGCCGGATCGGGCAGCTGCAGATCGCGTCCGCGCGGGTGACGCCGGGCTATCTCGGCAATCCCGACGCCGACCGGGCCGCGTTCCCCGCGGGCAACTGGCCGGCCAGGAAGTGGCTCGCGACGGGCGACCAGGCGTTCATCACCGGCGGGCAGGTGGTCATCACCGGCCGGGACAGCGAACGCATCATCCTCAGCGGCCAGAACTACTCCGCCCACGACATCGAGACTGTCGCCGCATCGGTGGAAGGCGCGGAGTTGGGCTTGGTCGCAGCCTGCGGGACCGCGGACGCGGCCGCCGGTACTGAGCGCCTGGTGGTCTTCTACGCCCTGACCGAGGATTCGCCGGCGGGAGTCGACCAGGCGATCCGCGCGGTCCTGCAGGATCGGCTCGCGCTCCAGACGCAGGTGGTCGGAGTACCGCGTCGCCACTTCCCGACCACCCCCGGCGGGAAGATCCTCCGCCCGCTGCTCAAACAACGCTGGATCGACGGCACCCTCGAGTCGCCCACCCACCCGCAGACGCGCCCGCAACCGACGATCCACCCCGGTCCCCAACCCGGCTCGCGCCCGCCCGTCGTCTCCCCGTACGGCGACCCGGTGCGCGCCGGCACCTTCGACAGTCGGCGGCGCCCGGGGTACGACGGATCCGCTGCCGGAGTCGACGACGCCGACGGGTCAGCGGGCTCCGAGCGGGCAGGAGGACGCGCGGACTTCGAGCAGGCCGAGGCGCGCGCGGAATTCGACGAGGACGCCGGCGAGCGGACCACCGAGCTCCCGGCAGTGCGCCTGGCCTGGCGCCGATCGATCACCGACTCCATCCCAGTACCGCCCGCACGCCCGACCCTGGGCGCCAACCGCGACACCAATTCCGACCCAGCCGACCTCCTTGCCGACCCCACCCACGAAGCCCCGGCCGACGACGAGTCGAACGCCGACCCCACACGCGATCCGAAGCCGACCCACCTCGACCCGAGTGACGCCGAGTCGGCCGACCTCCCTGCGGGTAATGCGGACCCGGCTGATGTCCACGCGGGTGATGGGGAGTCGGGCGAGGTCCGTGCGGGCGATGCGGAGTCGGCCGAGCTCCCCGCGGATGAGCTGACGCCCGCCGACCCGCTGGCCGATGATGTGACGCCCGCCGACCCGCTGGCCGATGATGTGACGTCCAGCGACGGCGTTGCTGATGCTGAATCCACGGAGCTGCTCGCCCGGGCCGAGATGTCCACCGACCCGCTCGTCGCCCAGCCGACCCCGCCCGCCCCGTCTCAGGCAGACCCGATACCGGCCGAGTCGGATGCAGCGCGGCCCGAGGTCGATGTCGCTGGGACCGGGACGGACGCAGCACAACCCGAGCCGACGACAGCGCCGCCCCAGGCTGGTGCCCGCACATTCTCTGCCCTGGTCTTCGACGAGATCGTCTTCGACGAAGCCGCCTTCTCGGGAAGGCCACAGATCGAGGACGAGACCACTTCCGCGGACACGCCCACAGACGGACTCCCAGCGGACGAGCAGCATGCAGCCGAGAAGGCGCCGAACGCCGCCCCAACACAGGACAAGCCCGCCGCGGACCCGGATGCGGCTTCCGAGCCAGTCGACGCCTCGGAGCCGGAAGTCGTCGCGGGGCCGGGCGTCGTCGCGGAGCGGGAAGTCGTCGCGGGGCTGGATGGCGCTGCACAGCAGGAAGCCGACGTCGACCGGGCAGCCGTAGACACAGACCACCGCGCCGACTACTCCGTCGAGCGCGACGCAGCCAATGCGGGCGCGGTCAACGCGACGCCGCCGATCGCCGACCCCGCTGATGCCGACCCCGCCGATGCCGATCCCGCTGAGGTCGATCCCGCAGCCTCAGCCGACGCGGACCCTGCCGACGTCGACGCCGACGCTGAAACGAATCCCGCCGACACCGATTCCGCCGATGCCGATCCGACTGTCGTCGACGCGACCGACGTTGATCCCGCCGAGGCCGGCGCCGACCCCGCCGGCGCCGATCTGGCCGACAGCGATCGCGCCGGTGCCGACCCGGCCGACGCCGATCGCGCCGGTGCCGACCACGGCGAGTCCGAGGATGCCCAGGTTGCGGACGTTGACCTTGTTGAGAGCGACGCGGCGCGGGGGGAGCTGACAGAGGCGCCGCAAGCCTCCGGCGTTGAGTCAGCTGGTTCCCAGTCGGCTGAGTTGGAGTCCGTAGACAGGGCGCTCGCAGAATCGGGTGCGGCTAAGGGGGCAGAGCCTGCCACGGCCCAGACCTCGCAGAACGCTGAGCTCGAGCCAGCGGCCAGAACTGATGTCGAAGAGGCGTCCGAGGACGATGTCGACCTGACAGAACCATCTACCGCTGTGGTTATGTCAGATGCCAAAGCGGCGCCGGCAGACGCGGTTGGCGCCGACCTGGTGGGCGAGGGCGAAGATGCGCCGACAGAACCATCTACGGGTGTAGCTACGTCTGGCGGCCAAGCGGTGCCGGCAGAAGCGGTTGGCGCCGAACTGGTGGCCGAGGATGAAGGCGCGCGGGCGGAAGCGGTTGACCCTGAGCTGGCGGCCGGGGTCGGGCAGAAGCGGGCGGCTGAGGTTGAAGCTTCAGACGCGGCTCCGGCGACCGGGACGGAATCAGCCGAGACTGAGTCGGCTGAGGTTGTTGCGGCGGAAGGTCGGTCGGCTGCGGGTGAGGCGGGTGGCGCCTCGCATGAGGTTGCGGCCCGGGTGCTCGCGGTGGTTCGTGGTGTCGTGGGCGGTGAGGTTGACGAGGGAAGTGCGCTTCACGAGCTGGGTGTGGATTCGGTGGCTGTGGTCCGGGTCCATACGCGGTTGCAGGAAGAGTTGGGGCTGGAATTCCCGCGGGCGGTGATGTTCGAGCACGAGTCGATTTTTGCCCTGGGCAACTACCTGCAACAGCACGCGGCCGAGTTCCGTCGTGCGGCGGCGCACTCGACCGAGACTCCCGCGCCTGAGAAGGCCAGGCCGGGAAAGAAGGCGAAGCAGGCGATCGAGCCGATCGCGATCATCGGTCTCGCGGCGCGGTTCCCGGGCGCGGACACGCTCGAACAGTTCTGGGACAACCTGGTCGGGGGCGTGGAGAGCATCCGCCGGTTCAGCTCCGACGAGCTCGGCGCCACGAAGGATGCCTTTGGCAACGATGAGCTGGTTGCGGTCAGCGGTGCGCTGGATGACGTGGAGACGTTCGATGCGGACTTCTTCGGGCTCAGTGCTCGCGAGGCCGAGCTGACGGATCCGGCTCAGCGGATCTTCCTGGAGGTCTGCCAGCACGCGCTCGAGCACGGCGGTCATGCCGGTGCCACCGGGCGGATCGGCATCTTCGCGGGCTCGGGGATGAACCTCTACTCCCACCACAACCAGCCGCCCGACTTCCTGGCGACCCGTGTCGCCTACCGGCTCGGATTGACCGGCCCAGCGATCGGCGTACAGGCTGCTTGGTCGTCTTCGCTGGTGGCGGTTCACCTTGCCTGTCAGGCGTTGCGTAGTGGTGATGCGGATCTGGCCCTGGCCGGGGCGGCCGCAGTCCACGTGCCGCAGGCAACGGGTTATCACCCGACTCCTGGGTCGATCCTTTCGCCGAGCGGGCAGGTCCGGGCATTCGACGCCGAGGCGGACGGCACGGTTGGCGGCAACGGTGTCGCGGCGGTGCTGCTCAAGCGGCTCGACCAGGCCGTTGCCGACGGCGACACCGTCTACGCGGTGATCCGCGGGTCAGCAGTCAGCAACGAGAGCAACCAGGCGGATCTGGTCGAACGTGCGCTGGAGAAGGCCGGAGTTCCGGCTGATTCGCTCAGCTACATCGAGGCGAACGCGACGGGTACTGCGGCCGACGACGCAAGCGAGTTCCGTGCGATGGCGTCGGTCCTCAGGCGTCACACGGACAAGGTGGGGTTCTGCACGATCGGCTCGGTGAAGCCCAATATCGGGCACCTCGACAGCGCCGCGGGCATGGCCGGCCTGATCAAGACCGTGCTGATGCTGCAGCACCGCACGCTCGTTCCGACGATCAACTTCGCACAACCGAACCCCGAACTCCCGTTGCCGAACAGCCCGCTCGTCATCGGCACCGAGGTCCGCGACTGGGAAGCCGGTACGCCGTTGCGCGCGGGCGTGAGCGCACTCGATGCAGGCGGCACCAGCGCGCACGTGATCCTCGAGGAAGCACCTCGGCAGATCCGCCGCGGCGATGACGGCCCGGTTGTCCTCCCGTTGTCTGCACCGGACCCGGCGGCGTTGGAAGAACTGGTCGAGCTGTTCAGGATCGACCTCGACCACGGCACCGGCCACCGCCTGATCGATCTCGCCGGTACTGCGGCCCTCGGGCGCCCGGCGTATCGCCACCGCCTGGCCGTGACGGGTTCGTCCGAAACCGAACTCGCAGGGGCCCTCGGCACGGCCCAAGCCGCCGAGGTACCGCGCGGTGGACCAGGGCCGCTCGGATTCGCCTTCACCGGACAGGGTGCCGCGCGCCGCGGAATGGCAGCGGGGCTTGCCACTCGGTTCCCCGTGTTCCGGTCGGTGCTGGACGAGTGCGACAAGGTGTATGCCGAGGAGTTCGGCGGCAGCTTGCTCGAACTCCTGTTGACCCCGGCTGGTTCGTCCGAAGGCGTCTGGCCGACCGAGACCGCCCAGCCCGCGCTGTTCGCCTTCGAACTCGCGCTGGCCCGGCTGTGGCAGTCCTTCGGCGTGCAGCCGGCGCTGGTGGTCGGGCACAGCGTCGGCGAGTACGCCGCGTTGTGCGTGGCGGGGGCGCTGTCGCTGGCGGACGGCGTACGGCTGACTGCCAAGCGGGGCCAACTCATGCAGCGTGGGACGGTCCCGGGCGCGATGGTCGCAGTACGGGCGGACGCCGACCGCGTGCGGGAGTTGGCGCGTACCTCTGGCGTGGAGATTGCCGCTGGCAACGGTCCGCAGTCGTTCGTGCTCACCGGTACCGAGGTGATCGTCGGGCAGTTGGCCGAGCAGCTGGATCGGTTGGAGCTGAAGTGGCAGCGGCTCGATGTGGATCGGGCGTTCCACAGTTCCCTGGTCGATCCGATCCTGGCGGACTTCGCCGAGGTGGTCGCGGAGATCACGCTGCGGCCGCTGCGGATGCCGATGGTGTCGAGCTGGTCAGGCGAACTGCTGGAGAGCGGTACTGCGCTCGACGCCGACTACCTGGTCGGGCAGCTTCGTCAGCCGGTGCTGTTCGGCGACGCGGTAGAGGCGCTGACGGCGGCGGGTTGCAGGCGATTCCTGGAGCTCGGGCCGGATGCGGTACTCAGCCCGGCTGGTCGACGGATCGCCCCGAACAGCACCTGGATCCCGACCCAGCGCCTCGGGCAGGACCCTGTCCAGGCAACGATGAACGGCCTCGCCGAGCTGTACGAGCAGGGCACCGAGATCGCCTGGAAGCGCGTCTACCCCGACGGCGGCCGCGTGCCGCTGCCCGTGTATCCGTTCCGCCGCGTCCACCACCCAGTCGACACTTCCAGCAGCGCCGGAGGTGGCGCGGCCGCTACTGCGAGCGCCGCCGCTGCCTCCGGTACTGCGCGCGCAACGTCCGCAGCCGGTACTGCGCGCGTAACGGCGGCATCCGGTGCTGTCCGCGGAACCGCCCCTTCCGGTACTGCGCAGACGGGCTCCCCTGCTGCAGGAGTTGCCGGTAGTTCTCGTCCTGCGGGCCCGGCCGGTGCTGGTGGTGCGGCGGGCTCGGCTGGTGCTTCTGGTGCTGCGAGCGTGACCCCTGCTCCTGGTGATGCTGGGGCTGCTTCTCGTACTGCGGCCGCTGCCGCCGCTTCCCGGACTGCCGACGCCGGGGTTGCCGGCGGCGGGTCTGCTGCAGGGGCGCATGGTGTTGCTGCTGGTCGTTCGGCGGCGCGGGTCCAACCAGCTGGGGCGGGGGAACGGCCGGTCGAGCGCAGACGCCCCACGCTGAAGAGGATTCCTCTGGACCCGCCGGCGCCAGACGACGTCGCCCACCCCGACCCCGCAGCCGCCGAACTAGCCGAAGCTGCCGAGCATTCCCCCTTCACCATCCCAGCTGAATCATCCGACCAGGCACACCCCGACACCATCCACCGCAGGCCGGTCGAACCTCCTGCTACCGAAACGGACGCAGCCGAAGCCAAGCCCGATGCCGCGCCCGTAGCTGGTGCTGCGGAGGTCGCGGCGGATCCTGTCGAGCCTGCACTGGATGCTGTCGAGCCCGCGCTTGATGCCGCTGAGCCGAAAGCCGCCGGACCGGAAGCTGATGCGCCTGAGCTCGCTCCCGATGCTGCTGAGCCCGCTCCCGGTGACGCTGAGTCGCAAGCTGCCGGACCGGAGGCTGATGCTGCCGAGCCCGCGCCCGATGACGCTGAGCCGGAAGCTGCCGGACCGGAGGCCGATGCTGTCGAGCCCGCGCCCGATGACGCTGAGCCGGAAGCTGCCGGACCGGAGGCTGATGCTGCCGAGCCCGCGCTGAGTGCTGCTGAGTCCGCGCCGAGTGCTGCTGAGCCCGAGCTGGGCCCTGGTTCCGGCGAGGATGTTGCCCAGGACGAGGCTGGTGCCGCAAGGCGCGGCGAAGGCGCTTCCGAGGGCGCCGAGGCTGCGGGTGACGGGGGCGGCGAGGCTCAGACTGCGGGTGTTGACAGTACGCGGGTTGAGGCTGGGGACGCCGGGGTTGTCGGTGGGGAGGTGGGAGATCCGGCGGTGGTGGCGGCTCGATACCGGGCGTCGTTGGAGGTTGTGCTGGATCTGACCGGGGAGCAGTTGGGGCTAGATCCGTATGACGTGACGGTGGATCACACCTTTGCTGAGCTTGGTGCGGATTCTTTGTCGATGTTGCGGGTTGTCGAGGAGGTCGGTCAGCGGTTCGACGTGGAGTTGGCGGTCAGTGAGCTCTTTGATGAGCTGAATACGCCGCACAAGCTTGCTTCGGCAGTTGCCTCACGCAACCTTCCCGGTGGTGCTGTCGATCCACTCGACCTGCTTCGAAGCGCCAACAACGCCGGTGCCGACGGATCAGGAGCGCCCGAGCGGCCCGCCGAAACCGTGCCGGACGCAACGGTGGAGCACGCTCCAGGGTTTGTGGAGCCGGTGCGGTTGAAGGGGTCCCGCCAGACCCTGGCGGTCTTGGGGTCTGGGTTGGCGGAGTTGGCGGCGAAGGTGGATGCGGCTGCTGCAGCGACGAGTGAGGCGGATCTGCCCGGCTCCGGGATGGCTGCGTTGATGTCGCAGCAACTGCGGGTGGCTGGTCAGCTGGTCGACGGAGTCACCAAGCTGATGCACGAACAGCTTGCCCTGCTCAACGAAACCACTCACGCGGCAGCCAACATCGAAACACCCGCAGAGCCGACGACCGAAGCACCCGGACAGTCGACGACCGAAGCACCCGCACGGCCGACGACCGAAATACCAGCCGCACGGCCGGCCGAAGTATCAGCCGCACGGTCGGCCGAAGCATCAGCCGCATCGACGGCCGGAGTACCGCCCGAAACGCCGACCGAAGGTGAGGAAGCGGCCAAGGAGAAGGCGAAGGCGCAGGACAAGCGGGCCAAGGATCTGGAGTATTGGCGGCAGGTGCTCGTCGGGGCGCAGCCGTTGGTCTTGCCGACTGATCGCCCGCGTCCCGCCGCACGCGCCAAGGTTGCTTCGACTGTGAGAGAGCTGGACCAGGAGCTTGGCGACGCGGTGTTCGCGTTCAGCCGGGATCGCCGCGTCAGCCCGTTGATGACCATGCTCGCGGCCGTCGGCACTGTGCTCGGCCGTTTCGCCGCGCAGGACGACATCACCGTCGGCACGGCTGCTCTCCGCCGGCCTGGCGACGAGAGCAGCCAGTTCCGTCCGCTCCCGCTCCGCCTCGACCTGTCCGGCGAACCGGATCTCGGCGAGCTCGCCCAGCGGGTTCGCGAGACCACCACCGCCGCGTTCGACCACGCGACCGCCGAGCTCGGCGTACTCGAGCAGGACCCCCTCTTCCAGGTCCTGGTGGAGTTCGAGGCCGGCGACGACGACCTGACGCCGGATCTGGACCTTCGACTCAGGCTCGCCCATCACGCCGGTGGCATCCGTTGTACTGCGGACTACCGGGCCGGCTTGTTCGACGCGGTCACCATCGATCGCCTCCTGCGCTACATCGAGGCCGTACTGCGTCGCGCAACCGCTGAGACCGGGTTGAAGCTGCCGGAACTCATGCTGCCGACACCCGAGGACCAGCAGGCGTTGCGCGACCTCGAGGGCGAGCCAGCCGAGGCGGGACCGATTGGACGCGTACGCCGGGATGCCGTGGTGGCGGGTGAACTCAGCGGCCTGCACACGTTGTTCGAGCAGCAGGTGGCGAGGACTCCCGACGCGATCGCGCTGATCCAGGGCGAGCGTGAGCTGACCTACGCGGAGCTGAACCGCCGGGCGAACGTGGTCGCCTGGCAGCTCGTCGACCTCGGTGTGAAGCCCGGCCAGCTCGTCGCGGTCCGGGTGGCTCGCGGCACGGAGCTGGTGGTCGGAGTCCTGGCCGTGCTCAAGTCCGGTGCCGCCTACCTGCCGCTGGACCCCGGCGTACCGGAGTCGCGGTGGTCGTTCATGACCGCTGATTCGGGCGCGGTAGCGCTGGTCGGGGACGACGCGGCGCTGGCGGATCGGCTCGGTCTGCGGCTGGTCCCGGTGGCTGCCGTCGAAGGGGATCCGCGCGCCGGGCAGGCGCCGCCGGTGCGGGCCGCGGCCGATGACATCGCCTACTGCATCTACACCTCTGGCTCGACCGGCAATCCCAAGGGGGTCGCGGTTCCGCATCGCGGCCCGGTCAACCTGGTCCGGCAGTACCTGCGGACCCGCCGGTCTCTGCGGACCTTGCAGTGGACCTCGTTCGGGTTCGACGTGCACGTGCAGGAGATGTTCACCGCGCTCGCGTCGGGTGCCGCGCTCGTGCTGATCGGCGAGGACGACCGGTACGACCCGGACGAGGTGGTCGCCGCGCTGACCGAGCACCAGGTCGAGCGACTCTTCATGACCTTCACGCCGTTGACCGCGCTGCTCGCGACCATGCCGGAGATGCCGAAGCTGCCGGCGTTGCGGGAGATCGTGGCCGGCGGTGAGGCGATGGTGCTGTCGCACGGGATCCGGGACTTCCTGGCCGCCCATCCGGACTGCGCCCTCTACAACGAGTACGGCCCGACCGAGGCGTCGATCGTCGCCACGATCCACCAGGTCGACCCGGCCGAGGACAGGCCGTCGATCGGGCGCCCCATCGACGGCGTAGTGGTCCGGGTGCTCGACGAGGCGCTGCGCGCGGTCCCGGTCGGGGCGGTCGGCGAGATCCACATCGGTGGCGCGGCGGTCGCCCAGGGCTACCTCGGGCGGCCGGACGAGACCGAGACGGCGTTCGTGAACGACCCGGCGCACCCGGGCGGGCGCCTCTACCGCAGCCGTGATCTGGCGCGCTGGCGGACGGACGGGACGCTGGACTACCTCGGCCGGGTGGACGACCAGGTCAAGATCCGCGGCCACCGGGTCGAGCCGGGCGAGACGGAGCACGTGCTCGCGGATCTGCCCGGAGTCATCGACGCGGTGGTTGTCGCCTGCACCGATCCGGCCGGGGACACCTGTCTGATCGGATACGTCGTGCTGGAAGACGACGACCCCGCAGTACTGGCGCGGTTGTTGCTGGAGCTCACCCAGGAGTTGCCGATCTACCTGGTGCCGGCCGACCTGATCCCGATCGACGACCTGCCGCTGGATGCGAGCGGCAAGCTGGACCGGGCTCGGCTACCCGAGCCGGAGTGGCTCAAGGAATGAGAAGGGCCCGCTGATCAGCGGGCCCTTCTCCTTGACGTCGGTTCTGCACCGTGGACGGTGGTGTGAGTCCCGGTGGTAGCCCTCCCGCAGCCACCGGCCCACCGTCCGCGGTGCAGAACCCGCTTCGATCCTCATCCCTCCCGAGGATCGATCGCGCTCCGCAGGGTCCCGTCTTCCACGGGACCCTCTGCCCGCCTCCGGAGCAGCGCGAAGGCGCTGATCACGCAGGTGAGCAAGGAATAGCAGGCCCAGACCGGTCCGACGTTGCCGAGTTCCGGTCCGTTCCCCGCCGACCCGAGCGCGACCATCGCCGTGACGGCGACGAGGGCGATCAACGGGCCGGTCCAGCCCAGCACGCCCATCCGCACCGGCTGCTCTGGCTCCGACGAATCGTCCGGTGCCGCAGCGGTGGAGATGGCCCGGCCCCGGAGGGCCTCGTGCAGGGCCGCGACGCCGCACGAGGCGGCGACGTTCAGGATCAGCAGGCGGCCGGCGACGTCCTCGATCGCAACCCCACCCGGACCGACCGTGCCGTACAGGACGGCGTACAGGTCGACGGGGACGGTGGCCGCGGCGGCGCCGACGACTACGAGCTGGAGGAGCCGCGGCCGGCGCACCGAAGCGCGCAACCTGCCGTGGCTGGTGGTCGTGGCGACCATGATCGCGAGGAAGAAGAGCGCGAAGACGAGCAGTACTACCACGTCCATCAGGACCTGTCCCTACGGTCGAGCGTTGCCCCGGACAACGCTGGTGGACGTGCGTACTTCGATGGTTCTGCCCGCGCGAGCGGCGGAGAGTCGCCTCTCCGCCGCGCACACGTGCGGTCAATCCCTGGCATGCAGGCCCCCCTGATTGCCCTTGGATGACGTGCCCCCACCCCATCCACCACTTGAATCGCGTGGACGGGGGCAACCGTTACAAGGATTCCGGCAATTGGTAAGAATTGCGCAAAATTGCTCGGGAGGCCGCTTTTCGCACGCGTTAGCTGTGTGAACGGGTCGCTCACCGTGGCAACACGGTGACAATGGCGCCAACAGCCGCGAGGGCTACCTCAGCGCGTCCCAGCCGAGGCGCGCCGCGCCGATCAGGCCGGCGTTGTCGAGCTGGGCCGGCTCAACGGTGAGGTCGGCGACGAACGGCAGTTGCGCGAGCCGCTTCACCCAGCGCTGGACCGGATCGAAGAGGACCGGTCCGGCCTTCGCCACGCCACCACCGATCACCACCGTGGTCAGGTCAACGGTGACCGCGGTGGCCACAATCCCGGCCGCGAGGGCCTGGGCGCCGTCGTCGAACACCGCCAGGGCGATCTCGTCGCCGGCAGCCGCGTCGGCGGACAGCACCGCGGCATCGACGATCTCCTCGGACCGCCAGCCGAGTCGCCGTGCCCGGGCAACCATCCGCGGTCCGCTGGCGTAGGTCTCGACGCAGCCGTAGGACCCGCAAGCGCAGGACTCGCCGTCGAGGTCGACGACCATGTGCCCGAGGTGTGCCGCGTTCCCCGACTGCCCGAGCAGCGGCTTGCCATCGACAACCAGTCCCGCGCCGACCCCGGTCGACACCACGATGCCGAGCAGGTTGTCGACGTTGCGTCCGGCACCGGTCCAGAACTCGCCGAGCGCGAAGCAGTGCCCGTCCACCCCCAGCGTCACCG
Source organism: Kribbella alba (assembly GCF_039529635.1). NCBI lineage: Bacteria > Bacillati > Actinomycetota > Actinomycetes > Propionibacteriales > Kribbellaceae > Kribbella > Kribbella alba. The sequence continues at coordinate 154,731 of NZ_BAAANE010000006.1, read as the reverse complement.
GTACGTCGCCGGTCAGCGCCCGCACCCGCGCCACCAGCGGGAAGTTCCGCCAACCGGTGATGTTCACCGGCGAGACCAGGCCGTGCAACTGGTCGAGCGGCCCGGCCGAACCGATCCCGACGGCGGCCGGAGTGGCATCGCCGGAGACCCGGACGATCAGTTCGGCGAGCGCGGCGAACACCTGGTCCGCGCCACCGGGCGGCGTCGCGATCCGGTCCTTGCTGATGACCTCGCCGTCGGCGGACACGATCGCGGCGGCCATCTTGGTGCCGCCGATATCGATACCGAGTACCGTCGCTGCCTCGTCGCTCATGGTCCCCCCGTCAGTGCCGGTGCAGATTGTCAGGTTGGTTGCTGTCGCCTGGATGTTCGAGGCCGTGAACCAGCCGGACCCGTTCGTGCATGGCAGCGTTCAGCCAGCGCGCGAACGCCTCCAACCGGGCGCTGTCCAGCAGTTCGGCGTGCCACCTCGCGGCCGGTACGTCGGGATCGGCCGGAGGTTGCTCGCCGAGCACGTCCGCCGCGTACTCCAGCTGAGTGCGGGAGATCCGTACGTCGTGGCTGACCAGCTCGGCTACCCGGCGTACGGGCTCCGAACCGGCCAGGGCGGCGGCGGTGATCGAGCCGACCGCGATCGCGGTCGAGACGTCGAGGGGCTTGCCCGGGACGTCCGGTACGACGTCAGCGCGCCGCTGGAGCTCGTCGACGCACAGTTGCTCGGTGATGACCACCTGGGCCACCCAGCGGGCCAACTGCCGCCCCTCCCGGCTGTCCTCCCTCGGCAGGACACAGGCGGCATCACTCGCGCGCAGAACGGCGAGCCGCTCGTCCAGCAGCGCGCGCGGCACAGGCCGGTCGTTGAGGTAGGCCATCACCCCCGCCGGCGCGTGCGGGGCATTCCCGTGACCATGCCCGTGACCGTTCTCATGGCCAGCTCCGCGTCCGTGCTGGAGGGTGGCCGTCACGAGATCTCCAGCCGGACGGTCGGCGCGTACTGCGCCCGGCCGAACCACATCACCTTGGGCAGCACCCAGGCGTGGGCCGGGGCGGCATCAGCCGGCGCCTGGACCGGCACGGGCACGACCACCGACGACTTGGGCGGTACGACGACGGCCCGCACCGGCTCCGGCAGCCACGACCAAGTCCCGTACGGCGACGCCAGTTGTAGCTCGGCGCGGATCTCCGAAGAGGTGTTGTTCGCGAAGGTGAGGTCCAGCGTCTCCTTGCCGCCCGGCCGCAACCGCAGATCCTGGGTCGACGGGGTCACGGTCAGTCCGGTGGGCCGTCCCGGTTCGCCCTCGGCGGCGCCTGATCCGTGCTCCGGCGGCGCGGTCGGAGCCATCCCGAACCCGATGGTGGCCGTGAGCTCGGGGCTCTCCCCGACGAAGACCGTCACGACATCCTCGACAGCCTGTACTCCGGACCCGCCGGCGAGGGCATCCGTCTCGGTGATCACACGGGCGGCCACGAAGTACTGGCCGGGCTCGGTGTTCTCGGCCGGCGTCACGTAGGCGAGGTAGCGCGCGTAACCGCCTGGCTCCAGGGTCACCGGCCGGTCGGCGTCGGAGGTCCACCCGGCCGGCAGGTCGAGCGTCAGGGTCCCCTCGGCCGCGGCATCGGCGTACTGGTTCGCGATCACCATCGAGATCTCGAACTGCGCGCCGGCGGTCCGTGCGACGGTGGGGGAGACCGACAGGCTGACCGGGAGGAAGCCCATCTGCGCCGGGCCGCGGTTGTGCAGCCAGTAGCGCGAGTACGACGGCTGGGCGATCTCGCCGGACTGACCGAGAACCGCTGATCCAGTAGCCGCGGAAGCGTCGACGTCGAGCACGAAGGTGTCGACCGCCGAGCCGGCCAGCTCGACCGTGAGCTTGCCGTCGGCAACTTCCAGCGGCGCGCCGCGATGCTCGAGCAGGTCCGCGTGGCACGCACCGGTGATCGGCACAGCCGAGGTGACTGTGGCTGTCGCGCCCAGCCCCGTTGCCTCGATCAACCGGAGGGTGACGCCTTCGCGGGGATCCGAGGCCGTGCCCGAGCCGTGTGCGATCGGGTTGCCGGTGGGCTTGAGGGTAGACACGAGGACATCGCGCTCGGGCGAGACCTGCAGCAGCGAATGGCTGGCGGGCAGCAGGCCGTCATGCGCCGTAGTGGTTGCCGAAAGCAACGGTGACGAGAACTCCTGGCCGCGCGAAGGAAGCTGCAGCGCACGCCAGTCGCCCTCGCCCGTCGTCAGCGCGTAGCGGAACTCGTGGGTCCAGTGCTGCAGCTGGAACGACGACCCATCCGGAGTGGAGCGACGCGGTGGGTCGATCCAGAGGCCGGACGGCCAGCCCGTGCAAGAGCGCAGCAGTGATGCGTGCAGGGCGCCGGTCGCGTCCACCGCGAAGCCGGGCAGACCGTAGGTCAGGAGTGCGACCGTGGTGTCCGTGAAGTCCTCGATCACGCCGTCTCCGTGCACGGTCGCCGTGATCCGCGCACTACTCAGCTCCGCGATCGCCTGCCGCACAGACTCGTCGGTCGGCAGCACCAGGACGGAGATCGCCCGGACATCGCGCACATCCGCATTCGGCTGCCACACCTCGGCGAGCGCCGTCTTCGCAGGGACGAAGGCCGGACCGCCCGGCAGCGTGCCGAGCTCCTCGGCCAGCGCCTCGGTCAGGACGCTGGTGCCGACCAGGATCCGCAGGTCCGGCAAGTTCGAGTCGACCTGCAGATTGCCGTAGCGCGACCCGCCGGCCAGCGAGGTCGTCGCCGTCACACCGACCCGTGCCAGGGCGACCACCAGCTCGCGAACCTCGGCAGGCTCGGTGTCATCCGGTACGACGATCTCCGCTACCGCGAGCGGACGGGTTCCCACCTGGTTGCCGTCGGCATCGACAAGGGAGATCCGGGCGGTCGAGCCGAGACCGAACCAGGTGTTCGCCGGATTGTCCAGCGTCCACGGCGCCTGCTCGCTGTCCACGTCGATCAGGCCGAACCCGCGCCCGACGACCGCACCCGCGACCTCGCTCAGCGGCAACGCACCCGGCACGTCCGCGGGGAACTTCACCCGCACCAGCCGGTCGGACTGCGAGTGATCCAGGATCCGGGTGGCGAACTCGATCCGGTCGAGCCCGGTGTACACCGTGATCACCGACTCGTAGGCGATCCCGTCGACGTCACCGCGGCTGACCACCCGGCTGCCCAGCGGGCCGGCCTGGGTGAACACCTTCGCCGGCGCCTCGGACGAGCCCACGACCGGTCCGCTCGGGGTGAGGTGCCACGGACCTTCGCCGAACCTCGGGTGGTCCGGGTACTCCTCGTAGACCCGCAGTTCGTTGCCGAGCCCCTTCAACACCTGGCGCCCGGTCCGCTTGTCGACGATCGCGCTGACCGCGCCACCGCGGGACGGGTCGACCGTGACGTGGAAGAACTCGTTCTCCACCGAGTCGGATCCGGCCGAATCGACGCTGGAAGCCGGGCCCCACGACCCCGCAGTACCGGCGGTGAGCTGGTAGGTCCGCCAGCCCAGCGAGGGCACGTTCTCGGCGAGGAAGGTCAGCTTGCCACCCTCCACCACCGACGCCACTTCCTCCCCGTCGGCGGTCAGAACTCTTGCGTCCGAAGAGCCGAGGGGCAGGGCCCCCGCTTCTTCGGACGCAGCAGGGAGGGAGACGGTGACGAGGTCGGTGCGGGTGAAGGAGAGAGTGTTGGTGACGACGACCGCGGTCGAGCCGAAGGCGCTGGTGTCGATGCGGGCGGCGAACGCCTCCAGCGACGCGGAGCGGGCCGCGTCCGACAGGTCGTGGGCCTCGCGCCAGCCGGTGACGAGGTCGATGTAGACCTGGTCCGACTCGGAGCCTGTGATGGCGTCGTGGTGCGCGCCGTAGGCGAGCTGCCGCCATACCTTGTCCAACGACGCCTCCGCGAACCGCCCCAGGCCGAGCAGATCGGCGTACGTGCCGAGCTTCTCGGCGTCGACGGCAGCGACCTCGGCGGCGCGCTGGGCCTGCTTGGTGTCGATGTACGAGACATCCTTGCCGGTGTAGATCGGGTTCATGTCCCGCGACTGCGGCGATGGGCGACGGCCTTCGTCCTCCAGTTCGGCGCGGACCCGGTCCATGAAGTGTTTCGTCGTGCCGCAGACGAACTTCGGCCACGCATAACGAGCAGCCCAGTCGTGGTGCAGCGCGGTGATCCAGTTGTTCGGCGGGGTGTAGTCGCCACCGACCGGCAGCAGGGTGTTCTTGGTCGCCGCCACAGTCTTCAGCGTGGCGAACAGCTGATACGCCGTTTCGCCGGCCGCCTCGACGCTCGGCGCGTGCTGCAGCTCCCAGCCCGGGCCGTAGTGGTCCGGCATGTAGTGCGTGAGCACGCCGTCGCCGCTCGGGCTGATCCACTCGAACTCGCTGTGGAACTGCATCACCGCGGCCGTGCCCGACTTCGGATCACCCCAGGCCTGCCGTAGCGGCCCCCACTGGTGGAACGGCCCCCGGGCCCAGGCGCTGCCGGTCAGCCCGGCCTTGGCGAGGTAACCCGGGAACTGCGGGTCGTGCCCGAACACGTCCAGCTGCCAGGCGTTCCGCGGGTCACCGCCGAGGATGTCGCGCTGGTAGCCGACGCCGTACACGATGTTGCGGATGGTGGTCTCGGCGCCGGTCAGGTTGGTGTTCGGCTCGTTGTAGGTGCCGCCGATGATCTCCACCCGGCCCTCCGCGATCAGCCGGCGCAGTACGGCGCGATTCTCGGGGAAGGTGTCGAAGTACGGCTTGAGGTAGTCCAGCTCCGCTAGCACGAAGCAGTACGCCGGGTCGCGCAGCGCGAGCTTCAGGTGCGCGTCGACGAGGCTGAAGGCGTTGTGCGTGTACACGGGCCGGGTGGTCCCGTCCGGGCCCTGCAGATCCCAGCTGGTCGTGTAGGCCGCCTGCGTGTTCCACCAGACCGGGTCGTAGTGGAAGTGCGACACCATCACCATGGTCCAGCCCGGCTCGGCGATCACCACAGTGCCGCTGTCGCTCGCCACGGACTGACCCGCCGCAAGCACCTGAACCGTCGCGTCGACAGCCTCCCCGTACTGCGTACGCAGCGCGGGGGCCACCTCGAGTGGCACCTCCAGCAGGATCGAGCCGTCGCCCGGCGGGACGTTCGTAATACCGGAGACGCCCTCACCGGCGACCTGCACGGCCAACGCGCCATCGCCGGTCGAGCGGGTCAGCTCGATCCGCAGGAGCTGGCGCGGGTCGTCGTCGCTGCCGACGAACAACTCGGGGGAGGAGACGCGGGTGATCTGCACAGTCACGGTGTTGGGCTCCGTCGAGAGCGGTCAGGTCGGGAGACAACGTTATCCGTAACCGGCCGATACGGCGAGGGGTCACCGCTGCCAATCACAGGAAAACCCGCAGGTGAGCGCTCCGGCTATGCCTTGACAAACCCTGACAACGATAGCCTCAGGAACGGTCTGGCAGGCATCGAGCAGGTCAAATCTTTGCTGTCAGTGACCGCGTCGGGTAGCGGCACCCGGCCGGACACGAGAGGGTGGCCGGATGAGTGATCAACTGGATCGTGATGCTGCCGGCGCGCTGATCGTCGGCTTCAACGGGACCACCGCCCCGGATGAGCTGCGCCGGGCCGTCGCTGCCGGCCTGGGGGCCGTCATCCTGTTCACCCGCAACGTCAAGGACGCCGAGCAGGTCGCCGCGCTGACCGCCGCGCTGCGGGCCGAGCGGTCCGACCTGGTGATCGCGATCGACCACGAAGGCGGCGAGTTCAGCCACCTGGCCCCGGCCAACCCCTGGCCGCTCGCCTCACCGCGCTCACTCGGCGAACTCGACGACGTCGACCTGACCCGATCCTCTGCCCGGGACGCGGCTGCCACGCTGGCCTCGCTCGGCATCGACCTGATGCTCGCGCCGTCTGTCGACGTGAACAGCAATCCGGCCAACCCGGTCATCTCAACCCGCTCCTTCGGCACGTCCGCCGAGTTGGTCTCGAGGCACGGCGTCGCCTTCGTCGAGGGCGTCCGCGAGGCCGGCATCGCCGCCTGCCCGAAGCACTTCCCGGGCCACGGCGACGTCGCCGTCGACTCCCACCTGGCGCTGCCGCGGGTCGAGCGGTCGATCGAGCAGGTGACGGCGGTCGAGCTCGCGCCGTTCCGGGCGACGATCAACGCCGGCGCGGACGTGATCATGAGCGCCCACATCGTCTTCTCCGCGTACGACGACCAGCCCGCCACCTTGTCCCGGCGGATCCTGCACGGCCTGCTCCGCGAGGAGCTGGGGTTCTACGGCGTGATCACCACGGACGCCCTGGAGATGCAGGCGATCACCGCGACCCATGCGATCGAGGACGCCACCGTCGCCTCGATCCGGGCCGGTGCCGACCTGGCGATGATCGCGATCGGCGACGCCGACCCCCGGGCCCTGACGGGCCGGCTGGTCGATGCCGTCGGCAACGGATCGCTCGACGCGTCGCGACTGGCGGACGCGGCCGGCCGGGTCCGGTCGCTGGCCGAGTCGCTGGCCGGAAGGGCGCGTCGGCGCGGGTATGACGGCGCACCGATCCGCGAGGTCGCCGCTCGCATCGTGACCGGGCAGGAATTCCCCGCGCTCGGCGGCTCGCCGTACGTGGTGGATCTGGCCCAGGGCCTGCACCCGGCCTGGAACCCCTATTTCAGCGGCCTGCCCGAGATCTTCGCGCGGGTGGCCCGCGACTCGGACGGGGTGGTCCTCCGCGGCGAGGACGCCGACGCCCTCTCGGCCGCCCAAGCCGCCGCGATCGGCCGCCCGCTCATCGTCTCGGTCCAGGACGCGGTCCGTACGCCGTGGATGCGCGCGGCGCTGGACCTCCTGCTGCACAGCCACGAAGGCGAGGTGTTCGTCCTCTGCAGCGGAATCCCCGAGGACCGGGCAATCGTCCCCGCCACCGTCCCCACCGCGGTGACCTACGGCCGCAACCTGGTAGTACTCGAGGCCGCGGCCTCAGCCCTGACCCGCCGGCCCTGAACGCGGGTTGTCAGTTGGAGGTCCAGGGCGTGTTGTTCCACGTAGTTGAGGGCGTGGCGGACTGCGCCGACGGAGACGATGGCGTCGCCGAGGGATGAGGCGGCGACCCGGGGCGGGGTGGCGGTGAAGGTGGTGAGCTGCCGCTCGATGTCGGGGAGGAGCGACTTGGCCGCCTCGGCGACAGCGCCGCCGATGACGACCAGTTCGGGGTTGAAGAGGATGCCCAGGGTCGCGACCACGCGAGCCGTACGGTCCGCGATGTACTGAAGGATGCCTAGGGCAACTTCATCGCCGTCGGCCGCCGCGGTGAAGACCTGCTCCGCGGTGACGGGATCCGCGCCGGCCAGCTCTCGCAGTGCGGTCTTGGTCGAGCGGTCCGCCACCACCTTGGCGCCTTGTTCGCGGGCGGTTCGGGCAATGCCGGCCGTGTCGCCGACGCCTTCCACGAGCTTGAGGTAGACCATCTCGCCGGCGCCGCCGCGGCTTCCGTGCAGCAGGCGGCCGGAGTCCATCAGGCCGGAACCGAACCGCTCGCCGGCCAGCAGGACGACGAGGTCGTCGACGTCGCGCGCCTCGCCGCGCCAGTGTTCGCCGAGAGCGGCGAGATTCGCGTCGTTCTCGAGCAGGACCGGCCAACCGTGCAGCTCGGTCAGTCTGGCGGTGAGCCCGGTGTCGGACCGCCGCCAGAACTCGTCGTCGAGAAGGATGTTGCCCAGGCGATCCACCGGCGCCGCCACGCCGATCCCGGCCGCGAGCACCTCCGCATCGGTGACGCCGGCCGAGGACAGCGCCTCGACCACCGCCTCGTGGACCAGTTCGGTGCTCTCAGCGGGCGACCTGACCTGCTGGAACGACCGGCCGGACTTGGCCACGGTCTCGCCGCGAAGGTCGGCCAGCAGCACCGTCGTCTTGCCTGCGCCGACGTCGATGCCGAGCACATACCCGGCCTGGCTGTTGAACTCGAAGCGCCGCGAGGGCCGGCCGACGGCGGCGTCGTCTTCGCGACCCGGGTCGAGCTCGATCACCCAGCCCATCTCGATCAGGTCGTTGCAGACCGCGTGGACGGTCGCGCGGGTCAGGCCGGTGGCCTCGATCAGGCCGGTTCCGGTCATCACGCCCGCCGTCGACAGCACGCCGAGCAGCTTGCCGGCGTTGACGCGGCGGAGCAGGGGTGGCGTCGCCGCCGACGTCTTCGGCATATCGGCCTTGACCTCCTCGCGAATCCCCGCGCACAATACTGCAGAGTCTAAATTTAGAGTCTATATAAATTTGCCGGCAAAACCACCGCAACCTGGTGGTAACAACCGCGCCGGATCCGGACACCCCGCCAGAAGCAAAGTCCAGCCGAATGAGTGAGGCTTCTCTTGACCAGCACCGAACCGTTGGTGATCCCCGTCGGCGCCCCGATCGACTCCGACTGGTGGCGACAGGCCGTCGTGTACCAGATCTACCCGCGCAGCTTCGCCGACTCCGACGCTGACGGTATGGGTGATCTGCAGGGCATCATCAGCCGGGTCGGATACCTGACCTCGCTGGGCATCGACGCGGTCTGGCTGAGTCCCTTCTATCCGTCCGCGTTGGCCGACGGCGGGTACGACGTGGACGACTACCGCAACGTGGATCCGCGGCTCGGCACGCTGGACGACTTCGACGAGTTGGTGCGCGCACTCCACGACGCCAGGATCAAGCTGATCGTCGACATCGTGCCGAACCACACCTCGAACCGGCACGAGTGGTTCCTCGAGGCGCTCGCGGCACCGAAGGGATCGCCCGCCCGCGATCGGTACATCTTCCGCGACGGCACCGGGCTCGACGGATCCGGGCCGCCGTCCGACTGGGATTCGGTGTTCGGCGGATCCGCCTGGGCCCAGACCGAGGACGGCCAGTGGTACCTGCACCTGTTCGCCGCCGAGCAGCCCGACCTCAACTGGGGCAATGCCGAGGTGCGCGCCGACTTCCTGAAGACGCTGCGCTTCTGGTCTGACCGAGGCGTCGACGGATTCCGGGTGGACGTCGCGCACGCGCTGGTGAAGGACCTGACCGAGCCGTTGCCGTCCAAGACCACGCTGCCCCGGCAGTCCGAGTCGAACGGCCTGCACCCGCTGTGGGATCGCGAAGAGGTGCACGAGATCTACGTCGAGTGGCGGAAGGTGCTGAACGAGTACGACCCGCCCCGGACCGCGGTCGCGGAGGCGTTCGTGCCGGCCACCCGGCGGGCCCGGTATGCCAGCGCGGAGGGTCTGGGCCAGGCGTTCAACTTCGACCTGCTGCAGGCGGACTGGGACTTCGACCGGTTCCGCGAGGTGATCAAGGAGAACCTCGCGCTGGCCGAGCTGAACGGCTCGTCCTCGACGTGGGTGCTCTCGAACCACGACGTGGTCAGGCACGCGACTCGCTATGGACTGCCGAAGGATCCGGCCGGGGCTTGGCAGGACGGCAAGGCCTGGCTGCTGAGCAACGGGACCGAGCCGACGGTCGATGTCGAGCAGGGTTTGCGCCGCGCGCGGGCCGCAGTACTGCTGATGCTTGCGCTGCCTGGCTCGGCGTATCTGTACCAGGGGGAGGAGTTGGGGCTGCAGGAAGTCGGTGAGCTGCCGGCGGCGAACCTGCAGGATCCCGCGTACTTTCGGTCGAAGGGCGCGGAGAAGGGCCGGGACGGGTGTCGCGTGCCGTTGCCCTGGACGATCGGCGGATTGTCGTTCGGCTTCGGCTCGGGTGGATCGCACCTGTTGCAGCCGAGGTGGTTCGGGTCGTATTCGGTCGAGGCGCAGGAGGGAGACGCCTCGTCCACGCTGAGCCTCTACCGGAAGGCTCTGGCCGTTCGGCGGGGGTTGCGTACCGGCGAGGGGCTGGAGTGGGTCGACGGGACCGCGTGGGCGCTGAACTTCAAGCGCCCGGGCGGCTGGCAGTCCGTCACCAACTTCGGCGCCGCTCCGGTCGAGCTTCCCGACGGCGCGGTGGTCCTGGCCAGCGGCCCGCTCGAGGGCGCCAAGCTGCCGACCGACACCACCGCCTGGCTGATCTGACCGGTACTACGGGCCTGTGGTCGCCGAGGCCTCACCACAGCTACCCGAAGGCGAGCGGGAGGTGCGGCAGGATGGGACTCGTGGAACCGACGCTTGGTGATGTGGTGGCCGTTCTGGACAGGCTGTACGACCCGGCCTGGGCGGAGAGTTGGGATGCGGTCGGGCTCGTCACCGGCGACCCTTCGCAACCCGTGCGCCGGGTGTTGTTCGCGGTGGATCCGCTGCGAGCGGTCGTCGACGAGGCGATCGATGGCAAGTTCGATCTGCTGGTGACGCATCACCCGCTCCTGCTGCGCGGCGTGAACAGCGTCGCGGCGACAACGCCCAAGGGGCGCGTGATCCACGACCTCATCCGCAACGGCACCGCCTTGCACGTGTGTCACACGAACGCCGACAACGCGAACCCCGGAGTGAGCGACGCCCTCGCCGAAGCACTCGGGCTGAACGACACCCGGCCGCTGAAGGCGATGCCGACCGCGCCGATGGACAAGATCGTCGTCTACGTGCCGATCGACGAGACCCAGGCGATGATCGATGCCCTCGCCGCAGCGGGAGCCGGCCGGACCGGCCACTACGACCGCGCGGCATGGACCTCCACCGGTGCGGGCACGTTCCGCCCGCTCGCCGGCGCGAACCCGACGATCGGACAGGTCGGTGAGATCGAGAACGTCCAGGAATCGCGGGTCGAGCTGGTGCTTCCGAGGAAGCGCCGGCGAGCCGTGGTGGAGGCGTTGAAGGCGACGCACTCTTATGAGGAGCCCGCGTTCGACGTGTTCGAGCTGGCGTCCCTGCCGAGCGCACTCGGCGGCGGGCGGATCGGCGTACTGACCCAGCCTCTCCCGCTGAAGGAATTCGCCCAGCTTGTCGCCGAGAGCCTGCCACGCACCGAGCACGGCGTACGGGTGTCCGGTGATCCGGAGCGGACGATCGAGACGGTCGCGGTGGTCGGGGGAGCGGGCGATTCGGAGTTCGACCGGGTCCGCGCGGCCGGGGTCGACGCGTATGTCACTGCCGATCTGCGGCACCACCCGGCGACCGAGGCGCGCGCGTACGACGGGGGGCCGGCCCTGGTGGACGTGGCGCACTGGGCCAGCGAGTGGCCGTGGTTGAAGGATGCGGAACGACTCCTGGGCGCGGGCTTGGCAGAGCAGGGCAGTACCGTGGACACTCACATCTCGACGCTCTGCACCGACGCCTGGACGCTCCGGCTCTGACGGCCGTCGCAGCGCTGACAACTGAACCTGATCTAAGGAGTCGACCCTGAACGCCGAGCCCGCCGTCCAACGCCGGTTGCTGGACCTGCAGGATCTCGACCTGCAGCTGGATCAGGTCGCGCACAAACGCAAATCGCTGCCCGAGCACCAGGTCCTGGCCGAGCTGGCGGCGGAGAAGTCGGTGGTCGACCGCGACCTCGTCAGCGCGGACACCCTGGTCAGTGATCTGCAGCGCGAGCAGAAGAAGGCCGACAGCGATGTCGACCAGGTCCGCCAGCGCAAAGCGCGGAACCAGCAACGGCTGGACTCCGGCCAGGTCACCTCGCCGCGCGACCTGGAGAACCTGCAGCACGAGATCGGTTCGCTGGACCGCCGGATCTCGGACCTCGAGGACGCCGAGCTCGAGGTGATGGAGCGGCTCGAGGCCGCCGAGGGGATGCAGGCGGATCTCAGGTCCCGCGCCGACGCCTTCGCCGGTCGTCAGGCCGAGCTCGAAAGCACCCGCGACGCGGCCACCAAGGAGCTCGACGAGCAGCGTGCCGCTATCGGCGACAAGCGCGCCAGCGCGGCGGCGGAGATTCCCGAGGACCTCATCACGACGTACCAGCGGCTGCGCGAGCGGAACGGTGGCATCGGCGCCGCGCCGCTGGTCGGCAAGCGCTGCATGGGTTGCCGGATGGAGCTCGCGCCCTCCGACCTGAACAAGTTCAAGGCAGCACCGCCCGACGCCGTACTGCGGTGCGAAGAGTGCGGGCGGATCCTCGTCCGTACCTCGGAGAGCAGCGTATGAGCGAGAGCATCACGCACGTCATCGTCGAGGCTGACGGTGGATCCCGGGGCAACCCGGGACCGGCCGCGTTCGGTGCGCTGGTGCGTGATCCCGCGACCGGCAAGGTGATCGCGCAGGAGGCGGCCACGCTCGGCATCGCGACGAACAACGTGGCGGAGTACAGCGGCTTGATCGCCGGGCTGGAGCTGGCCAGGGAGTACGCGCCGAACGCCTCGATCGAGGTGCGGATGGACTCCAAGCTCGTGATCGAGCAGATGGCCGGCCGCTGGAAGATCAAGCACCCGGACATGAAGCCGCTCGCGATGAGGGCGCAGAGTCTCGCGCCGTTCGGCACCGAGTGGACCTGGGTTCCCCGGGCCCAGAACGCGGCCGCGGATGCGCTGGCGAACATGGCGCTCGACGGCAAGCCGATCCCGTTGCGCCCTGCTGAGGTGGTTCCCGCGGAAGGCCCGGCGGCCGAGCCGTCCGATCAGCAGAAGGCGATGCAGGGCTGGGGCGCGCAGACCGAACCACCGACGCAGCTGATCTTCCTCCGGCACGGCGAGACGCCGCACACCGTGGACAAGCGCTTCTCCGGCTCGGGCGGGGACGACCCCGGGCTGAGCGAGACCGGGTTGATCCAGGCGCAGGCGGCCGCGCAGTACTTGTCGACCGTCGGTGGGGTGGACGCGGTCGTGTCGTCCCCGATGCGCCGGACCCGGGAGACTGCCGCAGTGGTGGCGTCCGCGCTCGGCCTCGACGTCGTGGTGAACGACGGGTGGGTGGAGTGCTCGTTCGGTGACTGGGACGGCCACACCTTCGCCGAGGTTCAGGAGAAGTGGCCGGAGGCGCTGAACGCGTGGATGGGTTCGACCTCGGTCGCCCCGCCCGGTGGCGAGTCGTTCGACGTCTGCGCCCGGAGAGCCCGCTCCGCGCGGGACTCGGTGCTCGCGGCGTACCCGGGCAAGACGGTCGTCGTGGTGACCCACGTGACCCCGATCAAGCTGATGGTCCGGGGCGTCCTGCAGGCCCCGATGTCGTCGCTGTTCCGGATGGAGCTGCGCCCGGCGAGCGTCACCGAGATCCACTGGTACGCCGACGGCTTGGCGTCGTTGAAGTCCTTCAACGTGCAACCCTCGCTAGTCTGACCCCTACGCCTGCCACAACCCAGTGGTGGGCTGGAGTGAACGGAGTGGTCGAGTGCCGTTGCAGAGAGTGCATTTCGCCGAGGAAGTCCCCGAGGTGTTCCGCGCGTCGCTGCAGGCGATCAGGCGTGAGCTCGAGGTTCCGGCGGAGTTCCCGGCCGAGGTGGTCGCCGCCGCGCTGGAGGCGGCGCAGAACCCCCGGCTGCCCGAGCTCGATCGCACCGACCTGGAGTTCGTCACCATCGATCCGCCGGACTCGATGGATCTCGACCAGGCCGTCTACATCGAGCGCAACGGCGACGGCTACACCGTGTACTACGCGATCGCCGACGTCGCCGCCTTCGTGCAGCCGGGCGACCCGATCGACGCCGAGGCTCGCAAGCGCGGCGAAACCCTCTACGCGCCGGACAAGCGCACTCCGCTGCACCCACCGGAGCTCTCCGAGGGCGCGGCGTCGCTGCTGCCCGACCAGGTCCGTCCCGCGCTGTTGTGGACGATCCAGGTCGACTCGGCCGGCGAGGGGACGGACGTCTCCTGCAAGCGCGCCCTGGTGAAATCGCGGGCCAAGCTCAACTATGCGGGCGTTCAGAAGGACCTGGACGCCGGTACCGCGTCGGAGTCGCTCCAGCTGCTCCGCGAGGTCGGCAAGCTGCGCGAGCAGCGCGAACTCGAGCGCGGCGGCGTGAACCTGCCGATCCCCGACCAGGAGGTCGTGCCCACCAACGGCGACTGGAAACTGGAGTTTCGCGCGCCGCTGCCGATCGAGGGCTGGAACGCGCAGATCTCCCTGCTGACCGGGATGGGTGCCGCGCACCTGATGATGTACGGCGAGATCGGCATCCTCCGCACACTCCCCGAATCGCACGACGACCTGCGCCGCAAACTGGAGAACACCGCGAAGGCGCTGGGAATCGCGTGGCCTGTCGGCACGTCGTACGCGGCCTTCATCCACGCGCTGGACCCGAAGGTGCCGGCGCACGCGGCGATGCTCGCGGGCTGCACGGTGCTCTTCCGTGGCGCCGGCTACACCTCGTTCTCGGGTGGTGTGCCGGAGCAGCCGGAACACGCCGCGATGAAGTCGGAGTACGCGCATGTCACGGCACCGCTTCGCCGGCTGGTGGATCGCTGGACCGGCGAGATCTGCGTGGCGCTGTGCGGGGACACTCCCGTGCCGGAGTGGATCCGCGAGTCGCTGGACGACATCCCCAAGATCATGGAGGAGTGCGACCGCAAGGCCCACGCCTATGAGCGGTCGATCGTCTCGATGGTCGAGGCCGGGCTGGTCGCCGACCAGGTCGGGTCGGAGTTCGACGGCGTGATCACCGACGTCGACGAACGTGAACCCAGCCGCGGCATCGTCGCCCTGTCCACGCTCGCGATCGAGGGCCGGGTCACGGGTTCGTCCCCGCTCCCGCTCGGTCAGCCGGTCCGCGTCAAACTGGTCGAGGCTGACATCGCCGCGCGCACCATTGCCTTCGAACTAGTCGGCTAGATAGCCGTTCACGGCTTCGGTCGTGCGGTCGAGGTCACCCGTCGCGAGTAGGTCGAGCAGCGCTCCGCGCAACATCGCCAGTACTCCGGTACGCCGCGCCTGCCCGCGATCCGAACCCCGCTCGCCCGCGGGTTGTGCGGTGGCGAGCAGGTCGAGCCAGTCGTCCACGGTCGAGCTCGCGAAGTCCGCCCACGGCCCGTCGGGTGCGACCAGCGAACGTCCGTAGGCCTCGACCCACAGCTTCATGAGTGGCCGGCGCTCCTCCGCGGCGAGCCACGTCCACAGCTCTCGCCCGACCACCTCCAGGCCGGGCGGCTCGTCGTACCGGCTGTTGAGCTGACGCAGCAGGTCGAGTTCGTCGGCTCGGGCGCGGGCGAGGAGTGCGCGGATCAGGCCGTCCTTGCTGCCGAACAGGAACAGCAGCACCCGGGGGCTCGACCCGATCGCAGTCGCGAGGGGCCGCAGCGAAAGATCAGCCAGCCCGTGGGTGAGCGAGTACGCGTAGGCGCGTTCCAGGAGTTCGGTCTGGCGCGCTGACGGGGGTGGTTTCGTCGGGTCCACAGAGCTAGTATCGCTGACTGAAACAGTCGTGTCAGTCAATCGGGAGGACGTGCATGTCCGAGATGGTGATCAGGCCGGCGGACCAGCCGGGCGATCTGGGCTGGGTCGTGATGGTTCATGGCGAGGTCTACGCGGCCGAGTACGGCTGGGGTTCGTCGTTCGAAGCGCTGGTCGCGCGGATCGTCGCCGACTACGCGGCCGACCATGACCCGCAGCGCGAGGCCGCCTGGATCGCCACCGTGGGTGGCGAGCGGGTCGGCTGCATCTTCTGCGTCCGTGGTCCCGACGAGGGCACCGCCAAACTGCGGCTACTGCTCCTGGCGCCCGCGGGGCGAGGGCTCGGTCTCGGGGCCCGGCTGGTTGACACCTGCCTCGCGTTCGCCCGTTCTGCCGGCTACAAGCGGATGGTGTTGTGGACCAACGACCCGCTGGTCGCGGCTCGCCACCTCTACGTCGACCGCGGCTTCAAGCTCACGGGGGAAGAGCCTCACGAACTCTTCGGCACCGGCCTCCTCAGCCAGACCTACGAACTCGACCTTGTCTAGTTGGAGCCGGTGCGACAGGTGGGTGCGCCCTCCGCGGGTCCACCGCGGATGAAGTGGTCCAGGAACGTGACGACGTACCCGTTCTGGATCGTCAGCGCCCGACGCGGGTCGATGCTGCCCAGCGGTAGGAACTTCCGCAGCGGCTGGGCAAGGTAGAAGGCGCTGTAGTCGGTGAAGTTGAAGTGGCGCGCACCCGGGATGACCGAACACCACTTCGGCCCGGTGCTGGCGTCGATCAGGCTCTGGGCCCGACGACGATCGTCCGGGTTGTCCTTGGCCTTGGGTCCACAGGTCGCGGTGATACAGGAGTCCTCCGAGCCCAGCAGCAGGATCGGCGCCTTCACCCCCGCCTGGACCACCTTGCCGAACTGGGAGCCGTCGAGGTCGACCGCCCCCGCGCAGCGGCTGTCGAGATGGCACGCCTCGAGTGACGCCGCGCCGCCGAACGAGTGCCCCACATAAGACACCTTCGCGGCGGTGTCGATCCGCCCGGCGAACAGGCCACCTCGTCCGGCCAGGGTCGCCGCGACGAAGCGCGCGTCGGCGGCCCAGGTGGCGACGATCCGATCACCAGCGGCGTCGGCACCAGGCGTGTTGTCGCCGAGGTTGTCGGGATTCGCGGCCTTCGTGCTGCCGATCGCCTGGCCGTCGAGCACGGTCAGATTGGCGCTGTACGTCGGGGTGACGCCGGCGACGATGTAGCCATGGCTGGCCAGATCCTCGGCCAACGAGGCGTACAAGGGCGCAGCGAATCCCATGCCGGGTTGGAGTACGACGACCGGGAACCGGCCGGGCGCCACCGCAACATCCTGCAGGGCGTGGTCGCGCAGCATCTCGAACGGACCCTGGAACAACGAGGCGACTCCCTGCAGGTGGAGTCCGCTCCACAGGTCCGGTGCGTAGTCGGCCCTGGCCGCGGTGGCATTGGCCTCGGCCGGATACCAGATCCACACCGCGAGCCTGCGCGGAGCTCCCGGCTTCGGTGCGAACGGGTCGACCCGCGACGAATCGGTCCACTCGACGCTGGTCCGGCCGACTCGGAACTCACCGGTCGGGGTGGGCAGGTCCACGGGACGTGACCGCTCGACCAGCACCCACCCGACGTACCCGCTCCCCGCCATCAGGCCGACCAGTGCCGCGAGAACAACCCCCGCCACCACCCGCCGCGCCCTCATACTCCGATGGTGCCACCGGATCGAGCATCGAGCGCCTCCTCGATGTCGAGACCGGTACGCCGGTTCCGACGTCGCGGGTGATTCTGACTGTCCGACCTAGGAGTTTTCGATGGAGCTGCCGCAGATCGTGTCGCGCCCGGAGTGGGTGGAGGCCAGGAAGAGATTCCTGGCGGAGGAGAAGGAGTTCACCAAGCGCCGGGACGAGCTGAACGCCAACCGCCGCCGGTTGCCGATGGTGGAGGTGGACAAGGACTACGTGTTCGAGGGACCGGACGGGCGGGTGGGGCTGGTCGAGCTGTTCGAAGGGCGGTTGCAGCTGATCGTGTACCACTTCATGTTCCACCCGGAGTGGGATGCGGGGTGCCCGAACTGTTCGGGGTTCGCCGACGACATCGGGCACCTGAACGGCCTGACCGACCGGGGAACCACCTTCGCCGCGGTGTCGCGAGCGCCGTACGAGAAGATCGCCGCGTTCAAGGCCCGGATGGGGTGGACGTTCCCGTGGTACTCGTCGGACGGGAACGACTTCAACTACGACTACCACGTGACGCTGGACGACTCGGTGGTGCCGTTCGAATACAACTACCGCACGAAGTCCGAGTGGGACCAGCTGCAGAACAACGAGCATGTCCAGGGCGGTCAACCCTTCGACCTGCACGGCATGAGCTGCTTCCTGCGCGTGGACGACGACGTGCACCACACGTACTCGACGTACGGCCGTGGCACGGACTCCATGGGCTTCACCACCAACGCCCTCGACCTCACCGCCCTGGGCCGCCAGGAACCTTGGGAAGAACCCAAGGGCCGAACCACCGGCCTGGGCGCCGTGGCCGGCGACCCGCGGATAACCCATCGCGAAACCGAAGACCACTGCCACTGAAGTCCGCGACGACCTCGATCTCAGCCGGTGACCGAGATCGAGGTCGTCGGGACAGCTGCGGCCGGGCTACCGCAGGGTGAAGTAGTCGACGTCGAACAAGGAGCCGGTGCCGCCGCTGAAGGTGAGGAAGGCCGGCCCACCGGAGGAGGCTGCGAGCGTTGTCGACACGGTCTGGAACGTGTCCCAGCTTCCAGTCACCGGCACAGCCACCGTGCCGAGCACCGGACCGGTCGCCGAGCCGGACCGGATCCGGATCGTGCCGCCTGCCCCGGCGGAGGAGACCCTCGCACTGAAGCTGGTCGCGTTGGCCGTGTTCACCTGCGAGTAGCCGGCCCAGTCGCCGTTGTCGATGTAGCCGAGCGTCTGCCCCCCACTCGCCGACCCGTGCCCGGCGACTTGGACGCCGAACTGCGAGGTGAACGCCTCACCTTCGACGTGAGGCTGCGCGGAGACGCCGGCCGCGTACTGGATGCCGCCGAGCAGATGGGCGCGGAACGCAGGCTCCGAGTAGGAGGCGATGGTGTGCCCGAACCCCGTGTAGAAGGATCGGCCGGAACCTTGCGCGTGGTACCAGGCGATCGGGTGATCGCCCATGTCGCCGCCGGTGTAGGAGGACTCGTCCAGCGTGATCAGTACCCGCACATTGGGTCTGGGGTTGGTGCGGTAGTTGTACAACTCGTCCGTGCGCACCCAGGTCTGGCCCAGGTGGCTAGTCGACGGATGCGTGCGATCCTCCACCCTGGCCGTCGCCTGCTGGATGGCCGGATGGCTACGGAACCAGGCGCCGACGAGCTGACCGTAGTACGGCCAGCTGTACTCCGTGTCGGCGGCTGCGTGGACGCCGACATAGCCACCGCCGCCGTTGATGTACGACTCGAACGCGGTCTGCTGCGCCGCGTTCAGTACGTCGCCCGTCGTGCTGAGGAACACCACGGCCCGGTAGGCGGCGAGCTGGGTCGTTGTGAAGGCCGCGCTGTCCTCAGTGGCTGTGACGGTGAAGCCGTTGGCGTTGCCCAGCTCGCGGATCGCCTGGATGCCGGCCGGGATGGAGTCGTGCCGGAAACCGGCCGTCTTGCTGAAGACCAGTACCTGGTAGGGAGCGGAGACGGACGCGGACGCGGGCCGCCAGTCGACCAGGCCGCCGACCAGTAGCAAGGCACCGGTCACCAGTGATTCGCGGCGAGTGAAAGTTGTCATGGCATCTCCTCACGAGATGGTGAAGGTGTCGACGTCGAAGAGGTTTCCCGCGCCGCCGGTGAAGGTCAGGAACAACGGGCCGGCGGCGGAACCGGTGAGGGTGGTCGAGACGGTCTGGAACGTCTCCCAGCCGCCCGTCACCGGGACGGTGACCGACCCGAGCAGGGTGCCGGTGGCCGAGCCGGAGCGGACCTGGATGGTGCCACCCGCCCCGGCCGACGAGACACGTGCGCTGAACGTCCTGGCACCGGCCGTGCTCACCGAGGAATAGCCCGCCCAGTCGCCGTTGTCGATGAAGCCAAGGGTCTGCCCGCCGCTTGCCCCGGCATGAGTAGCCGCCTGCA
Organism: Kribbella alba; assembly: GCF_039529635.1. Classification (NCBI taxonomy): domain Bacteria; kingdom Bacillati; phylum Actinomycetota; class Actinomycetes; order Propionibacteriales; family Kribbellaceae; genus Kribbella; species Kribbella alba. Next base: position 135,403 of record NZ_BAAANE010000006.1, on the reverse strand, counting down.
CTCCGAACTGCGAGGTGAACGCCTCGCCCTCCAGGGTGGAACCGATGGATCCAGTCGTGGCGATGGTGAAGGAGTCGACGTCGAACAGGTTGCCCGCGCCTCCCCGGAACACCAGGAACAACGTCGTCGAGCCGGTCGGCCGGTTGGTCAGGTTGGCCGAGACGTTCGCGAACGTGTCCCAGCCGCCGGTCGACGTCACTGGAAGGCTCGCCATCAGGGTCCCTGTCGCCGAGCCGGCCCTGACCTCGATGGTCCCGCCCGTAGTGCCCGAGGAGACCCGGGCGGTGAAGGACGTGGCGTTGCCCACTGCGTAAGGCTGGAAGGAGATCCAGTCGCCGCTGTCGACGAAGCCGACGGTCCGGCCGCCTTCCGCAGTACCGTGATCGGCCAGCTGGATTCCCGACTGGGCGCTGAAGTGCTCGGCCTGCCGATGGCGCGGCTGGAGTGTGCGGACACTGTGCGAGGTGAGCCCGCCGTTGTCGGTGTACTCCGCGTCGAACACGCCGAAGACGTTGGCCGCCGCGTCGTGCTCACCGTCCACCGGTACTGCGATCGATCCCGTGCACCCGTTCTTCGACGTGATCTGGTGCCGGTGATCGTCATGCCCGAGCAGATAGGTGACCTTCACCCGGCTGCAGTCGATCGTGCCGTCCTCGGGGTCGCTCACACTCACCTGGAACGCGACGGTGTCCCCGAAGGAGAACAGTTGCCCGTCGAGCGACGTCTGCAGGGTGATCGTCGGCGCGGTATTTCCCACGCTGATCTGCACATTGGCCGAGCCGGTCAGGCCCGCCGGGTCGGTCACCGTCAGCGTCGCCGTGTAGGTGCCGGCGGTGTTGAAGGTGTACGTCGGGTTGGCCTGGGTGGAGGTTCCGCCGTCGCCGAAGGTCCAGCGATAGGTCAGCGCGCCGCCCTCGGGATCCGAGCTCCCCGCGGAGGAGAAGGCCACGGTCAGCGGCCGCCCGCCGGACGTCGGGTTCGCGCTCGCCTTGGCGATCGGGTTGCGGTTCTGGTTGCCGCGGTACTCGATCCGCCACAGCGCCTGGTTGTTGGAGCCCGTGCCGTAGTCGAGCACATACAGGGCGCCGTCCGGACCGAAGGCCATGTCCATCACCTGCGTGCCGGTCCACGGGAACGCGCCGATGTCACCGGGCGCTCCACCCGCGGTCACCTCGATCGCCTTGATCCACTTGCGTCCGTACTCGCCGGCGAAGTACCGGCCGTCCAGCGAGGCCGGGAACTTGACCGCCGAGTTGAGGTTCGGGTCGTAGCGGTAGACCGGGCCGCCCATCGGGGACTCGGAGCCGCCGGTGCCGAACTCCGGCGGCGTGCCGGCATCACCGCCGTACCGGATCCAGGAAGGTTTGGCCGGCTGCAGTTGGGTCTGACCGGTGTTGCGGAAGGAGTTGTTCGTGACCCCGCCCGCGCAGTTGAACTTGCCGCCGGACGGCCCACTCGGGAACTGGAAGTCGTTGTAGGTCTCGTTCGTCGTGTTGGTGCCGGTGCAGTAGGGCCAGCCGTAGTTGCCCGGCGAGGTGATCCGGTTGAACTCCACCTGGCCGTTCGGTCCACGGTTGGCATTGGTGACGCCGGCGTCCGGCCCGTAGTCGCCCAGGTAGACGATTCCGGTCGCCCTGTCCACGCTCATCCGGAACGGGTTCCGGAAGCCCATCGCGTAGATCTCGGGGCGGGTCTGTGCGGTGCCCGGCGCGAACAGGTTGCCGCTCGGGATCGTGTAGGTCCCGTCAGGCTGTGGGTGGATCCGCAGTAGCTTGCCACGCAGGTCGTTGGTGTTGCCGGCCGTGCGTTGCGCGTCGAACTGCGGGTTGCGGGTCGTGCGCTCGTCGATCGGTGTGTAGCCGTCGGACTGGAACGGGTTGCTGTCGTCGCCCGTGGTGAGATAAAGGTTGCCGGCAGCATCGAAATCGAGATCGCCGCCGACGTGACAGCACTGGCCGCGGTCGTTCGGCACCCGCAGCACGATCTTCTCGCTGGCCAGGTCGAGAGTGTTGTCGGTCTTGAGGGCGAAGCGGGACAGGTGCAGTTCGCCCTTCCAGCGGTCCCAGTCGGCCTGCGTGCCGTCGGTCGGCGCATCGCCGTCCGGAGTGGTCAATCGGGGCGAGAAGTACAGGTAGACGAAACGGTTGGTCGCGAAGTTCGGGTCGACCGCGACGCCCTGCAGACCCTCCTCGTCGTGGGTGTAGACGGTCAACTTGCCGGCGAGCTTGGTGTTGCCGGCCGCGTCGGTGACCCGCACGGAGCCGTCTCGCGCGGTGTGGATCACCGTTCGATCAGGCAGTACGGCCAGCGACATCGCCTCGCCGAGCTCGTTGCCACCGCTGGCGAGCGACACCTGCTGGTAGTCGCCGGGCGGGATGACTGACCCGGCTTCGGCCAGCGGGGCGCTCAGGCCCAGGGCAGCTGTCAGGACGGTCGTGATCAGCACGGACGTGTGCCGAATACCTCTTCTGGTCATGGCGCACACTCCTTCAGTTGTTGATCAGCTCGAACTGTTCCCACGGACCGATCGCCGTTCGATTGGCGATCAGCGGGGCGGCCCCGGCGTTCTCGGCACACACGAGGCTGTTGTTGACCTGGGCCCGCAGGCTGACCGATCCGTCGGAGTTGCGGATCAGCTGGAAGGTCTCCCAGGAACCGACGGCCGAGTTCTTGGCGAGCAGCGGTGCGGCGCCGGCGTTGTCCGCGGCGACGTACAGGTTGTTCACCTTGGCCTTGAGGGAGATGTTCCCGCCGCCCCGGTCGGTCAGTTCGTACTGCTGAGCCGTGCCGATCGTGGTGCTGTTCGCGATCAGCGGCGTTCCGGTGCCGGCGGTGACGTACTTGCCGTTCGCCCTGGCGAGGAGGCTGACCGTGCCGGTACCACTGGTTGCCTTCGGCAAACCGATGGTGGCTCGGTCGTAGCGCCTCGCCGCCGTGGCCGGCGTACCGGACAGGGCTTCGAAGGGTTGTGCGTTGGTCGGTGAGCCGGTCCGCTCCACCAGGTAGGTCCGCCCGGCCTGAGCCGGGATGACGAAGGTCGCGTTGGTCTGCGGACCGACCACGGTCGCCCGCGTCTGACCGTCGACCACGGTCACGCTCTGCCCCGGCCAAGGGCTCCGCACAGTGAGCTGCTGGGCTGCTCCAGAGGTGATGGCCACAGTCGTTGCAGTGCCGTTGCTGATCTGGACGTGCGCCTTCGAGTTGTGCGGGATGGCGACAGTGCCTTCGCCGGTCCAGTCGCTCGGCCAGGCCGGCGCGACCCGCAGTACGCCGTCGTAGTACTGCACGAGCGCCTCTGGCACGGTTTGCGCCAGTACTCCGGACTGCTCGATGTACGGCTCGGACGCCTGTACTCCGGTGAAACTCGCGAGGCCGGACGGGTAGACCTGATAGGACCTGATCGCGGCCAGCAACGCGGTCTTGACCTCGCCGGCCAGGCCGAGCCGGGCGGCGTGCAGCGCGTCGAAGCTCCAGTCGTTGCCGTTGACATAGCTGCGCGAGGTGTACGTACGCCGGCCGAGCGCCGTCATCGGTCCGGTGTCTCCGACCAGGCTGAACGGCCAGACCGCTTCCAGGCCGATGTTCTCGCTGTTGTGGCGTTGGGCGGTCGGCTGAGTGGACAGGCCGATCATGTTGTTGCCATTGGGATCCGACGACGGGCCGAGCAGCTGGGTCTGGGTCGCGGTGTCGGTCCGCGGCAACGACTGGATCTTCGGGATCGCCGCGTTGAGTTGGTTGACCAGGTCGGCGTCGACACCGAGTGTCTGGGCCGCCTTGACCGCCACCGGGAAGAACGCCTGCATGGCGGCGATATCGGTGGTCGGATCGGTGACGTCCCACTGGGTCTCGTGGGCGTTGGATCGGGTGTGGAGCTTGCCGTCCGAGCCGGTCGTCGCGTGCGAGAGCAGGAACTGGGCGGCGCCGCGGATCAGCGGATAGTTCGTCGTCAGGAACGACCGGTTGTCGGTCAGCTGGTAGTGCTGCCACACCCACAAACCGATCTCGGCACCGGTGGTGACGGTGAGGGAGTTGTAGGTCGGCGCAATGGTCGAGTCGCAGGACGCGTTGCTCGTGCCGCCGTTGTAGGTGCCGTTGCCGTTGAACCTCATGGTCTCCGGAACGCACAGGCCCTGTCGGCCGGGCATATGCGCTGAGGTCCAGGCGGCGATCTCGTTGAGGTTGTTCGAGTACAACCGGAAGATCGGATCGTTCAGGCCGGGCAAGCCGGCGGCCAGGTTCGCGCCGACCTGCATCCGTAGGTTCCAGAACCAGTAGCCCGATGGATACCAGTCCCGCTTGTCCTGCGAGAACGTGAACAGGTCCGCGACGCCGGCCTGCGAACCTGGCAGCGTGCCGCGGCTTTGAGCGGCACTGGCGTAGAGGAAGATCGTGCGAAGGTTCTCGACGTAGTCGCCGGTGCCGTCGGGTGAGGTGATCTTGATCAGCCCCGCAGAGCGCCAGAAGTCGTGCCACCACTGCAGATGCGCGTCGCGCACCTCCGGCTGCGGCCGCGTCGCCGCTCCGTTCAGGACCGTGTTCGTGGTCGCGATCGAGTCGCCACCGGTCCACGTCGGTGCTGCCACGACCACCCGGAACGAGCCGTCGGTGTTCGGCTGGAACGAGACCTGTGCGGTCAACGAGTTGGGGGTGGAGGCATCGACGCTGCGGCCGCCTGCGGTCAGACCGGCGAGCGAGCCGAACGTGCGCCCGGAGGCGCCGGCGCCGGAGTTGTCCACCCAGGTCTCGGCGAGGGCCGCGACCGAGCCGGACGCCCGAGCTGCCGGGGAGCGGCCGCTCCACAGCTTCACTTGCGCGGTTTGGGCGGAGCTGGGGTCAGCGCCCGTCACGTCGACCACCAACTGCTGGGTGTCGGCCCGGACGAAGGCGGTCATCGTCATGCCGCCGCCGGACTGGCGCAGCATCCCGTCGTACAGGTCGAGCCGGCCGCTGAAGTCGGCGGCGCTGGTCATCCGGGACAAGCCCGGGATGACCAACTGGCCGAGCGACTTGCGATCGGGGAACGTATCGGTTCGGTTGAGCTGGGCGGTGAACCCACCGGCGGCCCAGACTGCCGCACCGAGGGCGCCGTTGCCGAGTGGTATCGACTCGGCGGGTGTGGAGTTGGCCCGGCCGAGGACGACGTCGGAGCGGCGGACCAGGTTGGGCGTGTCCACCACGAACGAGCCGTTCTGCCACGCGGTGGTGCCGGGGGCGGCTGAGGCGGACCCTCCTCCGGCGGCGAGCAGGCCGGCCACCAAGGCCAGAGTGAGGAGGATTTTGGGCAGGCGGGAGCGTATGAGCGTACTCATCGGATCTCTCCTGAAGAGCGGGGCGGACCCCTCGGCTTGCGGAGCGGAGAGACCAAGGGGTAGACGTCGGATCTTTCTGTGCCAGCCCGATCAAGTCAAGACTTCGGCAGCCGACCTGCCGAAATACTCCGCGCCCGCTGCGCAGACATCGATTGCCCGTCAACCTGTACGTGCCTGCACCGCGGTGCGATGGTGAGTTCGGGGGCAAACTCGGGCAATTCTTGGGGAGGTGGGACCGATGGCCGAACTCGAGGCAACGGTCCGGAAGCTGATGGACGCGTTCGACCGGAAGGATTTCGACACGATCACCGCGATGGCGACGGACGACGCGCAAGCGGTGGACGAGATCTCGCGACGCTGGATCCGCAGCGGCAAGGAGCTCGACGAGTACTTCGCCGAGGTAGGACCCGCGATCGAGGACCTCAGCTCGGAACTGAACGACCTGCACGAGCGCAACTGGGGTGATACCGGGCTGGTGACCTGCTGGCTCGAGCAGGACTACCTGTTCGACGGCGTGCAGGAGCACGTCTCGGCACCGACCACGGTAGTGCTCCGCAGAATCGACGGCGAGTGGCGGATCGCGTTGATTCACTCGGTCCCGTTGTCCGAGGCGGACTGACCTCCGGCCACAGCACTGTCAGGCCGTACAGCTGGCCGAGGGGCTCGGCGATCCGTTCCAGCCGGGTGCCCGTCCGGGTCGCGGAAGTAGATCGACGTGCCGCTCTCCTCCTGGTAGTCGACGCCGGCGGCCTGGAGGTACTCCCGCTGACCTTTATCGGGGACAGGACAGGCCATTGCCGCTGTGAAGGACGAGGAGCACTATCAGACGTGATGTGAGTCACAAACACTTCAGCCGCCGAGGGGGTGGCCCAATGACCAGAACTCATCTCACCCAGGAGCGGGCACCGTGCGGGCGGGTCGTGGACGGGGACCGGAGCCAGGAGGACGACTTCGAGGGACTCCGGTTCGACGACACGCAGTACGCCTGCGGGTGCCGGCGGACCCGGCACGAGTTCCATGACGGCAGCCTGCGGATCAGGACCATCCGGCATGACGGCAAGGTCCTGCTGGACGAGCACAGCGGCGACCACGAGGCATGACCGGGCGCCCATGGCGACATTCCATGACGTTGTGGTGATCGGGGGCGGCGGCGCCGGCTTACGCGCGGCCATCGCAGTGGCGGAGACCAACCCGCGGTTGAAGGTGGCCATCGTCTCGAAGGTCTATCCGATGCGCAGCCATACGGTTTCCGCGGAGGGCGGAGCCGCCGGGGTCGCCGCTGCCGACGACAGTCTGGACGAGCACGCCTACGACACCGTGTCCGGCAGCGACTGGCTGAGCGACCAGGATGCGGTCGAGGCCTTCGTCGCCGAGGCTCCGCGCGAGCTTCTCCGGCTGGAGCACTGGGGTTGTCCCTGGAGCCGCCAGCCGGACGGGCATATCGCGGTTCGGGCTTTCGGCGGCATGAAGAAGATGCGGACCTGGTTCGCTGCCGACAGAACCGGGTTCCACCTGCTGCACACGCTTTTCCAGACCGCTCTGTCCTATCCGGACATCGTCCGGTACGACGAGTGGTACGTGACGAAGCTGCTCGTCGACGAGGGGAAGGTGCGGGGTGTCGTGGCCATCGAACTGGCCACCGGCCGGGTCGAAACCATCACGGCGAGCGCCGTCATCGTGTGCACCGGCGGGTGCGGCCGGGTCTATCCCTTCACCACCAACGCGAACATCAAGACGGGAGACGGGATGGCGCTCGCCTACCGGGCCGGCGCGCCGCTCAAGGACATGGAGTTCGTCCAGTACCACCCGACCGGTCTTCCCTTCACCGGCATCCTGATCACCGAGGCGGCCCGGGCCGAGGGCGGCTGGCTCCTCAACAAGGACGGCTACCGGTACCTGCAGGACTACGACCTGGGGCAGCCATCACCGACGCCGGTACTGCGCAGCATGGAGCTCGGGCCACGGGATCGGTTGTCGCAGGCGTTCGTGCACGAGTTCGAGAAGGGCCGGACCATCGATACGCCGTACGGGCCGATCGTCCACCTGGACCTGCGCCACCTCGGTGCGAAGCTCATCGACGCGAAGCTCCCGTTCGTCCGGGAGCTGTGCTCGAAGTACCAGAACATCGACCCGGTCACCGAGCTCGTCCCGGTGCGCCCGGTGGTGCACTACATGATGGGTGGTGTCCACACCGACATCCATGGCGCGACACCGCTCGAGGGCCTGTACGCCGCGGGCGAGGTCGCCTGCGTCAGCATCAACGGCGCCAACCGGCTCGGGTCGAACTCTTTGCCGGAGTGCCTGGTCTTCGGTACCCGCGCCGGGCGGGCCGCGGCTGTGTTCGCCGGCCGGTACGGCGACACGGTACCGGCGGCGATCCTTGCGCAGGGCCGCGACGAGGAGCGCAGGCTGAAGCGAGAGCTGGAGCGGCATGCGGAAGGGCACGAGCGCATCGCGGACATCCGCTCGGAGATGCAGACCACGATGGAGAACGGCGCCGGGATCTTCCGCGACGGCGACTCGCTGGCGAAGGCGGCCGACGAACTGCGGGAGCTGCGAGTGCGGTTCGCCGACGCGGCGATCGACGACCACAGCCGGACGTTCAACACCGAGCTGGTGGCCCTGCTCGAGCTGTCGTTCATGCTGGACGTTGCCGAGAGCATCATCGCCTGCGCACTGCAGCGCGAGGAGTCGCGCGGGGCGCATCAGCGCACCGACTTCCCGGCCCGCGACGACGCGCGGTTCCTCGCGCACTCACTGATCACCCGGGAACCCGACGGCACTGGCCGTGTCCGGTACCTCCCGGTGACGATCACTCGCTGGCCACCAGGAGAACGCGTGTACGGGAGGTAGGGGATGGCGGACCGGATCACACTCGAGGTCGCACGCTACCGGCCGGAGTCGGACAGCGAACCGGTGATGGAGTCCTACGAGGTGCCACTGCGCGAGCATTGGGCGATCCTCGACGGTCTGACTTACATCAAGGATCACCTGGACGGCTCGCTCTCCTTCCGCTGGTCCTGCCGGATGGGCATCTGCGGCAGCTGCGGCATGACCGTGAACGGTGACCCCACGCTGACCTGCGCCACCTTCCTCACCGACTACGCGCCCGGCCCGGTGCGGGTCGAACCGCTGCGCAACTTCCCGGTGATCCGCGACCTCGTCGTCGACATCGGTGACTTCATGGAGAAGCTGCAGGCCGTCAAGCCTTGGGTCGTCCGCGACGTGCACAGCCCGATCGAGGCCGGCGAGTACCTGCAGACACCCGATGAGCTCGACGAGTACAAGCAGTTCAGCATGTGCATCAACTGCATGCTCTGCTACTCGGCCTGCCCGGTCTACGCACTCGAGCCGCACTTCCTCGGCCCGGCGGCCATCGCACTGGCCCAGCGGTACAACCTCGACTCCCGGGACGAGGGCGCCGCGGAGCGTGAAGACGTACTGTCGTCTCCGGACGGGATCTGGGCCTGCACCTTCGTCGGTGAATGCAGCGCCGCCTGCCCCAAGGACGTCGACCCGGCCGCCGCGATCCAGCGCTACAAGGTCACCGCGGCCACCCAGGCAGTCAAGAACTTTCTGCTGCCGCGGGGCGCGCGATGAGCGGCCTCTACCAGCGGCCGATCTCCACCTTCTGGTGGCTCGAGCGCCGTTCATACCTCGTCTTCGTCCTGCGTGAGCTCAGCAGCGTCTTCGTCGCGTGGTTCGTGGTCTACCTGCTGCTCTTGGTCAACGCCACCAGCGCCGGCAGTACGCAGTACGAGCGGTTCCTGGACTGGAGCGCGCACTGGTGGGTGGTCGTCATCAACCTGATCGCCCTGTTCTTCGTGTTGCTGCACGCGGTGACCTGGTTCGGCCTCGCGCCGAAGGCCATCGTGGTGCGGAGGCGTGGTCGCCGGGTCCCGCCCAGCCAGATCCTGGTTCTGCACTACCTGGCCTGGCTGCTGCTGTCGGCCTTCGTCGCCTGGGTGATCCTGCGATGACGACCCGCCGACCGCCCTCGCCCGAGCCGTTCCTCTGGCTCCTCTTCAGCGGCGGCGGCATGATCGCCGCCCTGCTGGTCCCTGTCCTGCTCTTCCTGTTCGGCGTCGCGTTCCCGCTGGGCTGGCTGACCGCGCCCGACCACGCACACTTGCTCTCGGTGCTGCAGAACCCCATCACCAAACTGGTCCTGTTCGGACTCTGCGTGCTGGCGCTCTTCCACTGGGCGCATCGGTTCCGCTACACCCTCTACGACGGCCTGCAGCTCAAGAGGTTCAGCGTCCCGATCATCCTGTTCTGCTACGGCGGAGCTGTCGCAGGATCACTCATCTCCGGCTACCTCCTGCTCCGCGCCTGACAGCGCGTTCTGCGGTGGAACCACGCGAGGCCGCGCACTGGTAGCCACCACGCGCTGGCTCGCAGTACTGGAGTGGGTGTATGACGATCTGCGGCGGTTGCGGGAAGTCGCGGCGACATTGGTTGCGTCGTTGCTGCGTTGGTCCATCGCGGCGGGCGGTGCGCTCGATAATCTCGGGGTATGCCGTCGATCCTGCATATCGCCTTCGTCGATCAGTGGAACGCCGCCCGGGAAGCGGGCGCCTATCGGGTCTCGACCCGGGGCAAGACCCTCGACGACGGAGCGACCTTCATCCACGCGTCCCGGCCGGAGCAGGTCAGCCTGGTCGCCAACTTCGTGTACGCCGATGTCACCGAGCCGCTGTGCCTGCTGGTCATCGATGTCGAGCGCCTCGTCTCGGCCGTCTGCGACGAGGACCTGGACGGCATCGGCATGTCCTTCCCGCATATCTACGGGCCGCTCAACCTCGACGCGGTGGTCGACGTCCGGCCTTACGAGCGGGGCGCCGACGGGCGCTGGCCGGACATTTCGGTGCAGGCCTTATCCTGACTGTGGAACGGGCCGGTCGGGCGATCGCGTCGTTCACCGTCAAGGTGAGCGCCGAGGAAAGTCCGGACTCCACAGGGCAACGTGGTGGGTAACGCCCACCCGGGGTAACCCGCGGGACAGTGCCACAGAGAACAGACCGCCAGCGGCCTCGACGGACCAGTGGTTCGTCGAGGTGCGGGTGAGGGTGAAACGGTGGTGTAAGAGACCACCAGCTCCGCAGGTGACTGCGGAGGCTCGGTAAACCCCACGTGGAGCAAGGCCAAGAAGGACGGCGGGCAACCGCCGTCCGCGTGAGCGTCCGAGGGCTGCCCGCCCGAGCTCACGGGTAGGCCGCTAGAGGTGGCCGGCAACGGTCACCGTAGATAGATGATCGCCACCGACAGAATCCGGCTTACATGACCGGCCCGTTCCCGCACCACCGCTCGACGCAGAACCGCCAGTTCGGCACACATGGTCCGGACTAGGTCTGCCCCGGCGCTCGATTAGGGTCTTTTGCATGGCGACGGCTGAGCGGGAACCGAAGAAGACGGCAGCACAGGACAAGACCTCAGCCGGTACGCCGGCCGCGGCCGAGGCCGCACCTGCTGCGAAGGGCCCGACCGACGACCTGAAGACGACCCAGCACGTGCTGTCCATCGGCCGGCGCAAGCTGCGGTACTCCGCGACCACCGGGCGGATCGTGCTGCGGCAGGAGGTGCTCACCGACGGTAAGTTCGACGGGCACCGGCCGAAGGCGGAGGTGTTCCTCACGGCCTACACCGTCGACGGCGCCGATGCCAGGGAACGACCGGTGACGTTCGCCTTCAACGGCGGCCCGGGTTCGTCGAGCATCTGGCTGCACCTCGGCCTGCTCGGTCCACGCCGGGTGGTGTCCGGGGATGCCGGCGAGCTGACGCCACCGCCGTACGAGCTGACCGACAACCTCCAGACCCTGCTGCAGCACAGCGACCTGGTCTTCATCGACCCGGTGTCGACGGGCTACTCACGCGCGGTCGAGGGGGAGAAGCCGGGGGAGTACCACGGCTTCACCAAGGACCTGGAGTCCGTCGGTGAGGTGATCCGGCTGTGGACGTCGCGGAACGGTCGCTGGATGTCGCCGAAGTTCCTGGCCGGCGAGTCCTACGGTACGACGCGGGCCGCCGGGCTTGCGGAGCATCTGCAGGACCGGTACGGCATGTACCTCAACGGGGTGATGCTGATCTCCTCGGTCCTCGACTTCGGCACGATCTTGTTCACGCCGGGGAACGACTTGGCCTATGTGCTGTATGTGCCTTCCTACGCGGCGATCGCGCACTACCACGGTGTCGGTGCGGAGGGATCGCTCGAGGAGGTGCTCGCGCAGGCCGAGGAGTTCGCGTCCGGTGTCTACCCGCAAGCTCTTGCCCAGGGCAACCGGCTGCCCGCTGAGCAGCGAGCCGAGGTGGTTGCCGAGTTGGCCAGGTTGACCGGGCTGACCGAGGACTACGTCGACCGGGTGAACCTGCGGATCGAGCACAGCCGGTTCTTCGCCGAGCTGCTGCGTCCGCGACGTCAGCTGGTCGGACGGCTCGACGGCCGTTTCACCGGCTGGGGTGCCGACGGTGCGCACGAGCGGCTGCAGGCCGATCCGTCGTACCACGCGATCATGGGGCCTTACACGGCTGCGCTGAATCACTACGTGCGCGCCGAGCTGGAGTACCTCAACGACCTGCCGTACGAGATCATCAACGGCGACGCGAACGAGGCCTGGTCGTTCAAGGAGTTCGAGGGCAGTCCCGTCACCGTGGCCGACAAGCTCGCTGAGGCGATGCGGGCGAACCCCCATCTCAAGGTCCACGTCGCCTCCGGCCGCTACGACGGCGCGACACCCTACTTCGCCACCGAGTACACGATGGCGCGGCTGGAGATCCCGGCGGAGCTCCAGAACAACATCGAGTTCCACTACTACCCGGCCGGCCACATGATGTACGTCCATGAACCGTCGCGGCTGCAGCAGTCCAAGGACCTGGCCGCCTTCATCAGAAGCGCCTCGAACCGATGACCACCCTGCCGCCCGCTGTCGAGGCAACCACCTCCCGCTATCTGGAGTTGATCGACCAGGCTCTCCCCGGCCAGGTGATCGGGCTCTACCTGACCGGCTCGATCCCGCTCGGCGACTTTCAACCAGGGCAGAGCGACATAGACGGCGCGGTGATCGTCGCCGAGCCGTTGAAGGACGCTTCGGCTGTGCAGGAGGTGCACGCCGCGCTGCCGTCGAAGCCTGCCTTCGACGTCACCTATCTGACCATCGACGACCTCGCTCTGCCGCCGGACCGGGACAAGCCGGTGGTGTTCACCCTCGACGGTGTGTTCAAGGAGGCGCCACGCGGCGGTCCGATGACGCCCGTGCTGGCCCGCGACCCGGTTGTGTTGAGGGCTGCACCCGGGCTGGTGGTTCACGACGACGCGCAGGCTCTGACGGCCTACACCCGCGACAACCTCACGTCGTACTGGGCGCCGATGCTGGACCAGGTCGAGACGGCGACGGCTGCGCTGCCGGATGACGAGGTGCTCGAGGCCTGGCTGGTTCCGTGGTGCGTGCTCGGTATTCCGCGCCTGCACGCGCTGCTTGCCACCGGCAACATCATCTCCAAGGGCGCCGCCGGCCGCCACGCCATCGCTGTCTTCCCTGACTGGGCTGCGCTGGTGGAACGTTGCCTTGCGCACCGAGAAGGCGACGAGCAACAGTTCACGGTCGCCGACGCCAATTCCGCGGTCACCTTCGGCCGCACGGTCATCGCCGCCGCGCTTGCCGTTGCCCCTGCCCTTGCCCTTGCCCTTGCCCTTGCCCTTGCCCTTGCCCTTGCCTGACATGCTGACGCTGGTCCGATCGCCTGCGCCTCTATCGGTCGCTGCGCTTCCGGCGGACGTCGTACTCCGTGCGCCCGAGCCGGATGACGCAGTTGCGGTCGGGCGGTTGTACTTCGACGCATATGAGCCGGGCATCGCCGGTGCCGATGAGTCCGAGGCCATCGATGACATCCGTGCCAGCTTTGCAGGGGAGTACGGCGCATTGCGGCTGGACTGGAGCTGGTTGGCGCTGAGCGGGGAGACGGTCGTCGGGACGGTCCTGATCGTTGATCGAGCGCCGTGGCCGGATACTCCAGACTGCCCGTTCATCATCGAGCTCTTCACCGCACGGAACTGCCGACGGCAGGGAGTCGGCCGCGCCCTCGTCGCAGCCTGCATCGACGCAGCGGGCGGTGAGGTGGCCCTGCGAGTCAATCAAGACAACAGCGCCGCGCGGCGGCTCTACGCGTCCTTCGGCTTCAGCGAGGCGTGAGCTTCGGGCCTCGGTCCGGGCCCTGCTGATCGAGGGCAGACGGGTGTTTGCCGATGCAGTGGTGCGTGGCTTCGGCAGGCCCGTGCTCGGCGGGCCGGGCTTCGGTGGTTGTCGGCTTCCCACTGGCCCTCAGCGGTGACACCGGGCGTGGCATGCCGGGGGCCGGGTGCCGGGCTAGGTGTTGCTCACGGGCCCGGGGAGGCGGCGTCCTGGTCGTCGTCCCAGGGCGCCTTCCAGGTGGTGTCGTTCTTCGGCTGGGTCAGTGTGCGCGCCGGCGTCGGTGGGCGCGGTTCGTCGCCCCAGGGGTTGAGGCGTGCGGTTTCCTCGGGGGTGATCCAGGGGATGTCGCTGGTGTGTGGCCAGGCCGGGGCTGGGCGCGGTGGCCCGTCGGCGCGGGGTGGCTCTTCGTCGTCCGTTGCGCCGGGTGCCCCGGGTGAACCGGGCGCGCCAGGTGCAGGTCCGCCGGGTGAACCCGGTGCAGGGCGTGTGTCTGGTGTGGCGGGTGGTCGTCGGCGGTTGAGGCGTGGGAGGCGGCCGGGTTCGGCCCAGGTGGGTCGGGTGACGGTGACGCGGCCGCGGGTGATGGTGATGTTCCAGTGGCCGTGGTGGATCTGGATGTGGTGGGCTCGGCAGAGCAGGACGAGATTCCACATCGCGGTGGGTCCGCCGTCGATCCAGTGGATCAGGTGGTGGGCGTCGCACTGGATGGGTGGTGCTCCGCACACGACGCAGCCCCTGTCGCGGAAGTTCAGTGCGCGGCGCATCGCGCGGTTGACGAACCGTTCTTCCTTCCCGACGTCCAGGGGTTCGGAGTCGGTGCCGAGGATGATGGGGACGACGCCGGCGTCGCAGGCGAGGCGGCGGACGGCGGCGGCGGACAGGTTGCCGCCGTAGACGAACCGGCCGAATCCCGGGTTGGTGTGGTCGAGGGCGCCGAGCCCATCGAACCCGCCGGGCCCGCCGAGCCCGGCGAGCCCGGCGAGCTCCTCGAACCCCTCGAACCCGCCGTTTCCCTCGAGCCCGCCGTTTCCAGCGAGCCCGCCGAGCCCGTCGTTCGCGTCGTTCCCGCTGCCTTCGGCGTTCCCGCCGTTCCGGCCGTTCCGGGCGTTCCTGCCGGTGGTGGCGAGGGCGTTTTGGAGGTCGGTGAGGTCGATGGTGACGGTGATGTGGGGTTTGATGGCGCCGTGGCCGGTGGTGCCGGCACCGGCGGCGGCGTTCAGCACCGTGGTCAAGGCGTCGGCTTGGCGCTTGTCGCGGGATCTTGGGTCTTGTTCGCCGTCGATGGTTTTGTGGGGTTTGGCGTTGGCGTCGATGAGGGTGTTGAGGAGTTCTGCGTTTTCGTTGGCGAGGAACCCGCCGAATTTCAGGCCGTGGTCGGCGTTTTTCATCCAGAACGCCTCGCGGGCGTAGGCCTTGTCCTCGGCGGGTTCGGGTCCGTCGGTGTCGAGGAGTTCGAGGATTTGTCGGCCGAGGTCGCGCAGGTCGCCGGGTGGCAGGTGCCGCGCGGCCCGCACCATCTGCTCCTCGGCCGCGACCACATGCTCGACCGGTACCGTGGTGGGGACCTTTTCCAGCGCGGACACGATCGCCCTCGCCTGGGCCAGGTGCAGCAGCACCGGAGCGTCCCCACCCGCGGCGCCGTCGGCGTTCTCCTTGTCGGCCTGCTCGTCACCGGTGGTCTGGTCCTCGCCGGTCTGGTCGCTGTCTGGTGCGGCGGGGTCGCGCTCGTTGCCAGGCTCGTCGCCGTCGAGGCCGGGGGTGGGTAGGGCGGCGGTGACGAGTTCGTACTTGGGCAGCGCCGCGGCGAGTTTGAGGTCGCGGCGGACGTCGGCTTTGTCGAGGCGGTGCCGCAACGACACGAGTTCGGCGGTGTCGCGGGCGCCGAGCTGTTTGGCGTGGCCGCCGGCGTCGAAACCGGCCAGGACCTGGAGCCGGTAGGTTTCCAGCCGGGCGATCTCGTCGCGCACTGCGTCGAGGGTGGTCAGCTGTTCGCTGCCACTCATCGACCACACCGGCCGCATCTCCACGAGATCCATACCGACAACTGTAGACGGGGCCGCCGACAGTTTCTGTGCCGAGAACCCGTTATAGATAAGGGATTCCGTGAGGCACCGAAACTAGCCAAGTTGTCCACAGCAACCGTAGACCTGTGGATGGGAGAGGCCTTGATCTAGGGCTGGTTGTCCACAGAAGTAAACCAGCGCGGCGTTTGATGCGCACCTCCGTCGTAGGCAAGTGGTGTCCATGCCAAGCAAGGAAGACGAGCCGGACGAGTTGAGTTTCCCCCCACCGGAGTCGCTGCTCGGGTCGGGTGAAGACCCAGGCATCCTGCGGAATAAGGCGACTCACGACTCAACGTCGGCTCGTCGTAGACCTCGCTGCACAACACCGAGACAGCAGCAGCCGACTCATGCACCACCTCGAGCGATGCCCGCCCATGAAACCGAGGCCCAAAGGGGTGCATAGATCCGTGACGACCAGGCGGTCCGTTGCACATGACCACGGGTGCATCAAAGCCGGGACACTTCAGAAGTGCCTACATGGCCTCAGTGGTAGATGCGGAAGCCGGTGAAGGTGTGGTGGTCGAAGGAGCTGTAGAACTTCACGGCCGTGTCCGTGACGAGGTCGACTCGCTGTGCACCGGTGAGAGGCACTGCGTAGGCGATGAGGGCGCGACCGATGCCCGGGCGACGATGAGTCGCGCTGACGGCCATCAGGGACAGGTGAGCCTGGATATGGCCGTCGCTTTGCAAGTAGGCAAAGCCGACTACCTCGTTGCCGTCCAGGGCGGCCACTGCTGTGACCCCGGGCGCCGTCAGTACTGCGTGTGCGCGCTCGGGGTCCGCTGGGAAGCTCGGCCAGCCCTCCGCCTCGCACAACGTAAGAACGCCGGCGAGGTGGCTGCGCTCATAACGCGCAGGGTTCACGGGAGTGTGAGCACCTCGGCGCCGGTGTCGGTGACCAGGAGGGTGTGCTCGAACTGGGCGGTGCGCGACTTGTCCTTGGTGGTGGCGGTCCAGCCGTCGTCCCAGAGGTCGTAGTCGTAGCTGCCCAGGGTGAGCATCGGCTCGATGGTGAACGTCATCCCGGCCTCGATCACGTCGTCGAAGCGCTCGTCGTCGTAGTGCGGGATGATCAGGCCGGAGTGGAACGAGGTGGCGATGCCGTGGCCGGTGAAGTCGCGGACCACGCCGTAGCCGAAGCGCTTCGCGTACGACTCGATCACGCGGCCGATGATGCTCACCTGGCGTCCGGGCTTAACCGCCTTGATGCCGCGGTTGAGTGCCTCGCGGGTGCGCTCCACCAGCAGGCGGCTCTCCTCGTCGACATCGCCGACCAGGAACGTCGCGTTGGTGTCGCCGTGCACACCGTCCAGGAACGCGGTGATGTCGACGTTCACGATGTCGCCGTCCTCGAGCGGGCGGTCGTCCGGGATGCCGTGGCAGATCACCTCGTTCACCGAGGTACACAACGATTTCGGGTAGTTCCGGTAGCCGAGGGTGGACGGATACGCTCCGCGGTCGACCAGGTAATTGTGGCCGACCTCGTCCAGCTCGTCCGTGGTCACGCCGGGCTTGGCTACGGCACCGACGGCCTGCAGCGCCTGCGCAGCAAGTTTGCTGGCGACACGCATTTTCTCGACGAGCTCCGGCGCCGTCACATACGAACCGTCGTACGGCGTGGGCGCGGGCTTGTCGACGTAGTCCGGCCGCGGGATGGATGCGGGGACCGGGCGGCGCGGCGAGATGAGACCGGGAATGAGAAGCGACATGGTGGGAACATTCTAGTAAGCCGCGACAAGACTCCCGGGAGGTGGTCAAGCGCAATGGCCGACGATCACAGCAACGAGTGGTACTACTGCCTCAAACACCACAAGGTCGAGCCGTACGAAGGCGACAAGGCGGCCGATCGGCTCGGGCCCTACAGCTCCCCGGAGGAGGCGGCGCGCGCCTTGGAGAAGGTTCAGGAACGCAACGAGTCCTGGGACAACGACCCGAACTGGAACGACGACTGAAACGCCGCACCTGACACCGAACAGTCGCGCCTGGCGCCGAGGGTCGCACCTGATTCCGAACAGTCGCGCGCCTGACGCTGAACAAGCGTGCTGACAAACGGCAGCTGAGGGGCACCACCTGAAACCGGTGGTGCCCCTCAGCTCATTTGTCTCGGCAACTGTCCTTCCGGGAAGGAGATCACGCCTTCTTGGCAGCGACCTTGCGGGCCGGGGCCTTACGGGCCGGCGCCTTCCGGGCGGTCGTCCGCTTCGCGGCGGCCTTCTTCAGCGGCGCCTTCTTGGCCGCGACGCGCTTGGCCGGTGCCTTCTTCGCGGCGGCCTTCGCTGGCGCCTTCTTGGCGGCGACCTTGCGAGCCGGCGCCTTCTTGGCCGCGGTCTTCTTCGCAGTCGTCTTCTTGGCAACGGTCTTCTTGGCCGGTGCCTTCTTCGCGACGGTCTTCTTCGCGGTCGTCTTCTTGGCCGGTGCCTTCTTCGCGACGGTCTTCTTGGCCGTCGTCTTCTTGGCCGGTGCCTTCTTCGCGACGGTCTTCTTCGCCGTCGTCTTCTTGGCGGGCGCCTTCTTCGCGACCGTCTTCTTGGCCGGCGCCGTCTTCGCCGCACTCACCTTCTTCGTCGCTGTCTTCTTCGCTGTGACCTTGCGTGCGGTCGTCGTCTTCGCAGCGCTGGCCTTCTTGGCGACAGTCTTCCGGGCGGGAGAAGCCTTTGCGGTGGTGGCCCTCTTGGCCGGCGCCTTCTTTGCCGGAGCCTTCTTCGCGGCCTTCTTGGCTGTCGCCTTCGTTGCGGCTGCCTTCTTGGCTGGCACTCTGCCTCCTTGGTGCGGCTGAGGAAAACCACGGTGGATTCCTCGTCGTCACGATGATGACAACACTTGGTGGCTACGTAAAGCACCTGAAACGTCGCCACGTCAAGGCATCGCGATCAGCCATTTGGGCGGTAAAGCCGAAAATCCTTGTGGATAAGGGTTTCCGGTGCACGTCGAGCATGCCCGAAGGCGGCAAAGAAATGTTGGCGACACGCGCACGAAGATGCCGTTCAACGGCCTCTTCGCATGCTTTCGATGAAGTGTTGTCATCGGCAACGACGCTGAGAAGCGCTACTCGCAGTGGCCTGCGATGCTGTTGTCAGGCGACGAAACGAGGTGTTGAGAACAGTGCGGGACGACCTGCGAACAGTTGTGGAATTGCCCTCGCGAGTGCGTCGCGTGGTGAGCATCGTGCCGTCGTTGACGGAGGCGATCGCGGCCACGCACCAACACCTGTTGGTCGGTGCGACCGACTGGTGCACGCAGCCCGCGGACCTCGAGGTGACGCGCGTGCGTGGAACGAAGAACCCGGACGTCGATGTCATTCGCGAACTCGTGCCGGACGTGGTGCTCGCGAACGCCGAAGAGAATCGCGAGCAGGATCTCGACGCGTTGCGCGCTGCCGGACTCGCGGTCTGGGTGACCGCGCCGACCACTGTCGGCGAATCACTCGACTCACTCGAACGAATGCTCTGGGCAATCATCGGCGAGACCCCGCACTGGCTCGAGGTCGCACGCGAGGTCTGGAGTACGCCGTACGAGGGCCGTCGCCGGACTGCGGTGGTTCCGATCTGGCGGCGGCCGTGGATGGCACTCGGGCGGGACACGTTCGCGGGCGACGTGCTGGCCCGGCTCGGTGTTGACAACGTGCTCGCGGAATCACCCGAGCGTTATCCGCGGATCGACCTCGGCGCGTTACCGGAGTACGAGGTGGTGGTGTTGCCGGACGAGCCGTATGCCTTCTCGCCGGCGGACGGGCCGGAGGCGTTCGATCGGCCCGCGCGCTGCGTCTCGGGGCGGCACCTCACCTGGTACGGGCCGTCGCTGGTGGAGGCGCGCGACCTGCTCACCGAACAGCTGAGGTGACGTGCGCCACGATGATTGCGCTGTCAGCTAGACGCTTAGGGTTGCCTCACCTACACTCGGCTAGTGCCGTCTATGACCGCGAAG
This sequence comes from Kribbella alba, assembly GCF_039529635.1. Lineage (NCBI taxonomy): Bacteria > Bacillati > Actinomycetota > Actinomycetes > Propionibacteriales > Kribbellaceae > Kribbella > Kribbella alba. Next base: position 115,921 of record NZ_BAAANE010000006.1, on the reverse strand, counting down.
AAGAAGTGCTGCAAGGACAAACCGAGGTGCAAGAAGTGCCCGGTGGTCCTGAAGCGGCTTGCCGATGCCAGCTGCGCCGAGCGGCTGGACATGCGGCACTACATCGTGGACAAGAAGGTCCCGAAGAAGGTTCTGAAGGACGCGCGCAAGCGCTGAGCGGTCAGGAAGCGCGGCGCAGCTCGAGCGCTGAGACCGCCTGACGCAACAGGCCCGGGATGGTGACGTGCGCGGCCTGGCCGGTCGCCTCCAGCTCGTCCGAATGCCACCAGCCGTGGTCGCTGATCGTGGCCAGCTCGAGCTCCTCCTGGTTCGCGAAGCTCACCTCGACACCGTCGACGCCGACCGCGAAGAAGGTCTGGTGCTGGACGATCTGGCAGCCGCCCCACTCGAACTCGATCGTGTTCGTCGCGACCGGTTCGCCCAGCGACTCAGCGGGCAGCAGGATGCCGACCTCCTCGCGCAGTTCGCGACTCGCGGCCTGCGTGACAGTCTCGCCGGCTTCCACTCCGCCGCCGATGGTGAACCAGTACGGCGTGTTCGGGCGCAGCGGGTCCCACCCGTGCAACAACAGCACCTTGCCGTCCGGGCGGACAGGCAGGACTCGAGCCGTCGTACGCCGGACGACGGTGCCGGGCGGTGGCAGGCGGGAATCAGTCACACCACAAAACGCTAGTCGAGAGCTCCGGTACTTCGGGCGCCCGCGCGGCGCGTCTCACCTTCTGAGGCGGGCACGAGCGTGGTGAGACGATCGAGGTATGACGCTGCGCATCGGCCTGGGTCTCGCCGCACTCGGACGGCCCGGCTACATCAACCTCGGTCACGACCAGGACCTGCCGCCCCGCCGCGAGGTCGAGGATCTTCGCCACCGCACGCACGAGTTGCTCGACGAAGCCTGGCGCGTCGGCGTGCGCTACTTCGACGCGGCGCGCTCGTACGGTCTGGCCGAGAAGTTCCTGGGGGAGTGGCTCGCCGCGAACCCAGGTCGTCGTGCGGAGCTGACGATCGGCTCGAAGTGGGGCTACACCTACGTCGCCGACTGGCGACACGACGCGGTCACGCATGAGGTGAAGGACCACTCGCTGCAGACGTTCGAGCGGCAGTGGCCCGAGACTTTGCAGGCGCTGGGCGGTCCGCCCGACTTCTATCTCGTCCACAGCCTCACCTCGGACAGCCCGGCGCTGACCGACACCAAGCTGCTCGATCGCCTCGGCGAACTCGCGGCGGACGGCGTCCGCGTCGGGTTGTCGACCAGCGGCCCGCATCAGGCGGCGACCCTGCGCCAGGCGCTGAAACTCGACAGGCCCTTCTCGGCGGTGCAGGCGACCTGGAACGTTCTCGAACCCTCGGTCGGTACTGCGCTCGCAGAGGCCCACGACGCCGGGTGGTTCGTCGTCGTCAAGGAGGCCGTCGCCAACGGCCGGCTCACCTCGAAGGCCGGCGAGACTCCCTTCAACGAGTTCGCCGGTCAACACCACCTCAGCCCGGACGCGCTGGCGATCGGCGCCGCGGCCGCACAGCCCTGGGCCGATATCGTCCTGAGCGGCGCCACAACCGCCGAGCAACTCGAAAGCAACCTTGCCTATGCCAACGCGACCCCGCTGGCCGAGTTCGTCCAGGAGCCCTCGGAGTACTGGTCGGAACGCTCAGCTCTTCCTTGGATCTAGTCCGGTGTGATGGGCGGCGAAGGCCAGGCGGAGCTGACCGTTTCACCTGTGGGCAGACGAATCGGCCCGGCGGTCAGAAGGTGTGGTCGTCCGTGGGGAACGCGCCGGAGGCTACTTCGGCGGCGTAGGTGGTGGCGGCGTTGGTGAGGATGCCACGGAGGTCGGCGTACTGCTTGACGAAGCGGGGCATCGGGCCGGAGCGGAGGCCGGCCATGTCCTGCCAGACGAGAACCTGCGCGTCGGTGTCGCGGCCTGCGCCGATGCCGATCGTCGGAACCGGGATGCGCTTGGTGATCTCGGCGGCCACGTCGCCGGGAACCATCTCCAGCACCACCGAGAAGGCACCCGCTTCGGCGAGGGCTACCGCGTCGTCGATCAGACCGGCGGCCTGGTCACCGCGCCCTTGGACTCGATAACCGCCGATGCTGTGCTCGCTCTGCGGGGTGAAGCCGATGTGCGCCATCACCGGGATCCCGGCCTGGGTCAGCTTCTCCACAGCCGGTACGACGGTCCTGCCGCCCTCCAACTTCACGGCGTGGACGCCTGCTTCCTTCATGAAGCGGACGGCGGTGTGGAAAGCCTGCTCAGGTGATGCCTGGTAGGAGCCGAACGGCAGGTCGGCGACAACCAGCGCGTGTTCGACGGCACCGGCGACCGCACGAGCCAAGGGGATCAGTTCGTCGACCCTGACCCGCAGCGTCGACTCGTACCCGTACACGTTGTTCGCCGCGGAGTCGCCGACCAGCAGCACCGGAATGCCAGCCTCGTCGAAGATCTCGGCCGTGTACTGGTCGTACGCCGTGAGCATGGCCCACTTCTCGCCGCGGGCCTTCATGTCGCGAAGGTGGTGGATCCGATACCTGCGCGGCCGCTTGCCGCCGTCCGCCGGGGTGCTCAGTGTTGACGATGTTGACGGAGTCGACGGTGTTGACGCCGTACCGGCCGACTCGGAAGAGGTGCTGGCGGTCGGCTGCGCGCGACGAGCGGCCCGGTGCGACGAGGACGGCTCGCTCGGGACCTGGCTGGGCGCGTCCTGCTGGACGTCAGCGCGACGCCGTGCGCCGAGCGGCTGGCTCCCACTCGCCTGGGCTGCTGGGTTGTTCGCGGGCGAGTAGCCTTCGTACTCCGCTGACGGGTCCGAGGGGTATCCATTGGACGAGGTCGGCGCCGGGCCGGCCGCCGGCGCGGGCGAACTCCACCCGGTCGGCGCATTCGCGGGAGGCCTGGCCGCAGGCGGACCACCAGCAGGCGACCCAGCCTGGCTCGACGGACCTTGCGACGACCCACTGCCGCTGCCGAGGCCGTTGTTGCTCGGCCCGTGATTGCCCAGGCCGTTGTTGCTCGGCCCGTGATTGCCCAGGCCGTTGTTGCTCAGGCCATTGTTGGCCAGCCCGTTGTTGCTGGGGCCGTTGCTGCTGAGCCCGCTCGAGGCCGAGCCGGGTTGCTGTGGGCCCTGGCTCGGAGGCTGGTTCCAGCCGTTGCTGCTGGAACTGTGCGGGCCAAGGCCGTTGCTGGACTGCGGACGCGGCGGACCAGCCTGTGCCGGACCAGCCTGTGCCGGACCGCCAGGCCCGTGGTTGCCTGGGCCCGGATTGCCGGAGCCAGGTCCGCCCGCGCCAGGCCCACTCGGCCGCGCCTGCGGTTGGCCCGGTGGTTGCGAAGGCCCCTGGGACGGCGAAGGCGCCTGCGACGGCGGTTGGGCGGGGGCCTGCGACGGACCACTCATCCCGTTGCGACTCGGCGCAAAAGGGTTCTGCTGTGCCTGCGTCGGCGGTCCCTGCTGCTGCGGCGGCGTTTGTTGACCCGGCTGCTGGCTGGGCTGGCCACCCGGCTGCTGCGAAGGGCGGAACGGGCCCTGCTCCTGGTACGGCGTACGCGGCGCGAAGGGCGACTCGTCGTACCGGTCTGAGCTGGACTCGCCGTACGACTCCCCGTACCGGTTCTGCTCGTCATACGACTGCTCGCCGTACTGCTGGCCGCCGGCCGGATACCCACCACGCTCAGGCGCGGCGGGAGGCGGTCCCGGCAGGAAGGGAGGCTTCGGCACGTACGGCTGCTGCGGCACCGGCCCGCGCTCATAGGACCGTGGTGCGTTCGGCAGCGACGGCGACGGGTCCAGGCCGTCCAGCGAGGTCGAGCGTTCACGCCACCCGTCGCTGAATCGTTCCGGCTCGGAGTAGCCGTAGTCCGAGCGGTGTTGCTCCTCGGTTGTCCGGTTCTTCGGTCCGGTCCCGTACGGCGCCGGCAGTTCGTCGTCGGCGTCGCCGTTGGTACCGGCCGACATGGAGTTGTCAACCATGCCTTCATCGTCCCACCGTTGCGGAGGGTGAGCGCCACCGGCTGTTCGTGAGGGATCGGTCACACGCCGTTCGGGCAGGTCGAAGTCCTCCCGCGCGTCCGGATCCTCGGACGGGAAGAAGGGGCTGTCGTTGAACGGGCGGTTGCGCCACGAGCCGCTCAGGTCGGGTTCACCTTCTTCGCGTCCTCACGCCATGCGTTCGTGATCGGCAGCCGCCGGTCCCGCCCGAAGGCCTTGTGCGTGATCTTCGGACCCGGCGGATACTGCCGCCGCTTGTACTCCGCCTTGTCGACCAGCTGGATCACCTTGCTGACGAGGTCGGGGTCGAACCCGGCCGCGACCAGCTCGGCGGAGCCGCGGTCCTGCTCGACATAGTCGTCGAGGATGTCGTCCAGCAGGTCGTACGGCGGCAGCGAGTCGCTGTCGACCTGACCCGGCCGCAGTTCGGCGGACGGCGGCTTCGCGATCGAGTTCTCCGGGATCGGCGGCTGCTGCCCGCGCGCCTGCGCGTCCTCGTTGCGCCACTTCGCCAGCCGCCAGACCACCGTCTTCGGCACGTCCTTGAGCGGCGCGAACCCGCCGACCGCGTCGCCGTAGATGGTGGAGTAGCCGACGGACAGCTCCGACTTGTTGCCACAGGCAAGGACCAGGTGGCCGTCCGCGTTCGACAGGCCCATCCAGACCACCGCGCGGACCCGGGCCTGCAGATTCTCCTCGGCCAGTCCGGTCAACCCGAGTGTGTCGAGGAACGGCTGCACCATCGGCTGGATCGGCACCACCCGGTAGTTCAGCCCGGTGCGAGCGGCCAGTTCCGCCGCGTCGTCCTTCGAGTGGTCGCTGGAGTACACGCTCGGGTTGGAGATGCCGAACACGTGCTCGGCACCGACCGCGTCGCAGGCGATCGCGGCGACCAGCGACGAGTCGATCCCGCCCGACAGCCCGAGCAGGACGGACTTGAACCCGTTCTTCCGCACGTAGTCGCGCAGCCCGGTCACGATCGCGCCGTACATCTCGGCCTCGTCGGACAACCGGGGCGCCACCGCCACATCGATCGGCTCGTACGCCGGCAGCGGGTCCTCGTGCAGCACGGTGTGCACGATCCGGATCCCCTCGTACTCGCCGGACGGCGTACCGGTCGCGGCCGGCAGGTCGAGGTCGACCACCATGCTGCCCTGCTCGAACTGCGGCGCCCGCGCGAAGACCCTGCCCTCGGCGTCGGCGATCAGCGAGTCGCCGTCGAAGACGAGCTCGTCCTGCCCACCGATCAGGTTCACGTAGGCCAGCGAACAACCGGCCTCGCGGGCCCGCCGGCTGACCAGTTCACCGCGGACGTCGTCCTTGTTGGCCTCGTACGGCGAACTGTTCACGACCAGCAGGAGTCCCGCACCGGCGGCCCGCGTGACGGCCACCGGACCGCCGTCCTGCCAGAGGTCCTCACAGATCACCAGCGCGACGTCGACGCCGTGGATCCGGATCACCTGCAGGGTGTCGCCGGGGACGAAGTGCCGGAACTCGTCGAAGACGCCGTAGTTCGGCAGGTGGTGCTTCACCGCGCTGGTGACGACCTCACCTCGGTGGATCACCGCCGCGGAGTTCGTCGGCGAGCCCTTCGGCCGACCCAGCCGGTCCACGCCCATCGCCGTACCGGTCGCGCGATCGAGATACCCGCAGACGACCACGATCTCGCCCAGACCCTCGTCCGCCAGCCGGGTCGCGAGCTTGTGCAGCTTGGCCTGCGACGCATCCACGAAGGACCGGCGCAGTGCCAGGTCCTCGACCGGATAACCGGTCAGCGCGAGCTCCGGAAAGGCGACGACATGGGCGCCACGCTCGACCGCGTTCCGGGTCCAGGAAACGATCTTCTCGGTGTTCCCGTCGATGTCACCGACCGTCACATCGAGCTGAGCGAGAGCAAGCCGTAGCTGAGGCACGGGAGCACCTTACTGGTCAGTCGCACCACATTCGATCCGGTCGGCGCATCTTCACGATTTCGTGCGCGCAGCGGTCTCGTCGAAGGCATCGCGGTGGGTGCGGACCTGGGTCGCGTTGTCGCAGCTCTTTGTCAGGTCGTCGGGATCCGGATTCTGGTGCATTGCCATGCCACTTGCTTACACCCATGTGCCTTTTGTAAGGCTCTTGGACGCTGTGCATAGTGGGTTGTGTGAACCCCGTTGAGTTCGGCGTCTTCATCTCGCCGCAGTACCAGGACCTTCCGCGCCTGCAGGAGCATGTGCTCACCGCGGAGACAGTCGGCTTCGACTATGTGTCCATCCAGGATCACCCCTACTCGGCTCAGTTCCTGGACATTTTCGCGCTGATCGGAACCATGATCGGGCGGACCAGTCGGGTGCGGTTCGTGCCCAACGTGGCGAACCTGCCGCTGCGGCCACCGGCCATGCTGGCCAAGACCAGCGCAACTCTGGACCTCCTGTCCGGCGGCCGGTTGGAGCTCGGACTTGGTGGCGGCAGGCTCTGGCCACAGATCGCCGGACTCGGCGGTCCCCGGCGCACCCCTGGCGAGGTGGTCGAGTCGGTCGACGAGGCCATCACCGTCATCCGCGCGATGTGGACGCCCGGGCAGATCGCGAACTTCCAGGGCCGCCAGTACTCGCTGACCGCCGCACAGACCGGGCCCGCGCCGGCCCACGACATCGGTATCTGGCTGGGCGCGGTCGGACCCCGGATGCTGAATCTCATCGGCCGCAAGGCGGACGGATGGGTCGCGCCCCTGGCCAGCGACTACGACACCAAGCCGGCGGGCCAGGATCGCATCGACGCAGCCGCACTCGCGGCCGGTCGCAAGCCCACCGACATCCGCCGCATCATCCAACTGGTCGGTGCTGTCATCGATCACGTGCAGACCCCCGAACGGCCCCGCAGCGGTCCGGGCGGCCAGCCGATCCGCACCACGCCGGACGGCTGGGCGAAGATCATCGCCGAGTTCGTCCACGAGGAGCGCTTCGACGCGGTCAACTTCGTGCCCGAGGACGAGAGCGTCGAACAACTGACCCGCTTCGCCACCGAGGTCATCCCCGCCGCCCGCGCCGCCATCGCGGCGTCCTAGAAGTCTTACAGCCGGAGTTTGTGATGTTGCGGGGACGGGCCCGGACTGCGCAGCGGTCAAGAAGCGGCGACCTTGAACACCAAACAGGGACCGCGGACACGAAATAACGTGTTCAAGGTCCCGACTACCTGTCCCAGGTCCCCACTCTTGGTCAGAGCTCGCAACCTGGCTCCCACCATCGGCCTCGGCGAACTGATGCGCCGCGCGGACTACCGCGGCCCCCTCGAGAGCCTGATCCGCAGGTTCACCTATCCCATCGCGGCGGCTACTCGGTCGCGGAGTTCGGGGAGTCGGGCGTAGAAGACGTCGCCGGGGCACTGAGTGGTGTTGTAGTCGCGGTGTCCGACGATCGCCACGTGCGGATCCAGCCCGTAGGTGTTGCAGAGCCAGGCGCAGGTCAGGACGGAGGTGTCGAACAATGCGGTAGGCACGTTCGCCGTGACGTAGATGCCCTCGTGCTCGATGCCGATGGTGTGGCTGTTGTGGTTGGCGGTCTGTGCGCCCAGCACGTTCTGCCGGTTCGCGATGGACGACAAGGACTTGGAGCGGCCTTCCATCAGGTAGCCGCCGCGGCTGATCGTCAACTGCTGGCCGGCGTCGATCCAGCCGTTGGTGTCCATGTGCAGGTCCTGGATCCAATGCGACACCTTGTAGGCGGCGGCCAAGGAATAGTCCGTGACGTTCTGGCTCGCGGTGTGGTGGATGACGATGTGGTCCGGGGCGCCGATCACCTGGGTGGCCGAGCGCGGCGGCCGGGCTGACCATTCCGCGCGGGTGTAGGCACGTGGGGCGGGTGCGGCCTGGGCGGGACCGGTGGGCAAGGTGATGCCCCCGATCAACAGGCCGCCGGCGGCCGCGCCGCGGAAGAGATTGCGGCGGGACAGGGCATGGTTTGGTTGCTCAGTTTCGGGGGCGGTCATGTATTGGTAAATTCCCTACCGCGATCGGTATGAAACCACGCTGGTGTGTAATGGCGGGCGTGACGAGTCGCGGGGGCCGGACCGGGGACGTTCGGCTGGGCAGGGTTGGCAAGGGCGTCAGGGTGCTGGTTGCCCTGGTGGGGATCGGACTGTTGATCAACGGGTCGGTTCGTGCGACCGATGACCTGTGGCCGTTCGGGCCGATGTCGCAGTACGCGATGACCGTGCCGGACGACGCCTCGATCACCTACACACGGATCACCGCGCAGACCGACGCCGGCACCTCGGTCGACGTACCGCTGAACATCGAAGGTGCGGGCGTCGCCCGTGCTGAGATCGAGGCGCGGATCGGGGAGATCGTCGACGATCCGGCCAAGCTGCAGGCGGTCGCGGACGGCTGGGCGAAGAAGCACCCGGACAAGCCGCAGTACCTGAAGCTCGAGCTGATCCGCGACACCACGACGCTGGTCAAAGGCCGGGTCGAGGGTCCGCCGACGTCCGAGGTACTGGCGACCTGGCAGGTCCGCCGATGAGCCGCGCGCAGGGCCTCGCCGTTCGGGCTGCCGGCTGGTTCACTCCGACGATCGCGCTGGCCCGGATCGCCTGGCTGCGGACGATCCTCTACCTGTTCGTCATCCTCGACATGCACGCGTTCGTGCGCGACACCCGCCTGAAGGGCGAGCACCCCGGGCTGTACCAACCGCTGTTCCTCGCCCGCCTCTTCGACCTGCCGAAGCCGTCGGTGGCGAACACGACAGCCTTGTACTTCGTACTGATCGTCGCCTGTCTGGTGGCTGCCTCCAACAGGTTGCCGCGGATCGCCGGTTGGGTGGTCGCTCCGGCGTTCACCTGGTGGGTGTTGATCGGGATGAGTGACGGCAAGGTGGACCACGACCACCTTGCTCTCGTCGTCGCGCTCTGGGTCCTTCCGACGGTCGCGCCCAACAAGGCCCGCGTGGGCTCGCCGTACGCGGACCAGACGAAGTCGGAGGCGGCCGGCTGGGCGATCCGGTGTATCCAGATCGCGGTGGTGTCCACCTATTTCCTGTCGGCGATCGCCAAGCTCCGCAGCGCCGGGTGGGCGCTGACCTGGCCCGGCAGCGCGATCCTGACCTGGGCCATCGTGCGTCGGCCGCATCCGGTCGGGGAGTGGTTGCTGCAGCATCCGTGGATGCTGCACGTCATGCAGTGGGTAGGGATCATCGGTGAGTTCCTGTCGCCGGTGGTCCTGTGGCTCAAGGGCCGGTGGCAGTTGCTCGGGGCACTGTTCTTCCTCGGGTTCCACGTGGCCAATACGGCGATCTTGTTGATCCACTTCCTGCCGACGGTGGTCTGCTGGCTGGCATTCGCGCCGATGGAGCGGATCGTGCCGTGGTTCCAGCGGAGTAGGTCAGCTCGCGAATCCGGCCAGGCCGAAGACGAGGCCGAAGATCGCGGGCAGGCCAAGGAGCAGGCCGGCGCGTAGCCGGAAGCGGCGACCGCCCGGACCCGGCGTACGGACCACGCGGGACAGGACCGCCCCGGCGTACCCGAAGACGAGGGCGGCGAGCAGGATCTGCGTGGTCGGCAGGCGAGAGTCCTCGTGCGTCAGGCCGAGCGTGACCAGGCCGGGGCAGCAGAAGGCGAACATCCCGAACCCGAGTTCGGGGACCGGCAACCAGCGGCGGCCGAGCACGTCGAGCTCGGCGGGACGACGGGACTGGACCGAACGGACGAACCGGGCGGTGCTGATCAGCAGATCGCTGACGCAGAGCACGGCGGCGACGATCAGGGCGGCCCGGAAGATCGTCTGCACGGCTGAACGCTAAGGCCTCCGGGTCGCGGTTGGGTGACGATCCGGGCATGTCTGGGTCACGAGGCCGAGCCTTCGAGTGAACATCAGGCATCAGTTCGGGGTACAGACGCAGGGCCGGAGACACGCTTCCGCGGTACGCCGGGGCAGCGTGCGGCTGGGCCCGGCGAACACGTAACGTCTGCTTAACAGATCCGGGGCACACTGTGTGAGGCCGCGGAACCACATGTTCGAACCGAGGGAGAGGTGGACTCGCCGATGGACAAGCAGCAGGAGTTCGTGCTGCGCGCGCTCGAGGAGCGCGACGTACGGTTCGTCCGGCTCTGGTTCACCGATGTGCTCGGGTTCCTCAAGTCGGTGGCGGTGGCGCCGGCCGAGTTGGAGGGCGCCTTCGCGGAGGGCATCGGGTTCGACGGTTCCGCGATCGAGGGATTCGCCCGGGTCACCGAGGCGGACATGCTGGCCAAGCCGGACCCGTCGACGTTCCAGATCCTGCCCTGGCGGGGCGAGACGATGGGCACCGCGCGGATGTTCTGCGACATCAACATGCCCGACGGTTCCGCGTCGTTCGCCGACCCGCGGCACGTGCTGAAGCGGACGCTGTCCAAGGCGGCCGACCTCGGCTTCACCTTCTACACCCACCCCGAGATCGAGTTCTACCTGTTCAAGTCGCTCACCGGCGCGCCGGGCACGTACCCGGAGCCGGTCGACTCGTCCGGGTATTTCGACCACACCCCGCAGGGCATCGGCAACGACTTCCGCCGCGAGGCGATCACGATGCTCGAGTCGATGGGCATCTCGGTGGAGTTCAGCCACCACGAGGGCGGCCCGGGGCAGCAGGAGATCGACCTGCGCTATGCCGACGCGCTCAGCACGGCCGACAACATCATGACGTTCCGCGTCGTGGTGAAGGAGGTCGCGCTCAGCCAGGGCATCAGCGCGTCGTTCATGCCGAAGCCGCTGAGCGACCAGCCGGGCTCGGGCATGCACACCCACATGTCGCTGTTCGAGGGCGACCGGAACGCGTTCTTCGAGGGCGGCGCGCAGTACCAACTGTCCAAGACCGGCCGCGCCTTCATCGCCGGGCTGTTGCACCACGCGTCCGAGATCACCGCGGTGACGAACCAGTGGGTGAACTCCTACAAGCGGCTCGCGGTCGGCGACGAGGCACCCTCGTTCATCTCGTGGGGTCACAACAACCGCTCGGCCCTGGTCCGCGTGCCGATGTACAAGCCGCACAAGGGGCAGTCGAGCCGGGTGGAGTTCCGCTCGCTGGACTCCGCGGCGAACCCGTACCTCGCCTTCGCGCTGATGCTCGCCGCCGGGCTGAAGGGCATCGAGGAGGGGTACGAGCTGCCCCGCGAGGTCGAGGACGACGTCTGGTCGCTGACCGACCGGGAGCGCCGCGCGCTGGGGATCAAGCCGCTGCCGAGCAGCCTGGCCGAGGCGATCTCCGCGATGGAGGACAGCGAACTGGTCGCCGAGACGCTCGGCGAGCACGTCTTCGACTTCTTCCTGCGGAACAAGCGCACCGAGTGGCAGGACTACCGTCGGCAGGTCACCCCGTTCGAGCTGAACAAGCTGCTGCCGGTCCTGTAACGCGCTGCTTCCTCCCGCCCGCCCGCCCGCGCCTGCCCGCTCGCTTGCTTGCGTCCGAAGAACGTGAGGTCAGGACCCCGGGTTCTTCGGACGCAGCGGGCGGGAAGAGTCAGCTGGCGTCGGCGTGGTCGGGGGTGGACCAGCGGGAGGCGGCGGTGGAGTGCCGGTACGGCGTCTCGGGCTCGGCCGGCGGGCGGAGTGTGGTGAGGCCGGTGATGTCCAGGTCCGGGACGGGCTCCACCACGGGAGTTCCGTCGGGTGCGAGCGCGTACACCTCCTCGACCGTGAACAGCGCGACCGGCCGGACTCCTTCGGTGACCACCACGATGCACCCGGGCACGACCTGCTGGGCGCGGTTGCCCTTGCCCGGCACCAGGATCCCCTCGGCCGGCGAACGCCAGGCGCCCGGCGCGAACCGGCGCAGCGCGACCCCGGCCTGCCCGTCGTCCGCCGTTCTGGGCGGGAGGTAGGCGGTTGCTGTGTAGTCGTAGTCGTAGTCCGGCTCAGGCGGCCCGGACACTCGCCCACCCTGCTGCGGTGTCAACCAGACCACCGTGCCCCGGATAGAAAGCGACCCCGTCATCATGACCATAGCCAGCCATCATGCCCATTACGGACCGAATCCGCCAGACAACTCCGAGTGTTGACCGCAATCTCCCCGAGACCCCGCCGAGCCGCTACCGAGATGCGGACGCCCCGGTGTCCGCCGCGCCGGCACCGACCGGGTGGGTAGCCTTCGGGGGTGGCCGAGGTGCGGAGGAGTTCGGGTGAGGGGCGGCTGGCCCGGATCGGTTTCGCCGATTCGCGGCGGGCGGGCCGGATGCTCGATCAGCTGGATGCGCTGGATCCCCGCAGTCCGATGGCGACCGATCAGCTGATCACCTCGCTGTCGGAGTCGCCCGATCCCGACCTCGCGCTGCAGGGCCTGCTCGGCACGGCCGAGGCGCTGCACCACAACGGGTACGACCTCGCGGCGTTCGCGCGCACGCTCGAGGTGGACCCGGACTTCCGGCGTCGGCTGACGAGCGTGCTGGGTGCGAGCGAGGCGCTCGGGCGGCATCTGACTGTGCACCCGCGGCATTGGTACGACCTGGCCGATCCCGCGCTGGCCAGATCCCGGCCGACGCATGACGACGTCGTCGCACTGCTCGCCACGGCCGTGGATGCGCCGAACCCGGTGGACGCGCTGCGGGTGGAATACCGGCGGCTGCTGCTGCGGTTGGCGGCGCGGGATCTCGCTGAGGGATTACTCGTCGACGAGGTGGCCGTAGTACTGGCTGATCTTGCTGGGGGAGCCCTGGAGACGGCGTTGCAGATTGCGCGCAACCAGTACTTCGAGGCGCATCCGGGCGCGGCCGACTGCCGCATCGCGGTGATTGCCATGGGCAAGTGTGGTGGGCGGGAGCTCAACTACGTCAGCGATGTGGACGTGCTCTTCGTCGCTGAACCGCTGGCGGGCGAGCCCGAGGCGCCTGCGCTGAAAACCGCCACCCAGTTGGCATCCGCCGCGATGCGGATCTGCTCGGCGCACACCGCCGAAGGGACGCTCTGGCCTGTCGATGCCGCCTTGCGACCCGAGGGGAAGTCAGGCCCGCTGGTCCGGACCATCGACAGCCATCTCGCGTACTACGGTCGGTGGGCCAAGACGTGGGAGTTCCAGGCATTGCTCAAGGCCCGGCCGGTCGCGGGGGATGTCGAGCTCGGCCGGCGTTATGCCGAGAAGATGGGCCGGCTCGTCTGGTCGGCGGCGGACCGTGAGGGGTTCGTCGACGATGTCCAGGCGATGCGCCGGCGGGTGGTCGACCACATCCCCGCCGCCGACATCGATCGGCAGTTGAAGCTCGGGCCGGGCGGTCTGCGGGACGTGGAGTTCGCGGTCCAGCTCCTGCAGCTGGTTCACGGCCGCAGCGACGAGTCGGTGCGCAGTGGGACCACCTTGGTCGCGCTCGAGCAGTTGACCGCCTCAGGCTATGTCGGGCGGACCGACGGGGCGGTGCTCGCGGATGCGTACCGGTTCCTGCGGTCGATGGAGCATCGGATCCAGCTGTACCGGCTGCGGCGTACGCATCAGGTCCCCGAGGACGACGACGATCTGCGCAGGCTGGGCCGGTCGCTGGGGTTCACCAAGAACCCGATCGACGATCTCACCGCGGCCTGGAAGAAGCACGGCCTCGAAGTACGGCGGCTGCACGAGAAGCTCTTCTACCGACCGCTGCTGGCCGCGGTGGCGCGGATTCCGGGCCAGGAGGTGCGGTTGACGCCCGAGGCCGCCAAGCAACGGCTGACGGCTCTGGGGTACGACGACCCGGCCTCGGCGCTGCGGCACATCGAGGCGCTGTCCGAAGGAGTGTCGAGGCGTTCCTCGATCCAGCGGGCGTTGCTGCCGGCCATGCTCGGGTGGTTCGCCGAGTCGCCTGATCCTGACGCGGGACTGCTCGCGTTCCGCACGATCTCGGACGCGCTCGGCGCGACGCCTTGGTACCTGCGGCAGTTGCGCGATGAAGGTGCCTCCGCCGAGCGGCTCGCGCACCTGCTCGCGAGCGGGCGGTACGCCGTGGACCTCCTGCAGCGTGCTCCCGAGGCGACGGCGATGTTGGCCGACGAGCGTGAGTTGACTCCGCGGGCGGCCGATTCACTGCTGGCCGAGATGTCCGCGGCCGCGCGACGGCAGGATCAGCCCGAGGCCGCGGTGGCGGCGATCCGTGCGGTGCGCCGGCGGGAGCTGTTCCGCGTCGCGGCGGCGGATCTGTCCGAACTGGTCGACGTCGAGCAGGTCGGTGAGGCGCTGACCACGATCTCCGTCGCCACCCTGACCGCTTCGCTCGCGGTGGCCCGACGGACCGTGGCGAAGGGCGAGCCGGAGCCCACCAAAATGGCCGTCGTCGCGATGGGGCGGTTCGGTGGGCACGAGCTGAGCTATGGCAGCGACGCGGACGTGATGTTCGTGCACGACCCGCTGCCGGGTGCGTCCGAGAAGGAGGCGACGGATTTCGCGACGCAAGTGGCGAGCGAAGTCCGGCGGCTGCTGGCACTGCCGGGTGCTGATCCGGCGCTCGTCGTCGACGCGGATCTCCGGCCGGAGGGGCGCCAGGGGCCGCTGGTGCGAACGCTCGCTTCCTATGCCTCGTACTACGCGCGCTGGTCGGCCGTGTGGGAGGCGCAGGCGTTGCTGCGGGCGGATCCGCTCTGCGGAGATCCCGAGCTGTGCGAGGCCTTCCGGGAGTTGATCGATCCGTTGCGATACCCGGCAGACGGGATCCGGGAGCGTGACGTGATGGAGATCCGCCGGATCAAGGCGCGGGTTGACGCCGAGCGGTTGCCGCGCGGTGCAGACCCCGCGACCCACACCAAGCTGGGGCGCGGTGGGCTGGCGGACATCGAGTGGACCGTGCAGCTGCTGCAGCTGCGCGAGGCTCATCGGGTGCCGGGCCTGCGGACGACCCGCACGCTGGGCGCGCTGCGTGCAGCCGTCGAGGCAGGGCTGGTCGAGCCACGCGATGCGGAGGTCCTGGAGCGCGCGTGGAAGACGGCGACGCGCATCCGCAACGCGATCATGCTCGTCCGGGGCCGGCCCAGCGATTCGCTGCCCCGCGATCCCGGCGACCTGGCCGCGGTCGCCCAGATCTGCGGCTACCCACCGGGCGAGACCTCCCGCTTCTCCGACGACTACCGTCGCCAGACCCGCCGCGCCCGCAACGTGGTCGACCGCCTCTTCTGGGGC
The DNA here is from genome assembly GCF_039529635.1 of Kribbella alba. Taxonomy (NCBI): domain Bacteria; kingdom Bacillati; phylum Actinomycetota; class Actinomycetes; order Propionibacteriales; family Kribbellaceae; genus Kribbella; species Kribbella alba. The sequence goes on along the minus strand of NZ_BAAANE010000006.1, from coordinate 100,862 downwards.
GACTGACCACCCCTCACCCGGGGCCTTCCGTCCCGACTGCCGCCCACCTGCAGCTTCGCAACCGGTACGTCGGCTGCGGGGCTGGAGTCGGCTGGCGGGTTCTTCGGCCGGTGGCGTCAAGTTTTGGCGCCAGCGGTCCTATATCCCGCTGTCGGGTACTCGGGCACGGGCTGGTCGGGGGCTGGGGTAGCTCGGCGGCAGCGGGGGGTTTGGGTAGGTTGGGTGGGTGGAGACGGTGGATGAGGTCCGGCAGGCGGGGGTGTTCAGCCACGTCCGGCGGAGTGTGCGGATGACGGTTGGGCAGCAGCGCGTCTGGCGGACCAACTGGACTGAACTGGGCCAGCGGCTGGAGGACCTGGCGGGTCCGGTCGACCTCGCCGCTTGGTTCGGGCGGAAAGCCCCGACCGTGCTGGAGATCGGGTCGGGGATGGGCCATGCCACGGCGCAGCTGGCTGCGGCGAGTCCCGAGGTCAATCACCTGGCGGCCGAGGTCTACCCGGCCGGCCTCGGCCAGTTGATGTTGTGGGTGGAGAAGCACGAGCTCGAGAACGTGCGGCTGCTGCACGGCGATGCGCTGGACTTCCTGCGGGACCACCTGGCGCCCGGGTCGCTAGACGGCGTACGGATCTATTTCCCGGATCCGTGGCCGAAGAAGCGGCATCACAAGCGGCGGTTGATCACGGCGCCGTTCGTCGCGCTGGTCGCGTCCCGGCTGGCACCGGGCGGAACGTTGCACCTGGCAACGGACTGGGCGAACTATGCGGACCGGATGCTGCAGATCTGCGAGGCGGAACCGACCTTGCGCAACCAGTACGACGGTTGGGCGCCGCGGCCTGATTGGCGTCCGACCACGAAGTTCGAGGCACGCGCCCATGCTGAGGGGCGGGTCTGCCGGGATCTGCTGTTCACCAGGCTCGCCTAATTCGGCCCGGCTGGACCGGCGATCCGGTCCAGGCCGACGGCCGGCTTCAGGAACCCCGGCTCGTGAAGTGCCAGTGACCGGATCCGACCGTGTAGATCGTGTAGCCGTCCTGCTGGACCGGTTCCCCGGCGTACGGCGCCGGCACGGCCGCAACCTCGGTGACAGCTGACGAAGGAACGTGGATCGAGGCGGTCGATCCGACGGGCACCTGCACGTCGAGCTCGAAGACCCGGCCGACGCGACGCCAGGAGACGGCAACGCGGCCGCGGACCGTGTCGGTTCGCAACGAGGCGGAGTCCACGTCGTCCCGGGCGTCGGGTCGCACCAGGATGCGCTCCCAGCCGTTGGCGACGTTGCGGAGTCCCGCGACATTCTCGAGCAACCACTGCGCGACGGTTCCCTGGAAGTAGTGGTTGCGCGACCGTGTGTCGTCCTCCCACATCTCCCACATCGTGTCGGCGCCCTGGTCGAACCAGTAACCCCAGCTCGGATAAGTCCGCTGCAGCGCGATCTTGGCCGCTACGTCGCCATGCCCGTGCGCGGTGAGAACAGGAAGCAGTACGCCGACCCCGAGGCATCCCGTGTTGAGGTGGAACCCGCGGGCCTCGACGTCCGCGACCAGGTTCGCCACGACCCGGGGGACCAGGTCCTCCGGGACCAGGCCGAACGCCAGTGGCAGAGCGTTCGAGGTCTGCCGGTAGTCGGGGTCCTTGTCCGTCCGGTAGAGCCCGGCTTCCCGGTCGAGGAAGGCTCGGTTCAGCCCGTCCGCCAGTTCGGCCGCGGACTTCCGCAGGCGATCCGCGTCGGCTGCCCGGCCGAGGAGTTCGCCGATCTCAGCTGTGGCGATCACCGCGCGGTACAAGTACGCCGTACCGGTCAGACGGCGGTCTTCGGGCGGTGGGCCGGCAGGGTAGCCCGGGGGGATCCAGTCGCCGAGAACGCTGAGCGACAGGCCGTCGACGACTCGCGCGAGTTCCCAATCGATGTAGCGGCGGACGGAGTCCCAGTGCTCCGCGAGCAGCCGTTCATCGCCATAGCTCCGGTGCATCTCGTGCAGCAGGAACGGGTAGACCGTGGACCACTCGGTGGCGGGGGAGAGCTCGGTGAGGCCCCAGCCGCTGCTCGGCACGATCACCGGCAACTGACCGTCCGCCTGCTGGCTGTCGCGGAGATCGCCGAGCCATTTCGTGAAGAACCGGGCGAGATCCAGCATCCCGGTCATCGTCTGAGCACCGACCTGCGCGTCGCCGGTCCAGCCGTTCTTCTCGAACTCCGGCGTGTCCGTCGGGATGCCGTGCAGGTTGTTCAGCACGGTTCTCCGCATCGCCTGCTCGATCTGCTCGTACAGACCTTGGCTCGCCGAGAACCGGCTGACCTCTGTGACGTCGGAATGAACGACGCACAGCGTCAGCTCGGGTTGAACAGCGCCTCCCACTTGCACATAGCGAAACCCCTTGTAGGAAAAGCGCGGCTCCCACTCCTCGACGCCGTTGCCAGCAGCAACGTATTCGTTGAGCTGGAAGCGGTCGCCCTCGACGTGTCGGTTGACCGCGGCAACCATGCCGTCGCCCGTCAGCGTCTCGCCGTGCAGCAGGCTGATCTTCGTCCCAGCTGGGGCACTCACCTTCAGCCTGGTCCACCCAGCCGTGGTTTGGCCGAAGTCGGCGACCCAGACACCTTCGCGCGGCGAGGTGACCTCGACCGGAGCGACCTCTTCGACCACGCGAATCGGTTCGTGCTCCTGTGCTCGAACACGACCTCGGGGAGCCGGCATGACGGTCGCCGGCGACCAGAGGGAGTCGTCGAAACCAGGAGCGTCCCACCCGGGTAGAGCAAGCCGGGCATCGTAGGTCTCACCGGCATAGAGCGAGTCCGAGACGGTCGGACCTGACGTCACCTGCCAGGTCTCATCAGAGTGGACCTCGGTGGTGGTTCCGTCCGTACGCGTGATCACCAGGCGTGCCAGCAGTCGGGGCTCGCCGGTCCAGGGCGCCTGGTGCCAGCGCCACACGTTCGGGGTCTTCATTCCGAAGAATCCGCGACCCAGCTCGGCGCCCAGGAGGTTGTCGCCGGTTTGCAGCAGGTCCGTCACGTCGTGGGTCACATAGAGGACGGTGTCGTCGTAGTCCGTGAACCCTGGGTCCAGCACGGCATCACCGACCCGCTGCCCGTTCAGCCGCAGTTCGGCATACGCGAGCCCACTGACATACAGCCGGGCTTGCTCGACCGATCCATCGACGACGAACGCCCGCCTGAGCAGAGGAGCCGCCTCGGTCTCGTGGTTGCCGCCGATCCACTGCGCAGCGCCGAATCCCTCGTCCAGCAACCCCGTCTCGAACCACCCGGGGTCGCTCCACGGTCCCACTCGTCCCAGCCCGTCCCACAGGCGAACGGCCCAGTGATACCTGGTACGCGGGGCTAACTCAGGCCCGTCGTACTCAACCCGAAAGGCGTCCGACGACTCCTGCCCCGAGTCCCACACGTCACCCGTGCCGGCCGCGAGCAGTTCGGCGGAGGACGCCACCAGCACCTGGTACGCCGACTGGGTGGCTCCATGCCCGGCGGCAGTCGCGATCCACGCGAGCCGGGGCCGACGGATATCCGTGCCCAACGGGTTCTCGGCGTACTCGACTGTCAGCCGGTCTACCACCAGCGGCCCACCGCGGGTCCAGTCGTCCGCTACGCCTTCGACCATTGGGCAGAGCTCCTCAGCAGACGACGCCAGTATCCCGCAGGACCGTACGTACCCACCAACCAGCAGGCAAGCTTCCTGTCCACATCCGGCCAGCTCAGGATCGAGGGGTGAGGGCGAGAGCCCAGAGGCGGTCGGGGACGAGGGTTGCGGCCTTCATCAGGAGCGCCATCTGCCAGGGAAACACGATCCGCGCGGACCGCTTCTCGATCCCGTTCGCGATCGAGCGCGCCGCCTCCTCGGCCGACACGATGAACGGCATCGGGAAGGAGTTCTCCGACGTCATCTCGGTCTCCACGAAGCCAGGACAGACGGTCAGTACGTCGACGCCGTTCGGGCGCAGGCGGGCTCGCAGGGATTCCAGCAGGTTGAGCTGCGCCGCCTTGGTGGCGCCGTAAGCCTCAGCGCCGGGCAGACCGCGATACCCGGCGACCGAGGCGATCCCGACGATCATCCCCGCGCGGCGGGCGCGCAGGAACGGGATCACCGCGCCGAGGCAGTTGGCGAACCCACCCAGGTTCACCTCGACATGCCGGTGGAACGACTCGACATCGAAGTCGTCCATCTGCTTCCAGTAACCGGCGCTCAGTACCGCGATGTCGAGCCCGCCGAGTTCCTCGACCACCTGCGCCAGCGCGTCCGGCACCCGCGCGGCGTCAGTGACATCAAGCGGGACCACCGCCATCCGATCGCCCGCCACCGCGCGGAGGTCGTCGGCTCGCCGGGCGGAGATGGCCACGGCCGCACCTCGCTCGACGAGCTCGGTCGCGAGTGCCGCGCCGATGCCCGAGGAGGCACCGATGATCCAGACCCTGCGTCCGGCGAGATCCATGACTCACCTCCTGATGAGGGCCAGTTGCGAGACACCGAGGTAGCCGGCCCTGAAGCCGGCCTCGGAGTAGGCCAGGTAGAACTCCCACATCCGCCGGAAGGTCGCGTCGAAACCAAGGTTCGCCACCACCGGGGCCTGGGAGGTGAACCGCTCGCGCCACAATCTCAGCGTGCGTGCGTAGTCCGGCCCCAGATCTCGCTGTCCTACGACTGTGAGCCCGCCCGCGGTCGCGGCGGTCTGCTCGATCGCGGTCAAGGAGGGGATCAGCCCGCCGGGAAAGATGTACTTGTGCACCCAGCTCTGGGCGTGCCGGGTCGCCAGCATCCGGTCGTGCGACATGGTGATCGACTGCAGGCCGAACCTGCCGCCCGGCGCGAGCACGCGGTCCACCGTCGCGAAGTACGTCGGCCAGTACCGCTCGCCGACGGCTTCGATCATCTCGACGCTGACGACCGCGTCGTACTGACCCTCGACGTCGCGGTAGTCGCGCAGCTCCACGGTGGCGTTCACGCCCGCCTCGGCGATGCGCCGGCGGGCAAGGTCGCGTTGCTCGGTGGACAAGGTGATCGACGTGACCTCGGCGCCGCGCTGTGCGGCTTGGATCGCCAGTTGTCCCCAGCCGGTGCCGATCTCCAGCACTCGCGATCCTTCGCGGACCCCCGCTAAGTCGAGCACTCCGTCGATCTTGCGGACCTGCGCCGCACCCAGCTCGTGGAACCCGGCAGCCACCTGGTCGTATCCGTCGGCAGCTGGGGAGAACCAGGCCGAGGAGTAGGTCAGGGTCGGGTCGAGGAAGGTCGCGAATAGCTCATTCGACAGGTCGTAGTGCCGGGCGATGTTCGCACGGGCACCGATCCGGTCGTTCTCGTCGGCGAGGCGCGGCTCGACCAACTTGCGGAACCGCTGCGCTACCGGCGGCACCAACTCGGTCAGCCTGCTCGCGAACGTAGTCAGCAGATCGGCCAGGTCCGTACCGCGTCCGGCCCGCCAGTCGCCGGCCATGTACGCCTCGCCGAATCCGATCTTGAGGTCGGCGCCGATCCGGTGGAAGAACGCGTCCGACACGATCTCCATCACCGGTGCGCCCGCCCCACCCGAGCCGAGCCGGGTGCCGTCCGGTAGCAGCACGACCACCGGCAGGTCCCGAACCGCGCGGTGCAGGATCAGGCGAGCCGCCTCGGCCCGCAGCGGACTGTTCGGCGTACGGGCGACTCCTGGCCAGCGGTCGGTGTCGATCAGTTGCAGCGTGCTCATCAGACTCCCTCCGGAGGAACGTGACGCCTTCGCGGGATCATCGGGAGGCGGCGCAGCCAGAGCCACACACCATGGATTCGGATCAGCGCCCACACCTGATAGGTCGCAGCTGGCGTGCGCAGCGCCACACCCAGCACCGCGAGGGCCCGCGCTGGACGTGGCCGTCCGGAGAACGCGGCGGAGAACACGCGCTGATCGCCCTGCGTCAGGTCGATAGCGACGGACACCCGCTCGGGATCGAGCCGCAGCGTCACGTCGTACCGCCCGTCGACCGAGAAGAACGGCGAGACGTAGAAGTCCTTGCCGACCGAGAACCGCCCGTCCCCATCAGGCCGCGCCAGCTGCGCATGCCGCTCGCCGTACGTGTTGTGAATCTCCAGTACTACGCAACGCACGTCCCCGGCCGAGGTGAGACACCAGAACACGCTGAGGGGATCGAAGACGTAGCCCAGGCCGCGCGCGTTCGCCAGCATCACGACCCGATCGTCGGGCGCGAGCGGAATCCCTTGTGCAGCAGCGAAAGCCGCGACATTCTCCCGCAGGGAGCGGTCGGCCGAGCCCAGGTGATCGGAGGGGGAGAAGGAGGCGAGTGCGCCGAACCGCGGAAGTTCATCCACGTCCACGAGCCACTGGTAGGTGCGGTGGCCGAACCGGTGGCGCACTGGCATCCGCCGCGCATGGGTGACCCGGCCTGGCACCAACGCCGGCAGCACAGGCAACATCACCATGCGCCGCCGAGCCTGGCCGCGGCCTCGACTCCTGAGCGGCAGCCGTCTTCGTGGAATCCCCAGCCGAGGTGTGCGCCCGCGAAAGCGAGCCGCACCCCGCCGGCAGCTCGAAGCGCGGGAGCCGCCGCGACCGACTCGGGAGTGAACACCGGATGCGTGTAGGTCATCCGCTTCACCGCGGTCGCCGGATCCACCCAACCATCCGGGTTCAATGTCACCAGGTGCTCATCCGCGGACTGCAAGCTCTGGAGGCGGTTCATCCAGTAGCTGACCAGAACCTGCGGCTCGTCCTGCTGACAACCACGCATGCGGTAGTTCCAAGAGGCCCGGGCACGATCGGACGCAGGCAGCACGGATGTATCCGAGTGCAACCACGTCGGGTTCACGGAGTACCGGAACTCGCCGAGCAACGACTTCTCCTCGGGAGTCGCGTCGCCCAGCAGGTCGAGCGCGGTATCGGCATGGGTCGCCACGACGACACGGTCGAACTCGGTCGGATGATGGTCGGCCGTGATCACCTCAACCGCGTCGTCATGACGCAACACGGCGCGAACAGGCGTCGAGGTCCGCACCGTGTCGATCCGGTCGACGACGGCATCGACGTAGGTCCGCGAACCTCCCGTGACGGTCCGCCAGCGCGGTGCTCCGCCGACCGACAACATCCCGTGGTGCTCGAGGAACCGGAACAGATAACGCGCGGGATAGCGGGCGGCATCCACCGACCCGGACGACCAGACGCAGGACACCAGCGGTACTGCGAAGTGCCACACGAAGTACGGCGAGAACTTCCGCCGTTTGAGGAAGTCACCCCAGGTCAGAAGATCGTCGCCGGCCGCGAGCACCGCCCGAGCCTCGCGGTGGAACCGCGGCACCTCGGCGAGCATCCGCAGGAACCGGCGATCCACCGTGCGGCGCGACTGGCTGAAGAGCGCGCCCGGCCCGCGGCCACCGGCGTACTCGAGTCCGCAGCCGTCGCAGTGCACGCTCATGCTCATCTCGGTCGGCTGGGTCCTGATCCCGAGCTCGGCGAACAACCTCAGCAAGTTCGGGTAGGTGCGCTCGTTGTGCACGATGAAGCCGGTGTCGATCCGCAGCGGCGTACCGGCCGAATCCGTCACGTCGTGGGTGTGGGCATGGCCGCCGGGCCGGTCGTCCGCCTCGAAGAGGGTGACGGCATGCGTCCGGCTCAGTACGTAGGCCGCGGTCAGACCGGAGATTCCGGAGCCGAGAACCGCGGCGGTCGGGCGATGGCCAGTCATAGCCGAAGCCTTCCAGGTGCATAAGTTTCGAACAATTTCTCTGCACTGCCGGATGGACTTCGGAGCCGGCGGCCGTCCTGATCGGTCCCGCCGGAAAGGGCTTACTTGTCTCAGATCGCGATTTCCCGTCTCATATCCCGAAACAAAGCCCCGTCGCTGTACTTTCTTTGCTTTCATGGTCGGCATGCAGCTCAACGTCGCCCCCACCGTCGGCGCCTTCACGCGTCGTCGTCACGTTGACCTGCTCCGCGTCGCGTCCGCGGCTTGTTGTTGACCCCTGGTGCCCCCTAGCCCGCTCTGATCACGCCAGCCCGCGACCGACCGGTCGCCCGCACCTGAAGGTCATTTTTGTGAGGATCACGAACTTCCGTCCGACCCGTGTCCTGGCCGTGTCGGCCGCCGTCGTTTCCCTCGTCGCAGCCGTTGCCGGCTGCTCGCGAGCCGAGACGAACGCGTCGCCCGCTGCTTCGACCGACAAGGGCCCGGCCACCGAACTGCGGCTGGGCTACTTCCCGAACGTCACTCACGCGGCCGCGCTCGTCGGCCTCGGCGAGGGCCTGTTCACCAAGGAACTGGGCACCACCAAGCTGGTGCCGACCAAGTTCAACGCCGGTCCGGAAGCTGTCGGGGCACTGCTCGGCGGCTCCTTGGACGCGACCTTCATCGGTTCCGGTCCAGCCATCAATGCCTACGCCAAGTCCAACGGCGAGGCGGTCCGGCTGATCGCGGGTGCGACTTCGGGCGGTGCTCAGCTGGTGGTCAAGCCGACCATCACCAAGCCGGAGGACCTGGTCGGCAAGACCGTGGTGACGCCGCAGCTCGGCAACACCCAGGACGTCTCGCTGAAGAAGTGGCTGGCCGAGAAGAACCTGACCGGCAAGGTGAAGATCACCAACCTGGAGAACGCCCAGACGCTGGACTCGTTCAAGAAGGGTGATGTGGACGCCGCCTGGCTGCCCGAGCCCTGGTCCTCGCGGCTGGTCCTCGACGCCGGCGCGAAGGTGCTGCTGGACGAGGCCTCGATCTGGCCGGACGGCAAGTTCCCGACCACCGTGCTGATCGTGCGGACGCAGTTCCTGCAGGAGCACCCGGCGACGGTCAAGGCGCTGCTCACCGGTCTGGTCGCATCGATCGACGCCAGCGCCAAGGACGCGACCGCGACCAAGAAGGTCGTGAACGACCAACTGCTGAAGCTGACCGGCAAGGCGCTGAAGCCGGCCGTGATCGACCGGGCCTTCGCGAACATCACCATCACCGCCGACCCGATCGCCGCGCAGTTCCCGCAGCTCGCCAAGGACCAGGTCACCGCCGGGATCGCGAAGCAAGCGCCGAGCGTCTCCGGATTCGCCGACCTCGGACCACTGAACGAGGTACTGACCAAGGCGGGCAAGCCCACGGTCGATGCCGCCGGGCTGGACAAGAAGTAGCAGCACCGTGATCCGGATTTACTCAGGAGGCAGACGATGACCGCGACGCTCGAGGCCAGTCAGGCAGTCGTTCCCGGGCTGAAGCCGGTCCGGTTCCACCAGGTCGGCAAGGCCTTCGGCCAGGGCCGGAAGGCTGTGGTCGCGCTCGACCAGGTCGACCTGGAAGTAGGCGCCGGCGAGTTCGCGTGCCTACTGGGTGCCTCGGGCTGCGGCAAGACCACGTTGCTCAACCTGGTCGCCGGGCTGGACCAGCCCACCAGCGGTCGGATCGAGCTGAACTCGTCAAGGCCCGCGGTCGTGTTCCAAGAGGCCGCGCTGATGCCGTGGTTGACCGCTGCCGGCAACGTCGAGTTGCCGCTGCGGATGGCAGGGGTGTCGAAGGCCGCGCGTCGCGCGAAGGCGGCGGAGCTGCTCGAGTTGGTGCGGCTGGCCGGGCTCGGTGACAAGCGGCCGCACGAACTGTCCGGCGGGATGCGGCAACGCGTGGCTCTGGCCCGGGCGCTCGCGTCGACCACGGACAACACCGGCTCGGGCTCCGGCAAGCCGTCACTGCTGCTGATGGACGAGCCGTTCTCCGCGCTGGACGCGATCACCCGGGACGTGCTGCAGGGTGAGCTGCTGCGGATCTGGCGTGCTACCGGTACGGCGATCCTGTTCGTGACACATGACGTGCGCGAGGCCGTCCGGCTGGGGCAGCGCGTAGTACTGCTGTCCTCCCGGCCGGGTCGCGTTGTGCAGGAGTGGGACGTCGACGGCTTGTCCGGGGCGGGGGAGACCGGTGCTGTGGACGAGATCAACGCAGCTCTCCGGACGGTGATCAGCAGTCATGCCGCAGCCTGACACCACCGAGTTGCAGGACCGCGTCTCGACCGACTCGTACGCCGGGTCGGTGGAGGCCGGGCTGGATGCGCTGGACACACCGGTCAACTCGAACGACGGCGGCCTGCTGCGGCGGATCGTCAGCCGGGTGTTGCCGCCTGTCGGCGCGATCGTGCTGTTCGTGGTGATCTGGCAGCTCCTCTGGGCGGCCGCGTTCTGGCCCGAGTTCAAGCTGCCCGCGCCGGTCGACGTCTGGTCGCAGATCTGGCAGCTGGTGACGACCGGGAAGATCGTCGAGCTGTTCTGGGTGTCGGTGCACCGCGCAGTGATCGGATTCGCGATCTCGTTGCTGATCGCGCTCCCGCTCGGCCTCGCCATCGCCAACATCACCGTGGTGCGCCGCGGTGTCGGACCACTGGTGTCGGGCCTGCAGAGCCTGCCGTCGGTGGCCTGGGTGCCGGCCGCGATCCTGTGGTTCGGCCTGAACGACCGGGCGATCTACTGGGTCGTCCTGCTGGGTGCCGTGCCGTCGATCGCCAACGGGCTCGTGTCCGGTCTCGACCAGGTGCCGCCGATCCTGCCGCGGGTGGGCAAAGCGCTCGGTGCCGGGCGGTGGGGCGGGATCAGGTACATCCTTCTACCCGCGGCCCTGCCCGGGTTCCTGGGCGGGCTAAAGCAAGGCTGGGCGTTCTCCTGGCGGTCGCTGATGGCGGCCGAGCTGATCGCGACCTCGCCGGATCTGGGTGAGGGACTAGGTCAGTACCTGCACAACGGCATGTCCCTGTCCGACATCTCGATGGTCTTCGCCGGGGTCTTGCTGATCTTCGTCGTCGGCGTCGGGATCGAGTTGCTGGTGTTCCGTCCGCTGGAGAACTCCGTGCTCCGCGCACGTGGTCTCACCCGCGCCACGTGACAAGCCCCGTACTGTTGGAGCGTGGTCCGATTTCTGCCGTTCCTGATCAGCCTGGCGCTCAGCGTCTACGCGCTCTTCTCCTGCATCCAGACCCGCGATGAGGATGTTCCCTACCTGCCGAAGCTGGTCTGGGTAGTCCTGATCGTGTTCGTGCCCTTCGTGGGGCCGATCGTCTGGCTGCTGATGGCGCGTAACACTGGTGGAGCGCGCCGCGACCGACCGGTGCGGCCCGCCACGACGCCGGGACGACCTGTAGCACCCGATGACGATCCGGACTTCCTCGCGTCCCTGGAGCGCTTCCGCGACCCCCGTACTACGGTCCGGCCGCCGACCCCGGGCGATCGGTCCAAGGGCAAGCCGGCTCCGAAGGACACTCCGGACGCCTCGAGCCCGGCTGACAAGGCACAGACCGAGGACGAGAAGGCCCGTGAGGCGAAGAAGAAGCCCCGCGACACCGAGTCCGGTGCGCCGACCGAGTCGGACGACGGCAAACCCTGAGCACACTTGCCGGCGCTGGCCGCTGGCGGCTGAGCGCCGGGCGTGCCTGGTCCTGGTCCTAGGTCGTGGTCCTGGTGCGAAGCCCCGGGGCAAAGGCGCAGTGCTGGGGGGACTCGCGGGTCTGCTTGCGATCAACCTCCGGCGGGTGAGGCCGCTGGGGTTGGGTCCGGGCCCGGCCGTTGAGTGGCCGGACCCGGATGGGCCGGGTGGTTCACTTCCCGGCGGCCGTCAGGCGGACTTCCTGTGTTCGGCGAGTACGACGTTGTCCCGCTCGGATTCCGTGGTGCCACCCCAGACGCCGTACGGCTCTCCCACCGAGAGAGCGTGCTGACGGCATTCGGGCTGGACCGGGCAGGTACCGCAGAGCGACTTGGCCACCATCTCGCGAGCGCGTTTGCGAACGCCACGCTCCGATTCGGGGGAGAAGAACAGCTCCGGGTTGACGTCGCGGCAAGCGGCCTGCGACTGCCAGTCCCACAGATCCATGAGCGGGCGGGGTAGGCGAGGCATCCCTCTCGACATGGCAACCTCCTTGACTCACCGTGAGCGCGGACGGGCGCTCGGTGAAAACTATGCTCAACTCATGCGTAGTTCAACCCTTGTTGTCTCGAACTTCGGTCGAGTTGTTATCGGCTCGTGGCGTTTTCCGCCGTCCGGAGGCCCGGAGCGGGCATCATGAAAGCCGTGGCGCCCGACACTGAAACCCTCACCGTGGGGGCCGCCGCGCGTCGTCTGGGGATCGCCGCGCCTACTCTCCGCAGCTGGGAACGTCGGTACGGATTGAGCCCGAGCGCACGCTCAACGGGTGGTCACCGCCGCTACAGCCTGGAGGATCTGGCCCGGCTGGGGGCGATGCTGCGAATGGTGAACCAGGGTGTCCCGACGGCCGAGGCAGCGTCGGTCGTTCGTGACCGGTTGTATCCCGACCCGTCACCGACTGTGACATCCGCCACTTCTATTGCCGAGGGCACCCGCGGGCGCGGCCACCTGGTCCCGAGGAGGGCCGGCCGATCGGCCGGCGGACGGTCGCGAACCGGCGGGCCCGGCAAGCTCGCGGACCTCTTCGAGCTCGCGAACGCGATGGACGGCGAACGGCTGACCCACGAGATCGCCCGCAGCCTCGACCGGTCGGGCGCGGTCGAGGCGTGGACGAGCCGGTTGGTGCCGCTTCTCGTCGGGGTCGGCGACCAGTGGGAGCGGACCGGTGCCTGCGTCGAGGTCGAGCATCTGGCATCCGACGCGGTCGCGGGCGGGCTTCGCTATCACACCCGCCGCGCGGTCGAGCGGTTCAAGCCGGACGAGACGGAGCGGCCCGTAGTACTGGCGTGTCTCGAGCGGGAGGATCACGCGCTTCCACTGCTGGCGGTGGCCGCTGCGCTGGCCGAGCGCGCCGTGCGGGTGCGGACCCTGGGTGCCGCGACTCCGGTGAGCTCGCTGTCGACTGCCGTACGGCGGATCCGGCCCGCCGCGGTGTTCATCTGGTCGAGTGCGCCGGGAACTGCCGATCTTGACGCGCTGCGGACCTTGGCGCGGACCCGGCCGTCGTACTCGCTGGTGGTCGGTGGGCCCGGTTGGCAGGCGCCGGGCAAACCCGACGCCTGGGTCAGCTCCCTCGCCGACGCCGTGGACACCTTGGTGCGAGCTGTGCGGACCTGAGTCTGATCAGCTCAGCGCACGCGCGAGGAGGATCCCGAGGGTCGCCGCAGCCAGACCCGCGGCGAGGCTCACCAGCACGTTGAGTACGGCGTACCAGCGGGCGCCCTCCTCTGCCAGCCGGATCGTCTCGTAGCCGAACGTGCTGTAGGTCGTGAACGCTCCGCAGAAGCCGACGCCGAGCAGCAGCGTGACCGTGCTGTCCGTGGTCACCGTGAGGAGGCCGAGGATGAAGCTCCCGGCGACGTTGACCGTCAAGGTGCCCCAAGGGAAGGGGGAGTCGCGGCGGCGCTGGACGGTCCGGTCGACCAGGTACCGCAGCGGAGCGCCGATCGCCGCCCCCGCTGCCACCAGCAGTACGGTCATCCGGCGTCAGGCGGGGTGAGCCGAACGACCTCGACGGGCTCGAGGGTGATCGATCCCTCGATCCGCAGCTCTCGCAGGCCGGCGACGAACTCCCGGACCAGCGGCTCGCGATCCACGATCATGATCGCGACCGGCATGTCCTCGCTCAGGCTGAGGATCCTGGTGGTGTGGATGTGGTTGTTCGCGCCGTAGCCCTCGACGCCGCGGAACACGCTCGCGCCCGCGAGTCCGGCGGCATGGGCGCGCCGGATGATCTCGTCGTACAGCGGCCGGTGCTGCCACTGGTCGTCCTCGCCGATCAGGATCGTCAGCCTGACCGCGGGGGTCGTCTCCAAAGTCATCGTCCGCGCCTTCCTGGTCGAGTCGCGCGCCGAGTGACCACGACCCCGGTCTGTACCGCGAGCAGGGCCGCCGCGACGGTGCCGAAGAAGTAGGTGACGGCGGCCAGCGGGTGGGCGCCCAGCAGCCCCTCCGTCTCGACGCTGAACGTGGAGAAGGTCGTGAAGCCGCCGAGAACCCCGGTGCCGAGGAACGGACGGCTCAGCGGGTGGACCGTCCGGGCCTCGGTGATCACGACCAGGAGGACGCCGATCAGCAGGCAGCCGCTGACGTTGGTCAGGAAGGTCGCCCACGGAAACGTGCCCGCGCGATGTGGCATCGCCTCGGCCAAGCCGTAGCGGCCCAGAGCGCCGATCGCGCCGCCGAGAGCGATCACGGCGAGCACCTGGGGGCCGGTCGGGTGGAAGCGAGGCCGATCAGACATCGTCGGCTGGGTCGTAGCGGTAGTACTCGTGGGAGCCGTGCGCGGTGTCCTGCTCGCCGGTGAGGGCGCGGATGACCATCGAGTGGGTGATCGCCAGGACCGGGCCGTCCGTGCTCGCGGTATGCCTCGCCAGGGCCGCACGTGCCCGCTCACGAACCCGTGAGAGCGGTTCCCAGGGCCGTGGCACCCCCTCTGGCCACTCGCCGTCGTACGCGTCGAACTCGGCCCGTGCAGCCCGTACGTCGGCTGTGCCACGCCAGGAGCCGGTGTGGTCAGGAAGCCAGTCGCGCAGGTCGTAGTCGACCCGGACGCCGAGGGCGAGCCGATGGCCGATGATCGCCGCGCTGTGCAAGGCCCGGGTGAACGGCGAGCTGACCAGATAGGTGGCGCCGATGCCGCTGAGCAGATCCGCGACAGCCTCGGCTTGCTTGGTCCCCTGCAGGCTGAGCGGCGCCGTGTCAGCCGCCATCCCCGGCCAGCCCCGGCTGTCGATCGGCTCGTAGTCCGGCTGGCCGTGCCGGACCAGGTAGATCTGGGTCACGAGCCAGTTCTACCTGAGATGACGAGCGCCCGCCCAGCCTCGGGCGTGGCCGCTCGGAAGGCCGGCGGGATCGGCGATCCCGCTCGGGGGACGAACGCTGTGGGGCGCGCCGAACAGGTGGTCGAGGTCGCTGCCGAGGTCAGGCTCGGCCGGTTCCAGCCAGCGGACCTCCGTCGCGCCCTGGTGCCCGTGCACCGCCAGCACCGAGTCCAGGTCCGGCCAGACCGCGGTCGCGGGGTTGTTGCCCCGCCAGCGCAACGCCACCGACCCGTCGGTGAATACGCAACCCTCGGCCACCACGCCGGTGCCGGAGACGCCGCTGAGGTCGTGATAGCGGACGAGTTCGAAAGTCCGCGGCCTCACCGTCCGGCCCCGGCAGGGCGACAACCGAGTGGACCCTGACCCCCGAGCGGACCTGCCACCGTGCTGCACCCCTTTGAACCTCGACCCGGACGGAACCCCGACGTTCATGTCGTTGCGACCCTCAACGACCCACCAGCCACGGTGGTTACACGACGGAAATGTCTGATCTCACCCAGTGACACCGCCCGCCTCGTTGCCACCGATAACGGCTTCTTGGACCAATGGCGCCCAAATTTGCCGACAGTGGCCCAGCAACCCGCCAGTCGACCCTGACCCTGCGCCACGGGCGGTTGGCGAGGCCATCGGTTTGGCAGCTGGGATTCGGGGGGTGGTAGCGTTGGTGACGTGAAGCGCAGCTATTGGCAGTTTTTTGAGTGGCCGGCCCTGGTGCCGGGCGACTCGGCTGAACGCTGACGCCCTACAAGAACCAGAGCCGGCTCGAGGCAAGGACAGTCGTCCTTGCCTTTTCTCATTCTCAGCCGGCGCTGTCCTCGGGAACGACCGCGGAAGTCCGGCGGAAAGGTCCCACTGATGAGCACCCTCCCGAAGCAGGCCACCGCTGGCGCGGTCGTGGACAGACGGATCGAGAAGACCGTCCCGCTGATCACGCCGATGGCGCTGCATGACGAGTTGCCGTTGAGCGAAAGCCTCGCGGAAGCCGTCGTCGCCGGACGGCAGGCGGTGGCGAACGTGCTGGACGGCACGGACGATCGCCTACTCGTTGTCGTCGGCCCGTGTTCGGTGCACGACGCTAAGGCCGCGCTCGAGTACGCCGAGCGCCTCAAGCCGGTCGCCGAGAGGCTGTCCGACGGGCTCCTCGTGGTGATGCGCGTGTACTTCGAGAAGCCCCGGTCCACGCTCGGCTGGAAGGGCCTGATCAACGACCCGGGCCTCGACGGTTCGGGTGACGTCAACACCGGCCTGCGAACCGCCCGCGCCTTGTTGCTCGAAGTGCTCGCCCAGGGACTCCCTGTCGGGTGCGAGTTCCTCGACCCCATCACCCCGCAGTACATCGCCGATACCGTCGGCTGGGGCGCCATCGGGGCGAGGACCGTGGAGAGCCAGGTGCACCGGCAGTTGTCGTCCGGTCTGTCGATGCCGATCGGGATGAAGAACCGCCCGGACGGCAGCATCGGTACGGCGGTCGACGCGATCAAGGCGGCCGCTGTCCCGCACGTGTTCACAGGTATCGCCCACGACGGTGCTCCCGCGATCCTGCATACCCGCGGCAACCCCGACTGCCATCTCGTACTGCGCGGCTCGGACGCCGGGCCGAACTACGACGCCGGCTCCGTCGCGGGTGCTCAGGAGTTGCTGCGCAAGGCGGGTCTGCCGGAGCGGGTCGTCGTCGACGCGAGCCACGGCAACAGCCGCAAGGACCACCGCCGCCAGCCGGAGGTCGCCGCCGAGATCGGCCAGCAGGTGGCAGGCGGCAACCGGGCGATCGTCGGGGTGATGCTGGAGTCGTTCCTGGTGGAGGGCCGCCAGGACCTCGACCCGACCCGCGAACTCACCTACGGCCAGTCGATCACCGACGCCTGCATGGGCTGGGAGACGACCGAGGAAGTGCTCGAGGGACTCCGTCAGGCGGCGTTGGCACGGCGACCTACTGGCGATCGCGGGCCGCGCCTCTGATGACCTCGCTGACCTGGCCATGACTGCCTCTTGCCAGCGAGCGTCGGGGGGAGGAGCGTGAGGGAGATCAGGGGGCGGCCGGGGCTGGTCATCGGGGCCTGTCGCGTGGGCCTGGGGCATCTGTGCGCGGACCGGCGCCCCGAAGGGGAGCAGGGTCATGTCAAACATCGAGCTTCACCAGGACGTGCACCGAGCGATGAGTGAGAAGGGGGCCGAGGAGGCCGCGGAGTACTTCTCGCCGGACATCGTCCTCACCGACGAAGCCCGCGGTCTCACGCTGAAGGGCAAGGAGCAGGTGACCGGCTGGCTCGCGGCCTGGAAGTCCGCGTTCTCAGACGCCCGGATCGCCGACGCGACCTACCTGGAATCGGGTGACTGGACGATCTCGCGGTTCCAGGGCCGGGGTGTGAACGACGGCCCGCTGGGCGAACTGCCAGCCACCGGCCGGCAGTTGGACCTGCCGTTCTGCGAGTTGGTCCGCTGGCAGGACGACCAGTCGGTGGAGGTCGCGATCTACTACGACACCGCCAGCATCATGGTCCAACTGGGCCACATGGACCCGCCTGCCTAGAGACCAAGGCAGAGGTTCCCGGCAGCCACTAAGCCCTTGCGTCCGAAGAACCGCGGGGCAGGACCTCCGGTTCTTCGGACGCAGCCGCGCGGGTGCTTGCGGGCGCTTGCGTCCGAGGTGCCGTGGGGCTGGACCTCCGGTTGTTCGGACGGAGTCGCGTGGGCGCTGCTCGCGGGCGCTTGCGTCCGAGGTGCCGCGGGGCTGGACCTGCGGTATTTCGGACGCAGCCGCGCGGGGCGCTTCCGTCCGAGCGCAGCTCACGGGCGCTGGCGTCCGAAGGACCGCGGGGCTGGACCTCCGGTTGTTCGGACGCAGTCGCACGGGCGCTGCTCGCGGGCGCTTGCGTCCGAAGGACCGCGGGGCAGGACCTCCGGTTGTTCGGACGCAGTCGCACGGGCGCTGCTCGCGGGCGCTTGCGTCCGAAGGACCGTGGGGCAGGACCTCCGGTACTTCGGACGCTAGCGGTGGGCTGGGGTGCAGCCGCAGGACTCGCGGTGCATGATCTCGGCGGGGAGGCGGACCGTTTGCGGCGGCGCGTCCGGGTCGGTCATGCGGCGGAGCAGCAGTTGTACTGCGCGGGCGCCGATCGCCGCGGACGGTTGAGCGACGGTGGTCAGGCCTGGGCTGAACAGGTCCGCCCAGGCGAAGTCGTCGAAGGCGGCAACGGCGAGATCCCGCGGCACCCGGACGCCGGCGGCCTTCAGGGCGGCGAGCGCGCCGATCGTCATGTTGTTGTTGGCGGCGAACACCGCGGTCGGTGGATCGGGAAGATCCAGCAACGCCAGCGCCGCCTTCCGACCGCCTTCGCTGGTTGACGATCCGTCCAGAACCAGTGACGGATCGACAGGCAGTTCCGCCCGCTGGTGGGCGAGGCGGTAGCCGCGGAGTCGCTCCGCGCTGGTGGAGAGCCCGGCGATGCCGGCGACCATACCGATCCGGGTGTGACCGAGCGAGATCAGGTGGTCGACGACCGCCGCGGTCGAGGCCTCGTTCTCGACGCCGACCTGGTCGACCCGCAGGTCCGGGTCGATCCGGTCGACGATCACATATGGCACTGGGTGGTCCCGCAGCAGCGGCAGCGTGAGCTCGCGCCAACCGACGGCCGGTGCGATGACCAGGCCCTCGATGTGATGGGCGAGCAGGTTGGCGACGGTGGATGCCTCATGCCGGGCGTCGTCGCGGGTGTCCACGATGATGACGTTGAGCCCGGCCCGGGTGGCCTCGCCGTCGATGCCCTGGATGAGCTCGACCCAGTACGGGTTGGAGGCCGCGGTGATGGCCAGGCCGATCGTCTGGTTGGACCCGGCAGCCAGCGACCGCGCGATCGGGTGGTGCTCGTAGCCGAGCAGCCGCATCGCGCGATGCACCTGCTCCCGGGTCTTCGGCGCGACCAGGCGGGTCCCGTTGACGACGTGGGAGACCGTGCTCACCGAGACTCCGGCGGCGCGGGCGACGTCGGTCATCGTGACCATCCGTGGATGGTGGTCGCCCACGGTCCTTTGCGCAAGGGTTTGCGCAAAGGCTTGCGAGCGGTTCCGGCCCGGGTCTAACTTCGCGACACCCCCGCTCGGGTCCTGGTCCCGGGCGTCCGGACCCCGGAGGGCAGATCCGTGGCACCCAGAAAGTGGCATCTTGCTGTGGCCGTGCTGTGCATGACCAGCGTCGCCGCCTGCACCCAGACCAAGTCGGGCAGCGACAGCAGCGGCGGCTCGAGCAGTGGGCCGGTCAAGGTCGGCCTGGTCACCAAGACCGACACCAACCCGTACTTCGTCAAACTGCGCGAGTCCGCCAAGGCCGCGGCCGAGGCCAAGGGAGCGACCCTGATCGCGGTGGCCGGGAAGTTCGACGGCGACAACGAGGGCCAGGTGGCCGCCATCGAGAACCTCGTCCAGCAGGGCGTGAAGGGCATTCTGATCACGCCGAGCAACTCCACCGGCATCCTCGGCGCGCTGAAGCAGGCCAAGGACAAGGGCGTTCTGGTGATCGCCCTCGACACCGAGACCGACCCGAAGGACGCCGTCGACGCCACCTACGCGACCAACAACGTGACCGCGGGTGAACTGCAGGGCAAGTACGTCAAGGCCTCTCTCGGCCAGACAGCCCCGAAGGTGCTGCTGATGGACGGTACGCCGGGCGGCACGGTGGACCAGCAACGGCACCGCGGCTTCCTGCAGGGGATGGGCCTCAAGGACGGCGACCCGGCCATCCTCGGAGCCGCCCCGACCAACGGCGACCAGAACAAGGCGCAGGCGGCGATGGAGAACCTGCTCCAGCGCAACGCGAGCATCAACGCCGTCTACACGATCAACGAACCAGCCGCTCGCGGCGCCGTAGCGGCGCTGGCAGCCAAGGGCCTCTCGGGCAAGGTCGCGGTCGGGTCGATCGACGGTGGTTGCCAGGGAGTCGCCGACGTCAAGGCCGGCAAGTACCTTGCCACCGTGATGCAGTTCCCGAAGAAGATGGCCGAGCAGGGCGTCGACGCGGTGGTTGCCTTCGGCAAGGACGGGACCAAACCGTCGGGCTTCCAGGACACCGGCGCCCAGCTGATCACCGACAAACCCCTGCCGGGCCTGGACAGCAAGGACAGCACGTGGGGCGCCCAGAACTGCTGGGGCTGAGATGGCGACGCGCACGGAGGCCCGAGCGGCCGACACCGACAGCGGCGGGGCGCTAGGGCTGCGGAACCGCACGACGGACGCGTTCCTGCACAATCCCGCGTTGGGGCCGCTCGGCGCGCTGATCATCGCGGTGATCGTCTTCAGCGCGACCACCAGCACGTTCCTCACCGTGGACAACCTGTCACTGGTGGTCCAGCAGTCGCTCGTGGTCGCCACCCTGGCTCTCGGCCAGACCCTGATCGTGCTGACCGGCGGCATCGACCTGGCCAACGCCGCGATCATGGTGCTCGGCACGATGCTGTTCGCTCGGCTGGTGACCGAGGGAACCGTTCCCGTGCTGGCTTTGCTGGTCGGGTTCGGGGTCTGCGCGTTGCTCGGTGCGGTCTCCGGTGGCCTGGTGACGTGGCTCAACCTGCCGCCGTTCATCGTGACGCTCGGCATGCTGACCGTCATCCTCGCGATCGGCCGGCTCTACTCGCAGGGCAACTCCTGGCCGGTGACCGACTCGTTGCTCGGCGTGCTCGGCCAGGGCGGGTATCTGTTCGGCCAACTAAGGGTCACCCACGGGATGACACTCGCCGTGGTGATGTTCGCGATCGCCTGGTACGCGCTGACCAAGACCGCCTGGGGTCGCCATGTGTATGCCCTGGGCAACGATCCGGAGGCGGCCCGGCTGACGGGTATCCATGTCGGCCGGACCCGGTTCAGCGTCTACCTGATCGCGGGTGTCATCTATGCGTTCGCGGCCTGGCAGGCGCTCGGCCGGATCCCCAACGCGGACCCGAACGCCTTCCAGACGGGCAACCTGGACAGCATCACCGCCGTGGTGATCGGCGGCACCAGCCTGTTCGGCGGTCGGGGCAGCGTGATCGGCACGGTGGTCGGCGCGTTGATCGTCGCCGTACTGCGAAGCGGGCTGACCCAGGCCGGTATCGACAGCCTCTACCAGGACGTCGCGACCGGCGTACTGGTGATTGCCGCCGTCGCGTTCGACCAGTTGGCGCGCAGGAGATCACGATGACCAGCCCAGCAGCAGCTCCCGAAACAAGCCCGGCGACCACCCCCGCTCTGCAGGCCCGCGGCCTGGTCAAGCGGTACGGCCGGGTGACTGCGATCGACGGCGCCGACTTCGACCTGTACGCCGGCGAGGTACTCGCCGTGGTCGGGGACAACGGTGCCGGCAAGTCGAGCCTGATCAAGGCCTTGTCGGGCGCGCTGATCCCGGACGAGGGCCGGATCCTGCTCGACGGTCAGGAGACGCGGTTCCACTCGCCGCTGGAGGCCCGGCAGGCGGGGATCGAAACCGTGCACCAGACCCTGGCGCTGGCCCCGGCCATGGACATAGCGACCAATCTCTTCTTGGGTCGGGAGTTGCGCCGGTCCGGGCCGGTGGGCTCGCTGTTCAGGTTGCTCGACCAGGCCTCGATGCGCCGGCAGGCCCAGGAGCAGTTGGATGCCCTCGGCATCGAGACGGTGCAGCACATCGGGCAGATCGTGGAGACCCTCTCCGGAGGTCAACGTCAGGCGGTCGCCGTCGCGCGGGCGGCGATGTTCGGCAGCCGGATGGTGATCATGGACGAGCCGACCGCCGCGCTCGGCGTGAAGGAGTCGCGTCAGGTGCTGGACCTCATCCGCCGGATCCGGGATCGCGGCATGCCGGTCGTGCTGATCAGCCACGACATGCCGCAGGTGTTCGAGTTGGCCGACCGGATCCACGTCCATCGCCTCGGCCGCCGGGTGGCGGTCGTCCGGCCGGCCGATGCCACGATGAGCCAGGTGGTGTCGCTGATGACGGGAGCCCTCCGCATCGGCGACGAGGGCGCCCCGCCCGACGTCACCGATCAACCCGCACCGCGGATCAGTTGATCAGCGGGCGATCGGTGCGGTTCGGGCCGTGGTGATGGAGATCAGGTCAGTGGGGGAGAGGCCGAGGTCCAGGCCGCGGCGGCCGCCGGAGACGTAGACGGTGTCGTGGTCGGTGGCGGTGCTGTCGACGACCGTCGGCAGTTGCCGCTTCTGGCCGATCGGGCTGATCCCGCCGACCACGTAGCCGGTGATCCGCTCGGCTGCCGCGGGGTCGGCCATTGCTGCCTTCTTGCCGCTGAGCGCGGCCGCGACTGCCTTCAGATCGAGTTGCTTGTCCACCGGCACGACACCGACCGCGAGCTTGCCGTCCACCTCGACGAGCAATGTTTTGAACACCTGCGCTGCTTGGAGTCCCAGCGCTTCCGCGGCTTCGAGCCCGTAGGACTTCGCGGCGGGGTCGTGTTCGTAGGCGTGGGTGGTGAACGGAAGCCCTGCCTTGGTCAGGGCGACGGTCGCCGGGGTTCCCTGCCCGCTCTGCTTGGTCTTGGCCACGCGCCGAGCCTAGTGCCCTAGTGCTTTGCGTCCGTCGTGAGGCGAACGCAGCAATGACCGGCATCGGGGCTGAGTTCGGCTTCGAAGTCCGCGTTACCGAGGCCGCGGAGCAGGCCGGTCAGCAGGTGCTGGTTCATCCCGCAGACCAGGGCGGGATGTTCCTTGGCCAGCGCGTGGAACGGGCAGTTGCCCAGCAGGATGGCGTTGCCGTCCCGCCGAGGCTCGAATCCCTGCGCCTCGAGCACTCTGGTGAGCGTGTCGATCCCAGCGAGTGTGTCGTCGGCGTTCGTCGGGAGGCGCGTGGTGCGGCCTGTCCGGCCGAGAGTCTCGCCGTACTGGTCGGAGCGGCGTGCAAGTGCTTCGCGAGCGGGTTCTCCGGAGGCCTCGGCGTCCTCGATCGCGGCGGCCAGCAACCGGCCGGCCACGTCGTACGCGCGTTCGGGGAGTGAGACCTCCACTTCTTTGTCGGAGCGTCGATATAGCTTGGCTGGACGGCCGGCACCTGGTCCGAAGCGGCCGGTACGGCGCTCGAACACCACGGACAGCAGGCCCTCGTCGGCCAGCTTGTCGAGGTGGAAGGCGGCGGTCGTGCGGGGGAGTTCGAGGGCGGCGGCAGCTTCGTCCCTGCTGACCGGCGCGGGCTGGCGGACCACGTGTTCGTAGAGCCGCCGGCGGGTCGGTTCCTCCAGCGCGGCGACGGCGACCACGCTGGTCAGCCGTGATTCGTCCACGACGGCAGTCTATAGCCAACTTTCGTTGACTAAATAGTGAACCAGCTTCTAAAGTCGAACACTCTTGACGTTGGAGGAGCGCAGATGACGACGATCCGCTCGGCGGCCGAACCCTTCACCCCTGACGACGACGTCGCCGAGGGGGCCGTTCCACCGTTGCACGTCGTCGGCGGGCGGGCCGAGATCGACCTGCCGGCGGCAGAGCGGGCGATCTCGGATCTGCTGGTGGCGCTCGGGCGTGATCCGAGCAGCGACCACCTGGCCGACACCCCGCGCAGGGTCGCGCACGCGTACTCCGAGCTGCTGACGCCGCGGGAGTTCAACCTGACCACGTTCCCGAACGACGAGGGGTACGACGAACTGGTGCTGGCGCGGGATATCCCGGTCCAGTCGCTTTGCGAACACCACATGCTTCCGTTCCAGGGGGTGGCGCACGTCGGGTATCTGCCGGGCGAGCGGATCCTCGGGCTGTCGAAGCTCGCCCGCGTCGTCGAATTGTTCGCGCGGGACCTGCAGGTGCAGGAGCGGCTGACCAAGCAGGTGGCCGACTGGCTGCAGGACCAGCTCGCACCGAAGGGTGTCGGCGTGGTGATCGAGGCCGAGCACCTGTGCATGTCGCTGCGAGGGGTCCGCGCCCCCGGTTCCCGCACAGTCACGTCGGCCCTGCACGGCATGCTCCGCGAGAACGCCGGCTCCCGTCAGGAGTTCTTCGCCCTCACCGGCATCAACGCCTGACAGCGCAGTACGAATCACCCGCGCCAGGCGGACGCGCAGTACGGACGGCGCGGGCGGGCGCGCAGTACGGCGGTGGGTCAGGCGGTTGCGACGACCGGTGGGTGGTGGGTGTGGCGGCCGGTGGCGAGGATGTGCGCGACCTCGCCGGGCAGGAGGTCCGTGCCGGGCACCGGTTCCATCTCCGAGACGTCCAGCCAGCGCACCACGGTCGCACCGCAGTGGCCGTGCACGGCGAGGATGGAGTCGAGGTCCGGCCAGACGGCGGTGGAGGGGTTCTGGCCGTGCCAGCGGAGGGCGACCGATCCGTCGGTGAAGACGCATCCTTCGGCGACCGTTCCGGTGCCGGAGACTCCGCTGATGTCCGCGTGCCGGACGAGTTCGAAAGTCTGGGGTTTCACCGGCGGACCTCTTCGGTCCTGGCTGTGATTGCTGCGCGCTGACTGTTCCTGCTGGGTTGGCCTGAGGGAGCTGCCATGGTCCTTTCCCCGTGGTTCGGCGTGGTCGGATACTCGCCACAAACCGGGGGACCGGCACGGACTGTCAGCGGGGAAGGACGGCCTGTAGCGACTCATTGTCTGCAAAACAAGCTAGAACCAAACCGGCCTGACACGCCAGAGCTAACCGGGCGTGTCTCAACCTTCGATCTGCCGCAGCCCGCCAGCCGAAAAGCCTCGGCAGTAGCGTTTCGCCCCCTTTCAGGCGGGAACACGGCCTCCTCCTGACAAAGGTGGCTGCTGAAATTCGGTACTTCTGACAAAGGCCGCTGTGGAAATGCACGGGCCGGATGAACAGGTGGCGTGGTCGAATACGGAAGTGTTCCTGACCATCGGCACCACCTCGACCGGTCTCAGCGCTCCAGCGACGGAGCTCGGCTTCCTGTTGCACAAGAACCCGGCGCGCCCGCAGTCGTTGAGCGTCGCCGGCGGCACGGCGCATGTCGTGTACCCGGAGGCGACGGACGAGCGGTGCACGGTCGCCTTGCTGCTGGAGGTCGACCCGATCGCCCTGGTCCGCTCCGGCAAGGGCAGGGCCGCCGAGGGATTCACGCTCGGCCAGTACGTGAACGATCGCCCGTACGCCGCTTCCAGCCTGCTCGCCGTTGCCCTCGGCAAACTCTTCCGTACTGCGATGATCGGCCGCTGCGACGCACGCCCCGAACTGGCCGCGCGGGCGATGACGCTGGACATCCGCGTGCCGGCTCTTCCCTGTCGCGGTGGTGCGGCGATGGCCGCGCGGCTCTTCAGCCCGCTGGGGTGGTCCGTCGACGCGCGGCCGGTTCCGCTCGATCCGGAGATCCCCTCGTGGGGAGACTCGCGGTACGTCGATCTGCGGCTGCACGGGGATCTGCGGCTGGCGGACGCGCTGAACCACCTCTACGTACTGCTGCCGGTGCTCGACGATGCCAAGCACTACTGGGTCGGTTCCGACGAGGTCGACAAACTCGTGCGTGCGGGCGAGGGCTGGCTCGGCAGTCATCCGGATCGCGAGCTGATCTCGAGCCGCTACCTGGCCCACCGCAAGCGCCTGACCGACTCGGCCTTGGAGGCCCTCGACCGCCTCGCCGAGGTGGATGGTGAGTCGATCGTCGACTCGCAGGAGGAACCGCTCGCCGAGGTAGGCGACGATTCGCCGGCTGAGGGGGATCGGCGGTTTTCGCTGGCGGTTCAGCGGCGTACTGCGGTGGTCGAGGTTCTGCGCGAGCTCGGGGCGCGGCGGGTGGCGGATCTCGGGTGCGGCGAAGGTGTGCTGGTCGCCCAACTGCTGAAGGACTCCTCGTTCAGCGAGGTGGTGGCGACCGACGTCTCGGCGCGGGCTTTGACGTACGCCGAGCGGCGGCTGCACGTGGACGAGATGTCCGACCGGAAGCGCGAGCGGCTGCGGCTGTTCCAGTCTTCGGTGACGTACGCCGACGCACGTCTGGCTGGGCTGGATGCCGCGGTCCTGATGGAGGTGATCGAGCACGTCGATCCGCCGCGACTGCCCGCTCTCGCGCACGCAGTCTTCGGCGCCGCCCGTCCTGGCAGTGTCGTGGTGACCACGCCGAACTCTGAGCACAATGTGCGTTTCGAGACATTGCCGGCCGGCGCCTTCCGGCACCCGGATCACCGGTTCGAGTGGACTCGCGCGGAGTTCCAGGACTGGGCTGCGTCAGTCTGCCGGGTCTATGGGTACGACGTGTCGTTCCGGGCGGTCGGGCCGGATGATCCCGAGGTCGGCCCGCCGACCCAGCTCGCCCTGTTTCGCCTGAAGGAGGCCGCGTAATGGCGCGCATCGACATCCCCGCGCTCAGCCTCGTCGTGCTGATCGGCGTCAGCGGCTCAGGAAAGTCCACCTTCGCTCGCAAGCATTTCCTCGGCACCGAGGTGATTTCCAGCGACTTCTGCCGCGGGCTGGTATCGGACGACGAGAACGACCAGGCGGCCACCAAGGACGCATTCGACCTGCTGCACTACATCGCGTCCAAGCGTCTGGCTGCCGGGCGACTGACCGTGATCGACGCGACCAACGTGCAGCCGGAAGCGCGAAAGCAGCTGGTCGCTCTGGCCCGCGAGCACGATGTGTTGCCGGTGGCAATCGTTCTGGATCCGCCGGAGAAGGTCTGCCTGGAACGCAACGCGCAGCGGCCTGATCGGCAGTTCGGCCCGCACGTGGTGCAGCGGCAGCGGCAGCAGCTTCGCCGCGGCCTGCGTAGCCTCAAGCGGGAGGGCTTCCGCGGCACGCACATGCTTGGCGGCCTCGAGGCGATCGATGCCGTCA
Organism: Kribbella alba; assembly: GCF_039529635.1. NCBI lineage: Bacteria > Bacillati > Actinomycetota > Actinomycetes > Propionibacteriales > Kribbellaceae > Kribbella > Kribbella alba. Next base: position 74,427 of record NZ_BAAANE010000006.1, on the reverse strand, counting down.
GCATCGAACGGACCCGGCTCTTCAACGACCTGAAGGACCAGACCGGGCCCTTCGACATCATCGGCGACATCCACGGCTGCCGCGTCGAGCTCGAGCAGTTGCTCGTCGACCTCGGCTACACGATCACCAGGGACGCCCACGGTCGCCCCATCGACGCGGAGTACGCCGCCGGGCCGGCATCGGTCGGCGACCAGGCGAGCCCTGGCTCCGTCGGGTCGGTGCGTCGGGTCGTGTTCGTGGGGGATCTGGTGGATCGGGGGCCCGACACGCCGGGCGTGCTGCGGCTGGTGATGGGGATGGTTGCCGCCGGCCACGCTTTCTGCGTGCCGGGCAACCACGAGGACAAGCTGCTCCGGGCGCTGCGCGGGAAGAACGTCAAGGTCACGCACGGGCTGGAGGAGTCGCTTGCCCAGCTCGCGGCCGAGCCGGAGGAGTTCCGGACGGCGGTCGAGACCTTCATCGACGGGCTGATCTCGCACTACGTGTTCGACGACGGCAAGCTGGTCGTCTCGCACGCCGGGCTGGTCGAGCGGATGCACGGCCGCACCTCCGGCCGGGTCCGCGCCTTCTGCCTGTACGGCGAGACGACGGGTGAGACCGATGAGTTCGGCCTGCCGCTGCGCTACCCGTGGGCCAACGACTACCGCGGCCGCGCGATGGTCGTCTACGGGCACACTCCGACGCCGGAGCCGGAGTGGATCAACAACACGATCTGCCTCGACACGGGCTGTGTCTTCGGCGGCGCCCTGACCGCGTTGCGGTACCCGGAGCGCGAGCTGGTCTCGGTGCAGGCATTCGAGCAGTACTACGAGCCGGCCAAGCCGTTGCAGGCGGCAACTGCTGCGGCCCGCGAGCCCGACGTGCTCGACATCACCGACGTCACCGGACGCCGGGTGATCGAGACCTCGACGCACGGGCGGCTCAGCGTGCGCGCCGAGCAGGCGGGTGCGGCGCTTGAGGTGATGAGCCGCTTCGCTATCGATCCGCGGTTCCTGCTGTACCTGCCGCCGACGATGAGTCCGGTCGCCACCTCGCCGCTGCCGGGTGTGCTGGAGCACCCGACCCAGGCGTTCGAGGCGTACAAGGGCCAAGGGGTCACCGAGCTGGTCTGCGAGGAGAAGCACATGGGCTCGCGGGCCGTCGTACTGCTGACCCGCGACGACGACGTGGCCGAGAAGCGGTTCGGGCTGGCCGGTCGTGGTGCCGTCCACACCCGGACGGGTCGGTCGTTCTTCGATGCCGAACTGACCGATGAGTTCCTGCTTCGGTTGCGGGCGGTTGTCGAGGAGGTCGGGCTGTTCGACGAGCTGGACTCCTCGTGGCTGCTCCTCGACGCCGAACTCCTGCCATGGAGCGCCAAGGCCATCGACCTGCTGAAGAACCAGTACGCCGCTGTCGGCGCGGCGGCTCGTGCTTCATTGCCTGCGGCAACTGCTGCGCTGGAATCCGCCGTCGCGGCGGGGCTTGACGTGGGTGATCTGCTCGCGCGGACCCAGCGGCGGACGGTCAACGCGTCCTTGTTCAGCGAGGCCTATCGACGGTATTGCTGGCCGACCGAAGGGCTCGACGGAGTACGGCTGGCGCCGTTCCAGGTGCTTGCCTCCGAGGGGGCGACGTACCAGGAGAAGCCGCACGCCTGGCACTTGGCCGTGGCGGATCGTCTGGTCGCGGCAGCGCCTCCGTTGATCACGCAGACCCGACGGCTCTTCGTGGACGGGGAGTCGTGGGCCGAGGGCATCGCCTGGTGGCAGGAGCTCACCGAGGCCGGTGGTGAGGGCATGGTGGTCAAGCCCGCCGCGAACCTCGTCCGCGCGGTGAAGGGGCTGGCGCAGCCCGGGTTGAAGGTTCGCGGGCAGGAGTACCTGCGGATCATCTACGGCCCGGACTACACCGAGCCTGCGAACTTCGAGCGGCTGCGGAACCGCAACCTCGGGCACAAGCGGTCGATGGCGCTGCGGGAGTACGCCCTCGGACTGGAGGCGCTGGAACGGGCTGCTCGAGCCGAGCCGCTCTGGCGCATCCACGAATGCGTCTTCGCCGTGCTCGCCCTCGAGTCGGAGCCCGTCGACCCGCGGCTCTGACTCCCCGCGCTAGTGCTTCAGCAGGCCGTGGAGGGCGGCCGACGAGATCGCGTCGGCCTCCTCCTCGGTCAGCGGAGCATGCCCGGTCATCAGCCGGAAGATCAGCGGTCCGAAGAGGACGTCGGTCGCCGTCCCCGCGCTGATCTCCGGGTTGGCGTCCCCGCGGTCGAGCGCGCGCTGCCAGAGTTCACCGATTGCCGCCCGTCTCGCATCCAGGAAGTACTCCCGGAAGTACGGCGAGGCGGCCGGGTCCGTGACACTTGCCGCCAGCAACTGGGCGAACACCTTGCCGTGCCGGCCGGCGTAGAACTTGCTGACGTGGCGGACCTGCTCGGTCAGGTCGGCTTCGGTGTTTCCCGTGTCAGGCAAGGGGATCTCGGCCGCCATCTCCCTGCCGAACGCCTCGGCCGCGATCGCCGTACGGGACGGCCAGTGCTTGTAAATCGTTGCCTTGCTCACCCCGGAGCGGGCGCTGATCGCGTCGACTGTGGCCGCGGCCAGGCCGCCTTCGGCCAGCAGGTCCTTGGTTGCGCAGAGCACCGAATCCTTGGCCTTCAGGCTGCGCGGATGAGCGGACTGCTCAAACATCATCGTGGTCCTTGGCGCCGAACCCAACGGGACGCGTCGGTGACGAAGCAGACGCTCATCAATCGACCGCCTCGGTGAGCCGGGCGAACTCGTCGTCGGTCAGGTTGATCTTGGCGGCGTTGACGTTGTCCTCGACGTGCGCGACAGAGGACGTGCCGGGGATCGGCAGCATCACGGGGGAGCGCTTGAGGAGCCACGCGAGAGCGAGCTGCGACGGGCTCGCGTCGTGCTCACGGGCGATCGCATCGAGCGGGCCGCCGGCCTTGGCGAGACCACCTGTGGCGAGCGGGAACCAGGGGATGAAGCCCAGCCCGTTCTGCTCGGCGTACTCGAGGACCGGCTCGTCGTCGCGCTGGCTGAGGTTGTAGAGGTTCTGCACGGACACGATCGGGGCGGTCTTGGTCGCCTCCTCGAGCTGCGCGACGCTCACCTGGGACAGGCCGAGGTGGCGGATCTTGCCTTCCTGCTGCAGGGTGGCCAGCTCGCCGACCTGGTCGGCCAGCGGTACCTTCGGGTCGATCCGGTGCAGCTGGAGCAGGTCGATCCGCTCGAGGCCGAGGTGTCGGAGGCTCAACTCCACCTGCTGACGGAGGTACTCCGGGCGGCCGATCGGGACCCAGCCGCCGGGGCCGGTACGGGCGAAGCCGGCCTTGGTGGCGATCACCAGGCCTTCGGGGTACGGATGCAGCGCCTTCTTCAGCAGCAGGTCCGCGACGAACGGGCCGTAGGCGTCGGCCGTGTCGATGAAGTTCACGCCGAGCTCGACCGCTCGCCGCAGTACGCGGACCGCCTCGTCAGGGTCGCGCGGCTCGCCCCAGACGCCTTCGCCGGGGAGCTGCATGGTGCCGTACCCGAGTCGGCGAACGGTGAGGTCGCCGCCGATGGTGAATTCCCCGGACGCGACTGCGACTGCTTCGGACATTTCCATCTCTCCTAAGTAAACTGAACGTACAGTTCACTTTAGTCCGCGGATCTCCTCGCACAAGCGCTCGCTAGGCCACTCCGCGGAGGGGGCTCCGCGCGAGGCCGCCAGGCGGCAGGTTCTCGCGAGGCAGCTACGCGGAGGGTGTACGCGGCGCGCGGGTGATTGTTTCAGGGAGGGGCTTGCTCTCGCTCAGCGGTGGATGCGGTTGCGCCCGCTCGCGGAGGGGTTACCCCCTGAAAGTGTGGGTTGCCCCATCAGATTCAAGTGGGGCAACCCGCAAGATCAGGGGGTAACCCCTCCGCTGGAGCTGAGGGGCCCGGGCCGTGGGAACGGGGTGCGCCCGGGCCGAAGGGCGTTGCCCCTGCGGGGCCTGGGGGCCGTGGGCAAGGGGGTACGCCCGGGCCGAAGGGCGTTACCCCCTGCGGTGGTTACCCCTAGCACTAACCGGAGTTTGTGATGTTGCGGGGACGGGCCCGGACTGCCAGCGGTCACGAAGCGGCGACCTTGAACACCAAACAGGGGCCGCGGACACGAAATAACGTGTTCAAGGCCCCGACTACCTGTCCCACGCCCCCACTCTTGGTCAGGGCCGCACCCACCCTCCGCGGCCCCCCGCCGAAAGGCATCACGAACTACGGCTGTCGTAGTAGGTGGAACCGGGGGAACGGCCGACACCTGGCGCGGATCCGGGGCGCTGGCCGAACCGCCCGCGCAGACATCCGAGGCGGCGCCTTCGGGGAGGGAGCCGACGGAGGAGGGGCGGTTCGGCGTACGGGTGGAGTTTAGAGGTCCAGGGCCTTCGCGGCGGTCGTTGCTGCGGGGTCGCCGTAGGCGGTGGCTAGGCGGCGGAGGAAGGCCGGGCGGTCGAGGGTGTACTCCTGGGTGCCGACGGTTTCGAGGACCGTGGTGGCCAGGGTGCAACCGATCTGGGCGGCCGCTTCGTGGTCGAGGTTGGAGGCGCGGCCGGTGAGGTAGCCGGCGCGGAAGGCGTCGCCGCCGCCGGTCGGGTCGACCAGGCCGGGGGTGGGGACGGCGGGGATCTTGGCGATGATGCCGGCGGCGTTCTCGATCACTACGCCGTCGCCGCCGTGGGTGGTGACGCGGACGCCGACCCGCTCGAGGATCTCGCCGTGGCTCCAGCCGGTCTTCTGGACCATCAGGCCGGACTCGTACTCGTTGCTGAACAGATACGTCGCGCCGTCGATCAGCTCACGGATCTGCTCACCGTCCATCCGGGCGAGCTGCTGCGACGGGTCCGCGGCGATGTCGATGCCGTTCGCCTTCGCCAGCGCGGTGTGCCGGAGCATGCCGTCCGGGTCGTCCGCACCGATCAGGACGAGGTCGATGCCACCCGTCGCGGTGTTGATCGCGCCCAGGTCGAGCTCCCGCGCCTCGGCCATCGCGCCGGTGTAGAAGGAGGCGATCTGGTTCGCGTCGAGATCCGTAGTACAGGTGAAGCGTGCGGTGTGCAGGTTGTCGCAGATGCGGACGTGGGTGATGTCGACCCCGGCCGCCTCGAGCGCGGCGCCGTAGTCGGCGAAATCCGAGCCGACCGAGCCGACCAGCAACGACTGCTGCCCGAGCTGGGCCATGCCGTAGCAGATGTTCGCGCCGACGCCGCCGCGGTGCACGACCAGTTCGTCGACCAGGAACGACAACGACACCTTGTGCATCTGCTCTTCGAGGAACTGGTCCTTGAAACGTCCAGGGAACGTCATCAGGATGTCGGTCGCGATCGATCCGGCGACGGCGATCTGCATACTGGGGTCTCCTCGGAGGGGTGGTTGTCGAGCGGTCTGGCAACCCGTAGAGACTACAGGCGACGGAACCACGACGCAGAGGACGGCGGGATTCGATGGGCAATCAGGTTCTGGTGACCGAGGAACTGCACGACTACATGGTCGAGCACGGGATGCCGCTGGACGAGATCGCGCGGGACCTGGTCGAGGAGACCCGGGCGCTCGGCGGGGTTTCGCAGATGCTGACGACGGCCGACCAGGCCGCCCTGATCACCCTGTTGACCCGGCTGACCTCAGCCCGTCGAGCCGTGGAGATCGGAACCTTCACCGGTTTCTCGGCGCTGGCGATCGCGCGCGGCCTGCCGGACGACGGGCAGCTGATCTGCCTGGACGTGAGCGAGGAGTGGACCTCGATCGGCCGGCGGTACTGGGAACGAGCCGGGGTCGCGGACAAGATCGAGCTCCGGATCGGCGACGCGCACGAGTCCGCCGCCGAGCTGGAGGGCGAGTTCGACCTGGCCTTCGTGGACGCGGACAAGCCCGGCTACATCGAGTACTTCGAGCGCCTGGTGCCTCGGATCCGGCAGAACGGGTTGCTGCTGTTCGACAACACGCTGGCCGGCGGCCGGGTGGTCGGCGAGCACGCGCAGGACCCGGTCGACCGCAAGGAGTTCAACTCGCACATCGCCAAGGACGAGCGCGTCGACGTGGTCATCCTCGGCATCGGCGACGGGCTGACCCTGGTCCGCAAGCGATGACGAAGGCCGCTCCCCGGCTCGCTGTCAAAGGACTGCGGCACCTGTACGCCGATCGCCCGGTGATCGAGGACCTCACCTTCACCCTGCGGGCCGGCCGGGCGATCGCCCTGGTCGGCCCGAACGGCGCAGGCAAGACCACGGTGCTGAAGTGCATCGTCGGTTCGGCCGAGCCGGCGGCCGGTCAGATCCTGTTGGACGGCCAGCCGATCGACGAGCGGGCCGAGGTGGTCCGGCGCGACGTCGCGTCGCTGCTAGACGACCTCGACTTCTTCCCCGACCTCAGCGCCGCCGAACACCTGGACCTGCTGGCCCGGGCACACGGCAACCCGGAGCCGGAGGATCTCGTGGACACCCTGCTCGACGACGTCGGCCTACTGGCCGCCGCGGACCAGTTGCCGGGGTCGTTGTCGTCCGGTCAGCGTCGCCGCCTCGCGCTGGCGACCGCGTTGGTCCGGCCGCGGAAGCTGCTGGTGCTGGACGAGCCCGAGCAGCGGCTCGACACGGCGGGCATCGCCTGGTTGGCGGAGCGGTTGGTGGTGGAGAAGAAGGCCGGTACGTCGATCCTGTTCGCGAGTCACGACACGGCGCTGGTGGACGCCGTCGCTGACGAGACCGTCGCGCTGACCCCGCTGCCGTGACCGCCGCATCGCGTGAGGGGCCGGTCGTCTTCGACCCGGCGGACTTCGGTGCGATCCCGAAGTCGAAGGAGCTGCGCAGCTGGATGCGGAAGGTCCGCCGCGGCAAGGCGGATCGCACGATGTGGCAGCAGTTCGAGGACATCTACCTGGTCGTCTTCGCGCTGGCGATGCTCGGTGCGACCGGCGGCAACGTCGTGGTGAACCTGAACGACCGCTCTGCGGCCTGTACTTCGGGATCGTGCGCCTGGTTGCTCGACACTGTGCCGTTCATCCTGGTGCCGCTGCTGGTGTCGACCATGTTGCGCGGTCTCCTCAGCGTCGGACCGGTGTCGGCGTCCCGTGCCACGGGCTTCTGGCTGCTGGCGACTCCGGTGGATCGCGCGTCGCTCCTGCGGCCGTCGTACCGGCTGGTGATCTCCGTGGCTGCTGTGGTCGGCGCTCTTGCGGCAGTTGTCGGCTGGGCGTTGTTCGGAGCTGCCTGGTCCACTGTCGGCGAAGCGGCCGTACTGACGACGGTTCTGCTCATCTGCACGGCCTGTGCGACCGTGTGGGCTCAGCAGACCGCCGTCCGCTCCCGCTGGGCCTTGCGCGTTGCGGACGGCCTGCTGCTGCTTGCTGCTGTGCCCGCGCTGGTCCTGGCTGCGCGTCCGAAGGAAGCAGCCTCCGGCCTATCCAGCGCCGGCGTCGTAGTTCTCGGGCTCGGGCCCGTCCGGCAGGAGCCGCTGCTCAGTCCGGCGGAGACCAGGCTGTTGGTGATCGGACTCATCGCCTTGGTGGTCGCTGCGGTCCTGGTTGTAGTCACCGCGCAGTCGCTCGACAAGTTGAGCCGGGCGTCCGTGGTCGCTGGTGGAGACCTGCTGGCCGGTATGGCCGGTGCGGCGATCACCTTGGACGTCAGCTTGCTGGCTGATGTGGTCGCCGGACGCCACTGGCAGCAGGTGGGCCGCGTGAAGTCACGACGCGGCCGGGGATCCCTGGTGAAGGCGCTGATCCATCGCGAGTTCCTGCGCGTACTGCGGTGGCCCCGGCGCTTGGTGCTCGGGTTCGCCCTCCTGGTGGTTCCCTACGCGGTGGCCGGCACCGGGTACGACGTACTGGTGCCCATCGCGGCCGGGCTGGCTGGGTTTGGAGCCGCGCGTCCTCTTATGGATGGGCTGCGCTCGGTGTGCCGGTCCACTGGACTCGTACGGGCGCTCGGGATGGATCTACGCGAGCTGCGCGTAGCCATGTCCGTAGTACCGGGGTTGTTCGTGTTGCTGTGGACTGCGCTGGCTTTGCCTGCGTTGGGCGATCCAGCTGTGGCGTTTGCTGTTGCTGGTGGTGTGCTGTCGGGGATCGTACGACAGGCGTCCGCGCGGCCGCCGTCGTACAGCGGGCCGCTGGTGGCATCACCAATGGGTGCGATCCCGCCGGGTTTGTTCTCCCAGCCCATGCGCGGCTTCGACCTGCTCCTGCTGTGCCTGGCGCCGGTCCTGCTCGGCCTGAGCTCCACCTGGATCGTGGTGGTTCCCGCCTTCGTCTGCGCCGTGATGTTCGCCGTCAAGCCCAAGCAGGCCTGACTGCGCTTTGTTGCAGGGGAATGAGCGGCTCGGTTGCGGCTTGGTAAATGCGCTCGCCGACGCACCTGACTGGCCCACTCCGAAGGCACGCTGGCCGCGTCACGGGGACCGGCTGGGGCGAGGAGACCGAGATGAACGAGGCGAAGCCGCAACCGCGGGCGACGGTTGAGCCGCGGTTCCGGAGCCGGGACGTGACCGCGCTCCTGCTGCTGCCGTTAGGCGGGTTCATCTATCTCGTGGGCTGGGCGGCCGGCGTCGCGCTGCTCTGGACATCTGATCGCTGGACGACGACAGAGAAGTGGTTGGGCACACTGGTGCTGCCGTTCGGGCTCCTGCCGATCCTCATGCTCGGCAGCTTCGCCGGCCGCGTATGCCGCGGCACCCCCGCTCCAGGTCAGACAGGCTGCACGGGCGCCTACTTCCCCGGCTGGTTCGATATCCCGGTCCTCGCCGCGTTGATCGCGGCCCAGTTCCTGGTCCTCGCCTACCTGATCAAGAACGCCCGCCCGAACCGCTCACTCCGTGATCAGCCGGTCGCGAGATAGCCATTCGCGCTCGATCTCACGGGGCCGCAGCTGGATCCCGGCCACCGCTAACGGGTTCTTCGTCCGGTAGCGCCCAATTTTGCCGCCAGTGGCAGAAGAACCCGCCAGCCGACGCGTCGGCAGCCTTCACCAGGCCCAGCCGCGCGCGGTGCCGGAGGCCGTTGGCTGGCGACGCGCCGGGCCGAACGGGATGGTCACCCTCAGCGCCCTGCGGGTCCTGAAGGCCGCAGGGCGCTGAGGTGGTCCGCTAGGGGTAGTTGACCCACTGGGCGACGTTGGTCGACGAGTTCGACGGGCCGCCGGTGTTGTTGATGACGTGCGCGATGGTGCCGGTGCCGCCGAGCGATACGGTGACCATGTTGTGGAACTTCACGCCCGCCTTGTTCGGCACCTCGAACGCGCGATCCGCCACGACGCTCGAATTCGCGCTGAAGTAGCAATAGCTGCCCAGCCCCCAGGCCTCGTGCGTGGTGACCGAATCAGCGACCTTGTACGCCGCATAGCCGCGGGTGGATCCGTTCATCCAGGCTGCCTGGTTCGGCGGGTCGTACGGCATCTCGTTCTGGTAGAAGTACGTCCTCCCCCCGTTGCCGTTCCAGATCGTCTGGTACTTCTGGTAGTGCTCGACAAACAGCCCGTACGCCGTGACGTCGTTGCCGTTGACAACCAAACCGGTGTCGGCCGTGTTGCTGCTCCAGCCGACCCCATAACTGTGGTCACCGCGCCACAACCAAGTGTGGTCGATGATCACGTTGTTGCTGTTGATCCGCAGCGTCTCGGTCGCCTTGCCGACTGCGGCACCACCGATCCGGAAGTACACGTCGTGCAGCGAGGTCGGGTTCGCGGAGTGGTTGGCCGAGGAGCCTGTCGGGCCGATCTCCATCAGCAGCGGCGAGTTGGTCGGCGCGGCGTCGATCAGCAACCCGGCGATCTTCACGCCGTCGACATCCGCGACCGTGATCGACTGCGTGCCACTGGTCGGCATCAACGTGGCCAGGCCGAGACCAAGTACGACGGTGTTGGCGCGGTTGATTCGCAGGGTGTCACTGAGCCGGTAGACGCCCGGGGTGAACAGCAGGTCCTTGCCGGCGGCAAGCTGCGCGTTGATCGTCGCCGCGGTGGCGCCGGGCTTGACGATGTAGAACTGGCTGATCGGCAAGGACTGCCCGGCCGGGTTGCCGCCCGTCCAGCCAGGTCCGGCCGAGTTCGTCTTGACCGCCGGGACGAAGACCTGGTAGTTGCCCGCAGCATCGACGTACAGGTATGGCTTCTCCCGGACCACAGGGGTCTGCGCGACCTTCGTGTACGGCGGGTTCGGGAATGCACCGGCCGGCGCGTTCAGCGCACCGACGAACACCATGTTCCAGTTCTGACCAGTCCAGCTACCCCAGTTGGTGTTCCGCGAGAGCCACTGCTGCTGGCTGCCGGACCGGACCTGGCCGTCTACCACGGTGTCGGCCATGAAGCCGCCGCTTGCCCAACCGCCGTCGTCCAGCGCGAGGTTGCCCTTGAGGTGGTTCCGGCGGTACGACGAAGCCTGCGAGACGGCCCAGCGGTCGAGACCACCGGGCGGATTGATGGTCAGGCCCTCGGCGCCGCGCCAGAAGTTCTGCGTCGCGTTCTGCGGCGGGAACCAGTCGGCCTCGACGTGCACCGCGCCGTTGATGGTGACGCTGTCCGGGGTCAGGCCGAGACCGGCGACCTGGGTGTAGAAGCCGACGTTCGCGCTCACGTTGTACGCGCCCGGCTTGAACAGCAGCGCGAACCGGTTCTCGCCGAACTGGTTCGTCTCCTGCTGGCTGAAGACGGAGTTCAGCTTGCTCTGGATCGTGCCGGCCGACATCGACGGGTCGAAGATCGAGACATTCGGGCCGAGGTCGGGCTGTCCGGCCGGCGGCTGGGTCGGGGGAGTGCCGTCCACTGGGTTGATCCTGAACGATTGGGCCGCAGTCCCGTTGCAGGTGTACTGCTGCAGTTGGAGGCCGTCCGCGGTCGAGGCCGACGGGACGTCGAGGCACTTGCCGCTGTTGCGGTTGACGAGGTGGTAGGCGCCGTCGGCTTCCTCGACCGGCAACCATTGCTGGTTGAGCCCGTTGCTGTAGGACCACAGCTGGATCAGCCCGCCGTCCGCGGTGGAGACGTTGGTGACGTCCAGCGCTTGGGCCGCGTTGTTGAACGCGTTGACGCGGACGTAGCCGTTGGTGGTCGGCTGGAACTGCCACTGCTGGGCGGTGCTGCTGTTGCAGGTCTGCTGCTGGACAGCCGTCCCGTTGGCCGTGGCGGCTGCCCGTGCGTCCACGCACTTGCTGCTGTTCTTGCTCACCACGGTGTTCCAGCCGGTCGGCGAGATCGCGGCGCTCGCGTCCGGCGACACGGCGACCGTCAGAGCGGTCGCCGTCACCGCGGCCACCAGGGCCGCGGCAATGGCTGCGAATACACGTCCGCGGCTGGGTGGGGGTCGGAGCGGGGCGACTCCTGGAGTCATCTGACTCTCCTCTGAACTTGTGGGGGCGGGCGTCGTCCGGGAGCGCGGGTGGGGAGTGCGCGTTCGGCCGACGGTCCTAAGGAAAGCTAACTTCCTTACTTAATTCAAGAGTCAGAGAAAGTCCGTGGTGGTTTCGGAACCGCTTCCGGTCCCCGCCGCGCGGTGGCCGCTCAGCGGTTGTCGGCGACGGGTTGGCCGGCGACGGGTTGGCCGTCGACGTGCGTGGCCGGCTCCGTGGGCGTCGCCGGGTCGACCGGAGTGCCGGGGTCGACGGGTGGGCTTGCACTCGCGTTGGGGAGGGCGGCCAGGATCGCGTTGAGGCGGCGGACGTAGTCCTGGTAGCGGCCCGCCTCCTGGTTGATCAGGCACTGCACCCGATTCGCCAGATCGGAGTACCGCTGTGCTTCGGCCTTCTCGAACTTCCTCAGCTCGGCCAGTACTTCGTCAGCGTTCGCCATGTCATCTCCATCAGGTCCGGCCCGCAGTACTGCGGCCAGGTCGGTGCGGAACTTGTTCATCGGGCATCGGCCCGGGTCGTTCTTGCGCCGGGTGTGCTCGCGGTGCCCGATCACCGAGAGCGCGGACCACCCGTGGAAATCGCAGATCGCGGCGGCGTGGAGCAGCGCAGTACGGTAGGCGGCTGCCGTCATCGAGTGCGCCCCGTCGTACCGGATCTCGTTGCCGTAGTAGTGCAGATTGCCGTTCACGTTGTCGGGGCCGGGACTGAGCTCGGCGGCATAGCCGCGGTAGTCCTGCGTCGACACGTGGTTCAGCGTGGCGAGTGAGCCTGAGCCGGCGTGGTTCGCGCGGCCGATCGCGCCGACGTGCAGGTCGCCGTCCAGGTCGGTGGCCACGTTGCACAGCGGTCCGGGGATGCCTTCGTCGGGCCGACCGCGCACGAACAGGAAGTTGAGGTAGTCGTCGGTCTGAGAGTTGCTGCCGGTGTGATGGAGGATGATCCCGCGCGCATCCGTGATGCCGCCGGGCCGCCCGCGCGTCCGCCAGCCGGGGTACTCCCGGAACTTCACCTTCCACTTCCGCAGCGCACCAGCAAGCTGGTCAGCCGTCATCGGCCTGGCCACAAGCAGCTCCTCACTTCAACCGATAGCCAGCACGCCAAACCAGCAACGCGGAGTGGCGGACCCCGTGCTCTCGGTAATCCCCAGCTAAACCCTTGCCGCCGGATTCGTTGGCCCTGGACTCATCGGCACAGACCCAGGAACCTACCGACCCACGACCCACCACGTCGAGCAGTTTGCCAAAGACTGTCGTGGCGCCTGGGTCCCGGATCGAGCAAGCAGGGCGCGGATCGTTCAGAGATGGATACGGCCGATGCTGCGTAACGTTCAACATTTCTGGGCGATATACCGGAGGTAATCGTTTAGAGGGGGAATAGATGTCTCAAGTAGTCCGTAATGCCAACCGCGTCGCAACGACGATCAACGTAGTGAAGATCGTCCTGCTGGCTTTCAATGCCATCGCCGGCGTCATTCTCGTCGTCAACGGCGCAGTGGGTTCTCAGCAGCAGTCCATCAACTCGTTGACTGGCGAGATCGAGACCTCCCATGCCGCGGCTGTCTACCTGATCATCGGGGGCCTAGCCACGCTGGTACTGGGATCGTTGCTCATTTATGTATTGCTCGGCTGGTTCGAGCATGTACTGCGCACCCTGGCGGCGCTGGTGGAGAACACCCAACCCGTAATGGTGGGCACGCCGGACCTGCCGCCGATCGCGAACACCGGCCCAGCCTTCTGACCCGCGATATCAGGCGCGGTTTGTGCTGCGATCATTGCCGCAAACCTAGTTTTGCAGCCACCGGCCGGACCGTGTTTCCGGTGGCGTGCGTCTGCGGATTCATCGCTGGGAGTTGTCGGGGTCAGTGAGATTTCTTGTTGGACCGGAGGTCGTCGCGGGTTGAGGATGCTGGGAAGCGTTCGCCGACTACTCGGAGGATCACGTGACGAAGACTGCTGATCGTTCGCTCGGCACCGGTGGTCCGACCGTCAGCGCGCTGGGCATGGGCTGCTGGGCGATCGGTGGACCACACGCCAGGCAGGGCAACCCCGTCGGCTGGGGTGCGATCGACGACGAGGAGTCGAAGCGGGCGTTGCGCCGCGCTTTCGACCTGGGCGTCACCTTCTTCGACACGGCCGATGTGTACGGCTGCGGCCACAGCGAGAAGTTGATCTCGGCCGCGCTCGGCGCTGTGCGGGACGAGATCGTGATCGCGTCCAAGGCCGGATACACCTACGACGAGGAGACGCGCGAGGCGCCGGGGGAGAACGGCGACCCGGAGTACATCCGGTGGGCCTGCGAGCAGACTCTGCGGCGGCTAGGAACCGACCACCTCGACCTGTACCAGTTCCACCTCGGCGGCTACGACCTGGACCGGGCGGACGACGTACTGGCGGTCTTCGAGGAACTTGTTGCTGCAGGCAAGGTCCGGGCGATCGGCTGGAGCACGGACAGTCCGGAGCGGGCCGCGTTGTTTGCGAAAAGCGAGCACTGCAAGGCGATTCAGCAGTCCTTCAACGTGTTCGGCGGCAACGCCGAGGTGCTGGCACTGTGCGAACAGCGGGGTCTGGCGAGCATCGTCCGCGGGCCGCTCGGGATGGGCCTGCTGACCGGCAAGTTCGACAAGGACAGCACACTGCCGGCCGACGACGTACGCCACGGCTGGGATTTCCGGACCGGCGGCCAGGCCGAGTCGCTGCGCCGGCTCGACGCGATCCGCGAGATCCTCACCACCGACGGCCGAACCCTCGCCCAAGGCGCCCTCGCCTGGCTCTGGGCCCGCAGCGACGCCTTCATCCCCATCCCCGGCTTCAAAACCGTCGCCCAGGTAGAAGAAAACGCCGCCGCCCTCAACCACGGCCCGCTCTCCGCAGACAGTCTGGCCGAGATCACCACGGTCCTCAGTCGAACCAGTTGAAGATGACGTCGCCGAGGCGGTCCGCGCCGTGGTACGTGATTGCTGCGCGCTCCCGGTCGCTCAGGGCGCTGAGGTCCCCCGTCTCGGACGACCGCTCGAGCTCCTCCGCCGTCGCGACCTGAAATCCAGCAGTCACGTAGTACTCCGCTCCTGGCACGTCCGTGAACGGCAGCTTCAGATGCCGTACGCCGGGATCCCGCTGAGCCTGAGCGCTCGACGCAGCTGAATCCCGTTCCTGCGTGGACGCGGGAGCTGGGTCCAGCCCCTCACGTGGTGGGTGCATGGCGAGCTGTCGTTCCCTGGACTGCCAGTAGGTCAGCTCAGTAGCGGTAGTAGTTGGTCGCCGACGCGGACGATCTCATCGTGGTAGGGGGTGTCGGAGAGGATGAAATGGGTGATGCCCAGGTCCTGGTACTTGCGGAGTGACTTCGCCACATCATCGGCGGATCCGACGAGCCAGGTGGTGCCGGCGCCACCGCCGCCGTATTTGCCGGGGGCGGTGTAGAGGTTGTCGTCCAGGACGTCGCCTCGGTCGGCCAGGTCGAGGAGGCGTTGCTGTCCCACTGCCTTGAAGCGCCGTGGTGGGCTGCTCGTGGTGCCCTGGGCCTCGGCCATCTTTGCGACCTTGGCCTCGGCTTCGGCCCACGCCTGGTCGGTGGTGTCACGGACCAGGGTGGTGATCCGGAGCCCGAACTCGAGTGGCGCGTGCTCGCGACCAAGCTCGGACTGCAGACCCTTGAGCCGCTCGATGCGCTCAGCGACGCCGTCGAGCGGTTCGCCCCAGAAGAGCTGAACGTCGGCATCCGTGGCCGAGACGCGTTCCGCGGCGGGGGACGCGCCACCGAAGTACAGGCGTGGGTGTGGTCTGTTCTCGCGCGCGACCGGGCGGGTGGCGACCGTGGATCCGGTGACAGAGAAGTAGTCACCGGCGAAGGTGACGTCCTCTTCGGTCCAGAGTCGGCGCACTACCTGGAGGAACTCCTTCGTGCGGGCGTACCGCTGGGCCTGGTCGCCCTCGGAGTCGCCGTAGGCGGCCAGGTTGTCCTGGCCGGAGACGATGTTGATCAGAAGCCGGCCTTCGGAGAGCTGGTCGAGGGTGGTCGACGCCGACGCGAAGTGTGCGGGGTGCCAGTAGCCCGGGCGGATCGCCACCAGTGGCTGGAACGTTGTCGTCCGGGCTGCGAGCGCCGTGCCGACAGTCAAGGTGTCGGGACGGCCCCAGCCGGTGCCGAGCAGTGCGCCACCCCACCCATGCTGCTCCGTGAGCCGAGCCAGCTCGGTCAAGCGCTCCAGGCTGTTGTGGCCCGCGACGGCGTCGTCGCCCCGGTGACCGGGGTCGACCTGATTGGGGATGTACCAGAGGAATTCGAGACTCATGTGTGGCCCCTTCGATCCAGGACGACCGCCGGCTGAGGCGGTCGTGGTGACCCGAAGAAGTGTATTCCAACTGAATTACTAGATATTAGACCGTCTCATCTGCCGGTGACAGTGAACGAGCCCACCCGCGAGAACGCGGATGGGCTCGTCGGACGGCCGGAACTCAGACGTCGTAGTACAGCTCGAACTCGTGCGGGTGCGGACGGAGCTGGATCGGGGCGATCTCGTTCTCGCGCTTGAGGTCGATCCACGTCTCGATCAGGTCGGAGGTGAAGACGTCACCCTCGAGCAGGAACTCGTGGTCGGCCTCGAGCGAGTTGATCACGGCCGGCAGCGAGGTCGGGACCTGGCTGACCGACGCGTGCTCCTCGGGCGGCAGCTCGTACAGGTCCTTGTCGATCGGGTCCGCGGGCTCGGTCTTGTTCCGGATGCCGTCCAGGCCGGCCAGCAGCTGGGCCGAGAAGGCCAGGTACGGGTTCGACGACGGGTCCGGGCAGCGGAACTCGATGCGCTTGGCCTTCGGGTTCGAGCCGGTGATCGGGATCCGGATGCAGGCCGAGCGGTTGCGCTGCGAGTAGACCAGGTTCACCGGGGCCTCGAAGCCCGGCACCAGGCGGTGGTAGGAGTTCACCGTCGGGTTGGTGAAGGCCAGCAGCGACGGGGCGTGCTTCAGGATGCCGCCGATGTACCAGCGGGCGACGTCGGACAGGCCGCCGTAGCCGGCCTCGTCGTAGAACAGCGGGTCGCCGTTGCTCCACAGCGACTGGTGGCAGTGCATTCCCGAGCCGTTGTCACCGAAGATCGGCTTCGGCATGAAGGTCGCGGTCTTGCCGGCGTCCCACGCGGTGTTCTTGACGATGTACTTGAACTTCATCAAGTCGTCGGCCGCGGTGAGCAGGGTGTCGAAGCGGTAGTTGATCTCCGCCTGGCCCGCCGTACCGACCTCGTGGTGGGCGCGCTCGACGGACAGGCCCGAGGCCTCGAGGTGCTTGGTGATGTCGTTGCGCAGGTCGGCGAAGTGGTCGACCGGCGGTGCGGGGAAGTAGCCGCCCTTGTAGCGGACCTTGTAGCCGCGGTTGCCGCCCTCTTCGACCCGGCCGGTGTTCCAGGCGCCGGCGACGGAGTCGATGTGGTAGTAGCTCTCGTTCTGCTTGGTCTCGAAGCGCACGTCGTCGAAGACGTAGAACTCGGCCTCGGGGGCGAAGAAGGCGGTGTCGGCGATGCCGGTCGACTTCAGGTACTCCTGCGCCTTGCGGGCGATGTTGCGCGGGTCGCGCGAGTACGCCTCACCGGTGAGCGGGTCGTGCACGAAGAAGTTGATGATCAGCGTCTTGTCCCGGCGGAACGGGTCGACGTAGGCCGTGGTCGGGTCGGGCAGCAGGGACATGTCCGACTCGTGGATCTGCTGGAAGCCCCGGATCGACGAACCGTCGAACTGGAGGCCGTCCTCGAAGACCTCGGGACCGAAAGATCCGACCGGGACGGTGAAGTGCTGCATGATGCCCGGTAGGTCACAGAAGCGGACATCGATGAACACGACGCCCTCGTCCTTGACGTAGGCGAGCAGCTCCTCAGCGCTGGAAAACATACGTACTCCTCGGGGTGGCTCAGA
The DNA here is from genome assembly GCF_039529635.1 of Kribbella alba. Taxonomy (NCBI): domain Bacteria; kingdom Bacillati; phylum Actinomycetota; class Actinomycetes; order Propionibacteriales; family Kribbellaceae; genus Kribbella; species Kribbella alba. The sequence goes on along the minus strand of NZ_BAAANE010000006.1, from coordinate 57,187 downwards.
GATTCCTACTGAACGTAGGCCCTGCCCATTACTCGGCAGTGACCCCAATGTTTCGGGGATGTTACGCCCAGCGTGGTCCGCGCTGACCCACTGGAGCGCGGCCGGGGGCAGTGAGAACCTCAGCCGCGCACATAGGCTTGCATCATGGCATCAACTGCGCAATCCGGGGCAGGACCCACCGAAGAGTTCCGCTATCCGGGCAACCGTCTCGGATTGCCCCCGGACGGATCGGGCTCGGTGGCCGGCTGGGGACGCAGGGTGCTCGCCCTGTTCGTCGACTGGCTGATCGCCGGCCTGATCGCCTCCGCGATCACCAGCAAGCCCTTGTGGGCCGGTGGCAACGACCTCAACACGGCCCAACTGGTCGTCTTCTTCGCGATGTCCGCGGTGCTGACCGGCCTGGCCGGAGCCACCATCGGCCACCGCCTGTTGGGCCTCCGCGTCATCCGCACCCAGCCCGGCGGCACCGGCTACTCAGCCCAGGTAGGCCTGCTGGGCGGCGCGATCCGCACCTTCCTGATCTGTCTGGTGCTCCCCGCAGTCGTCTACGACCGAGACCGCCGAGGCCTCCACGACCGAGCCGCCGGCACCGTGGTCGTCCGCCGCTAGACCTGGTACTGCGGGGCTGCCGCAGGTGAGCATGTCCCTTATGACTGCACCGCGTTCCGTCGCCCGTCGGCTTCCGCTCGAGACGGGCGTCTACCGGTTTCGCGACGGCGCCGGCAAGGTGCTGTACATCGGCCGGGCCCGCAACCTGCGCCGACGCGTGCAGTCGTACTGGACCAACCTCGGCGACCGCCCGCAGCTGGCCGGGATGGTGCGCCGCATCGCCCGCATCGAAAGCGTCTGGTGCGACTCCGAGCACGAGGCGGCCTGGCTGGAACGCAACCTGCTGGAGCACTCCAAGCCACGCTGGAACCTCGCGGAGGGTGGCGCGGAGGTCGCCGGCTACATCCGTTTCGACGATGGGCCGAGCCGGCCGGGGCTGCGGTTCGTGCACACCGTTACCGCGGCCGCGCCGCACTTCGGTCCATACCTCGGCGGTCTGCGGATCCGGCAGGCGATCTCGGCGCTCCACCGCGTGCTGCCCCTGCCGTACACGAGCGCCGCCGACGGTTCGGCACGCGAGTTCGCCCGGCTGTTCGGAATCGGGCCGGCTGACCGCGAGACGCTCGTACGGACCGCGATGTCCGTGCTCGAGCGCAACGTGGCGGCGGTGACGGCGCTGCGTGCCGAACTGGTGCGCCGCCGCGACCGGGCGGCTACCGAACTCCGGTTCGAGTTCGCGGCGAAGTTGCAGGACGAGATCGCGGCGTTCGACTGGATCGTCGCCGAGCAGAAGGTGTCCCGGCTCGAGCCACACGAGGTCGACGTGTACGGCTGGGCGGACCGCGTTCTCGTACGGTTCCAGATGGAGGCCGGCCGGGTGTGCCGGTGGACGCAACGAGCCGCCTCGGAGCAAACCGCGCGGGACCGGGTGGCGGCGACCCCCGCCCACTGGCGCACGTTCGCGCAACGCAACGCCGAGCTCGCGGCCACGCTGCTGCGCGACCAGAAAGCTTGACTCAACCACGTGGGGGATCCCGCGGACTAGCGCTTGGTGAGCAACAACTGCACGTCGTCCAGATACCCCGCGCGGAACCCAGCCTCGGAGTACGCGAGATAGAACTCCCACATCCGCCGGAAGGTGTCGTCGAACCCGAGCCCGGCGATCTGGGGCCAGTGGTCGATGAAGCGGTTGCGCCAGATCCGCAGGGTGCGGGCGTAGTCGGCGCCGAGGTGGCGGATCACCTGCGCCTGCAACCCGGTGTGCTGCGCCGTGACCTCCTGGATCGCATGGACCGACGGCAGCAACCCGCCCGGGAAGATGTACTTCTGCACCCAGGTGAACGTGTTCCGCGTGGCGAGCATCCGCTCATGCGGCATCACGATCGCCTGTACTACGGCGACGCCACCCGGCGCGAGGCGTCGTTCGATGGCGCCGAAGTAGACCGGCCAATAGTTCTCGCCGACGGCCTCGATCATCTCCACGCTCAGTACCGCGTCGAACTCGCCGATCTGGTCGCGGTAGTCCCGCAGCGCGACCTGGACGCGATCGCTGACACCAGCGTCCGCGATCCGCCGCTGAGCCATCAGCGCCTGCTGCGAGGCGATGGTGATCGCCGTCACCCAGGCACCGCGCTGAGCCGCGCGGATCGCGAGACTCGCCCAGCCGCAGCCGATGTCGAGCACCCGGGAGCCTGCCCGGACACCGGCCGCGTCAAGGATCGAGTCGAGTTTGCGGAGTTGCGCGTACGACAGCTCGTCGTACGACGCGGTGGCCAGCTCCGCGGCGGCATCGGCGGCGAAGTACGCGGCGGAGTAGGTCAGCGTGGGGTCGAGGAACTCGGAGAACATCGCGTTGCTGAGGTCGTAGTGCCGACTGACGTTCTCGCGGGCACCCGCGCGGTCGTTCTCCTGGTCGCCGGGTTGGCTGCGGGTGACCAGCCAGCGCAGCGACTGGGCCCATTTCGGCAGCAGATGACTGTCCCGCTCCGAGCTGAACCGCTCGGCGAAGGGCACCAGCAGGTCGGCCAGATCTGTCTCGGGCGAAGGATCCCAGTCGCCGGCCAGGTAGGCCTCGCCGAAGCCGGAGCCCGCGTCCTGCCCGAGCCGGTCGAGGAAGGGTCCGCTGCGGTGCACCTGCATCTCCGGACCGCCCTGACCGTACCGGCGGTTGTCCAGCACGATGGTGGCCGGCAGGTCGCGCGCGATGAAACGGATCGCGGCGAGCGCACCGGCCCGGCGTACCGGGTTGGAACGCGGGCGCACCAGCGAGGGCCAGGTCTCCGCCACCGGCTGATGCACGGCCGGGTACAGATCGGTCATCTTCTACCTCTGGTTTCGGTCCGTTCCTGGTCGCACCCTAAGGCCGGCGGATGACCGAAGGGCGCGACACTCGGAACGGTTTGTTCACCCGGCCCGTTGGCCGAGGATGAGCAGGTTGCCGTCGGGGTCCTCGGCGCGGGCCTCGCGCTCGCCCCAGGGCTGGTCGACGGGCTCGTGCACGATCCGCGCGCCGGCGGCCCGGATCCGATCGACCATCGCCTGGATGTCGTCGACATAGAGCCAGAGCGAGATCGCGGCCGGACCCTCCGGGGTCTTCAGCGCCGGGTCGTGGCCGAGGCCGACGGAAGCCTTGCCGAAGCGGACCGAGACGTACGCCGGGACGCCCTCGGGCGGGAACTGGTAGACCTTCTCGCCACCGAGCACGTCGGTGTAGAACGGCAGCAGCCGCTCCAGATCAGCAGTCGTCACGATAGGGAAAACGTCGTCGACGGCCATCGGGTTACCTCCTCGTTCGTAGGGATGATGTCACCCTTCCTGACGAACGAGCAGACAGCGGATCGACGGTCAGCGGCCCTTCATGGCCTGCCGGGCGCCCTTGAGGCTGGTCGGGACCGGGCCCTTGGGCATCGGCACCTGCGGGCGGACCGCGTCGAGCGCCTTCAGCCGCTGCAGCAGGTCGGTGATCTCGGACGGTTGCAAGGCGGCCGGCAGCTTCATCACGTGCTTGGTCAGCTTGCGGATGTCGATCTCGCCCTCGCCCTGACCGGCCATGATCTCGATCACCGGCGCGCCACCGGCGACCCGGGTGTGCTTCTTGCGCTCGGCCGCGAGCAGGTTCTTCACCCTGCTCGCCTGCCCCTCGCCGACCAGCACGATGCCCGGCCGGCCGACGACCCGGTGCACGATGTCCGCGTTCTTGGTGACAGCTACGGCCGGGGTGACGTTCCAGCCGCGGCGCAACGTCTGCAGCGCGGAGGCGGCGGCGCCGGCCTGGCCCTCGATCTGGCTGTAGGCCGCCTTCTCCACCCGCCGGCCGAAGATGATCGTGGTGGCGAGCAGACCGAGCGCGACGCCGAGCGGGATCAGCACCAGGGGCTGGCCAATGATCAGCCCGACGACCACGAAGATCGCGACCACGCCGAGGAAGATCCCGGCGAGCACCAGCCCGATCCGGGGGTCTGACTTCTTGGTCAGCTGGTACGCCGACCGGATCTGCTTCAGCCGACTGGTCTTCTCGGCGGGCGCGTCGTTCTTGGCCATCTCAACCTTGTCTGTCTGGAGAGCTTTAGGCGTTGGTTGCCGCAGACGTCATCCGCGACTCCACAGCCTGACGGTACAGGCGACCGGCCCGGTAAGACGAACGCACGAGCGGGCCGGACATGACTCCGGCGAAACCGATCTCCTCGGCCTCGTCCTTCATCTCCACGAACTCCTCCGGCCGGACCCAGCGCTCGACCGGGTGGTGCCGCACCGACGGGCGCAGGTACTGGGTGATCGTGATGATCTCGCAGCCCGCGCCGTGCAGGTCGCCGAGCGCCTGGCTGACCTCCTCGCGGGTCTCGCCCATGCCGAGGATCAGGTTCGACTTGGTGACCAGGCCGTAGTCGCGGGCCTGGGTGATGACGTCCAGCGACCGCTCGTAGCGGAAGCCCGGGCGGATCCGGCGGAAGATCCGCGGCACCGTCTCGACGTTGTGCGCGAACACCTCCGGCCGGGACGAGAACACCTCGGCCAGTTGCTCGGGGACCGCGTTGAAGTCGGGCGCGAGCATCTCGACGCCGGTGTCGGGGTTCTGCTCGTGGATCTGCCGGATCGTCTCGGCGTACAGCCAGGCGCCGCCGTCCTCGAGGTCGTCGCGGGCGACGCCGGTCACGGTCGCGTACCGCAGGCCCATCTTGGTGACGGACTCGGCGACACGGCGGGGCTCGTCGCGGTCCAGCGCCAGCGGCTTGCCGGTGTCGATCTGGCAGAAGTCGCAGCGCCGGGTGCACTGGTCGCCGCCGATGAGGAAGGTGGCCTCGCGGTCCTCCCAGCACTCGAAGATGTTGGGACAGCCGGCTTCCTGACACACCGTGTGGAGCTCTTCGGATTTCACCAGCGCTTGGAGCTTCTGGTACTCCGGGCCCATCTTCGCGCGCGTCTTGATCCACTCGGGTTTGCGCTCGATCGGGGTCTCCGCGTTGCGCACTTCGAGTCTGAGCAGTTTCCGTCCTTCTGGGGCGATCGTCACGCCCACCAGAGTACGCGGCGCCGGACAGGAGCAATTCACCGGACAGAACCTGTTCCACCCGTAGGCTGGTCAACCATGTCCAGCTCCCTACCGGCCGCCGACTCGGCCCGTACTGCGCTCAGCCCGGCCGCGGGTGATTCCGCCACCGCGGCTTCGGGTGGTTCCGCGCCACCCGGCGGCGCTGCGGGATCGGGTGCTTCGACGGCGACCGGAGGTTCGACGGCGCCGGGTGGCTCGGCCGGCGAGTGGCAGCGGCCCGGGCCATCCCGCCGGGAGCAGCGGCAGGACCTGGTACTCGGAGTCGGCATGGCTGTCGCCGGCGTGATCGGCACTGAACTGGCCAAAGGCACCTCGCCTGGCCCCGTCGAGATGGGGATCGGCGGCGCCGAGGCCTATGTACTCAGCGCGGCCGTCGCGCTCCCGCTCTGCTTCCGGCGCAGGTACCCCCTGACCGCGCTGCTCGCCGTGTCCGTGCTGTTCTTCATCGCCGGCGAGCGGGTCCCGTTCGCCTTCGCCGGCAACCTCGTCACCCAGGCGTGCATGTTCATGGCCATCTACGCAGCGTCGGCGTGGTCCAGGGACCGCAGGCGGATGAAGGCGACCATGGTCCTCGTCTTCGTCGGCATGTTCTGCTGGCTGGTCTACGGCTTCGTGAAAGCGCTGCAGGACGACACCATCAAGGGAGCCGCGCAGGGCATGCTCTCGCCGTACGTGTCCTTCGTACTGCTGAACATCGCGCTCAATGTGCTCTATTTCTTCGGCGCCTACTTCTGGGGCCGCACCGCATGGCGAACCGCCCGGCAGCGGCATGTGCTCGAGCAGCAGGCCGTCGAGCTCGCCGCTCAGCAGCAGGCGAACGCGCGACGCGCGGTGATCGACGAGCGGCTCCGGATCTCCCGCGAACTGCACGACGTCGTCGCCCACCACATCAGCAGCATCGGCGTCCAGGCAGGCGGTGCCCGCCGGGTGATGGACACTGCCCCGGATGCGGCGAAGGACGCCCTCGCCGTGATCGAGGACTCCAGCCGTACCGCGGTCAACGAGATGCGCCAACTCCTCGGCATGCTCCGTGCGGCTGACCCCGACCTCGACGAGGAGATCGGCGTACCGGCCATCAAGGCGCCGCAAGGAGGGGCGGATCGGCTGCCGGCGTTGGTCGCCAACGCGAACGGGGAGGGCTTGTCTGTCGGGTTCCACCAGATCGGGCATCCGGTCGACCTGCCGCAGACCGTCTCGGTGTCGGTCTACCGGATCGCGCAGGAGGCGCTCACCAACGTTCGCCGGCATTCCACCGCGCGGACTGCTCACGTCACGCTGCGGTATCTGGGCGAGAGCGCGGTCGAGGTCGAGGTGATCGACGACGGCCGCCCGAAGCACGCGCCGGTCGGCAGCCGGCTGGGTCACGTCGGCATCCGTGAGAGGGTCAGCCTCCTCGGCGGCGAGAGCGAGATCGGCCCGCGCCCGGTCGGCGGTTTCCGGGTCCGCGCCCGGATCCCGCTGGCGCCGGCCGCGGTGAGGCAGAAGGAGAACAGCAACGATGAGTGAGCCCGGTACACCGATGCGCGTCCTGCTCGTGGACGACCAGGACCTCGTCCGGGCCGGGTTCCGGATGATCCTGTCGGTTGAGCCGGACATCGAGGTGGTGGGGGAGGCCGCCGACGGTGAACGTGCGGTGGAACTCGCGGAGAAGCTTCGGCCGGACGTCGTCCTGATGGATGTCCAGATGCCAGGGCTGGACGGGATCGCCGCGACCCAGCGGATCGTCGCCGCCGACGCCGGGAAGGTGGTGATCCTGACGACGTTCGACCGGGACGACTACCTGTTCGAGTCCCTCGGCGCGGGTGCCAGCGGGTTCCTGCTCAAGAACACCGCGCCGGAGGATCTGGTGGAGGCGATCCAGGTCGTGCACTCGGGACATGCCCTGCTGGCTCCCGAGGTGACCCGGCGGGTGATCAAGCGGTTCACCGGTGGTGGCGAGCGCGTCTATCGCCCGGACCTGGTGGCGGACCTGACGGAGCGGGAGCGCGAAGTCCTGGGGTTGATCGCGCGCGGTCTGACGAACACGGAGATCGCGAACGCGCTGTTCGTCGGCGAGGCGACCGTCAAGACCCATGTGTCCCGCGTCCTCCTGAAGCTGGGCCTGCGCGACCGCGTCCAGGCCGTCGTCTTCGCCTACGAATGCGGTCTGGTCGTCCCCGGCGACGAACAGACCGCCTGATCCTGTACTCCGGGCTGCCCGCGGCCTGGCGGACCGGCGCGGGTCCGCGGTCTCATCCCTGGGGATGAGACGCGTGATCACACTGCGGGCCGACGTCCGATCGGGGTCGCGCTGACTAGCGTGGGAGTCACTTCCATGCGGGAGTGGTCGGGCGTGCGTCCGGCCAGGGGGCTGAAGCAGCAGAGGAACGGTGAACGGGATGCTGAGCGTTGCTGGGTTGACCCGGCGGTTCGGTGATCACCTCGCGCTGGACGACGTGAGTTTCGACGTGGTGCCGGGTCGGATGACCGGTTTCGTCGGGGCGAACGGGGCCGGCAAGACGACGACGATGCGGATCATCCTGGGCGTGCTCGCCCCCTCCGCCGGTGTGGTGGAGTGGAACGGCCGGCCCCTGACGCAGGCGGTGCGCCGGGACTTCGGGTACATGCCGGAGGAGCGCGGCCTGTACCCGAAGATGAAGATCCGCGACCAGTTGGTGTTCTTCGGCCGGCTGCACGGCCTCGACTCGCTCGAGGCGTCCGAGCGGACCGACAAGCTCCTCGGACGGCTGGGCCTGACCGAGCGCGCCGGGGACACGCTGGAGACGTTGTCGCTCGGCAACCAGCAGCGCGTCCAGATCGCGGCTGCGCTCGTCCACGAGCCGATCGCGCTGGTGCTTGACGAGCCGTTCAGCGGCCTCGACCCGCTCGCCGTTGACGCGATGGTCGACCTGCTCCGCGAGGAGGTCACGGCGGAGGTGCCGGTGCTGTTCTCCAGCCATCAGCTCGAACTCGTGGAGCGGCTGTGCGACGACCTGGTGGTGCTGTCGCGCGGCAAGGTCGTTGCCGCGGGCCCCGTTGCGGAACTCGCCGCTGGGCCGACCACGACGTACCGGCTGGTCGTCGATGGTGACACCGGCTGGCTGCGCGACGTACGCGGGATCAAGGTCCGCGATGTCGACGGTGCGACGGCGCTGTTCGATGTGGAGACGGGTGAAGAGGGACCTGAGCAACAGTTCGTGCAGGAGGTTCTGCGTGAGGCGATGAGCCGCGGGGCGGTGCTCGAGTTCGGGCCTGAGCGGGTGGCGTTGAGCGATGTCTTCCGGGAGGCGACCCGATGAACAACGAGACCCTGCGGCATCCGTGGCAACTGGTGGCGCAACGCGAGATCAGTACGAAGATCCGGGACAAGACTTTCCTCGGGTCGACCGCGTTCATGCTGATCCTGGTGATGGCCGCGGTGGTCATCCCGGCGCTGCTCACGGGTCACGGCGGCGCGGACAAGATCGCGGTACTGGACGATGCCGGCGCCAAGGTCGTGCAGACAGCCGACGCGACCAAAGGCGGGGGAGCCTATGAGGTCACGAAGGTGGCGGATCAGGCGGGCGCGGAGCGGTTGGTTGCCGACGGCGACGTGAAGGCCGCGCTGCTGCCGGGCGACAACGGGTACGTCGTACTCGGCGACGACCAGGTCGACACGGACCTGCAGAACAACCTGCACGAGGCGGTGGTCAACCTCGGGATGGAGCAGAACGCGGCCCGGGCGGGCCTCACCCCTCAGCAGTTGCGCGCGAACACCGAGGTCCAGGAGCGGCTGCTCAACCCGGGGCCGCTTCCCCAGATCGTGGCCGGCTTCGTCAACATCGGGCTGGCGCTGGTCTTCTACATGACCGCGCTCGGCTTCGGCATGATGATCGCGCAGAGCGTTGTGCAGGAGAAGGAGAGCCGGGTGGTCGAGATCCTGGCCGCGGCGGTGCCGATCCGCGCGCTGCTGTGGGGCAAGGTGATCGGCAACACAGTGCTCGCGCTGTCACAGATCGTAGTGATCGCGGCCGCGTCGCTGATCGGGCTGCTGGCGACCGGGCAGGCCGACATCCTGAAGGTGGTCGCCCCGGTCGCGGGCTGGTTCGTGGTGTTCTTCGTGCTCGGGTTCGTGGCGCTGGCCGGGCTGTGGGCGGTGGCCGGCTCGCTGGCCACCCGGCAGGAGGATCTCGGCTCGACCACGCTGCCGGGCCAGATGATCCTGATGATCCCGTTCTTCTTCTCGGTCTTCGCGGGCTCGTCGGCCAAAACGGTCGCGTCGTTCGTCCCGATCGCATCGTCGATGGCGATGCCCGGGCGGATGCTGACCGAGGACGTGCCGGTGTGGCAGCCGCTCCTGGCGATCTTGATCCTGGTCCTGGCGACCGTCCTGATCGTGCGGCTCGGTGCCCGGCTGTACGAGCGGACGCTGCTGCAGACGGGCCGACGATTGGGCTATCGCGAGGCGATCACGCTCAAGGCGTCCTGACCTATCGTGACAGCTCCGCGAGCGTTACAGGCTTTCCGGGGTCTGTAACGAAACCGCAACACGCGATACCTGTGTCCTGTGCGCGGACCTGGACTACGGTCACAACGCATGAACGTCGAGCTGCGCCACCTCCGGGTGGTGGTCCTGGTGGCAGAAGCGGGGTCCGTAGGGCGGGCCGCCCGCTGGTTGAAGGTCAGCCAGCCGAGCCTCACGGCGCAGCTGAAACGGATCGAGGCCGCGTTCGGCGGGGAGCTTTTCGAACGCTCCCGCACCGGCGTCACCCCGACAGCACTGGGCCGGTATGCCGTGGACCGGGCGCGCGCGATCCTCGTCGACGTGGACCACCTGTCCGCGACGGTCTCCGCGATGACCGCGGTGGAGTCCAGCGCGGTCCGGCTGGGCGGATTCCCGACCGCGCCAATGTCGGGGATCGCGAGCCGGTTGCGCGACCACGGCGAGATCGAGCAGGTCAGCATCGAGGTCGAGTGGGCCACGAGCGTGCTGCTCCAACAGCTGGAGAGCGGCCGGCTCGACTTCGCGCTGCTGCGGGAGTTCCCCGGGTTCGAGCTGCGGCTCCCGTCCGGCGTCGAGGCCTGCACGATCGTGGAGTCGGAGTCCGCCTACGTCGTACTGGCAGCCGACCACCCGTTGGTGACGGCCAATAGGCACCGCAGTGAGATCGACCTGGCGGATCTGTCCGACGAGGAATGGATCGGCGAACCGCCGGACGACAGCGGCTTCCACGTGCTCTTCCGCGACGCGTGCGAACAAGCCGGCTTCGCTCCGAGGGTCGAGCACCACTCCGTCGACACCTCAGTACTGATGGGCTTCGTCACCAGTGGTCAAGGCGTCGCGCTGATCTCGCCCACGTCGTACCGGATGCTTTCGAGCGACGTAACCACCCGCCCCCTGGCAGGCGACCCGATCCACCGTCGGCTGATGCTCGCCTGGAGCACGGAATCTCCCCGGGCCCAGATGGCCGCGGATGTCTGCAAGATGGCAATCCATGCCTACGACGAGGCTTTCGCCGAGCACGCCCGCCGAGGCCAACACCAACACATGCACGTCGCCTGAGTCGCCAACGGCCCGGCCCGACCCCTAGGCGCGCGGCCAACCCCAGCCTCGCGCGCCAACCCAGCCTCAGCCGTGCGTCGGCGCGGGGGAGGCCGGGTTCAGGCGCCGGCGGGGCGGAACTGACTGGGGAGATCCATCACCCGAGGAGCTTGCGGACGGCCTTCCTCGGGAAGGTTCGGATTCTCGAACGCCCCGAAGAAGTGCTCGCCGCTGTCGTCCACGTCCGGCCCGTCCATCCGCTCGCGGTACTGCTGCCCGACCTCCTCGTTCCGCCCGAGCTCCGGCTGACTCCGCTCATCCGCGCCTTGTCCGGCCGGCTTGGGCCCGGCAGACGATGTGACCGCTGTAGGCCCAGCGGCTTCCTTGGGAGCAGCTGAACCGGTCGACGCCGTCGAAGCGGAGTCACTCGGTGTGGAGGAATCACTCGGTGTGGAGGAAACAGAGGCATCGCCTGAAGCCGCCGCGGATGTTGGCGCGGATGCTGCGGGGATGGCATTTGAGGGCTCCGGGGTGGCCGGGGTATCACCCGCGGGCGACGGGCCTGCGGGGGCGGCCGGAGTACCAGTTGCGGGTGAGGCACCTGCGGGGCTGGCCGGAGTACCAGCTGCGGGTGAGGCACCTGCGGGGCTGGCCGGAGTACCAGCTGCGGGTGACCCGCCTGCCGGCGTACTGCTTGTCGGTGCGGCGGAAGCGGGCGGCGGGTTGATCTGCGTCTCGTCGTCCGCGCGCTCGGTGCCCTCGGCAACGGTCTGGTCAGCTACCTGCTGCTTCGGCTCCTGCACAGCCATTTCGTCAGGTTCGTTCATCTTGTTGTGCCCGTCGGCACCACCGTCGGCCTCGTCCGAACCTTGATCCGCTACTTGGTCCGCTACTTGGTCCGCTGCCTCATCGTCCGACGGGACCTGAACGGTTTCGTCGCGATCGGTCGGCACCAGGACGGTTTCGTCGTCAGCCTCGGCTCGACGATCCTCATACTCGTCATACCCGTCGAACTCAGGATCCCGGTCAGCGTTAGCGAACTGGGTCGTCTGGTCGTCAGCAGGGTTCCGCGGCGGGAACGGCGTCGGGTCCTCGTCGAACAGGTCCTCGTAGCTCGTGTTCCCGGCGCTGCTGCCGAACCGGTTGTCGACACTCGTCGGATAGTCGCCGCCGGCAACCGGATAGCCGGCCCCGGCAACCGGATACGCCGCAGCCACCTCGGCAGCCTGCTGAGCCTGCGCGGCCTCCTGCTCCCGCTGCAGCCGCTCGGCCTCCGCACGATCACGGCGACGCCGCTGCACCGCCCGGACGATCGACTGGATCGCATACACCAGCGAGATCACCGCAAGAATCGGCACCACGCCGTTCAACGTGTACTGCTTGATCCCATCGATCATCCCGGTCGTCACCCCGGGAACACTGGTGAGGAAGTTCGTCGTCCGGTTGGGAATCCAGTGCACGGCGTAGATCATCCCGCCGAAAGTCAGCGCCGCACCGAGCGCAGCCGCGCCGGAGAAGTACGACACCACGGTCCAGAAGATCAGCGCTCCAATGCCATAGGCAAGCGCCATCTCCTTCGCATTCAGCTCGATGCCGCCGGCAGCCGCCAGTACTCCGAACACGGCCGGCCCAGCCAGCGCAACGACGACGCCGAGGAGGAAGCCTAAGAATTTGGACACATCCCCACCGTAGCGACGTTTTCGCTCCACACAGCGACGACACTTCGCGCACGCCCCCCAACCCTCGTCACTCCCTGTCCCCACGCCACCTCACCACGCACACAGGCATGACCTTGCGCACGGTTGAAACACGAGCGCTGAACTCGAACCGGTGCACGGTCGGGGGCGTGCGTTGAAGGACGTACCTAAGGACGCGTCAGGGGAGGGGGGTCACGGCGAGGCCGTAGGTGATTCCTGCTGGGGTCGGGTCGTCTTCGTGATCCAGGTCGGGCGTCCGCTCATACGGCTCCCACGCCAGCATGCGGTCGAGGTGACGCCGCACCGGATCAAGCACTTCGGCGACTGCGACCTGCCGGCCGAGTTCCTTGGACAACGTCGTCACATCGGCGTCGGAGATCCCGCACGGCACGATCCGATCGAACCACGCCAGGTCGTTGTCGCAGTTCAAGGCGAACCCATGCATCGTCACGCCCTGGGCGACCCTGATCCCGATCGCGGCGATCTTCCGCTCGCGACCCCGCTCGTCCGCGGGCACCCAGACCCCGCTCCGCCCCTTCACCCGTCCCGTCCGCACGCCAAGGTCGGCGCACACCGCTATCAGGGCCTCCTCCAGCCGCCGCACGTAGTCCACGACGTACACGTGTGAGGCGAGCTTCACGATCGGATAGCCGACCAGCTGACCCAGCCCGTGCCAGGTGATCTTGCCGCCACGGTCGACATCGACCACCGGCGTACCGTCCAGCGGACGCTCATGCGGCTCGGTGCGCTTGCCGGCCGTGTAGACCGGCGGGTGCTCGAGCAGGATGACCGTGTCGGACCCGGTGCCCTCGGCAACGTCTGTGTGCAGACGGCGCTGCTCCGCCCACGCCTGCTCGTAATCGACCGCGTCGGCGCCGAACCCGGCCTGCACGTAGTTGATCTCCCTCACGTCATTGAGTGTATGTCGCTCGCTTCGGCGCCGGTCGCCGCCATCCACAGGCCCCTTTGTCGGCGCCGCCATGTGGATAACTTCCGCGCTGCTGACGGCGATTCGTGCACTCTCTCTGGCATGGCACTCGAAGACATCGCCGGCTACAGCTTGCGCCGCGGCCTCGGGTCCGGTGCGGCCGGTTCTGTCTGGTTGCTCCGCGATCTCGGCTCCGGCCGGCACGCCGCGCTCAAACGCATCTCGGCAGCTCGGGTCCCGGCTGTCGAGGAGTTCCGTCGCGACCTCGCGCTGACCCGATCCATCGACTTCCCGCACCTGGCGCGCCTGCTCGACGTACGGCAGACCGACCGCGAATGGCTGCTGATCAGCCAGTACGTCGCGGCCGGCACACTGACCAATCTCCTCGACCGCCGGGAACCGCTCTCCCCGGGCGAACTAGTCACGCTGCTCAGTCCACTCGCGCAAGCCCTCGCCATCCTGCACCGGTCCGGCCTGACCCATGGCAACGTGAGCCTCGCCAACGTCATGTTTGACGCGGAAGGCCGCCCTGTTCTCACCGACGCGGGCCTACGTCTGCTAGCGGCTCCGACGCCACAGTCCGCCGAGAACGATCTAGCCGCGCTCGCAGAAATCGCCAGGGCGTCCGGGGGAGACCCCCGGATCTTCACACCAGAGCTGTTCACCGGCGACGGCGACGAAATAGCCCGCCGAGTACTGCGCTTGGCCGCCCCGGAGCCAATCAACCTCGGCTTCGGCGACGACGCCCCAACCAGTACCGCGTCTCCGAGTCCGGCGGAAACAAGCGGGGCCGCCGCTCATACCGCTGTCGTCAAACCCCGGGAGTCCGGCCGTCCAGGCCCAGCTGGCACATCCCTCGAACCAGCCGCGGCAACCGACGACGACGCAATCACTTCCGGCGGCGCCATATCGCCACCCGAGGGCTCGGGCCGCAGCCTGCCCAGCTCAACCGCTGATGCAGGAGCAACGGTGGCACCGATGATGCTCGAGGACCTGTACATCGGCGCCGCCAGGCCGGGAAGTGGTGTGGTGACGCCGGGAGCGGAAGCCAGAGTGGTGACGCGAACAACTACTTCGAGCGAGGCAGGAGGCAGTCGGCGCACAGCAGGACGCGCCACCCGCAGCCACGCCCGGAACCGCCGCCGCACCCGGATCCGCCAAACCCGGAACCGCGGCCACACTCGCAACCGCGGCCGCCGACCGGCCCTCGGCTTCAGCGCCCGCCTTTCGTCGAACCTTCGCGCGTACGGCCTCTTGGCTGTGGCTGGCCTAGCCGCGTTCATCGTGCTCATCTTCGGCCTCATCACGGTCGGCGTCCTCGGCAGCCCTTCAAGCTCCTCCGCCTCAGCAGCCGACAATCAAGCCGCCACGGCCGACGCGACAGTCTCGGCCGACGCCACCGCGGCTACTCCAACGCCTACAGCGGTCTCGAAGGGCACCCCAGCCGGCGGCACGGCGCAAGTTACTCCGGCAACCCCAGGCGACCCCGCAAAGCCGGCCACTCCCGCGACCCCCGGTGACAGCACGACGCCCCGCGTTCCCACTGTTTCCGGCGATCCTCTGGCGCCACGCTATCCAGCGACACCGCCGGGTTCAGCAGCTGAAACCAGCCGATGGCTGAGGGCTCTGCAGGCCCTCGACGTCCAAAGATCTCGAACCTTCTCGACCCTCAACGTCGCCGGCCTAGACGCGATCTATGTCCCCGGAAGCGCGCCCTGGAAGTCCGACAAAGCCCTGCTCACGTCCTACCGCGACCAGCAAGTGCGCATCGAAGGCCTCAGCATCCAGATCCAAAGCCTCGCCGTCGAGGAGTCGAGCCCCAATACGGCGGTCCTACGCGTCGTGGACCGCCTGATCTCCGCCACAGCCATAGACAAGTCCGGCCGCCGAACGCCACTCCCATCCGGCCAACCGACCCGTCGCCGGATAACCCTCAAGACAACCCCACCATCGACCGCCTGGCGCATCACCGAAATAACCACCCCCTGAGCGGACCCGAGCCGTATTACGCGAGCTCACCCGACCCGACCTGGGCCGAGCCGACCGACACACCCTGGTTCCCCGCTACTGGGCGGACCTGTACGGCACCATGCCGTGCTGGGCCTCCGCTGTACGGCACCATGCCGTGCTGGGCCTCCGCGTGCCGAGCTGCGCGTGAGCGTGTCGAGCTGGGCTAAACCGCTGCTGGTGTTCACAGAAGCGGGCTGAGGCGAGAAGGCCGAGCCGAAGCCCCGACCGAAGCCGTAGCTGGCGCCGCGACCAAGCCGCGCCGGGCCGCTGCACCGGGCCGGGTCGGGTCGAGCCGGGCCTTCTGTCCATCGGCTTGTTAGTCGATGGACGTCATGTGCTCAGCGGCGCGTCTTCTGCAAGGGACGGTGCGGTCTATTTGCAGCTGTGTGCCACCTGCCTTCGTCGTTGGCGCATGGCTCTGGCTGCCGGCCGGTTCGTCCCGAATGTGTTCCGGCTCTCGTTTTGTTGTGGATAACCGGGTCGGATGCGGCGTGTTGGTGTCCACAGGGCGGGGGTTGTTGTGGACAACGTGACCAGATCCGTCCGGTCACGGAATCCCTTATTTATAACGGGTTCCGGGGCCCGGAAACTGTCGGTGGCCTGATCTAGAGTCATCGGTATGGAACTCGTGGAGGTGCGGCCGGTGTGGTCGATGAGCGACAGCGAAAAGCTGTCGGCTCTCGACGCGCTGCACGACGAGTCCGCCCGGCGTGAGACCTACCGGCTGCAGTTGATGGCGGCGCTGGAAGAGACCGGCTATGCCCGGCAACTCGGCGCCACCGACATCGCCGGCCTGCTGGCGGCCCGGCACCGGCTCAACGCCGCCCAGGTCCGTGCCGACCTCAAACTCGCCACCACCTTGGCCAGGTACCCGCTGGTCGCCGCGGCGCTGCCCACCCCCTTCGACCCATCACCGACGACATCACCGACCCCATCACCGGCGGTGTCGCCGACGACAGCACGGACGACATCACGGACGACAGCACGGACGACATCCCCGGCGGCGTCGTGGACGGTGTCACCGGCGGTGTCGTGGACGGTGTCGCCGACGGCGGCATTGTCGGCGCGGTCGAGGACCCACCCGATGCCGACCAGGGGGTTTCGCGGCCGCCGGTGTGGCTGCATGTCGGTCAGGCGAGGGCGATCGTGGCGGTGTTGGACAAGGTGCCGGCGGCGGTGCCGGTGGAGCATCTGGTCGCGGCCGAGGAGCAGTTGGTCGAGGCCGGTCGGGAGTTCAGTCCGGTGGAGTTGCGGCGGCTCGGCCGGCAGGTTCTGGACATTCTGGACCCCGATGGTCGCGAACCGGGCGAGGACAGGGCCTATGACCGTGAATCGCTGCAGTTGAGGAAGACCGATCATGGGGTCAGGTTCCACGGTTATCTTGCCAACGAGAACGCCGAGGTGTTCAACGCTGTCATCTTCGACAACGCCAAGCCGCACAAGACCATCGACGGCCGGCCGGATCCTCGTTCCAAGACCAAGCGGCAGGCCGACGCGCTGACCACCGCGATCACCGTCGCGGCCGACAGTGGCCAGACCGGTAACAGCGCGATCAAGCCCCACATCAGCGTCACCATCGACTACCACGCCCTCACCGGCGCCCTCACCGGCACGAGCCAGACCGGCACGGCGCCAGGGAAGGGCGCCGGGCATGCACCGGCCGGCACGAGCCGGACCGGCCCTCTGCCCGGGATCGACCTGCTCGCCGGCCTCACCCCGACCGGGCGGCTCGGTGGGATTGGGCGGCTGGGCGGGGGCGGCGTGCGGGCTGGGGGGTGTGGTGAGTTGATCTATGGGGGGAGTCTGTCGGCGTCGGCGGTGCGGCGGCTTGCGTGTGATGCGGGGATCTTGCCGGTCGTGTTGGGGTCGAACTCGCGTCCGTTGGATGTTGGTACCGAGAAGCGTTTCGTCACCGATGCGTTGCGGCAGGCTCTGATCGTGCGTGATCGGGGCTGTGTGGTGTGTGGGGCGCCGCCGATCATGTGCGATGCGCACCATCTGGTCCATTGGGCCGAGGGCGGGCCGACGACGCTGGACAACCTGGTCCTGCTCTGTAAGCACGACCATCGCGGCGCCCATAACGGCTATTGGGATATCGCGATCATCGACGGTGTGGTGAGTGTCGCGCGCCCGGACTGGGCCGACCCCGACCCGGTCCGCCTCCGGCCATGGCGACCACCACCAGCACCGCCGGACCCACCCGCATCCTGCCCGGGCGCCGAATGCACCCCGGCCACCGACACGACCACCGACACGGCCACCGACACGGAGACGGACACCGACGCGGCCACGGAGACGGGCACGGCCACGGGCAGCTTGTTGCCGTCGACAACCGATCGGGCCCGGTCGGCTCAGCCTGCCCGGGCATGGCCCTACACCACGGACATCGCCTGGATCAGCGCCGAGGAAACCGCCCGCCTCAACCCCTGGGGCGACGACGAACCCCACCAGCCCACACCCCCGCGCCCCCAATCCGGTCCGAGCACCGACATCACCACCTGCACCTCACCGTGGGGCGACGAACACGACCCCCCAACCCCCGGCCCGGAACCCGGACCGGTAGCTACACCGGCGCCGTGGAGCGACGAACACGAGTCCTCAACCCCCGGCTCCTAGCCCGGACCGGCAGTTACACCGGCGCCATGGAGCGACGAACACGACTCCTCAACCCGCTCGGCAGCTACACCGGCGCCGTGGCGCGACGAACACGACTCCTCAACCCCGGCCCCTAGGCCGCAACCCGGACCGGCAGCTACACCAGCGCCGACCCCGCTGTCGCGGCTGCGATCGCCGAGCAGCCCGGTGACGGTCGCGCCTACCGCGAGTCAGACCGGGAACGTACCGCGCTGCCGGTCCCCGTATTGGGAGCACGCAAACTCGCGTGCTGTGATCTCCCGGTATGGAGAGCTCGCAAACTCGCGTGCTGTGATCTCCCGGTATGGAGAGCTCGCAAACTCGCGTGCTGTGATCTCCCGGTATGGAGAGCTCGCAAACTCGCGCGCTTTGACATCTCGGTATGGATAGTTCGCAAACACGCGTGCTCAGAGAAGGCGCCCCGGCGGCGGCGATTGTCACCCGCTGAGCGAGCACCAGTGGCCGTGTTCGTGGGGGCAGATTCAGCGGGGATCGAGGCGGGACGTATCAGCGTGGAGGGCGGCGGCCAAGGCCGCAGCGGGGGTGGGGTGGGTGAAGGAGAAACCGGTAGCGAGAAGTTTGGCGGGGATCGCCTTCTTGCTGCCGATGAGTTCCCAGGCGAATTCGCCGAGGACGGTGGTGAGAACAAAGGAAGGGACCGGGATCAGGGCCGGGCGGTGGAGGGCAGTGGCCAAGGCCTGCGTGAACTCTTGATTGGTGACCGGGTTCGGGAGTGTCACATTGACCGGACCGCTCAACTCGTCGTGTTCGGCGACGTGGCGGACGGCTCTGAGCCAGTCGGTGAGGGAGACGATCGGGAAGTACTGCTTGCCAGATCCGAGGCGGCCCCCGAGGCCGAGACGGAACGGTAAGGAGAGCAGCTGGAAAGCGGGCGCGGATCGGTCGAGGACTACGCCGGTGCGGAGGGAGGCGACTCGGCTGCCGGCTTCGCGGGCGGGGGCGGCCGCCCCTTCCCAGAGGCGGACGACGTCGGAGAGGAAACCTTCGCCTAGTTCGGATTCCTCGGTGAGTTCGCGGTCGCCGCAGTCCTTGCCGTAGCCGCCGATACCGCTCTGGGTGATGAACACCGGCGGCCGATCGAGCTGAGCGGCCGCGGCGGCGAGGGTTGCGGTCGTACTGACCCGGCTCTCGCGGATGAGTTTCCTGTACGTCGGGGTCCAGGGGCGGCCGATGTTCGCGCCGGCCAGGTTCACCAGTACGTCGGCGCCCTCGAGCGCGGCAAGATCCAGTTGACCCTGCGCGGGGTCCCAGCGGACCTCGCTCGGCAGGCTCGGTTCGCCACGGACCAGCCGTACGACCTGGTGGTTGTCGGCCGCAAGGTCACGGGCGAGGGCTTTGCCGAGGAAGCCGGACGAGCCGGCCAGCACGTACTTCATCGTCGGATCCTCCCAGGGATCGACTCGGAGGTCATTGACTCGCCGCCAGGTCGCGGGCGTGTCGAGGGTCAGGTACCCGTTGCCAGTCGCTGCGGAAGCACAACGCCCGCGACCCGCTCCAGATCACCCACCCGTTCCGTCATTCGTCGCCACCCAGGCAGCGGATGGTTGCCATGGATTGCATAAACGAAGCCGACCCGTCGCGAGGTGGAGCCTGGCGGCGGGTCGGCAGTGAAGGTGGTGGGTCAGACGTCGAACTGGGCTTCTTCGAGGCGCTGCTTGACCGCGGTCAGGTAGCGGGCCGCGTCGGCGCCGTCGACCAGGCGGTGGTCGTAGGTCAGGGCCAGGTACACCATCTGCCGGATCGCGATCGTCTCACCGAGCTGGGGGTGGGTGATCACGACCGGGCGCTTGACCACTGCGCCGGTTCCGAGCATGCCGACCTGCGGCTGGTTCAGGATCGGCGTGTCGAACAGGGCGCCGCGGCTGCCGGTGTTGGTGATGGTGAAGGTGCCACCCGCCATCTCGTCCGGCAGCACCTTGTTGTTGCGGGTGCGGTCGGCGAGATCGGCGATCTTCTTCGCCAGGCCGGCGATGTTCAGGTCGCCGGCGTTGTGGACGACCGGGACCATCAGGCCCTTCTCGGCGTCCACCGCGATGCCGAGGTGCTCGGCCGCGTGGTAGGTCACCTCGTCCTTCTCGCTGTCGATCGACGCGTTCAGCTTCGGGTACTGCTTGAGCGCGTCCACGGCGGCCAACGCGAAGAACGGAAGGAAGGACAGCTTGACGCCCTCGCGGGCCTCGAACTCGGCCTTCTTCGCGTTCCGCAACTTGGCGATCTCGGTGACGTCCACCTCGACCACAGTGGTGAGCTGCGCCGAGACGTGCAGCGAGTTGACCATGTGGTTGGCGATGGCCTTGCGGATCCGGCTCATCTTCTCGGTGGTGCCGCGCAGCGGGCTTACTGCAGGCGCGGACTTCGCCGCGGCTGGAGCGGACGCCTGAGCTGCAGCAGGGGCCGGCGCGGCCGCAGCTGCCTTCTTGGCCTCGGCGGCGGCGATGACGTCCTGCTTGCGGATCCGGCCGCCGACGCCGGTGCCCTGGACGGAACCCAGGTCGACCTCGTGCTCGGCGGCGAGCTTGCGGACCAGCGGGGTCACGTAATTCGGGCCCTCGGAGGAGGAGCCGTTCGACGATGCAGCCGGAGCGGAAGGTGCCGGGGCGGTCTGGGTCGGCGCACTCTGCGGAGCCGGTGCGGCCGCCGGGGGCTGAGCCGCAGCCGCCGGAGCCTGCTGCGGTGTCGGAGCTTGCTGCGGTGCCGGCGCCTGCTGCGGTGCTGGTGCCTGCTGGGGCGCCGGGGCCTGGGCGGGAGCGGAGGCGGCGGCAGCCGGAGCGGCCTGCGTCGGCTGAGTCTCCTGCGTCGACTGGGCAGGCGCGGAGGCGGGGGCCGACTCGGCCGGAGCCGATGCGGCGGGGGCGGACTGGGCCGGAGCCGATGCGGCGGGGGCCGACTCGGCCGGAGCCGAAGCGGCGGGGGCCGAGGCTGCCGGAGCCGATGCGGCGGGGGCTGCGTCGCCGGAACCTACGATCGCGAGCTCGGCGCCAACCTCTACGGTCTCGTCCTCGGCGACCTTGATCTCCAGCAGTTTGCCGGCGACCGGGGACGGGATCTCGGTGTCGACCTTGTCGGTGGAGACCTCGAGCAGCGGCTCGTCCACGGCCACGTCGTCACCGACCTGCTTGAGCCAGCGGGTCACGGTGCCCTCGGTGACGCTCTCGCCCAGGGCCGGCAGGGTCACCGACGTGCCGGAACCGCCCGACCCACCAGATCCACCCGAACCATTGCCGGACGAAGCAGGAGCCTCAGCCGGAGCCTGCTCAGATGAAGCAGCCGGAGCCTGCTCAGCCGGAGCCTCTTGAGCAGCAGCCTGCTCGGCGGGAGCCTCAACAGCCGGAGCCTCGGCAGCGGGAGCCTCGGCGGCCGGCGCCTCAGCAGCGGGAGCCTCTGCAGCGGGAGCCTCAGCCTGGGGCGCGGCCTCAGCCGGCGCATCCGGAGTACCGGAGCTTTCGCCGGCGTCGCCGATCACGGCCAGTTCGGCGCCGACCTCGACGGTCTCGTCCTCGGCGGCCTTGATCTCGAGCAGGGTCCCGGCGACGGGCGAGGGGATCTCGGTGTCGACCTTGTCGGTCGAGACCTCCAGCAGGGGCTCGTCGACGGCAACCGTGTCGCCGACCTGCTTGAGCCAGCGGGTGACGGTTCCTTCGGTGACGCTCTCCCCGAGGGCCGGCAGGGATACAGAGGTCGGCATGACGGTCGTTGCTCCTTCGTCTGATCGGTCTCGTGTCAGCCTACGGTGCCGCTGGAACGGGCGAGAGCCGGGTCACAGCGGACACGCCCGCCCGTCCCAACGGCATCAGAAGCTACTCATGAAAGTGCAGAGGCTTCCCGGCCAGCGCCATGTGCGCCTCGCCGAGGGCCTCGGTCTGGGTCGGGTGGGCGTGCACCAGGGGCGCCACGTCGGCCGGGAAGGCCTCCCAGTTGTAGATCAGCTGGGCCTCGCCGATCAGCTCGCCGACCCGGGAGCCGACCAGGTGCAGGCCGACCACGGCGCCGTCCTTGGCGCGGACCAGCTTGACGAAGCCCTGGGTCTTGAGAATCTGACTCTTGCCGTTGCCGCCGAGGTTGTAGTTGAGGATCTCGACGTCGCCGTACTTCGCGCGAGCCTGCTCCTCGGTCAGGCCGACGGACGCGACCTCGGGCTCGGAGTAGGTGACGCGCGGGATGCCGGTCTCGTCGATCGGCGTCGGGTTCAGCCCGGCGATGTGCTCGGCGACGAAGATGCCCTGCTGGAAGCCGCGGTGTGCGAGCTGGAGGCCAGGCACGATGTCGCCCACTGCATACACGCCGGGCACGCTGGTCTGCAGGTGCTCGTCGACGGTGACGAAGCCGCGATCGAGCGCGACGCCGACCTCCTCGTAGCCCAGGCCGGCGGTGTTCGGGCCGCGGCCGACGGCGACCAGCAGCAGCTCGGCCTCGATCACCTCGCCGCCCGCGACCGTGACCTTGACGCCCTTCTCGCCGACCTCGACCGACTCGAACGGCGTACCGGTCTTGAAGGCGATCTTGCGCTTGCGGAACGCCCGCTCGAGCGTCTTGCTGCAGTCGGCATCCTCGGCCGGAACCAGCCGGGGGAGCGCCTCGACGATGGTCACCTTGGTGCCGAACGAGGTCCAGGCACTCGCGAACTCGACGCCGATCACGCCGCCGCCGAGCACCACCGCGGACTCGGGCACCCGGTCCAGCGTCAGCGCGTGCTCGCTGGCGATGATCCGCTCGCCGTCGAGCTCGAGGCCGGGCAGCGACCGCGAGTAGGAGCCGGAGGCCAGGATGACGTTCCGGCCTGTGTACGTCGTACCGCCGACCTCGACCGTGGTGGGCGACGTGAGCCGGCCCTCACCCTCGATGACGGTGATGCCGCGGGACTTGATCTGCCCCTGCAGGCCTTTGAACAGCCGGTCGACGACGCCGTCCTTGTACTTGTTCACGCCGCCCATGTCGACGCCCTCGAGCGTCGTCCGTACGCCGAACTGCTCGCCCTCGCGGGCCGAGTCGGCCACCTCGGCGGCATGCAGCAGCGCCTTCGTCGGGATGCAGCCGCGGTGCAGGCAGGTTCCGCCGAGCTTGTCCTTCTCCACCAGAGCCACCGACATACCCAGTACTGCGGCGCGCAGCGCGGCGGCATACCCGCCACTGCCTCCGCCGAGGATCACCAGGTCATAGGTCGCGGTGCTGTCTGCGGTGCTGGATTCTGGGCTCGTCACAGGTTCCTCCGTGGGCGTCAGGTCGGTGGGCGGCCCCGGATCGCGGAGTTCCGGCCCGGGCGTCATCTTGTCACCGGGGACCCCAGATGTCGCTCTCGGGCCTGTACCGCGGCGGCGCGACGGGGGATCCCGAGGTCCGCGATGGGCTTGCGGGAATAGGGGACACTTACTGCATGAAGTGGTTCCGTCGGCACAGGCCGGGCACGATGCGCAAGTCGGACAATCCCGACCAGGCGCACCTGCGGGAGTTCGCTCAGACGCGGCAGGGCGTCGAGGGTTTCGTCGAGCCGCGGACCGCGGTGACCGAGTACACCCTGCTCCTGGTCGCGATCGACGGTGAGTGGACCCGTCGCCGCGTTCCCTCGGTCGAATGGGCGCACAAGTTCGCGAACAACCTGGGCATCCCGTCGTACGACGCAGCCGTGGTCGGCTACCCGCCGCGGATGCGGGAGTACAACGCCCGGCAGAAGCGGAACGGCACCACCTGAGCCTGAGCCTGAGCCCGATGCCGAGGCAGAGGCTCAGGCAGCGGCTGGACGCTCCCGCCGGGTCGTCGGACGAGGTCAGCTGGCCGAAGCGGCCAGCTCCACCAGCGTGCGGACGGCGTAACCGGTGCCGCCGGTCGGGGTGTAGCCGGAAGGCCCGCCGTCGTTGAAGGCCGGGCCGGCCACGTCCAGATGCACCCAGTCGATGCCGTCGGCAACGAAGTCGCCGAGGAAGGCGGCCGCGGCCAGCGCGCCGCCCCACGGTTCGCCGGTGATGTTCGCCAGGTCGGCGACCTTCGAGTGCGAGCGCAGCTTGTCCAGCATCTCCGAAGGGATCGGCAGCGGCCACATCCCTTCCCCGGCGGCGATCGCGGCGTCGACCACCCGGTCGCGGGCGGTGTCGGCGTTGGCGAACGCGCCGGCCACCTTGGTGCCCAGGGCAATCACACAGGCACCGGTCAGGGTGGCCACGTCGATGATCAGGTCGGGCTGGTCCTCGGACGCCCGGACCAGCGCGTCACCCAGGACGAGCCGGCCCTCGGCGTCGGTGTTCAGGACCTCGACCGTCTTGCCGCCGTACATGGTCAAGACGTCGGACGGCCGCGCGGCCGAACCGGAGGGCATGTTCTCCGCCATCGCGGCGTAGGTGGTCACCTGGACCGGCAGGCCGAGCCGGGCGATCGCGATGGTCGCGCCGATCACGGCCGCGGCACCGGCCATGTCCGACTTCATGCTGATCATGCCGTTCGCGGTCTTCAGCGACAGGCCGCCGGAGTCGAACGTGATGCCCTTGCCGACGAAGGCGAGGTGGGTGACCGGCTTCTTCGGCGTGTAGCTGAGGCGGACCAGCCGCGGCGGGTTGGTCGAACCCTGGCCGACACCGAGGATGCCGCCGTACCCGCCCTTGGCCAGGGCCTTCTCGTCCAGCACCTCGACCTTGACGCCGTGGTCCTTGGCGAGCTTCTGCACCTGGTCGGCGAACTCGGTCGGGTGCAGGTCGGACGGGGGCATGTTCACCCAGTCGCGGACCTGGTGGACGGCGTCGGCGACCACCTCAGCGCGCTCCAGCGCGGCCTTGGCGTCCTTGTTGCGGGCCAGTTCCGTCAGCACGATGAGGTTGCCCGGGGCGTCGGTCGACGCTTCCGACTTGTAGGAGTTGAAGGAGTAGCGGCCGATCAGCGCGCCCTCCGCGACCGCGCGGACACACTCGGCATCCGGGGTCGGCAGGGCGAAGGCGACGGACTGCGCGGTCTTCGCCGCGCGCACGCCGACGCCGGCCGCAGTACGGAGGTCTTCGGTCTTCAGCGCGCCGTTCGGGGCGGCGCCGAGACCTACCGCGATGAGCAGGGCCGACTTGCCGGGCTTCGGGCCGGGCACCTTGGTGACCTCACCGGCCTTCCCGGTGGCACCGAGGCCGGACAGCACCTCCACCAGCTTCCCGCCGTACGCGGCGTTCACCGACTCGGTGCCGGCAGGCAGGGCGACGCCGCCGTCGAGCTTGACCACGCCGATGACCACGACGTCGGTCTTGACGCCGGCCGCATCGGACTTGCTCAGGGTGATGGTGCTCACGAAATCCTCAGTCCTCCTTGACCGGGTGGCAGGTGCGCCGGCCGTGACGGTACGTGAAATAGCTGCCTGTGCATGCTACGCGGCTCGTCCGGTAAGTTCCGCTGCATGACCGAGTCTCCCGCCTTGAAGAAGTCCCCTTTGCACGAGCGGCACGTCGCGCTCGGAGCCAAGTTCGCCGAGTTCGGTGGCTGGGAGATGCCGCTGGAGTACTCCGGTGTGGTGGCCGAGCACACCGCGGTACGGACCTCCGTGGGCGTGTTCGACGTGAGTCACCTGGGCAAGGCGACGGTGAAGGGCCCGGGCGCCGCGGCATACGTGAACTCCTGCCTGACGAACGACCTCGGCAAGATCGCGCCCGGCCAAGCGCAGTACACGTTGTGCTGCAACGACCGCGGCGGGGTGGTCGACGACCTGATCGCCTACCTGCATGGCGACGACGACGTGTTCCTGATCCCGAATGCCGCGAACACCGCAGAGGTCGTCCGCCTGCTCAAGGCCCAGGCGCCCGAGGGCGTCGTGGTGACGAACACCCACGACGACTACGCGATCCTCGCGGTCCAGGGTCACAACAGCGACGACGTCGTCGCGGCGATCGGCCTGCCCACCGGCCACGACTACATGTCCTTCGCCGTCGCCGACTACTCCGGTACGCCGGTAGTGGTCTGCCGGACCGGGTACACCGGTGAGCGCGGCTACGAGCTGGTCGTCCCGAACGAAGCGGCAGTCGCGGTGTTCGACGCGCTGCTGGCGGCAGGGGAGTCGTACGGCATCGTCCCGGCCGGTCTGGGCGCTCGCGACACCCTGCGCACCGAGATGGGCTACCCACTGCACGGGCAGGACATCTCCCCGGACATCACGCCGGTCCAGGCCCGGTCCGGCTGGGCCGTCGGCTGGAAGAAGGAGCACTTCTGGGGCGACCAGGCCTTGCGCGCCGAGAAGGAGGCCGGGCCGACCCGGATCCTCCGCGGCCTGCGCGCCGTCGGCCGGGGCATCCCGCGGCCGCACATGACGGTCGCGGACTCCGCCGGTACTGCGCTGGGCGAGGTCACGTCCGGCACCTTCTCCCCGACCCTCAAGAAGGGGATCGCGCTCGCCCTGCTCGATGCCGGCGTCAAGGAGGGCGACGAGGTGGCGGTAGACATCCGTGGCCGGCAGGAGCCCTTCGAGGTGGTCAAGCCGCCGTTCGTCACGGTCAACGTCCGCGAGAGCTGACTACACACAGAAGCGGGCGACGGTCATCCGTCGCCCGCTTTGTTGTGTCCCTGTCGAGGCCGGTAGGCCGGACCCGCGGTCGCGAGATCTTGGTCACCGGCGTCGGCAGTTGCCGGCTGAACGGGACCTTTCCGGCAGGTGACGAATTTCATTTCTGCTGGTCGCCGGAAAGGCACCCTCAGTGAGAATGTGGCACAAATTGGCCACTGACCGTGCTGTGCCGACGCATTTTGCGAAGGATTGATCGCGGAAGGTGACCATCCGGGGCAAATGTTCCGGTCCGGTACCCGTTCCGGTAACGATTTGTGCACTGGAGCCGGGCACCGCTGGTTTGGTGTCACAGTGTCAGGCAGGCTAGCGCGCGGCTGTGGAGGAATCGCCGTGTCAAGGGGATTTGACGCGAGCGCCCCACAGGGCAAAGGCTCGGCACGATCTACAGACCGTTGCCGGATCCGAACACCTGAATCTGGCTGACAAAGCTGACGGAGCGCGAATGAGTATTGGGTCACCCGACTCGACCGTAGGCGTCGAGGACCACCCGGCGTCGGCAGAGCCGGTTCGTGCGGCCACGGTCGCGCACGGCAAGTCGCCGACCCGCATCGCAATGGACCGGCTCCGCAAGGACAAGCTGGCCATGACGTGCGTCGGGATCGTGTTGTTCTTCATCCTGATCGCGGTGTTCGCGCCGTTGCTCGCCAAGCTCGAGGGCCAGACCTACGGTGCCTTCCACACCGAACTCGTCGACGAGTTCGGCTACCCGACCAGTGGCCCGAACGCGCAGCACTGGCTGGGTGTCGAGCCGAAGACGGGCCGCGACAACTTCGCCCGCTGGGTCTACGGTGCGCGTCCTTCGCTCATCGTCGCCTTCGCCGCGACGCTGTTCGGCACCATCGTCGGTGTGGTCGCGGGCCTGCTGGCCGGCTTCCTCGGCGGCTGGACCGACCGGGTGATCTCCTGGATCATCGACTTCGTCCTGAGCCTGCCGTACCTTCTCTTCGCCATCGCGCTGGTGCCGATCGTCGAGTCGATGCGCGGTGGTTCGTTCAACCTCACGCCCGAGGAACAGGCGTCGACACGGTTCTACGTGCTGATCTTCGTGCTGTCGTTCTTCGGCTGGGCGGGTCTGGCCCGGATCATCCGAGGTGAGGTGCTGTCGCTGCGCGAGCGCGAGTTCGTGCTCGCCGCCAAGGCGATCGGTGTTCCCACCCGCCAGGTGCTCTTCAAGGAGCTGTTGCCCAACCTGGTGGCGCCGATCGTCATCTCGGCCTCGCTCTCGCTGCCCGCGTACGTGACGGCCGAAGCCGGCCTGTCCTTCCTCGGTGTCGGCCTGGTCGAGCCGATCCCCTCCTGGGGCCAGACCATCGCGGTCGCCACCAACTGGTTCAAGGCCTACCCCTTGTTCCTGTGGCTTCCGGTGATCGGCATCACCGCTCTGGTGCTTGCCATGGCCCTTCTCGGCGACGCCGTGCGCGACGCCTTCGACCCCAAGACTCGCCGGTAGTACGGCGATTGCCCGAGCGGCAGAAAAGGAGAAACACGACAATGCAGTGGAAACGGATCACCGCGGTTGCGGCAACGGTCATGCTGGCCGTCGCAGCCTGCGGCAGCCCGTCGTCGAACAGTGGCTCGAACGGTGGCTCGAACGTCCAGCCGGGCGAGACCCAGGTCAAGGCGACGGACCCAACAGCCGTGGGGCCTGCTCCGGCAATCGACGGGTCCAAGAATGGTGGCACCGTCACGGTGCTGTCGGACGTCACACCGGACACCTTCGACCCGACGAACATCTACTACGTCGACGGAAACCAGATCGGCAAGCTGATGTACCGGGCGCTGACCCAGTACAAGCTGGACCCGAAGTCCGGCAAGCCGACCCTGGTGCCAGACCTCGCTGCCGACCTGGGCACGAAGTCGGCCGACGGTCTCACCTGGACCTTCAAGCTGAAGACCGGCATCAAGTACGACGACGGCACCCCGGTCAAGGCCGAGGACTACGCGTACGCGATCAAGCGGTCCTTCGCGCACGACCTCTATGACGCGGGACCGACGTACCAGATCCAGTTCTTCAAGGACGGCGAGAAGTACAAGGGCCCGTACGGCGCCGGCGGTGACAACTACTCCGGTGTCGAGACGCCGGACGACAGCACCCTGGTGATCCACCTGGCGAAGAAGTTCGACGACATGCCGTTCTACGCCGCCTTCCCGCTGTTCGCCCCGATCCCCAAGGCTCGGGACACCAAGAAGAACTACGAGCAGCGTCCGGCTACGACCGGCCCGTACAAGGTGGCTTCCTACACCCCGGGTACCGAGCTCAAGCTGGTCAAGAACACCAACTGGGACCCGAAGACCGACCCGGTCCGCTACCAGTTCGTCGACGGCTGGGACTTCAAGTTCAGCCAGGACCTGATCAAGGTCCAGCGCCAGGTGCTGGCCAGCTCCGGCCCCGACGCGAACGCGCTGAACTACACCAACCTCGACGTCAGCCTGCTGCCCGAGGTCAAGGACCAGGCCCAGCTCGTCAAGGGCCCGGGTCCCTGCACCATCACGCTGCCGATGGACACCCGGCGGATCCCGCTGGAGGTCCGGAAGCTCGTCGCGCAGGCCTACCCGTACGACGGGTGGCGCAAGGTTGCCGGTCTGAACCCGAACGACGACCCGCCCGCCAGCACCATCCTGCCGCAGGCCGTGCCGGGCCACGAGGACTACAAGCTGCCTGGTCTGACCGGAACCGGTCCGGGTGCGCAGGACGACGCGGTCGCCGCGGACGTCAAGGCGAAGCTGAAGGCGCTGGGCAAGGAAGGCTTCGAGCTCAGCCAGTACTACTCGATCGACGACAAGATCTCGACCCAGGTGAACGCGCTGCGCAAGCAGGTGTTCGAGAAGGCCGGCTTCAAGTACAAGTCGATCGGTGTGCCGAAGGCCAAGATCCGTACCTTCACCGGCGACCAGAACGCTCCGGTCAACCTGGGCAAGACCCCGGCCGGCTGGTGCTCTGACTGGCCGTCGCAGTCCAGCTGGTTCCCGGTGCTCTTCAAGTCCGACGCGGTTGCCCTGGGCAACAGCATCGGCCAGCTGGGTGACCCGAAGCTGGACACCGAGATCGACCGCGTGAACGCGCTCGACCCGGAGGGCCAGGTCAAGGAGGCGGGCAAGCTCGACAAGATGATCCTGGAGCAGTACCTCCCGCTGCTGCCGCTGTACTACAGCGCGTCCAACTTCCCCATCGGCAAGAACCTCGGCCACGTGGTGAACGACATGACGCAGGGTATGCCCGAGTTCACCTCGATCTACCTGAAGCAGCCCTGATCGATCGCCTGATCAAGGTGTTCGAATCTGATTGACGGGGTGGTGGG
>NZ_BAAANE010000006.1:0-27466 GCF_039529635.1 Kribbella alba | reverse complement strand
CACCCTCATCGGTGAGGAGAAAGCTCGTGCTCTACTTCGTGGCGCGCCGCCTGGTCAGCGCGCTCAGTGTCGTGCTGGTCACGCTGATCGCGACCTTCACGCTGTTCTTCGTCGCGCCGACGGATCCGGCGGCGTCGATCTGCGGTGAGCGCAACTGCACCCTGCAGCGCTACAACGAGATCAAGTCGAACCTGCACCTGGACCGACCCAAGGTCCAGCAGTTCGCTGAGTACACCGCGGGCATCTTCGTCGGCCGGGACTTCGAGACCTCCGGCGTCGTGCAGCATTGCGGCGCGCCCTGCCTGGGCTACTCGTTCAAGAACGACCGGCCTGTGGTGGACATGCTCAAGAGCGCTCTGCCGGTCACCGTGTCGTTGGTGTTGGGCTACGCGGTGCTGGTGCTCACGATCGGAGTCTTCATAGGTTCCATGGCCGCGAAGAGACGCGGGACCCTCGGAGACCGGGCGCTTATGACGAGCACCTTGGTCCTCAGCTCGGTGCCGTACTACATCGTCGCGCTGATGATCTCGCTCTACTTCACCATCCTCTATCCGATTCTGCCCCGCAGCGGCTATACGGCGCTAACGGACAACCCGGGCAAGTGGTTCGCCGGGTTGCTCACGCCGTGGCTGGTCCTGGGCATTTACTTCTGCACGCAGTACGCCCGGTTCTCCCGCGGCTCCATGGTCGAGACGCTGAGCGAGGACTTCATCCGGACGGCCCGCGCGAAGGGACTGTCGGACCGGGTGGTCACCTACAAGCACGCGCTGCGCGCCGGCCTGATCCCCGTCGTCACCATCTTCGGTCTGGACATCGCGGGCAGCCTGGCCGGGGCGATCTTCACCGAGAAGATCTTCGACCTGCCCGGCCTCGGTAACCTGGTGATCGACAGCCTGAACAACTACGACCTGCCGGTGATCATGGGAACGGTCCTGGTCGCGTCGGCCGCTATCGTCGTGATGAACTTCCTCGTAGACATCGGCTACAGCCTCATCGATCCTCGGGTGAGGCTCGCGTGACCACACCCGCCAACGAGGGACGGAAGGCCTTACCGGACCGAAAGGATGGCCAGGACACCATGGTCGGCACCGTACCCAGCGAGGGTGAGGTGGCGCCCGAGCGGCGCAACCCGTCCATCGCCACCCGGGAGCGCCGGGACACGTCGCTCACGCCCAGCGGTGAGACGCCGTACCTGGTGGTCGAGGATCTGTCCGTCAAGTTCCCGACCGCCGACGGTGTCGTCAGTGCGGTCAACGGCCTGAGCTATGCCGTACCGCTGGGCCGCACGCTGGCGATCGTCGGTGAGTCCGGCTCCGGCAAGTCCGTCTCCAGCATGGCCGTGATGGGCCTGCACGACCGCAAGCGCACCAGGATCACCGGTTCGATCCGGCTCGGCGGCGACGAGATCGTCGGCCTGCCGGAGAGCGAGTTGATGAAGGTCCGCGGCGACGCGGTGGCGATGGTCTTCCAGGACCCGCAGTCCTCGCTGCACCCGCTGTACACGGTCGGCAACCAGATCACCGAGGCGTACCGGGTGCACCACAAGGTGTCCAAGGACGTCGCGAAGAAGCGCGCCCTGGAGATGCTCGACCTGGTCGGCATCCCGAACCCGGTCCGCCGGTTCAAGCAGTACCCGCACGAGTTCTCCGGCGGTATGCGGCAGCGCGCGATGATCGCGATGGGGCTGGTCAACGACCCGAAGCTGGTGATCGCGGACGAGCCGACCACGGCCCTGGACGTCACCGTGCAGGCGCAGATCCTGGACCTGCTGAACAACCTGCAGAAGGAGTTCGGCTCCGCGATCGTGCTGATCACGCACGACCTCGGCGTGGTCGCGGAGATGGCCGACGACGTCCTGGTCATGTACGCCGGCCGCTGCGTCGAGTACGGCACCGCCGAGGATGTGCTCGCGCGGCCGCGGATGCCCTACACCTGGGGTCTGCTCGAGTCGATCCCGACGGTGTCGGCGGCGAACGAGCGGCTGCGCCCGATCAAGGGTCTGCCGCCGAGCCTGCTGGATCTTCCGGGCGGCTGTTCCTTCAACCCGCGGTGTCCCTACAAGGACCGGGTGAAGGGTGAGCGCTGCACCACCGAACTGCCCGAGCTGTTGCCGGTCGACGGCGCCGGCGCACACATGTCCCGTTGTCACCTGCACGACAAGGCCTCGATCTACGAGGCCGAGGTCGCGCCGAGACTGGGCTGAGGAGAGAGATGAGCAAGACTGTGCGCCACGTCGATTCGGCCCCCGGCGCGGCGAAGACCCCGCTGCTGCAGGTCCGCGACCTCAAGATGCATTTCCCGATCAAGGAGGCGGCCGGGCTGGGCCGCACCCGCAAGGTCGTCCAGGCGGTCGACGGCGTGAACTTCGACCTCGAGCCCGGCGGCAGCCTCGGCCTGGTCGGCGAGTCCGGCTGTGGCAAGTCGACGACCGGCCGGATGATCACCCGGCTGCTCAAGCCGACCGCGGGCCAGATCATCTTCAAGGGCACCGACATCGCCCAGCTGAAGGAGAAGGAGCTGCGCCCGTTCCGGCGGGAGCTGCAGATCGTCTTCCAGGACCCGTACAGCTCGCTGAACCCGCGGCAGACGGTCAGCAACATCATCAGTACGCCGCTGCGGGTGCACAACCTGGTCAAGAAGGGCAAGGAGCTCGAGCGCGTCCAGGAGTTGCTGGAGCGGGTCGGCCTCAACCCCGAGCACCACAACCGGTACCCGAACGAGTTCTCCGGCGGCCAGCGTCAGCGCATCGGCATCGCCCGGGCGCTCGCGGTCGAGCCGGAGGTGATCATCGCCGACGAGCCGGTGAGTGCGCTGGACGTGTCGATCCAGGCCCAGGTGATGAACCTGCTGGAGGACCTGCGCCGCGATCTGGGCATCGCCTTCGTCTTCATCGCACACGACCTCGGGGTGGTCCGGCACTTCTGTGACCGGGTCGCGGTGATGTACCTGGGCAAGATCGTCGAGCAGGGCCCGCGCGATCAGATCTACGGCGCCCCGCAGCACCCGTACACCCAGGCGCTGCTGTCGGCTGCGCCGGACCTGGGCACGATCCGCGGTGTTCCGCCGAAGGAGCGGATCCGCCTGGTCGGCGACGTGCCGTCCCCGATCGACCCGCCGAGCGGTTGCCGGTTCCGGACCCGCTGCTGGAAGGCCGAGGACATCTGCGCCACCCAGGAGCCGCCGCTGATGAAGCAGGCCAAGTCGGGCGAGGGTCACTCCGCCGCCTGCCACTTCGCCGAGCCCAAGGTGGACCTGACCGCCGCTACCGCCTGACCCGCACCACACGCACCACCTCGAGAGCCGCCGCCGACCCACCCGGGTCAGCGGCGGCTCTCGCATTCTGGGCCCGGTGAACCAGGCCTGAATCACTCGGCGGGGCTGTGACTCCCGTGCCTGAGTTCGTCGCGCTCCCGGGAGAACCGGACCGCTTCGAACGCGACCAGCCCGGTCAGCAGAGCAGTCAGTACTGCGAGTTGCGCGAGCGCGGGTGCTTTGCCGAGTGCCGGCACGGCGACGACCGCCAGGGCGGCGGTGATCAGGCGGCTGACACCGAGGCGGCGGCTGGTTCGCCACTTGAAGCCGACGTGGCCGAGCAGATAGAGCACGACGCCGAAGAAGAGCGCATACAGCCCGATGCCCTTCAGCGGATCCTCCAGGTGGTGGTGCTCGGTGTCCCCGACGTACTCGAGCACCTTCTTCAGGCCGAGAGCGAGCAGCACGATGCCGGCCACCATCGGGAAGTGCAGGAAGGTGTACGCGTCGCGGGCCAGCTTCGGCCGGGTCTCCAGTGGTTCGGCGGCCAGCGCCTGCTCGCCGTACAGGACGGTCGCGTCGAAGTAGATCCACCAGAGCGCGGCCGCGACGGCCAGGCCCAGCACGGAGGCGATCAGGATCGGCCAGGAGATCGGCAGATCGGTGACGCCGACGCCGATGGCAACGATCGACTCGCCGAGCGCGATGATGACGATCAGGCCGTGTCGTTCGGCGAAGTGCGCGGCCGAACGCAACCGCCAGCCGCGCGCGTCGATCAGGTAGGTGCCGCCATAGTCCGCGGCCAGGGCCAGTGCCCAGAGCAACGTCTGCGTCGTCCCGTGGAACTGCGAGGCGACCAGCAGCAACGCGGTACCGGCGAGCATCGAGGGCGCGAACCGCAGCAGGGTCCGCCGCAGCACCCTGTCCCCGTCGGCGATCAGCCAGAACAACAGCAGATGCATCGCCCGGAAGGCGAAGTACGCGATCGCTATCACGACCGGGCCGGGCAGTCCGCCCTCCAGGTCGTGGAAGGCCTCCGGGATCGACAGCGCGATCACGAACATCGCCGCCATCGCCGCCAGCATGACGCCACGAACCGAACCCTCGTCGGCCTTGACCAGGTTGCAGAGCCAGGAGAAGCCGATCCAGCTCCACCAGAGCAACCCGACCAGCAGCAGGCCACGGATCAACCCGGGCCAGGTCAGGTCGTGCGCCATCAGCGCGGTGATCTGGGTCAGCGCGAAGACGAAGACCAGATCGAAGAACAGCTCCAGCGTCGTGACCGGCTGATCCTCCGAGGTCGCCTCAGCCTTGATCGGCACCCTGCGCGTCGTCATGGCGCTCATTGTGCCGCAGGACAAGGAGAACGGACCGCCGCTCCGGGCGGAGAGCGACGGTCCGTCGTACTGCGGGGTGTTGCGTGCGGTGTTGCGGTTGGTACGGCGGGCTCCCGCCGATGCAGGGGTCGAGACAGGAGCCCACCGGGTCTTCAGGCCCGGCCGTGCGCCTGACGGCTGCGGCGGCTGAGGGAGTCGATCGTGACGGCGATCAGCAGAACGCCGGCGGTGACCATGTAGCGCACGCTGGAGTCGAGGCTGAGCAGCGCGAGCCCGTTGGAGATCGACATGATCACCAGCGCGCCCAGGAGAGCGGAGTACGCCGAACCGCGGCCGCCGAACAGGCTGGTTCCACCGATCACGGCGGCGGCGATCGCGTTCAGGTTGGTGTCGCCACCACCGCTGCTCTGGTTCACCGCGACCAGTCGTGCGGCGGCCAGCAGACCACCGACCGCGGCGAAGGTCGAGCACGCCGCGAACACCGTCAGGTAGATCACCCGGACGTTGATACCGGCCCGGCGTGCTGCCTCGACGTTGCCGCCGACCGCCACCACGGACCTGCCCCACCGGGTCTTGCGGATGGCGAAGTCCGTCGCGACCACCAGGGCGATGAACAGCAGGAACATCGAGGACACGCCCCGGTCGCCGTTCAGCACGATGACGGGGATCAGCAGGACCAGGGCGAGCGCGCCGGCCTTGATCGCGATGATCGACGTGGGTGCCGCCGACAGCCCGGCTGCGACGCGGGCGCCTCGTCCGCGCAGCCTGCTGAGGACGTACGCCGCGACGACCACCGCGATCAGCCCGTAGGCCAGCACGGGGGACAGGAAGCTGCGGGTGGCGAATCCGACCAGCGCGGAGTCGAAAGGCAGGTTCAGCGAGCCCTCCTTGCCGAGCACCAGCAGCTGGAGTCCGAGGAAGCCGAGCAGGCCCGCCAGGGTGATGACGAAGCTGGGCACTCCGAAGCGGGTGTAGAGCGCGCCGTAGAACAGGCCGATCACCAGGCCGATGGCCATACCCGCGACCAGCGAGGCGACCAGCGGCCAGCCCTTGTTGACGAAGGTGACACCGAGCACCGCCGCGGAGAGACCGCTGACCGAGCCCACCGAAAGGTCGATCTCGCCCAGCAGCAGCACCAGAACGATGCCAATGGCAATGACTCCGACCGAGGTGGTCTGCAGGGTCAGGTTGACCAGGTTGCGGCTGGACAGGAAGTTGCTGTTGGCGACCTGGAAGACCGCCCAGATGATGATGAGCCCGACCACCACCGGGACCGAGCCCAGGTCGCCGGAGCGGAGCCGCGCGGTGAAGGCCGAGATGGCGCCGCTGACGCCGCGGCTGGCGATCAGGCGCTCGTCCTGCAGGTCGGCCGGGAGCGCGGGGGTGTTGTCCTGCACTGCGACCTCTGATCCATCGACCGGGGTGGTCATGATGCGGAACCCTCCTCCCGTGTCCGGCGCGCCGCGCGCTCTGACACTGCGTTGTCCGTCGCGCCGGTGATGGCCGCGATGATGTCCTGGGTCTTCGTCTCGCTGACGGTGAAGACGCCGTTGTTGCGGCCGAGCCGCAGCACCGCCACCCGGTCCGCCACGGCCATCACGTCGGCCATGTTGTGGCTGATCAGGATCACCGCGAGACCACGCTCGCGGAGCCGCTCGACCAGGTTGAGGACCTCGGCGGTCTGAGCCACGCCGAGAGCCGCGGTCGGCTCGTCCAGCATCACGACCTTCGGCTGGCCGAGCAGGCTCCGGGCGATCGCGACCGTCTGCCGCTGACCACCCGACAGGCTGGCGACCGGGATCCGGACGCTCGGGATCTTCGCCGACAGTTGGCGGAGCAGCTCCCAGGAGGACCGCTCCATCTCGACCTCGTCGAGCACCCTGCCCTTTTGCAGTTCACGGCCCAGATACAGGTTCGCGACCACGTCGAGGTTGTCGCACAGGGCGAGGTCCTGGAAGACGGTGGCGATGCCTAGGTGCTGGGCCTCCGCCGGGCTGCCGACCCTGACCTCCGACCCGTCGAACATCATCGTGCCGTCGTCGGCGGTGTAGACACCGGCGATGGTCTTCACCAGGGTCGACTTGCCGGCGCCGTTGTCGCCGACGAGGGCGAGCACTTCACCAGCGCGCACGTCCAGTTCGATGTTCTTCAGCGCCTGGACCGCGCCGAACCGCTTCGAGATTCCTCGCAGCGCCAGCACGGTGCTGGTGCCCACCGGGGTGGGAGTGACAGTCATTGATCAGCCTCCTGAGGCTTCGTACAGGGCCTTGAGCCCCGGGGCACCCCCGACCTCCTCAAAGAGCCGGGGGTGCGACGGGTCAGGGCTTTACTTGAGGCCGGCGGCTGCGCAGGCGGCCGCGAATGACGCGGTGCAGATGTCCGACACCTTGTAGATTCCGTCCTTGACCACAGTGTCGTTGATGTTGGCCTTGGTGACGGCGATCGGGTCGAGAATTGTCGACGGCACGCCCTTGACGTCGCTGGTCGAGTCGGCCTTGCCACCGCCGGCGAGGGCCACGGCAGCCTTGGCGGCGGCCTCGGCCTGCGGCTTGACGGCCTTGTAGATGGTCATCGTCTGGTCGCCGGCGACGATCCGCTGGATCGCGGCGAGCTCGGAGTCCTGACCGGTGATCGGCGGCAGCGGCTTCACGCCACCACCCTTGAGGGCCGCGATGGCGCCACCGGCAGTGCCGTCGTTGGCGGCGTAGACGCCGACGAGGCCGTTCTTGATCGCGCTCAGCTGACCTTCCATCCAGTCCTGGGCCTTGTTCGGGCTCCAGTCCGGGGTGTCGAACTCGGCGGCGACCTTGAAGCCGCTGCTGTCGATGACGCTGTGCGCGCCCTTCTTGAAGTCGGCCGCGTTCGGGTCGGTCGGCGCGCCGTTGATCATGGCAAGGTTGCCGGAGGTCTTGCCGGCCGCCTTCAGGGTGTCGACCAGAGTCTGCGCCTGCAGCTTGCCGACGGCCTCGTTCTCGAACGAGACGTAGTAGTTCGCGCCCTCGATGAACCGGTCGTAGGCGATGACCGGCACGTTCTGAGCCTTGGCGGAGGCTACGACGGCGGCGGCGGCCTTGCCGTCGACCGGGTCGAGCACGAGCACGTTGGCGCCCTGGGTCAGCGCGGCCTCAGCCTGCTGCTGCTGCTTGTCGGCGAGCTGGTCGGCGTTGCTGTAGAGCAGCTCACAGTCCGCACACGCGGCCTTGAGCGCCGCGGTGAACAGCGGCCGGTCCAGCGCCTCGTACCGGGCCGTCTTCGACTCGGGGAGCAGCAGGGCGATCTTCTTGCCGCCGGAGCCGCTGCCGGCCGAGTTGGAATTGTCGCCCGACCCGCAGGCCACCAGGGACAGGGCAAGGGCCGACACCGCGATGCCGAGGCCGACGAGACGGGTTGGTGAGACGGACATAGTGCAACTCCTTGACGTGAGGGCCCGAGTAGGCCTGTCCAGAGTCAAGGTCACAACCAGCCTTGGCGTCAAGACTTGAATTCAAGAAATAGACATAAAGCGGTTACGTGTTCGTCACGACCGTTGCCGAGGTCCGCGAATGGCTGAGAATCGACGCCAACTCAAGGGCACCGAGCACATCCGCTTCGTCACCGAGTTCAGCCGGCCGTAACTCGACCGTCGCGGCAGCACTGGGGATCGCACACCGGTCCAGAGCCTCGCGGAGCGGCACCATGACCAGGTCGCCGGCCTCGGCCATCTTGCCTCCGACAACGATCGCTTCCGGGTTGAAGAGATTCACCAGGCCCGCGACCGCGACCCCGACCCGGCGCCCCGCGTCCTCGATCACCCGTCGGCAACCGAGGTCGCCCGCCAGCGCGCGGGTGACGACATCCCGCAGGCGCAGCGGCCCGTGGGATGCGGCCAGGCTGCTGAGCAACGCGCGGGAACCGACGAACGTGTCCAGGCAGCCGCGGTTGCCGCAGCGGCAGATCGGCCCGTTCTCGTCGATGGTGAGGTGCCCGATCTCGCCCGCGGTCCCGGCCGAGCCGCGGAACACCTCGCCGCCGAGCACGATGCCCGCGCCCACGCCGTACGAGAACTTGATGTAGCAACCGTGCTGTACGCCGCGGAGCGCGCCGGCGCGGAGCTCGCCCAGGGCGGCGAGATTCGCGGTGTTGTCGAGGGCGACGGGTGCGCGCAGATGGGCGCCCATCGCCTCGGCGACGTTGACCCCGCGCCAGCCGGGCAGCACTGCGTCCGAACCCGCTTCGCCGCTGACGGAATCGACCGGCGCGGGGAGTCCGAACCCGATCGCGCCGATGTCTTCGACACCCGAGCCGACGGTCTCCGCGAGGTCGGCGAGCAGACGGGCGGCCCGCTCCATCCCGTCGTCGGCGATATGGTCGGCCTGCAGCGGCATCAGTTGCTGGGCAAGGATCTCGCGGCGTTCGGACGCGATCGCCACCCGGACGTCGCGCTCACCGAAGGCGACTCCGGCCAGCAGCCCGCCACCTGAAGCCAAGGAGACGAGGACTGCTCGACGGCCGTTCCGGATGCTGCGGGACAGTCCGACCATGCCGGCCTGGTCCAGCTCGCGCACCATGTTCGACACCGTGGCGGCGGACAGGCCGGACGCGGCAGCGATCTCGACCTGCGTGAGCGGGCCATGCTGCCGGACAACCCCGAGGACACGCTCCCGGTTGGCTTCGCGGAGCGAAGTCTGCGAACCAGGCGCAGGGCGGGTTGCGTTCATTACATAAAGATAACGGATAACGAGGCTTTCGTTGTCTCCCCGCCTGGCCCGACCTCGAACATGATCGCCATGTGTCCTCGCCGTTACGCCTGGTCCTGCCCCCCCGCAGGCCCGACAGACCCTGTTGCACCCCCGGCGGCCGCAGCCCCAGGCGGCCGCAGACCTCACCCCCCGCTCGCCGTCCCCTCGCCGCCACGGCTGTCGGGCTAGGTGGTGAGGGCGAGGGTGAGGAGGGCTGCGGGGAGCGCAAGTTCTACGGCGGCGCCTAGGACGTCGCCGGTGATGCCTCCGAGGGCTTTCCGCGCGCGGCGAACGACCAGGACACCGACCGCCACGGCAACCAGGACGGCGAGGCCGGCGCCGAGGAGTTGGAGGGCGTTCACGTCAGTCGTCGCCGGCGTGCCTTCCACACCCACCCAGATACCGCCGCCGCTGGTCGGCGCCGAGCCGCGGAGGCCTTCGCCGTACACCCCGCTGATGCCTTCGCCGTACATCCTGCTGATGCCTCCGTCGCTGGTCAGCAGTTGGCCGCGCGTCGTGGGCGCGGCGAGTAATGCGAAGGCGACGGCGCAAAGGACGGTTGCCGCGGTGATGATGGCGGCGACCGCTGGGCGGACGGTGGAGGCGACCATCGCGCCGAGGCCGTCGGGTCTGGCTGAGGGGACGCTGGTGCGGCAGGACCAGGGCAGCGTGAGGCGGCTGGCGACGGCGGCGATGAGGATCGCCTGCCAGCCGAAGCCGGCTTGCGCGCAGGTCGTCAGGGCGGCGACGTCGACGAGTAGTACGCCGGCGATCGAGGCGACGCCGAACGGGCCGATGTCGCTCTGCTTCATGATCCGCAGCATGGTCTCGCGATCACGCCGGCTGCCGAGCCCGTCCGCGGTATCGGCCAGCCCATCCAGATGCAGCGCACCCGACAGCGCCATCAACACCACCACGCCGAGCACGGCTGCCAGCAGAGGCGCTTCCGGCTTGAGCGCGCCCACCCCAGCGACCACTGCCGCCGAGATCCCGCCCAGCAGCAACCCGACCACGGGCGCGAACCCCATCGCCTGCCCCGCCACTCGCCGGTCGATCTTCCCAGGCATCGGTGCGGGCAACACCGACAACGTCCCAACCGCCAGCTTCACCCCGTCCCTCATCCGCGAACCCCCGCCCGTCCGCTGCGACCTAATGGCGAGCCAGCCGGACATCCAGCGCTCACCAACCGGCCCAACCGGCTCTCCGCTCGACTGATTCCCGCGGCAAGAACGGCAGACCAGCGCCCGCGAAGCTGCAAGGTGAGTGTTGGAGGTCCGCCAGCTGCTGAGGCGGCGCTCTGGCTGCGTATCCGTGGGGTCATAGGGGGATGGTTCGGCCGGCGACGGTTAGGAGGACGGCGTCGGAGCGGTGGGAGATCGAGGTATTGACGCGGCCCATCAGGTCTCGGAAGAGGCGGGTGCCTGCGTCCGCGGGGACTACGCCGGCGCCGACCTCGTTGCTGACGGCAACTACCGTGCGTGGCGTGGCGGACCAGGCGGTGGCGAGGTCGCCGATGTGTCTCTCCACGGCGGTCACCCGGTCGACATCCTCCCAGACATTGCAAGCATCCATGGTCCGGGCGAGCCAGAGGGTCAGGCAGTCGATCAGCAGTGGGGGACCAGCGGACTGCAGCAGCGGTACCAGGTCGATCGTCTCCGCCAGCCCCCAGCTCCGAGGACGACGCGCCTGATGCCGAGCAATTCGCTCAGCCCACTCGGGGTCGGCCGACCCATCACCACCAGTCGCGACGTACAGCGTGTCCGGGTGGTCGGCCAGCAACCGCTCGGCCTCGGTCGACTTGCCGGACCGAGCCCCGCCGAGGATGAGCGTGCGCTGAGCAACAACAACAACAGCAGCAGGAGCAGCGACAGCAGCAGGAGCAGGAGCAGTCCACGACAGCTGCTCTCCATCAGGCGTCCGCACGTCGTACCGCAGCCCGCTCGGCGTCCGCAGGGTCGAAACCACGTATCCCTCCACACCAACGTTGCCGTCGGCGCCCAGGTGGAGCACCCCGTCCACTACCGCCCCGCCCGGACCGGTGACCAGTTCAGCCATCCGCGCGGCTCCCTTCCTCGAACACCACCGGTACGTCGAATGCGGCCTTCCTCGCGGTACGCCGGAACGCGTTCAGGATCGGCCGTCCGAGCAGCAGCACCAGTACTGCGCACAGCACGCCGCGCGGGATGTCCCAGCCCAGCGAGGTGGCGATCACGAACAGCAGATAGCGGTGCAGGTTCTCCGCCAGCGAGTCGCCGGGGATGAACGAGAAGTCGCTGCCGAACGTCGCGTACGGCCAGAACCACAGGTTCATCACCAAGCCGTAGAGCACGCCGGCCACCAGCGAGTAGGCAGCCAGCAGCAGAAGTTCCAGCCGACCACCAACCCGAGGCAGTAGCCCGGCAAGGCATCCCACCCAGGCGCAGGCGAACATCTGGAACGGCATCCAGGGCCCGACCCCACCACTGACCAGTGCACCCGCCAGCAGCGACACCGCCCCCAGTACGAACCCGAAGCCCGCCCCGAAGGCACGCCCCGCCAAGATCAGCAGGAAGAACCCGGGCTCGAGCCCCGCAGTACCAGGGCCGAGTGCGCGCAGGGCAGCGCCTACAGCAGCGAGCATGCCGAGCAGGGAGATCACCTTGGCGTCGATGCCGGACTCGGACAGCTCGGCCAGCACCACCGCAACCAGGAGCGGCAGCAGGAGGACGAACAACCAGGGCGCGTCCGTGGTGTGGCCGATGGCTGATTGGCCGGCCTGCGAGGTCTGCCAGATCAGCGGCCAGCCGAAGGCGAGCAAGCCGACCAGCGACGCCAGCAGCAGAGTCGCAGTACTGCGGGGCCTGAGCTCGACGAGTCTCATGACGCGCGTCCCAAGGCAGTGGCGACTTCCCCGACGGTCAGGAAGGGCAGCGGGGCAAGGATCTTCGCCACCTGCGGAGCGAAGGCAGGGGAACCGGCTATGACGGTCGCTGTCTCGCCATCGCTCACCAGTTCGCCTTCTGCCAGCACCAGAACCCGGGTGGCCACTTCGGCGACCATCTCGACGTCGTGGGTCGACAGAACCACGGCATGCCCGGCCGCGGCGAGTTCCCGCAGGATCGCGACCAGCCGGCGCTTGGCGCCGTAGTCCAGCCCGCGCGTAGGTTCGTCGAGCAACAAGAGCGGGGGAGCGCCGCACAGTACGACCGCCAGCGCGAGACAGAGCCGCTGTCCCTCAGACAGGTCGCGCGGGTGCAGCTCGTCGTCGACGTCGGGCGCAAGCCGTTCCAGCAGCGCTCGACAGCTTCCAGCAGGCACCCGGAAGTCGCCGTCAGCTGCAGCACACTCCTCAGCCACAGTGGCGGCATACAGGAGATCGGCGGGCTCTTGCGGGACCAGGCCGACGGCTTTGACCAACTGCGACGGCTTGGTACGACGTGGGTCCGCGCCGGCCGCGGTGGCGCTTCCAGAGCGCGGCGTGACGAGTCCGACGAGGGCATTGAGCAAGGTGGACTTGCCGGCGCCGTTTCGGCCCATCAGCGCGACAACCTCGCCGGCCCTGATGCTCAACGACACCCCGCGCAACGCAGGGACGTTGCCGTAGGCCACGACGAGGTCGTCGCAGCGCGCAAGCTCGCGGCCCTCCATAGCAACCCGCGGCGGCGGCGCCAAGTCGGTCAGGCGACTCCGCAGTGCCACAGCAGCGCGCCGGGCGTCCCGGACGGACAACGGCAGCGGCGACCACCCAGCAAGCCGGCCCAGCTCCACCACGGGCGGCGCAACCGGTGCAGTGACCATCAGGTCGACCGGCAGCCCGGTGGAGACCGCAGCGGAACCGCCCGGCACCTCGATCACCCGGTCGGCGTACTGGATGACTCGCTCGAGCCGGTGCTCGGCCATCACCACAGTGACGCCTAGATCGTGGACCAACCGCTGCAGCGCCGCCAGAACCTCTTCAGCTGCCTGCGGGTCCAGCGCCGAAGTGGGCTCGTCCAGGACCAGCACTGCCGGGTGCGACGTAAGCGCGGCGCCGATGGCGGTCCGCTGTCGCTGGCCGCCCGAGAGCGAGGTCAGCGCCCGGTCCCGTACGTC
Source organism: Kribbella alba (assembly GCF_039529635.1). Lineage (NCBI taxonomy): Bacteria > Bacillati > Actinomycetota > Actinomycetes > Propionibacteriales > Kribbellaceae > Kribbella > Kribbella alba. The sequence continues at coordinate 14,088 of NZ_BAAANE010000006.1, read as the reverse complement.
GGCCAGCCCAAGCAGGTCGAGTGTCTCCTCGACCCTGCGGCGCATCACGTCCGGCGCGACCCCGAGCGATTCCATGCTGTAGGCGAGCTCGTCCTCGACCGTGTCGGTGACGAATCCCGCCATCGGGTCCTGCCCGACGATGCCGACCACATCGACCAGATCACGCGGCCGGTACTCCCGGGTGTCGCGGCCGCTCACCAGGACCCGGCCGGCCAGGGTTCCGCCGGTGAAGTGCGGCACGAGCCCGTTGATGGTCCGCAGCAAGGTTGACTTGCCGGAGCCGGTCCGGCCGATCACCAACGCCAGCTCACCTTCCGGGACGGTGAAGCTGACCTCGCGCAACGCGGGCTCGGAGGCGCCGTCGTAGGTGACCGTGACCCGGTCGAACTCGATCATGCCGGCACCAGCTCACGTCGCCGGGTCAGTGGAGGCGCTGCGACGGCAGGTGCGAGGCCGATCAGCAAACCGAGCACCGGGAGCACGGGGACTGTCGGAACCACTAGCGGACCGGCAAGCACCAGTCCTTCAACACCGCGAGCTGCGGCCACGATCATGGTCGCTGCGGCCACCGCGCCCGACAAGGTGACGAGCCACTCGGGCAAGGCCCATGGATCCGGCCGATAGCGCGACCGCGTCACCCGCTGGCGGCCGACAGCCATGGCCCCGGTGGCCAGGAGCAGACCGACTACCAGAGCTGCGCCGGCTACGGGGATGGCCATGGCGTCAGTGAGCAGGGAGTAGACGCCCAGGGCGATTCCAAGGAGGCCCAGCAGGACGGAGGCGCCGGTGATCCTGCGCTGGCGCCGCGGCACGTGCGCAGTACGGCCGTAGCCGCGGGAGTCCATAGCGGCGGCCAGCTCTACCGATCTGTCGAGAGCCCCCTCGAGCACGGGCATGGCCGTAGTACGGAAGGAGCCGTGTGTGCGGCCGCGGAGCCGCCGGGCCGCACGGATCCGCCTGGAGTCGGTGACCAACTGCGGCGCGAAGGTCAGGGCGACCACGCACGCCACACCCATCTCGTAGAGCGCCCCGGGCAGCGACTTGAGCAACCTCCGTGGGCTGGCCAACGCATTGGCCGCGCCGATGCAGCACAGCATCACCGCGAGCTGCAGGCCGTCGTACAAGGCGGTGATGAGGGCCTCGGCGGTCACCTCGCCGCCGAGTTTCACGCCGTTCGCCCAGTCAGGCAAGGGGATCTCCGGCAGGGTGAACAGCACGGTGTTGCCCTGGGAGCGGGTCGACAGCAGAGCCTGCAGGACCACCCGGAGGCCGATGACGACCAGGCCGAGCTTCAGGAACGCCACGTAGCTGTTGGCCCACGGCGCATCGCTGCGGCGTGCTGCGACGACGAAGCCCGCCACTACCAGGATCAGCACCAGCAGGACGGGGTTACGCGTCCGGCTGGCAGCTACAGCGAGCCCAAGCGCCCACAACCACCAGGCCCCCGGGTGCAAGGCCCGGGGGAGTGAGAGTTGGTGGACAGCGCGCACCTACTGGCCCGCGCGGCGACGGCGGCTGATGAAGAACCCGCCGCCGGCCAGGAGCAGCACAAGCACGCCCAGGCCGATGATGCCGCCCCAGGGAGCGCCGCCGCTGGTCGAAGAGCTGTTTGACGCCGGTGCTTGGTTGGCCGGGCCTGCGGTCGGCGACGGCGTGGTTGCCGAACCCACGGCTGCGCCGATCTGCAGCTGCACGGGCTCATCGGTCGCCGGCACCTTGATGTTCTTCACCGGATCGCCGCAGCCCGTGGCCGGGTAGCCGGCGATGCCACAGGTCAGGCCCTTCTCGATCCGGACCGGGCTGACCGCGGCCAGAACCTTCGCGCCGCTCGCCTTGACGTCGGTGACCACGCAGGTGCCGCTGGCCGCCGGGGGAGCCTGACCAGTCGACGAGTCAGCCGGGGTGCCCGGGTCGATCACCACGGCGACCCGCTTCTTGCCCGACTCCGCCGGAGTCGGGCCGCAGATCGCGGTGAAGTCGCCGGCCGCGCGAGGCACCCGGGGCTTGGCGCCGCCCACGGCGTACCGCCAACCCTCGACCGAGCCGTCCGCCGGCACTACGGCATCCGAGCCCGTTTGGGCAAAGGCCCACTTGCCGCCGGTCCACTGGTAGTAGCCCCAGAAGCGGTAGCCGTCCTCGGCCTGGGCGGTGGTGGCGACGGTCCCCGCCAGCAGGAGACCCGCCAGCAGGCTGAGGACCAGTCGAACGGTCCGGTGTGCAGTCATCTCTGTGTCCTCGGTCAGGCCGGGGCCGGTGGAGTGAAGTCACCCGCCGGGCACGCTCGGGGACGGCTCCACCCGCGGACCTCGGCGGGTAGCTGAGCCTTTCTGCCTGTGCCGCAGTGGTCCGGCTCGCCATGGTTGCCCATGGCCCACGGTTGCGGGTCAGCGCCGGCTTCGGACCGGCTTCCCTGCAGCACAGGAGTTGGTTCGTGCCGCAGCTTACCGCTCGGGCCCGGACATGCCTGAGCCCGTACGACGACGTGCGGCAGGGCACAGGTCGTGGTACGGGCTCGTGGCCGTACTGATCGCAGTCGGGCGACTCCGGTCGGCGCTGCTCCTGGGCGCTACTCCGCGGCGCGGAGGCTCATCGGACCGTAGACCTCTCGGCCGTCCTCTATCAGGTACACCTGGCCCACGCCCTTGTCGGCGAGGTCGCGCCAGCTCTCACCCAGCCAGCTCTCCGCGTCGCCCTGGGCCGAGAACTCCTGACCCGTCAGCTCACCTGGGTCGGCCGACGCGCCCTCGGCGGTCTCGAACCGCCAGGTCCAGCTCACGAGCCCGGCCGGGTCTGCGGCGAGTTCTGCGCGGTCTTGGCCGGGTCGCGCTCGACGATGCTGCCGAGGGTCTCGTCGATTCGCTTCAGCAGGCTGTCCTCGAGCTTCACGCCGGCCGCCTTGACGTTCTCGGTGACCTGCTCGGGCCGGGAGGCGCCGATGATGGCCGAGGAGACGTTCTGGTTCTGCAGCACCCAAGCGATCGCGAGCTGGGACATGCTCAGCCCGGCCTCGTCCGCGATCGGCTGCAGCGCCTGCACGCGGGTCAGCACGTCATCGGTGAGGAACCGGCTGATCATGTTCGCGCCGCCCTTGGTGTCGGTCGCGCGCGATCCCTCCGGCGGCTGCTGGCCCGGCTTGTACTTCCCGGTGAGAACGCCCTGCGCGATCGGGGAGAACACGACCTGCCCGATGCCGAGCTCCTCCGAGGCCGGTACCACCTCGGCCTCGATGACCCGCCAGAGCATGCTGTACTGCGGCTGGTTCGACACGAGCGGGATCCGTAGCTCACGAGCGAGCCGGTGACCCTCCTGCAACTGCTCGGCGGTCCACTCCGACGTCCCGATGTAGAGCGCCTTACCCTGCCGGACGACGTCGGCGAACGCCTCCATCGTCTCCTCGAGCGGCGTCTCCGTGTCGTACCGGTGCGCCTGGTAGACGTCCACGTAGTCCGTCTTCAGTCGCTTGAGCGACCCGTTGATCGACTCGTGGATGTGCTTGCGCGACAGCCCGACGTCGTTCGGTCCGCCCGGCCCGGTCGGCCAGTACACCTTGGTCAGGATCTCCACCGACTCCCGCCGAACGCCCTCCAGCGCCTCACCAAGCACCACCTCGGCCTTGGTGTTCGCGTAGACGTCAGCCGTGTCGAACGTGGTGATCCCGGCGTCCAGCGCCGCCTTCACACAGGCCTTGGCCTGCTCGTTCTCCACCTGCGATCCATGGGTCAGCCAGTTCCCGTAGGAGATCTCACTGACCTTCAATCCACTGTTCCCGAGATACCGAAAGTCCATGACCCCGACCCTACTTCCCCCCACCCCCACACACCCCGCCCCGGCCCGCCGTCTCCTCCGCCGGTACACCGCGACCCGGTTGCTCCGCCGCCCGGTTGCCCCGCCGCAACGCCGCCCGCTTGCTCCGCCGCGCCGGGACCCGGTTGCTCCGCCGCGCCGCGACCCGGTTGCTCCGCCGCCCGCTTGCTCCGCCGCGCCGCGACCCGGTTGCTCCGCCGCCCGCTTGCTCCGCCGCGCCGCGACCCGGTTGCTCCGCCGCGCCGCGACCCGGTCGGCCCCACCTTGACGCCGCGCGGTAGCTCCGCCGCGGGCGGGTGTTCCGCCGGAAGGCCGGATTTGGGCCAGGTGTGGGGGGCGCGGACATCAAAGCGGGACCTCGGACATGAAATAAGGTGTCCGCGGTCCCCATTAGGTGTCCGCGGTCCCCAGAACTGGTCGCCCATACGCTCCTGCACCGCGCATCCGCCCGTACCGCGGATCCGCCCCGCACCGCGGATCCGCCCTGGACCGCGGATCCGCCCTGCACCGCGCATCCGCCCCGCACCGCGCATCCGCCCCGCACCGCGGATCCGTCCCCCGTCCCTTGGGGTGTGGGTCTGGCGCGGCCGGTCGGTCTGAGGGGCTGGCCTGCGACCTGAGGGGTTGCCTCACGAGAAACTGAGGGGGCAACCCGCGCTTTGAGGGGTCAACCCCTCAGCGTGGTGCCCGGCTGAAACGCGCGGGCGGCGTCCGGGCTAGACCTTGGGCTTCTCGCCGCGGGCGACCATGGGCTTGGGGAGGCGCCAGCGGCGCATCTGCATCGTGCGGCGGACGGCGTAGAAGCCGATGCCCTTGGTCGACTCGTTCGGGTACTTCCTGGCTACGGCTCGCTTCAGGCCCGTCGACAGGAGGAACCAGTCGGCCGCGATCGCCACGATCATCAGCAGGAAGAGCAGGTTCACCAGGCCGGGGAGCCAGGAGTAGGCGGTGGAGAAGACCACGCCCAGTAGCGAGACGACCAGCAGCACCGGCAGGGCGAACTCCATCACCGACCAGCGGGCGTCCACATAGTCCCGGGCGAAGCGGCGGACCGGGCCCTTGTCGGCGGCCGGTAGGTACCGGTCGTCACCGGTCTTCATCGCCTCCTGCATCTTGCCGCGCTCGATCCGGACCTTCTCGCGCCGGTACGCCGCGGCCTCCTTGCGGTTCCGCGGCTTCTTCAGCGAGGCCTTGCGGGCTGCCTCAGCCTCCCGCCGGGTCGGAGTCGGACGACCCTTGCCACCCGGCTTGGCCGGGGTGGTGGCCTCGGTTTGTTGCGATGTCTCAGACTTGGTACGACGGAACACGGGGACTGAACCTCATTCGGGACTGGACTCGGGGTGGTCCCCGGACATGACCACCACTTTATCCGGGCCGGTCCCGATGGTGTGGTGACCTATCGGGACATAGGGTGGTTGACACGCACGCCGGGTCCACTCTCCGGCACAGAAGGGGAACGGATATCGATGAGCATCTTCAGGCGGATGTCGACGATCTTCAAGGCCAAGGCCAACACGGCCCTGGACAAGGCTGAGGATCCTCGCGAAACCCTTGACTACTCTTACCAGAAGCAGCTCGAGCTGCTGCAGAAGGTGCGGCGTGGCGTGGCTGACGTGGCAACCAGCCGGAAGCGGGTGGAACTGCAGGCCTCGCAGCTGCAGTCGCAGTCGCAGAAGCTGCAGGACCAGGCCCAGAAGGCGCTGTCGATGGGCCGGGAGGACCTCGCGCGTGAGGCCCTGACCCGCAAGTCCGGGCTCCAGGGCCAGATCGACGACCTGACCGCCCAGCACGCCCAGCTGCAGGGCGAGGAGGAGAAGCTCACCCTCGCGTCGCAGCGACTGCAGGCCAAGGTGGAGTCGTTCCGGACCCGCAAGGAGACGATCAAGGCGACCTACACCGCCGCCGAGGCGCAGACCCGGATCAACGAGGCCTTCTCCGGCATCTCCGAGGAGATGAGCGACGTCGGCCTCGCGGTCCAGCGTGCGGAGGACAAGACCCAGCAGATGCAGGCCCGGGCCGGCGCGATCGACGAGCTGCTCGCCTCCGGAGCGCTCGACGACGCCTCCGGCAGCAGCAAGGACAGCATCACCCTCGAGCTCGAGCGGATGTCGTCCAACTCCGACGTCGAAGACGAGCTGGCCGCGATGAAGGCCCAGATCGGCGGCACCGAGGCCCCCAAGCAGATCGCCCAGGACGCGCCTGGTTCGACCCAGCCGGTCCAGCAGCCGACCCAGCAGGCAGAGCCGGTTCGACCGCAGGACGGAGACGCACGATGATCGTCCGGATCATGGGTGAGGGTCAGTACAGACTGCCCGATGACAAGCTCGACCAGCTGAACGCGGTCGACAGCGATCTGGAGAAGGCCGTCTCCGCCGGGGACGAAGAAGCATTCCGTACTGCGTTCGGCGCGCTGCTGGAGTTCGTCCGCAGCGGTGACCGGGTGCCGGACGACGAACTGCACGACTCCGACGCGATCCTGCCCCCAGGTGACAGCACGCTCGCGGAGATGCGCGAACTGATCAGCGGCGATGGCCTGATCGCGGGCTGAAACCGAGCATCGTGGGCCGGCCCGTGAGGGCCGGCCCATTGCCATTCTGCGTTGTCCACAACACCCCCGAGTTGCTGCTGTCGCAGGGCGCTACGTCGTAGTACTCTCTGTTGAACTGCCGCCGACGGGGTGGCGAACATGCGGCAAACTGCACCGGGGGAAGAAGGGTGCGGTTCTCACCGGGGGGTGACTGCGGGTGACGGAAAATTCCGTCATGGGGGAGAACATGTCGGATGTGGATTCGATGGAGCCGACTGCTCCTGATGTGCTTGATCGACGTCGACCGGTCTGGGTGGTCCCGGACACGGTTCCTGCGATCGTGCCGAGATCTGCCTGGGTGACGGAACCCCCTTGGGTCGCCGTCTACCGCTGGGCCGCGATCGGTGGCGACCTGCTCGCCGCGGTGATCGGGGCCTCGGTGGCGTTGCTGACCAGGTTCGGTTACACCGTCGGCGGCGGCTACCTGATCTTCGGGAGTCTGTTGCCGCTGGCCTGGGTGGCCGCCGTTGCGCTGGCCCGTGGCTACGAGGCGCGGGGGTTCGGCGCGGGCGCCGACGAGTTTCGTTCCATTCTTCGGTCGGGCGTCGGGCTGACCGCCGTCGTCGCCGTCGCGTCGTACGCGACGAAGAGCGAGATCGCCCGCGGGTTCGTTGTGCTGGCGATCCCCGCGACGGTCGTGATGGCCCTGCTGCTGCGTTACTTCCTGCGGCGTGACCTGAGCCGCCACCGCTACCGCGGCCGTTGCATGCGGCGTGTTTTGGTTGTCGGACGCAACGGTGAGGCCGCGACCTTGAGCGAGCGGCTGGAGAAGCGTCCCGCCGACGGGTACCGGGTGGTCGCGGTCTGCCGTCCCCGCGGCGACGGACCTGGCGTATCGCCGGCGGACGCCCTGGACGAGGCCGACATCATGGCGGCCGTCAACCGGCACTCGGTCGACGTCGTGGCGGTTGCCTCGGACCCCGATCTCGCCGGCCAGTCGCTGCGACGGTTGTCCTGGGCACTCGAGCAGCACGGCGTCGAGTTGATCGTCTCGCCGGGCATCATCGAGGTCGCCGGTCCGCGGATCTCGATCCGGCCAGTCGCCGGGTTGTCGCTGCTGCATCTGGAGCGACCGTCGGCCAGTGCGGGACCGCACCTGCTGAAGAGCATCTTCGACCGGGTGGCTGCGTTCTGCCTGCTGACGCTCGTGTTGCCGCTGCTGGTCGGCATCGCCTTGGCAGTCAAGCTGGGCAGCCGTGGACCCGTGCTGTTCAAGCAGCGGCGCGTCGGCCGGGGAAACTCGACGTTCACGATGCTGAAGTTCCGGACCATGGTCGTCGACGCGGAGGACCGGCTGGCCGCGCTGGCCGAGCAGAGCGAGGGCAACACCGTGCTGTTCAAGCTCCGCGTGGATCCGCGCGTCACCAAGGTGGGCACCTTCCTGCGCCGCTACTCGATGGACGAGCTGCCGCAGCTGATCAACGTACTCCGGGGCGAGATGTCGCTCGTCGGTCCACGGCCGCCGCTCGAGCAGGAGGTCGCCAGGTACGCCGCCGACGACACCCGGCGGATGCTGGTCAAGCCCGGGCTGACCGGGCTGTGGCAGGTGAGTGGCCGCAGTGACCTGTCCTGGGACGACTCGGTCCTGCTCGACCTGCGCTACGTGGACAACTGGTCGATGACGCTGGATCTGCTGATCCTGTGGAAGACCTTGAGAGCAGTACTGAAAGGCTCCGGCGCTTACTAGCACCAGCGCGCCGTGCAGCTTGGGGGTGAGCTCGGTGGTGAACTTCGCCTCGAGTCACGGGGAAATGATGAGGGGACTGCATGGCGACCCGAGGAGACGGCGAACTAGCCGTGGAACTAGCCACGGCCGCGGGGGAACTGCTGCTCGAGCTGCGCGCAACCGCGCTGTCCGGGCGGGAGCTGGGGGCCCGCGGTGACGAGCTGGCCAACGAGCTGCTGATCGGCGGGCTGCGGGAACGCCGGCCCGGCGACGCAGTACTGAGCGAGGAGTCCGCCGACACCGTGGAGAGGTTGTCCGCCCAGCGGGTCTGGATCCTCGACCCGCTGGACGGCACCCGGGAGTACTGCGAGCCGGAACGCTCCGACTGGGCCGTCCACGTCGCCCTCTGGGAGGACGGGTTGCTCGCGGCCGGCGCGGTTGCGCTACCGGCGCAGTTGATGGTGCACGACACCAACGATCCACGGCTGTTGCCGCCACGTCCGGACGGTCCGCTGCGGATCGCCGTCAGTCGGAGCCGCCCACCCGCGCTGGTCCAGCAGTTGGCCTTCGAGCTCGGAGCCGAGCTGGTCCCGATGGGATCCGCCGGCGTCAAGGCGACCGCCGTACTGCGGGGCGAAGTGGACGCCTACGTCCATGCCGGAGGTCAGTACGAATGGGACTCCGCGGCACCTGTCGCGGTGTGCCGAGCGGCCGGGTTGTTCTGCAGCCGGATCGACGGTTCACCTTTGCTGTACAACCAGCCCGACCCGAAGTTGCCGGACCTGGTTGTGTGCCGGCCGGAGATCTCTGCCAAGCTGCTGGCTTCGATTGCCATCCAGCTGTCCCCGGAAGCGAGGGTCTCGTGAGTCGCAACTACCAGTTGAGTCAGCTGGAGACGCTCGAGTCCGAAGCGATCTACATCTTCCGCGAGGTGGCCGCCGAGTTCGAGCGTCCTGTGCTGCTGTTCTCCGGCGGCAAGGACTCGATCGTGATGCTGCGGCTCGCGCAGAAGGCGTTCCACCCGGCCCGGGTCCCGTTCTCGGTGATGCACGTAGACACCGGGCACAACTTTCCGGAGGTACTGGAGTTCCGCGACCGCCGGGTGGCCGAGGTCGGCGTACAGCTGGTGGTCGCGAGCGTGCAGGAGGCGCTGGACCGCGGGTTCGTCCACGCGCCGCCGGACGGCACCCGCAACCGGATCCAGACGCCGGTCCTGCTGGAGGCGCTGGACAAGCACCAGTTCACCGCGGTGTTCGGCGGTGCCCGGCGGGACGAGGACAAGGCCCGGGCCAAGGAGCGGGTCTTCTCGTTCCGCGACGAGTTCGGCCAGTGGGACCCCAAGAACCAGCGGCCCGAGCTGTGGAACCTGTACAACGGCCGGATCCACCTGGGCGAGAGCATCCGGGTCTTCCCGCTGTCGAACTGGACCGAGCTCGACATCTGGCAGTACATCGCGCAGGAGCAGCTCGAGCTGCCGTCGATCTACTACGCGCACGAGCGGACCGTCTTCGACCGCAACGGGATGCTGTTCGCGGCGAACGAGTTCTGCCCGCCGCGCCCGGGCGAGGAGACCTTCACCGCGTCAGTCAGGTACCGGACGGTCGGCGACGCCTCGCTGACGGCCGCGGTCCGGTCGGACGCGGACACCGTCGAGAAGGTCATCGACGAGGTGGCCAGCACGCGGATCACCGAGCGCGGCGCGACCCGCGGTGACGACAAGTTCAGCGAGGCCGCGATGGAAGACCGCAAGCGCGAAGGGTATTTCTGAGAAGTGGACATCCTGAGGCTGGCCACGGCCGGTTCCGTCGACGACGGCAAGAGCACCCTGATCGGCAGGCTGCTGTACGACACGAAATCGGTGTTCACCGACCAGATCGAGTCGGTGGAGCGGGCCAGCCGCGACCGGGGCGACGACTACGTCAACCTGGCCCTGCTGACCGACGGCCTGCGGGCCGAGCGCGAGCAGGGGATCACGATCGACGTGGCCTACCGCTACTTCGCCACCCCGCGCCGCAAGTTCATCGTCGCCGACACCCCCGGACACATCCAGTACACCCGCAACATGGTCACCGGTGCGTCCACCGCAGACCTCGCGCTGATCCTCGTGGACGCCCGCAAGGGTCTGCTCGAGCAGAGCCGCCGGCACGCCTTCCTCGCCACCCTGCTGCACGTCCCGCACCTGTTGCTGTGTGTCAACAAGATGGACCTGGTCGACTACTCCGAGGACGTCTTCTCCCGGATCCGGGCCGACTTCGCCCAGTTCGCCACCAAGCTCGACGTCGGGGACCTGACGGTCATCCCGGTGTCGGCGCTCGTCGGCGACAACATCGTCAGCCGGTCCGCGGCGATGAAATGGTACGAGGGGCCGAGCCTGCTGCACCACCTGGAGAACGTGCACGTTGCCAGCGACCGCAACCTGATCGACGTCCGCTTCCCGGTCCAGTACGTGATCCGCCCGCAGTCCGACCAGCACCGCGACTATCGCGGGTACGCCGGTCAGGTGGCCGGCGGGGTGCTGAAGGCCGGGGACGAGGTGATGGTGCTGCCGTCCGGGTTCACCACCACGATCGCCTCGATCGAGACCGCCGACGGTCCGGTCGAGGAGGCGTTCCCGTCGATGTCGGTGACGATCCGGCTGACCGACGAGCTCGACGTGTCCCGCGGTGACATGATCTGCCGCGTGCACAACGCACCGAGCGTCACTCAGGACGTCGACGCGATGGTCTGCTGGATGGACGACGTGCCGATGCGGCCGGGCCAGAAGTTCGCCATCAAGCACACCACCCGGTCCGCCCGGGCGATGGTGAAGGATCTGCGGTACCGCCTGGACGTCAACTCGCTGCACCGCGACATGGCGGCCGATCACCTCGGCCTGAACGACATCGGCCGGGTCCGACTGCGCACCACCCAGCCGCTGCTGTGCGACGAGTACAGGCGCAACCGCTCCACGGGTGGGTTCGTGCTGATCGACGAGGCCACGAACCGCACCGTCGGTGCCGGCATGGTGAACGAGACGCGATGACGTCGATCCAGTCCGCGGCGATCGACGACGACCTGGCGGCGTCGATCCGGGTGCTGATGGTCTGCTCCAGCGGCGGCCACCTGGCCCAGCTGATGACGCTGAAGCCCTGGTGGTCCCGGCGTGACGTCGCCTGGGTGACCTTCCCGACCGAGGACGGGAAGTCCCTGCTGGCGGACGAACGCACCTACTTCGCGTACTACCCGACCACCCGCAACCTCAAGAACCTGGTCCGCAACTCGCTACTCTCGGTCCGGGTGCTGCTCAAGGAACGACCTGACGTGATCGTGACGACCGGGGCCGGGGTCGCCCTGCCGTTCTTCGTGCTCGGCAAGCTGGCCCGGATCCCGACCGTCTACATCGAGGTCTTCGACCGGATCGACCACGCCACCCTGACCGCCCGGCTGTGCCGCCCGTTCACCTCCCGGATGCTGGTCCAGTGGGAGGAACAGAAGGACCTGTACGCGGGGTCGACCGTGGTCGGGAGGCTGCTGTGAACCAACTCGACGTCCTCGTCATCCTTGGTACCGACCACCATCATTTCGACCGGCTGGTGAGCTGGCTCGACGACTACCTCGAGCAGCCTGGCAACGAGTCGCTGACAGCCCTGGTCCAGCTCGGCGCGACCGCGCCACCCCGCCGCGCAAAGGGCGTCGGCATCGTCGCGTACGACGAGCTGCAGCGGCTGATGCGGCAGGCCAAGGCCGTGGTGACCCATGGCGGACCGGCGACCATGTTCGAGGTACGACGCCAGGGCCGCAAGCCCGTGGTGGTTCCCCGGGACCCCGCGCTGGACGAGCACGTGGACCAGCACCAGCAGGAGTTCTCCCGCCGGATGGGGGCTCTGGGCCTGGTCACCCTGTGCGAGGAGCGGGGCGCCTTCCTGGATGCCCTGGGCGCCGTTCTGAAGGACCCGGAAGCCCATGCCGTGTCCGACGAGGAGAACCGTCGTGACGCAGCGCAAGTGGCCGCCGCGGTCGCGATCACGGGCAGCGTCGTCGACGGACTGGCGGTCCGCCGGGCCCGGCGCCGGCGCGATTCCCGCTGAATCATTCGCTTGAAAATAGCCGCGGTATTTGTCAGAACCAGCGGGAAATCAAGCGTTTCGTGCCATTCGGCCGGGGCTCAGGTGGCACCGCCGTTGAGTAAAGAGTTCGTTCAATAATCTGGCCGGCTTCACATCGAATTACTGCGCAGGGTGTGCGGATACGCACAATTCTTCGACGGTACGTGACGATGCGGCTCGTTATCGAGCCGTAATGTTACTCTCCGCATTCCTGTCACGGAAAGTGTCGATCCGGCTGCATTCCGATGCCTTGAGCACTCAGCGCGATTCGCCATAAGCTCACCGCGCCTGGCTCGGCTGGGGACGAGACCAGGCGCCACCAGCATCGCCGACTCGCAACGCCGAGCTCCGCCCTCCGGGTCGACGATCAACTACCACCCGGCATCAGAGGGCGGAAGTGGGGGACCCACAGGTTCCCGGGCCGACCGAGAAATCGGGGAGCCCTTTGGGGCGAAGCCGCAGAACCGCGGCCGGGTAATACTTCCGACCCGAGCCCGACAGCTAACCTCACAGGCGTGCAGGAAGGACTGCCCCCATGCGGGATGAGTTTTCCCGTAGGCACGCACGCCATCGTGCTGCCGTTCCCTCCGACGTACTGAATGAACCGGCTGCCAGAGCGGGCCGCAGGGCCGTCGTCCCGATCATCGCCGGGATCTCGCTCCTTCTCGGCACCACCGGACTGGGTGTGGCGGCGCTGAAGCCGGAGAAGACCCCTGAGCCCGTCCAGCTGTCGGCCAGCGCCGACGACGGCAACCCACAGCTGACCAACCCGCAGCCGACCAAGCCGCAGCCGACCAAGCCCACCGCTACCCCCACGGTCGCACCGACGAAGCCCACGCCGACTGCGACCAAGCCCACCCGGACACCGACGTCCACCCCGAAGCCGACCAGCACTCCGACGTCTACCCCCACGACAGGTCCGGGCTGCTCGGTCTCGGCGCTCCTGGTGCCTTCCTGTGGCGCCTGGTTCGGCGTGGCGGCGAACCCGCTGGGCAGCGAGTCGTGGGACCAGGCCCTGCCGGCCTTCGAAAGCACCATCGGCCGCACGGTCGACATCGCGCACTACTACAACTCGAGCCCGAAGCTGTTCCCGACCGCGGACATGATCAGGCGGGCTCGTGAACCCGGCAAGAAGCGGATGCTGCTGCTGAACTGGAAGCCGGAGATGGGCCGCACCTGGGCCCAGGTCGCCGCCGGTGACCCGACCGTGGACGCCGCGATCGACGCCGAAGCGAAGTACCTGAAGTCCACCTTCCCGGAGAAGTTCTTCCTGGGCATCCACCACGAGCCGGAAGACGAGGTCAAGCCGACCGCCGGGTCGGGGATGACGGCGAAGGACTACAAGGCGATGTACCGGCACGTGGCCCTGCGGCTCAAGGCCGACGGCGTGACCAACGCGGTCTTCGTGATGAACTACATGGGGACCCCGCACTGGGGCTCGCAGTCCTGGTTCAACGACCTGTACCCCGGTGACGACGTGGTCGACTGGATCGCGGAGGATCCGTACATCTTCGGCAACTCCCCGATCTGGTGGACCGACTTCGCCTCGTCGGTCGACCGCAAGGACACCTACACCAACCCGACCTGGCCCGGCTTCTACACCTGGGCGACCACCAAGCACCCAGGCAAGCCGATCATGCTCGGTGAGTGGGGCGTCAACGAGCAGGCGGCCTTCTCCAGGACGAAGGCCGACCTGCTGCGCACCGTGGACGAGGGGCTGGCCAAGCGCCCGGCGATCAAGGCGTTGGTCTACTGGAACGAGACCAGGTTCGACCCGGTCGGGGAGACCCGGCTGGACTCGTCCGGCGCGGCCAAGGCCGCGGCCCAGGACATCCTCGGCAACGGCCCGCTGTTGCGCAGGCTCAACTGATATGTAGGGACCTCTTGTCAATAGGCAGGTTGAGGCGCCCGTCCCGGAGTGTGTTCGGGGTGGGCGCCTCGTGGCT